>NZ_JBMDXM010000138.1:0-16818 GCF_048594345.1 Longimicrobium sp.
CATGGACGAGCACCGCGTCGGGCTCATTCCCATCCTGCGGCGTGTGTGGGCACCGCGCGGCAAGCGTCCGAAAGCCGTGGTGCGGCCGCGCTACCAGTGGGTGTACGTGATGGCGTTCGTGCACCCGGAGAGCGGGAGGACGTCGTTCTGGATCGTTCCCGAGCTGACGGGGCCGGTGTTCGCGTCGGTGCTGGCCGCGTTCATCGAAGAGCAGGGCTTTGACGAGAGCAAGCGCTTGATGCTGGTCCTGGACGGCGCGGGGTGGCACACGGCCGACGAGGTGCACGCCCCACCGGGCGTCACGCTTATCGAGCAGCCTCCCTACTCGCCAGAACTGCAGCCGACGGAGCGGCTATGGCCGATCAGCAACGAGCCGCTGGCGAACCGCTGGTTCGAGTCCATCCAGGAACTCGAAGATGTGCTGGCCCGGCGCTGCTGTCAGATGACGGAGATGCAGGACTTCCTGCGAGGGCTCACCTTCTACCACTGGTGGCCCTCAACGCTCAACTGAATGCAAACTCTTTTTCCGGATTTGGTATGACCGCGCATCCGCGGGAACCGTCGCTCCCCGCCAGGCTCACAACAACTCGCCTCACGCAGAGATGAAGAGACACGGAGAGAACCGCTCTCTCCTTTTCTCTCTCTCCGCGTGAGGCACGTCTTTTATCGAACCGGCACAACGGCGGCCGCCGCAGCGCGCCGCGCGGCTCCGGGTCCACACGGCTCCATTACTCGCCCGCTGGCTTTCTGGCGACCAGGCGAAGCAGACCCTCCTGCGCGGTAGAGGCAACCATCGTCCCCTCGCGCGTGAAGATGGAGCCGCGGGTAAAGCCGCGCGCGCCGGCGGCGGCGGGGGCATCGGTGGAATACAGCAGCCACTCGTCCACGCGAAAGGGGCGGTGGAACCACACGGCGTGGTCCAGGCTGGCGGCCTGCACGCGGCGCATCAGAAACGACAGGCCGTGCGGCAGCAGCGCCGTGCCCAGCAGCCCGTAGTCCGACGCGTACGCCAGCACCGCCTGGTGCAGGATCGGCTCGTCGGGCATCTCGCCGTCCGCGCGAAACCACACGTGCTTCAGCGGCGGCTGCACCTGCGGCGCAAACGGGTCCACCGGCGCCACGGGGCGAAAGTCGATGGGCCGGTCCTGCGTGTACACGTCGCGCACGGGCTCGGGAATGCGCTCCGCCATCGCCCGCACCAGGTCCAGCTCGCGGGGAAGCGCCTCGGGCGCCGGCACCTCAGGCGGCGCGGCGCCGTGATCGATCCCCTGCTCGTCCACGTGAAAGGAGCAGAGCATGGAGAAGATCTCGCGCCCCTCCTGGATGGCCAGCACGCGGCGCGTGGTAAAGCTTTGCCCGTCGCGGATACGGTCCACCTGGTAGACGATGGGCGTGCGCACGTCGCCCGGCAGCATGAAGTAGCCGTGCAGCGAGTGCGCCTGCCGCCCCTGTACCGTGCGTCCCGCCGCCACCAGCGACTGCGCCAGCACCTGCCCCCCGAACACCCGCCCCGAGCCGATGTCTCGGTTTTGCCCGCGAAACAGGTTCATCTCCAGCCGCTCCAGATCCAGCAGCCGCAGCAGCAGGTCCAGCGGCTGCCCCGCCCCGTTCTCGTCGCTCATCGTCTTCCGTCCGCCGTCGTTGCAGATGCTTCCCGGGGCGGCAATCTCGCAGCCCGGCGACCTGATCTCAACAGTCAGGCTCGTTGTTCGTCAACCTTGATTGCACTACATTGTAGTGCATGAACACCCAACCCTCTGCAACTCGCCGGCAGGATGACTCACTGGCGGCCGTGCTGGCGTCCCGAGCGCTGGCGGCCGTGGTGATCTACTTCGTGCTGCATCCGGATGCAGCGCTGCACTTCCGCGCCCTCCAGCGGGTGACCGGCGTGTCGAGCCGGTCGCTGCAGCACGAGATGACGCGGCTCCAGAGCCTGGGGATGGTGCAGCGTGAGCGCGACGGCCGGCTTGTGCGGTACCGGGCAGTCACGGGGCACCCGCGCTGGTCCGTGTTGCGCGAGATGGTCCGCCAGTTTGCCGAGCCTGCCGAGTTGCTGCGCGTGGCGCTTGCCGATGTGCCCGGAATCGACGCGGCGTTCATCTACGGATCCTGCGCTCGCGGCGACATGCACGAGAACAGCGACATCGACGTGTTCGTGCTTGGCGAGACGCTGGACATGGATACGCGGATTGCTCTGGCAGGCGAAACGCTGGAGGCATCCGTGTTGTTGAACCGCGAGGTCAACGTCAGCCGCTACACGCGTGAAAAGCTGGAGGCACGGCGCACGGGAGGCTTTCTTCGATCGGTCCTCGCGGGTCCAAAAAAGTGGCTTGTGGGCGATGAGACGCTGCTTGCGCGGAAAGGGGCGGAATGAGTCAGGAGGACATCGATCGGCTGGTCGAAGAGCGTAGTCTTGCACGCGCTGAGTTCGATGACGAAGACGTGGTTGCATTCTGGCACAAAGCCGCTGCTTCCTATGCTGACGCGCACATTTCCGGGATCTCCAGCGACGGCGCGTTTCAGCGCGCGTACACCGCGGCGCTTCAGGCGACTATCACCGTCCTCGCCGCTCATGGGCTACGGGTAAAAAGCACGGCGAACCACTACACTGCTTTCTATGCGCTCCAGAAGCTGTAGGATGCCCCGCGGCCGCATGGGCGCGTCTTCGACGAGCTTCGCACCACGCGCCACGCATCCATCTACGAAGCGGACGGCGGCGAAACGGAGATGGCCGAGCAGGTAAAGCACGCGCTGTCGGTGGTGCCGCCGGGTTTGAGCGCGATCCGCACATCCATCATCACCGTTCGGCCAAGCCGCGCGGATCGTCTTCCTTCAATCCACTGAATCGACCGACGCACGACGAAGGGCCGTCCGCATGATCCGCGGACGGCCCTTTGATGTTCGTACCCTCGTACCCTCGTACCTTCGTACCTTCGTACCTTCGTACCTTCGTACCTTCGTACCCTCGTACCCTCGTACCTTCGTACCCTCGTACCTTCGTACCTTCGTACCCTCGTACCCCGTACCTTCGTACCGCGTTACTGCGCGTAGCGAAGGATGTCGTAGATGAACCGGGTGCCCCAGCCAAGGTTCTCGATGCTCAGGCGCTCGTCGTTGCCGTGCATCATCTTCTGGTGCTCGGCGTTCTCTACCTTGAACGGGTCCAGGCCGTAGGTGATGATCCCCAGCCGGCGGTAGGTGGGGCGGTCGCTGGCGGCGGTGAACATGGGCGTGGTCACCAGCGCGCCCGGATCGCGGTCGTGCGCGGCGCGCTCGATGGCGCGGAAGAGGTCGGTATCCACCGGGTTCTCCAGCGGCGCCTTGGGCGGCATGAGCGTCTGCCAGGTGACGGCCGAATCGGCGGCGATGGCCTTGAGCGCGGCCAGCACGGAATCCGGGTTCGCCGTGGGCAGCAGGCGGATGTCGATCTCGGCGACGGCCTCGGCGGGGATTACGTTGGTCTTGTTGCTGCCGGTGAGCACCGTAAGCGAGATGGTGTTGCGCAGGATGGCGTTCCAGTAGACGTCGCTCAGAATCCACTCGCGCGCGGCCGGGTCCCCCAGCGCGGCGCGCACGTCCGCCAGCCAGGCGCGCTGCTGGCCCTGGTAGTTGCGCGAGATGTCGCGGAAGTACTTGTCCACCCCCGCCGTAACCTCCAGCGGCGTCTCGTGCTGGGCGATGCGGGCCAGCGCGGCCACCAGCCGCGGCACCGGGTTCTCGCGCGTGGGGCGCGATGCGTGGCTGGGCGTGCCGGCCACGCGCAGCCGCTGCCACAGCGTGCGCTTTTCCGCCACGCCCACGCCGTAGAACTGCAGCCGCCCGTTCTCGACCGGGATGTCGCCGCCCTCGGTGATCAGGTACTCCACGTCGCGCAGCAGGTCCGCGTGCCGCTCCACGAAGGCCACCGCGCCGGTGGAACCCAGTTCCTCGTCGGCGTTGGCGATGTAGACGATGTCGCGCGTAAGCCGCACGCCGCTGCGCTTGAGGGCGATCATGGCCATCAGGTGCGCCACGCCATCGCCCTTCATGTCGATGGCGCCGCGCCCCCACACGTAGCCGTCGCGCACCAGCCCGGCGAACGGGTCCACCGTCCAGTGCTGCGGCGAGGCGGGCACCACGTCCATGTGGTGCACCAGCGCGATCGCCCGCTTCGATCCGTCGCCGCGCAGCCGGGCGTACAGGTTGGCGCGGCCGGCCCCCAGCACCTCCTCGTCCAGGATCTGCGCCTCGATTCCTTCGCGCTCCAGGATGCGCGCCAGGTACTCCGCGCCCGCCTTTTCGTTGCCGGGCGCGTTGGTGGTGTTGATGCGGATGTACTCGGAAAGGATCTGCACCGCCTCGCCCCGCAGCGCCTCCCAGTCCACCGGGCGTCCGGAGGCAGGCTGGGCGGCGGCGGGCGCGGCGGCGAGGATCAAGGGCATCAGAACGAGCAGCCTGCGCATCATGGGCGTTCCTGAATCGTGGAATCGGGGTGGGCCCGCGAAGATAAGCCGCCACCCGTGCGCGGGGTAGATTCCGTTGCGAACGCGTCGGGCCCGTGCGCGCGACGGCGGTCTGCGCACGCGCTTCACCTCCGTCGTCGGATCAGGCGCGAATCAGCCTTCGAACCGCGAGAGCAGGGGAAACGGCACGAGAAAACTCCGTTATCTCCGTTGACTCCGTGTGAGCCCATTCCGTTGCGGATCCTGCTGACAGACGAGAACGGGGCCGCCCGCGTGATGCAGGCGGCCCCGTTCGTACTTTCGTACTTTCGTACTTTCGTACTTTCGTACTTTCGTACTTTCGTACCCTCGTACCGCGACTCAGACGTTGAAGCGGAAGAGCAGGATGTCCCCGTCCTTAACCACGTACTCCTTGCCTTCCGACCGCATCAGCCCCTGCTCGCGCGCGGCCTTTACGCTCCCCAGCTTCTCGAAGTCGGCGAACGCCACAGTTTCGGCGCGGATGAAGCCGCGCTCGAAATCGCTGTGGATGACGCCCGCCGCCTCCGGCGCCTTGGCGCCGACGGGGATCTCCCAGGCGCGCACTTCCTTTTCGCCCGCCGTGAAGTACACCTGCAGCCCCAGCAGCCGGTAGCCGGCGCGGATCAGCGTGTGCAGCCCGGGCTCGGTGATGCCCAGCGACTCCAGGAACTCCTTCTTCTCCTCGTCCGGAAGCTCCGCCAGCTCGCTTTCGATCTTGCTGCTGATGGGGATGATCTCGGCCTGCTCGCCGCTTTCCTCCACCGCCTTGCGCAGCGCGCGGACGTGCGGGTTGTCGCCCTCCGGCAGGTCGTCCTCGGCCACGTTGGCCAGGTACAGCACCGGCTTGGCCGTCAGCAGGTTGTACGAGCGAAGGATGCGCTGCTCGTCGTCGCTGGCCTGCACGGTGCGCGCCGGGTCGCCGGCGCCCAGCGTCTCCACCAGCCGCTCCAGCAGGCCCAGCTCCGCCAGCGCCTCCTTGTCGTTGCCGCGGGCGGACTTGCGGGACTTCTCCAGCCGCTTCTCCACCACCGCAAGGTCGGCTAGCGCCAGTTCCAGGTTGATAACCTCGCGGTCGCGCACCGGGTCAACGTCGCCCATCACGTGCACCACGTCGGGATCGTCGAAGCAGCGCACCACGTGGACGACGGCGTCGGTTTCGCGGATGTTGGCCAGGAACTGGTTGCCCAGCCCCTCGCCCTCCGACGCGCCCTTGACCAGCCCCGCGATGTCGACAAACTGAACGGTGGCGCGCAGCACCCGCTGCGGCTGCACCTTTTCGGCGAGCAGGTCCACGCGCGGGTCCGGCACCTCTACCATCCCCACGTTCGGCTCCACCGTGCAGAACGGGTAGTTGGCCGCGTCCGCGCCCGCCGCGGTCAGCGCGTTGAACAGCGTGGACTTGCCCACGTTCGGCAGCCCTACGATCCCCAGCTTGAGCATATCGATCGACCGAGATTCAGTAGCGTCCAAAAACGAAGGAGCCGGGCACCCAACAGGGGCCCGGCCGTGCCGAAAACGTAGCCGCATCGGCGGATGCAGTCAACCCGCGCCGCCGCCGCGACGTGGCGGGCGGGCCATCATCAGATCGCGATCTCCACCACCAGCCCGATCACGCCGCCGTACACCGCGCCCAGCAGCGACGGCGGAATGTCGACCGTACAGTCTTTGTCGCCGCAGCCGCCGCCCACCGCCAGCCCGATCAGGGCCCCCGCCGCGGCACCGATCGCGGGGAACATCCACACCGGCCGCTCTTTCACGGCAACGCTGAGACGCGCGTCACTCGCCGCGGCGGGCGGCACCAGCACGGCACCCAGCGGCGGCGGTGGCGGTGGCGGTGCGAGACGCTCGACCGCCGCGGTCCTCCGCACCTGCTGCGCGTGCAGCGGACTCGTGAACAGGACGAAAAACGCCAGGAAGCCGAACCGGCGCGTGCGGGAGAAGAAAGAAGCCATCGTGATCTGCGGCGGAAGGGAAATAGCTGTAACCGATGCAACGTTGCGAGCGCGACCCGGCGCCAAGCTGCCCGGCCTCCAGTTCCGTCGCGTAAGATCAGGACTGGCTGCCGGTCGTCGAAGCGAACGACGACTGATCCAAGCTCTGGCGGATACTGCCGTCGCTGCGGCCTCGAGCCCTGTGCTCGTCACGTACGGCAATCACCGCGGAGCGGACCTCCGCGCGGCTGAGGCGCCCCGTATCGCTGGACTTTTTTACGGTGCGGAGTTCTTTCTTTGCCACTGAATACCTCCCGCAACTCTCGACGCCGATCTATCGGTTACCGTGCAGTCAGCCCGGCGGTACGGCCACTGCGGGATCGGAGTCTTTCGCCTCGTCCACGGCCATGAGAACCACCTCGACGGTGATCCCGCCCAGCAGCCCGATGATCGCCCCCGTCACCGGCTCGGGGACGTAGAGCATGCAGTCCCTATCGTCACAGCCGCCATCCACCAGCATGGGGTAAAGGACGGCCCCGGCCACCAGCCCCACCGCCGGCAGCAGCCAGACCGGCCGCCCCGAGCCCACGGAAAGCTCGACGGGGGGCGAGACGGCGGCTTCCGGGATCAGCTCCGCCGGCAGTGGCCGCGGGCGGAACGCGGCGGGGACATCCGCAGGCGCCTGGGCAGACGCGGGCGCGGCGGCCAGCAGAGCAGCCACGGCCGCGAGGGCGCAGAGGCGGAGCATCCCGCGCACCTCAACCGAAGAACGCGGAAACGGCCTGCCGCATCGCTTCCATGTTCTCCGGATCCAGCACTTGGCGGCTGCCGGCGCCGCGGTTGATGGGCAGGCTGAGCAGCCAGGGGACCAGCGCCAGCGACACCAGGCTCATCAGCTTGATCAGGATGTTCATCGACGGGCCGGCGGTGTCCTTGAACGGGTCGCCGATGGTGTCGCCCACGATGGCGGCGCGGTGCGCGTCGGTGCCGCGACCACCGCCGGCCAGCGACATCTCGATCTGCTGCTTGGCCATGTCCCACGCGCTCCCCGCATTGGCCATGAACAGCGCCAGCAGCACCCCCGTCACCGTGGCGCCCGCCAGCATCCCGCCCAGCGCCTCCACCCCCAGCCCCGCCCCCACCGCCACCGGCGCCGCCACCGCCAGCACCCCCGGCGCGATCATCTCGCGCAGCGCGTAGCGGGTGGCCACGTCCACCGTCCGCGCCGAATCCGGCGCCACGGTGCCCTCCATGATCCCCGGCGTGTCGGTGAACTGCCGCCGCACCTCCGCCATCACCGCCCCCGCCGCCTTGGTCACCGACGTGATGGTCAGCGCCGCCACCGCGAACGGAATGACGCCGCCGATCAGAAAGCCGATCACCACCACGGGATCGATCAGGTTGATCCCCTCCAGCCCCACCCACGACGCGTACGCCGCGTACAACGCGATCGCCGTGAGCGCCGCCGAGCAGATGGAAAAGGCGGTGATGACGGAGCCGGACTCCTTGCCCGCCGTGTGCAGCGTCTCCGTCACCCGGCGCGCGTCGGGCCCCAGGTGGCCCAGCTGCACGATGCCGCCCGCGTTGTCGGCGATGGGACCAAAGGCGTGCACCGTCACGGTGATCCCCACCGTCGCCAGCATTCCCACCGCCGCCACGGCGATCCCGTACAGCCCGGAAACCGCGTACGACACGCCGACGGCCGCGCACACCACCAGCAGCGCGGGCACGGACGACTGAAAGCCGGCCGAGATCCCCGCCAGCACGTTGGCCGCCGGCCCCGTCGCCGAAGCCTCGGCGATGCGCCGCGCCGCCGCGGGCCCCGTGAACGCCGCCGTCACCGCGCCCACCGCCACGCCCGCCACCGAGCCGGCCAGCAGCGCCCAGAAGGGTCCAAAGTAGCCGTACACGCGCCCCGTGGCCTCGTCGGCCATGTCGAAGCCCAGCGCGTACACCACGCCCAGCATGATCAGCAGGAAGAGGGCGGCCGAAGCCAGCTGCACCGTCCGCAGCGCCTGCGCGGGCCTTTCGGGCTTCAGGTGGCGGAGGATGTAGACGCCGGCGATGGAGGCGATCAGCCCCACCGCGATGGCGAACAGGGGAAGCGAGACGGCGGCGATGCGGTTCTCGTAGCCGCCCAGCGTGGCCTCCGTCATCCCCACCGCGATGGTGGCGATGACGGCCGCGACGCAGCTTTCAAACAGGTCGGCACCCATCCCGGCAGTGTCGCCGGCGCAGTCGCCCACCAGGTCGGCGATGGTCGCCGGATTGCGGGCGTCGTCCTCGGGGATGCCGGTCTCCGTCTTCCCCACCAGGTCCGCACCCATGTCGGCGGCCTTGCTGAAGATGCCGCCGCCCACGCGGGCAAAGAGGGCGATGCTGCTGGCCCCCATGGCGAACCCGCTGACGATCTCCGCGAACTCACGAAAGCGGATCTCCTCGTACACCCCCGGCCGGCGGATCCCCATGAAGAAGAGCAGCCCCGTCCCCAGCACCGCCAGCGACGCCACGGCCAGCCCTGCCACCGCGCCGCCGCTGAACGCCGTCCGCAGCCCCGCGGGAAGCCCGGGGTACCGCGCCGCCTCGGCCGTGCGCACGTTGGCGCGCACCGCGGCAAACAACCCGCTGAACGCCGCCAGCATGGCGCAGAGCGCCCCGCCCACGAACGCCCCCGCCGTCCGGAACCCGGCCGCAAAGAACAGAAGGATCGCCGCCGCGACCACGAACGCGGCCAGCACCACGCCCACGCGCCGCGCGAAGGCGAGCGCGCCGGACTGGATCTGCGCGGCAAGCCCGCGCATCACCTCGTTCCCCGGGGGCAGCTTGCGCAGCCGGTCCCAGATGAAGTAGGTGACGCCGAGCCCCAGCAAGCCCAGGATCCAGAGCCAGTCGGTAAGGAGAGTCAGGTCCACGGCGGCATCCACGGGCAGGAAGTGGGCCGGAAAGGAAGACGCCACGCCGGCGGAACGGGGGTCGGCGGGGGTGGAAAGACGGTACGAAGGTACGAAGGTACGAAGGTACGAAAGTACGGGGTACGAAAGTACGTTGACGCTGTTTGCCCGATCCTCGGCCTCGCCGGATGGCCGCCACGCGCCGCGATGCAGCGGGTGCAGTCCGCGCAGGCGGACTTCGTGCCGTTGCAGCCGCGATTTCAATCGCCCGGGCAGAGGCCTGCGCCGCGCCCGTCACTCACCCGCGCGACAAACCCCTTCACACCGATCGCCAGACACACCGTGCGACGCGTCACCACACAACACGGTTCCGTACCCTCGTACTATCGTACTTTCGTACCTAGTTGTTGCACGCATCCATCGCCGCCTCGATCCCGTCGCGCATCCAGATCTCTACGGCGCGGATGAGGTCGGGAAAGCGCTCTTCGAGTGCCTTGCGGTCGGATTTGGGCATGCCGCCCAGCACCCAGGCGGCCAGATCCATCCCCTCGGGCTTCTGGCCCACTCCCAGGCGCAGGCGCGGGTAGTCCTTCGTGCCCAGCGTCTGCTCGATGGACTTGAGCCCGTTGTGCCCGCCGGCGCTGCCGCTGGGGCGAAAACGCACGCGGCCGGGGTCCAGCGCCACATCGTCCACCACCACCAACAGGTCGCGCGTCAGGTCCATGGCGCCCATGCGCTTGAGCGGCACCAGCACGCCGCCGCTGCGGTTCATGTACGTGAGCGGCTTGATGAGCCGAACCTGGAACGGCTCCACCCGCGTGGTGGCGTTGGCCTGGTTCTTCTCCACGCGGAACTTGGGAATGCCCCAGCTCTGCGCCAGGGCATCCAGAAGCCACCACCCCGCGTTGTGGCGCGTATGTTCGTACTCGCGGCCGGGGTTTCCCAGCCCGACAATTACCTTGGCCCCGGCCACGTCGTCTCGCTCCGTCGCGGAAAGGAGCGCCCGAAGGCGCTCCAGCACCCCGCGAATCAGTCCTCGTCGCCCTTGCGGGCCTTCAGAACCTCGGGCTCCGCGGGGGTCGCGTCGGCGTCCAGCGCCGACTCCGCCGCCGCCGATCCCACCACCGACGCAATGGGCAGCTCCGCGTCCTGCAGGAACTTGACGCCCTCGCGCGGCGGAATGTCGCCCACGCGCACCGACTCGCCCAGCGCCAGGTTGCTCACGTCGATCTCCACCCCGTCCGGGATGTTGCCCGGCAGGCACTCCACATCCAGATCATACAGCACGTGGTCCAGAATGCCGCCGTCGGTGTGCACACCCACCGGCGTGCCGGTAAGGCGAACCGGGATCTTTACGTGCAGCTTCTCGTCGCCGTGAACGTGGAAGAAGTCCACGTGCAGCGCCTCGGGCTTGTACGCGTGCATCTGCACCTCGCGCAGCAGCACGTCCTGCGGCCCCTCGCCGTCGATGTCCAGGCGCACCAGCGTGTTTTCCACGTTCACCGAGGCAATCAGCAGCCCCAGCTCGTGCGCGTTCACCGCCAGCGGGCGCGGCTTTTCTCCATGTCCGTAAAGCACGGCGGGAACCTGTCCCGCCGCGCGCAGCTTGCGCGCGGTGCCCTTGCCCGCGCTGGAACGAAGCGCGGCCTTCAACGTAGCGGATGAAGCCATCAGTACCTCCAGTCTGCGGGAGCGGCCCCGCTAGCCATCCGGCCACCGGCAGTCCCGCTCCCCGTCATCACCTTCCCGGCCCGGCCCGAACCATCCTAGTCGAACAGCGAGCTCACCGACTCGTTCATGTGCGTGTAGCGAATCGCGCGCCCAACCAGCTCGCCCACCGAAAGCACGGTGAGGGTGGGGATGCGCTTTTCGCGCGGCACCGGCACCGTGTCGGTGACCACGATCTCCTTGAACGGCGCCTTGGAAAGCCGCTCCACGGCCGGTCCGGAGAGCAGCGCGTGCGTGGCGCAGGCGTAGATGTCGTTGGCGCCCAGGTTCTTGAGCGCGTGTGCCGCCTCGGCCATGGTCCCCGCCGTGTCGATCATGTCGTCGGAGAGCAGGCAGTCCTTGCCCTCCACGTCGCCGATCACGTTCATCACCTCGGCCACGTTGGCGGCCGGGCGGCGCTTGTCGATGATGCCCATGGTGGCGTCCAGCCGCTTGGCGAACCCGCGCGCCATCTTGGCCGATCCCACGTCCGGCGAGATCACCACCAGGTTGGTCAGCCGCTTCTCGCGAAAGTAGCGGGTAAACACGGGCGACGCGTACAGGTGGTCGACGGGAATGTCGAAGAAGCCCTGGATCTGGTGCTGGTGAAAATCCACCGACAGCAGCCGGTCGGCCCCCGCGCTCACGATCATGTTGGCCATCAGCTTGGCGCCGATGGCCACGCGCGGCTGGTCCTTGCGGTCCTGCCGCGCGTAACCGAAGTACGGCACCACGGCGTGGATGCGCGCGGCCGAGGCGCGGCGGGCGGCATCGATCAGCAGCAGCAGCTCGATGATGTTGTCGCCCGGCGCGGTGGTGCTCTGGATGATGAACAGGTCGCGTCCGCGGACGTTCTCGTCGATGCGGACAAAGATCTCGCCGTCGGCGAACTTCTTGATGGTCACCTCGCCCAGCGGGTACTCCAGCTCCCGGGCGATCTCTTCGGCGAGGGGGCGGTTGGCCGTGCCGGCCAGCAGCATGGGGCCACCACTCGCGAACGGATCCGGCATGTGCGCGGTGTACGGTTAAGGGGTACGGGTTGAGCGGGACAGAATAGGTGCGGCGGGTGGATGCAGCAAGGCCGGTGGGGGGGGGGGGGGGGGGGGGGGGGGGGGGGGGCGGGGGGGGGCCCCGCCCCCCCCCTCTCCAGCTCCCCATCGGCACTTCGATGCGTTCAGTCGCCGGTCCGCGTGGCGCGCTTGGTCCAGACCACGATCACGCCGCAGGCCAGCTGGTTCCCCGCGGGAAGAAATTCCGGCGGCGCCTCGAAGGGCTGGTCGTACACCTCCATCGCGGCGATGTCGGGGCCGCCCACCAGCTCGTCCAGGCTTATGCCCGAGGACCGGTGCCCATCCACGACAAAGGTGGGAACGCAGCGCGAGCCAAACCGGCCTCGAACGGTGGGATAGCGGTTCAGCCCGCTTCCCTCCACCCGCACGCCGTGCACCTGCTGCAGGATGTCCGTCGCGAACATCGGGTTGATGCGGCGGATCTGCTCCGGACCCACGAACCGGCCCCACGGGTTGTGCTCCGCGCGCCACTGAAACGAGGCCATCCGCGAGTTGCGCGACACGCTGCGCGACGCGGCTACCACGGTGAGCGGCGCCAGGACCACGGCGTCGGTGGACATCAGCAGTTCCACGCGCACCGTGTCGTCGGGCGCCACGGTAATGGCTTCGGAGGTGCTGCGCTGGTAGCCCACGCGGTCCGCGCGCAGCCGGATGCGGCCCGGCTGCGGCACGGCGATGTGAAAGTTGCCGTTGCCGTCGGCCGTGGCCTGGACCACGTGGTGGCCGCGCTCGTTCAGCAGCGTGACCGCCGCGCTGCCCACGGGGCGCCCGGTCCCCGCCTCCACCACCCGGCCCGTGATTCCGCGCGACGTCGCCCGGGGCAGCGCCGCGGTTTCCGCCGGCTGCGGAGTAAGGCGCGCCTCCACCTGCAGCACCTCGCCCTCCGCCAGCCGCACCACGCTGGACAGCATCACCTGGTACCCCGGACTGCGTGCCGCCAGCCGGTACTCGCCCGCCGCCGTACCCGCGACCTGAAAGCTGCCGTCCGCGCCGCTGCGGGCGGTTCCGGCGGATTCGCCCTGCGCGTCCACCAGCGTGATCTCGGCGCCGGCGACGGGCTGCTGCGTCTCGCGGTCCACGGCGCGGCCCTGCAGCGTCTGCGCCTGCGCCGTGTGTGGCGCGGCCGCGAGGAGAACCGCGCACAGCAGCGCGCGGTGCGTGCGGGCCAGGAAAAGGTGTCGATCCGTCATGATCGTGGGCAGGCAGAAGGGAACGTGCGGGACCGGACCGACGGTGAAACGCGGCAAAATGGACGCCACGCCGCCCCGTTTGCGTATCCAGATGCAGCGCAATCCGTTAGCGGATCGGTACGAGATTGGCCCCGAGCGGGCTGCCCACTCATGCGGACAGCCGCGCCGCGGGATTTGGACAGCGGCGGAGCCGTGCGGCGCCTCCGGAGTTCGCCTTACCTGCCCGTTCAGCGGCCGCGCTCTCCTGGCGGGCGGGTCCAGATGACGACTACGCCGCAGTTGATGGTGGATTCCCCGATGGACGGTGTGAACTCCGCGGGCGCCTCGAAGGGCTTGTCGTACACCTCAACGGCGGCGATGTCGGAGCCGTTCACCAGGTCGTCGATCCCTAGCCCGTTGCCGGCCAGGGACCGGTGCCCATCCACGTAGAACGTGGGGACACAGCGGTCGCCAAACCGGCCGCGCATGGTGGGCACCCGGTTCAACCCGCCCCCTATGACCTGCACCCCCGGCGCCTGCTGAAGCACGTCCGTGGCGTAGAACGGACGGATGCGCGCGATCTGCTCCGGCCCCAGGAATCGGCCCCAGGGGTGGTGTTCCTGCCGCCACTGGAACGCCGCGACCCGCGGATTGCGCACCACGCTTCGCGAGGCGGCCACCACGGTGAGCGGCGCCAGCACCACCGCGTCGGTGGAGACCAGCAGTTCCACCCGCACCACGTCGCTGGGCACCACGGTGATGGGGGAAGAGGTGGAGCGCTGGTATCCGATGCGCTGCGCGCGCAGCGAGTAGCGGCCGGGCGTGGTCACGGGAATGTGGAAGTTGCCCTCCCCGTCCGTGGTCACGCTCCCCATGTTCTGCCCGCGCTCGTTCAGCAGCGTGACGGACACGCCGGAGACGGAGCGGCCCGTCCCTTCCTCGGCCACACGGCCGCTGATGCCGCGCTCGCCCTCCGCCGCCCCCGCATCCGCGACCGCTTCTGGCTCCTGCGGCGTGAGCCGCGCTTCCACCTGCAGCACCTCGCCTTCCGCCAGCTGCAGCACGTTGGAAAGCATGGTCTGGTAGCCCAGCTTGCGCGCCGTAAGCCGGTACGCGCCCGCCGCGGAGCCGGTGACGCGAAAGCTGCCGTCCGCCCCGCTGCGCGCCGAGGCCGCGGCCTCGCCCTGCGCGTCCACCAGCGTGACCTCGGCGTCGGCCAGGGGCTGCTGCGTCGCGCGGTCCACGGCGCGTCCCTGCAGCGTCTGCGCATGCACCGCGTGCGGGGCCGCGGCGGCGAAAAGGGCGAGGATCAGCGCGCGGCGCGCGGGGATTGTCAGGCCGAAGAGTCGGCGATGATCGGACATGGTCGTGCGGAGCAGGAGGCGGAAGATGAACTATCCGGCGATAAACAACGCGCAAAATGGACGCCACGTCGGGCATCGAACGTATGTTTTTGTGGCACAGGCGCTTGAGGAATAGGATGACGGACAGCCGCCGAGCGGAATGTCCATCAAATGGTACAATCGTGGTGTACGAGGGACAATCAGGGAGCAGGGGTGGCGGCGAAGGTAAGGCACGTGCGGCCCGCCTGCGGATGATGGTTGTGCGGCCCGGGCTGGCAACGTGCAATCGGCCGCAAAGGGCGAATAAATTCGCGGCAACAACTACACAAAGTCCGCCTGCGCGGACTCGGCGGCCCGGCCGTGTGCGGCGTCCCCAAGCACCTGTGCGTCCGCAACCGGAAGCATCGTCCGGCACCGTCGTGACCGGCGGGATGCCGCGTCCGGGTTCGAAAAGTTGGAGGCTGGATTCCGCGGCACTGTGAGAATATCGGGCTCTGGAGCGCGATCACGCATCCTCATCAACCGAGTTCGTTCTCCATCACCAGTCCGGTCATTCCCACCATACATACACGCGGGGCCGCCCGGATCGGACGGCCCCTTCGTACCTTCGTACCTTCGTACCTTCGTACCTTCGTACCTTCGTACCTTCACCCCGTCAGCCAGCCTGCCCGGGCTGGCGCGTCCAGACGAGGATGACGCCGCAGTTGATCTGCGTGGTGGAGGGGCCGAACTCGGCCGGGGCTTCGAACGGCTTGTCGTACACCTCCACCGCCACGACGTCGGTGCCGCTCACCATTTCATCCAGGTTCACACCGGCGTCTGAAGCACCCGCCGGGGAACTGGTCGGGAACGACCGGGCAAAGGGCGCAAGCACGGGCGAGGATCGGTCCGGGGCATCGTTGGTGCCGGCCGGCGCCGGGACCTGATGCCCGTCCACGTAGATGGTGGGCATGCAGCGGTCGCCAAAGCGCCCGCGCATCGTCGCCTGCCGCACGGGAGGGTTCCCGGAGATCCGCACAAAGGGCACCTGGGCCAGAATGTCGCTGGCATGGACCGGCCGGATGCGCGCAATCTGCTGGGGATCCAGGAACCGGCCCCAGGGGTGGTGCTCCTGGCGCCATTCGAACGCGGCCATCCGGGAACTGCGCGTCACATCGCGCGTCGACGCAACCACCGTGAGCGGCGCCAGCACCACGGCGTCCGTGGATACGAACAGTTCCACCTGCACCGCGTCGCTGGGGGCGATCGTCAGGGGCTGCGAGAGGGACGCCTGGTACCCAACCCGCTCCGCGCGCAGCTGAAACCGGCCCGGCGCGAGCACCGGAAGCTGAAATCCGCCCTCCGCGTCGGTGACCGCGCGCCCCACGCCCTGTCCGCGCTCGTTCAGCAGCGTCACCGTGGCGCCCGCGACAGCCCGCCGGCTCCCCACCTCAGCCACACGCCCGGCGACCCCGCGCCCCGCGCCGGGCAGCGGCGCGGCAGCCTGGGGCCGCGCCGAGACGGGGACGGCCGGCGACTCCGGGACAAGGCGCACGTCCATCTGCAGCACCTGTCCCTCCGCCAGCCGCACCCCCGCGGACTCCATGAGCGCGTAGCCGGGCTGGTCCACCACAAGCCGGTACTCGCCCGCCGCGGGGGCGGTGACGCGAAAGCCGCCGTCCGCCTGGCTGATGGCGGCACCGGCCACGCCCCCCGCGTCTTCCAGCACGATCTCGGCGCCGGCGACGGGCTGCTGCGTGGCGGCATCCACCACGCGCCCCTGCACGGTCTGCGCGTGCGCGGCGTACGGCGCGGCGATGGCGAAGAGCGTGAGCAGAAACGCGGGGAGCGGGCGGGGGGTCCATCGATAACGAGTGATCATGATCGTGCGGGGGCCGGAGTGGGCGAAGGACCGACGATCCATCCAAACGCGGCAGCCGGCCCGTCTCTGACCAAAAAAGGCGGGGACCGCCCAACCGCGCGACCCCCGCCCATCGTACTCTCGTACTCTCGTACTCTCGTACTCTCGTACTCTCGTACTCTCGTACCTTCGTACCTTCGTACCTTCGTACCTTCGTACCTTCGTACCTTCGTACCTTCGTACCTTCGTACCCGTCCTACCGCACGAACTCCGTCACCTCGCGGATCTCCACCGGGCCCACGTTGGCGGCGCGGACGGCGGCTTCCACCACCTGCCGGTCACCGACCACGACCACCACCGCGCGTTCGGGGTGCACGTACTGGTTGGCGACGCGCCGCAGGTCC
>NZ_JBMDXM010000139.1:0-1646 GCF_048594345.1 Longimicrobium sp.
TGGCACCTCGATGTCGGCTCATCGCATCCTGGGGCTGGAGAAGGTCCCAAGGGTCCGGCTGTTCGCCGGTTAAAGCGGTACGCGAGCTGGGTTCAGAACGTCGTGAGACAGTTCGGTCTGTATCCGTCGTGGGCGTTGGAAGACTGATGGAAGCCGTCCTTAGTACGAGAGGACCGGGACGGACCGACCTCTGGTGTACCGGTTGTCGCGCCAGCGGCAGTGCCGGGTAGCTACGTCGGGAAGGGATAACCGCTGAATGCATCTAAGTGGGAAGCCCCTCCAGAGATGAGTCTTCCCGGGGACTAGATCCCCCTGAAGGGCCGTGGGAGACCACCACGTCGATAGGCGGCAGGTGCAGGGCGCGTGAGCGCTACAGCCGAGCCGTACTAAGGGCCCGTGCGGCTTGACCGGTCCATTGGCCGGTCCACCGCGCTGCTCCTTCGAGAGCAGCACAAAGCCTGCAGCACATGCAGGTGCGAATCTGGAGTCAACACGCACTCCCGGCTTCTTCTACATACCCGACCCACACCCGGTCCTTTTATGGCCGGTGGCTATGGCGCGGGGGATCCACCCGATCCCATCCCGAACTCGGAAGTGAAAACCCGCTGCGCGGATGGTACTGCCGGGGCCACCCGGTGGGAGAGTACGGCGCCGCCGGCCTTTATTCGACATCGCCCCCTGATCCCTCGTGGTCAGGGGGCTTTGTCGTTTACGCCACAATCGCATCACGCAGAGCCGCGGAGACGCGGAGAGAAAAGCAGCATCAAGAACAGGAATGAAGTCCGTCCCATTTCTGTTTCTCCTCTCTGCGTCTCCGCGCCTCTGCGTGAGGGCTGTTGTTGTAGGGAATTGCCCTACGGCGGATGCACCCGCCATCAGTGCTTTTCCGACCGGATGACGCGCGAAATATGTATTGTGGCAGGGGTTACGCGGCGGTAGATTCTCCGCGTGCCTGAACCCGGCGGGAGCGGGCACCGTCGATCATCAAAACCTCAGGGAGACGGATTGAAGATGTCCATTCGCAAGCTGCCCATCCTGGGCCTTATGGTGCTCGCGGCCGCCTGCGGCGGCGGGGGCGAAGCCGAGCAGGTTGCCACCACCACGGACACCTCCGTGCAGTCGGGGATGCCGACCGTGACCACCACCCCGTCGGCCACGCCGGCCGCCCCCACCGCGGGCGCCCCGGTTACGCCCGACGCGGGCGGCCAGGTGCATGAGGTGCGCATGGTCACCACGCAGAACGGCGCGTCCGGCCAGTTTGAGCCCGCGCAGCTGACCGTGAAGAAGGGCGACGTGATCCGCTGGGTGATGGCCGACGCGCAGGCCGTGCACAACGTCTCGTTCTCGCAGGGGCAGGGCAACCCGGCGGGCTTTACGCCCCCGGCCGACAGCCCCATGTACACGCAGCAGGGGCAGAGCTACGAGCTCAAGGTGGACTGGAACACCGGTACCTACCACTACGTGTGCGTCCCGCACGCCATGATGGGGATGACGGGTACGGTCACGGTTCAGTAAGCCGTCCTCGAGCGCACGAGAAAGGGGAGCCGTCCCGGCCGGGGCGGCTCCCCATTCTTGTGCCTATTGCTCTCAGATCCCCAGCGCGGCGCGGATGGTGGGGTTGATGCGCTCGGCCGTCCAGGGTGGGG
>NZ_JBMDXM010000014.1:0-28632 GCF_048594345.1 Longimicrobium sp.
GGCGGCGGCGGCGCTGGGGCTGCTCCCCGCGCAGACCGCGCTGGACGTCCTTCTTCCCCGCGTGGAGGCGGCGGATGCGGCGCAGCGCGAAGAGCTGCTCGCCGCCCTGCCCCCGCTCCCGGACCGCGCCGCCGCCGCCCGCGTGGCCGCGCTGCTGGGGGACGCGGACGCGGAGGTGCGCGCCACGGCGGCCGAGGCGCTGGCCCGAGCGCGGCCGGAGGCGGACGCGCAGGGGGTGCTGGCGGAGGCGCTGGCGGCCCCGGCTCGAAGGGCGGGCGCGGCCGCGGCGCTGGGCCGCCTTCCCGGCGGCGCCTGTGCCCAGCTGGCGCCGCTGCTGGGCGACGCCTCGGCGGAAACGCGGCGTGCGGCGGCGGAGGGGATCGCCCGCTGCCCGGGCGACGAGGCGCGCGACGCCGTGGCCGCCGCGCTGGCGCGGGAATCCGATCCCGCCGTGCTGCGCGCCCTGGCCGCCGCGGCCGCGGTGACGGGCGGCGCGGACGCGGTGTCCGCGCTGGCGGCGCTCACGGATTCCGCGGACGCGGGGGTGTGCTTTGCCGCGGTGCGCGCGCTGGGGCGGACGGGTGCGCCCGAGGCGCTGGGGCCGCTGCTGGCGGTGCTGGGCAGGGCGGGGGACCCCGGGACGGAAGCGGCCGCGCTGCACGCCCTGGGCGAGCTGGGCGATCCCCGCGGCGCGGAGGCCGCGGCCACCCGGCTTGAGGGGGCGGACCGGGACCTGCGCCGCGTGGCCGCCGTCGCCATCCGCAAGATGGCGCCGGAGGGCACCGCCGAGCGGCTGGTGCGCGCCCTGGGCGACGCGGACTGGAGGGTGCGCCTTGCCGCGGCCCGTACGCTGGAGCGGGTGCACGCGCCCGAGGCCGCGGACGCCCTGCGCGCCGCCGCGGAGCGCGACGCCGACCCGCTGGTGCGGCGGGCGGCCGTCCGCGCGCTGGGGGCGGGGTGATGGCGGTACCGCTGCTGGACGAGGAGTTTCGCCTGTGGGCGGAGTGGATCGGGGAAGAGCTGGGACACCGGTGGGGCCCGGAGCGGCGCGAGATCCTGCGCACCCGCCTGGAGCCGCGCCGCGCCGCGCTGGGGCTGGAAAGCTTCGACGCGCTCCTCTTCCACCTGCGCTTCCATCCGGAGCGCGAGGCGGAGCGGGCGCGGCTGGTGCCGCACCTGACCAACAACGAAAGCTACTTCTGCCGCGAGCGGGGCAGCCTGGAAGTCATCCGCGACGAGGTGCTGCCGGAGCTGGCCGGCCGCCTGGGCGCCGGGGGGCAGGCCCGGCTGCTGAGCGCCGCCTGCGCCGCGGGGGAGGAAGCGTACACGCTGTCCATCCTGGCGCGCGAGTCCGGCTTCACCGGCCCCGGCACGCTGCGGGTGACGGGGATGGACGTGGATCCCGCCGCGCTGGACAAGGCCCAGGCCGGCGTCTACGGCACCCACGCCTTCCGGGGGACGGATCCGGGCTGGCGCGACCGCTGGTTCGACCCGCGGGGGGAGGAAGCGTGGGAGGTGAAGCCGGAGGTGCGCGCGCCCGTCCGCTTTCTTCCCGGCAACCTGGTCCGCGATGGATGGTGGAACGGGCTGCCGCCCCAGCACCTGGTGCTTTGCCGCAACGTGATGATCTACTTCGACGAGGCCGCCGTGCTCAAGGCCGCGCAGGGGCTGTGGGAGGCGCTGGCGCCTGGTGGATACCTGTTCCTGGGGCATGCCGAAAGCCTGCGCCACGTCCCCGTTCCCTTCGAGCTGCAGCGGCGTCCCGGCGCCCTGTTCTACCGCCGGCCGGAGGAGGACGCGTGAGCGGGCCCGCGCGCGTGCTGCTGGTGGACGACAGCGCCTTCGTGCGGCGGGCCACGGAGCGCATGCTGGCGCCGCTGGCCGGCGTGTCCGTCGTGGGCGCGGCCAAGGACGGGGAAGAGGCGGTGCGTCAGGTGCGCGCGCTGCGCCCGGACCTGGTGATCATGGACGTGGACATGCCCGGGGTGGACGGCATCGCCGCCCTGGAGCGCATCATGCGCGAATGCCCCACACCCGTCCTTCTTCTTTCCTCCCACACGCGCGAGGGGGCCGACGTGACGCTGCGCGCGCTGGAAGCCGGCGCGGTGGACTTTCTGGACAAAACGGGCGCGGGGACGGCGATGGACATCCACGCCCTGGGCCCCATGCTGCGGGACAAGGTGGGGGCCATGCTCCGCGCCCGGACCGCGGCGCTGGAGCCCGTCCCCGCCGCCGGGCGCGACGCCGGGACCGCCGCCGCGGCGGCCGGGACGCGGGCCGGCGCGTACCGCGTCGTCGCCATCGGCTCGTCCACGGGCGGGCCGCGCGCGCTGGCGGAGCTGATCCCCGCGCTCCCCGCCGGCCTGGCCAGCGCCGTCGTCATCGCCCAGCACATGCCCATGGGGTTCACCGAAACGCTTGCGGAGCGCCTGGACCGCCGCAGCCGCCTGCGCGTGGCCGAGGCGCGCGACGG
Organism: Longimicrobium sp.; assembly: GCF_048594345.1. Lineage (GTDB taxonomy): Bacteria > Gemmatimonadota > Gemmatimonadetes > Longimicrobiales > Longimicrobiaceae > Longimicrobium. The sequence goes on from NZ_JBMDXM010000014.1 coordinate 2,474, forward strand.
CGACCCGCTCCTCCCCGGCACCGTGCTCATCGCCCCCGGCGGACGGCAGATGCGGGTGGAGCGCGCGGACGGCGCCCTGGTGGCGCGGGTGTACGACGACGGCGCCGCGCTGCACCGGCCGTCGGTGGACCGCCTGTTCGAGTCCGTGGCCGCCGCGGCGGGGTCGGCGTGCGTGGGCGTGGTGCTCACGGGGATGGGAAGCGACGGCGCCGCCGGGCTGCGCTGCATCCGCGACGCGGGAGGGCGGGGGCTGGTGGAGAGCGCGCGGACGGCGGTGATCAACGGGATGCCCGCGGCCGCGCGCGAATGGGCCGAGCGTGACGTGCCCCTGGAGGAGATGGCGGGGGTGCTGGCGCAGATGGTGGGGGTGGCCTGATGCCGCGCGTCCTTGTCGTCGACGACCAGAAGGTTTCGCGTGCCACGGTGGCGGCCATCCTGGGCTCCGCCGGCTACGCGGTGGAAAGCGCGTCGTCCGGGCCCGAGGGGATCGAGCGGGCGCGCGCCGCCTGCCCCGACGTGATCGTGCTGGACGTGCAGATGCCGGAGATGGACGGCTTCGAGGTGGTGGCGCGCCTCAAGCAGGACGCGTCCACCGCCTCCATCCCCATCCTGCTGCTGACCGCCCAGGCGCCCACGGACGAGCTGCTGGTGCGCGGTCTGGACGCCGGCGCCTACGACTTCCTGAACAAGGGGTGCAGCCGGGCCGAGCTGCTGGCGCGCGTGGGGGTGATGGCGCGCATCAAGCGCGGCTACGACGAGCTGGAGTCGGTGGCGCGCGTCTCCGGCCTGGCGCTGGAGGCGGGCGACCTGCAGGCGCTGGCGGACGGCGTGTCGCTGCAGGTGCAGCGCACCTTCCGGGCGGATTCCGTGCTCCTCAACCTGCCTGGCGACAGCGGGTTGACGGAGGTGCGCGCGGGGTGCGGGATGGTGCCGCGCGACCCGCGCTGGTTCGTGACGGTGGACCTGGTGCTGGACCGCGTGGTCTGCCGCCCCGGCGCGCCCGCGGTGCGGCTGGAGCCGGACGGGGAGTGGCCGTACCCCTTTGGCGCCGGGGCCGCGGTGTGCGTGTGCCGCTCCGCCGGCGGGCCCGCCGTGCTGGCCGCGTTTCGCGACGACGGCGCGCCGTTCGGGGACGAAGACCTGGAGCTGCTGGCGCTGCTGGGGCAGCAGGCCACGGTGGCGCTGGACAACACGGTGCTGCACGCGCAGACGCGGCAGCAGGCGCGCACGCTGCGCGAGCAGGCGGCCGCGCTGGAGCACGCCATGACGGAGCGGTCGCGCTTTTTTGCCAGCATGAGCCACGAGCTGCGCACCCCCATCAACGCCATCCTGGGCTACGGCGAGCTGCTGCGCGAGGGCGTGTACGGCGACCTGTCCACCACGCAGAGCGGCGCGCTGGACCGCGTGGTGCGCAGCGGCCGCCACCTGCTGGAGCTGGTGAACGACGTGCTCGACATCTCCAAGCTCGAGGCGGGCAAGCTGGAGATCTATCCCGAGCCCACCGAGCTGGGGGTGCTGCTGCGCGAGGTGGCGGCCACCGTCGAGCTGCAGGCCAAGGAAAAGAAGCTGGCGCTGGACCTGGCGCTGGGCGCCCCCGTGACGGTGGTGACCGACCCCGGCCGTGTGCGGCAGATCGCGCTGAACCTGCTGTCCAACGCGGTCAAGTTCACGGACCAGGGGGGCGTGCGGGTTGTGCTCTCGGTGGTGGGCCGCTGGGCCGAGGTGCGGGTGGAGGATACGGGCCCGGGAATCGATCCGGAGGACCAGGAGCGCGTGTTCGCCGAGTTCGAGCAGACGCGCGGCTCGGCGGGCCGTGGCGGCACCGGCCTGGGGCTGCCGATCTCGCGCCGGCTGGCCGGCCTGCTGGGCGGCAGCCTTGTGTTGCAGAGCACGCCGGGCGTGGGCTCCGTCTTCACCCTGCGCCTTCCTCTCGCCCCGCTCGCCGCGCCGCCGGCGGAGTAGGACAAAAAGACAGGGTCTCACACGGAGTCAACGGAGTCAACGGAGTTTGTTCGTTCCGTTACTGCTGGCTCCGTGCGTTCTTCATACCTTCACAGAAGGTCGCACGCAGAGTTAGCGGAGTTACCAGAGTTCTGTTTCGATCCATTTCCCTCGCATCGGCCAATCGGCACGGCGTCTGGAGAATGGCACGAGAAAACTCCGTTGACTCCGTTAACTCCGTGTGAGGCCTTCTTTTCTTTTACCGCGCCGGCGCGCCGATGTCGACCACGATGCGGCGCCAGGCGCCCTGACGAAAGCGGATCACGCTCAGCACACAGCGGAACAGGTGGCCGCACAGGATGGCGATCCAGACGTGGATCGGCAGCAGCGTGCCCGTCTGCTGGATGACGAAGCAGATGCCCAGCGGCACCGCCACCTGCGAGATGATGGAGATGTACAGCGGGCCCTTGGTGTCGCCCGTCCCCTGCAGCGCGCCGGTGTAGGTCAGCGCCACGGCGATAAAGATGCCCGACACGCTCAGCACCCGCAGCAGCTGCACGCCGATCTCCACCACGGCCGGCTCGTTGATGCCGAACATCCCCAGCAGCTGGTGGGGAATGAGGAAGAACATCGCGCCCAGCGCGCCCGCCACGTACATGGCGATGCGCGCCGCCACCGCCACGCCGTGCGCGGCGCGGTCCGGCTGGCTGGCGCCCAGGTTCTGCCCGGCGACGGCGGCCGCGGCGCCCATCAGCCCCATCGCCATCCACGTCACCAGCGAGAACAGCTGGCCGTAGCCCACCACGAACGCCGCCTGCGCCGGCGCGCTCAGCGCCAGCGAGCCGATGAACGACAGCATCAGCACGCCGCCCACGTTCATCGCGATCCCCTGGATCCCCGTCGGCAGGCCAAAGCGGAACAGCGAGCGGATGACGGTCCAGTCCGGCGACCACCCCTGGCCGCGGGGGAACGCCACCACCCATCCGCCACTCCACAGCTTGTACAGCGAGTACAGCGCGACCAGGCCGCTGGCGATGCACGTCCCCATCGCCGAGCCCACGGTGCCGAACGCCGGGATCGGCCCCAGCCCGCGGATAAGCACCACGTTCAGCACCAGGTTCAGCGCCGTCATGGCCACGCCCAGCACCATGGGCGTGCGCGCGTCGCCCGCCGAGCGCAGGGCGCCGCTCAGCATGAAGAAGATGAGCATCCCGCTGCTGAACAGGAACATCACCCGCAGAAACGGCAGCGCCTCGGCCTTTACCTCGGGCGCGGCGTTCACCAGGTCCAGCAGGTACGGCGACAGAAAGTACCCCGCCGGGGCCATGATCCCGATCGCGATGCCGATCGCCGTGATGAACGCCTGGTAGACGGTGCGGTTCACCTTCTCCTCGTCGCCCTGGCCCACGAAGCGCGCCACCAGCACGCTCATCCCCGAGAACAGCGAGGAGATGAAGACGATGACCACCAGAAAGATCTGGAACGACACGCCGATGGCCGCGTTGGCCTGGTAGCCCACCAGGTGCCCCACCAGCACGTGGTCCACCATCCCCTGCAGCCCGCTGATGACGTTGGTCACCATGGTGGGCCACGCCAGCTTCCACACGGCGCGCGGCAGCGGCCCCTCGATGATGGACCGGTCGTAGCGCCGCGCTTTGGGCGCGGGCGCTTCGGCGGGGGCTTGATCAGGAGTGGCGGGTGCGGCGATATCGGTCAACGGGTCCTCACGCAGGAGGGGCGGGAAGGTCGGGTGGGCGGTGCCGGTGCCGCGTCAGCTGGTCGCGGCGGAGGCGCGCTGTCCGGGGCGCGAAAAGCGCTTGGCGCTGCGCGCGCGGGCCTTGCGCGCCTCGGTCTCGCGGTCGCGCGGCGGGGCCTTGGTTTCCATCGAATCCAGCAGCCGGCGGGCGGAGGCGGTCACCTCCTCCACGGCGGCGTCAAAGGCGGCTTCGTTGGCCCTGGACGGCCGCGTGCTGCCGCTGATCTTGCGGACGAACTGCAGCGCCGCCGCCCGCACCTCGTCGTCGCTGGCGGGCGGCTCGAAGTTCGCCAGCACTTTGATGTTACGGCACATGGCGATGCTCCCGTTTTCGTGTACCCGGCTCGCGGACCGAATCCGTCCGCGCGCGGCAGCCTGTAAACTACACCATTCGCGTCATCCCTGCACCCGGTCGGGTGAATGAGTCCGCGGGCCTGTGTTCATAAAGGTTGCGGGTGTGCGCCCCGTCAGGATGACCGTGTGCGTCCGAAGGGGAAGCTGGTCAGGTTTGGCGACCCCCCTCGGGACTACCGTCGGCCCTACCTGTCATCCTGAGAGAGGCGCCGCCCGCACCCGTCGGTAACGCGCAAAAGCATGTGCGCCGACCGAAGGATCTCCGTCCGCAGCGCCTTAAAGCCTGCCCTACGCCACGTCCGCATGGCTCCCGGAGGCTGGGTCTGGCGCGACCCGACAGAGATCCTTCGGTCGCGCGCAACCTCCTGTGAGCGGTGTGACGGAGGTCTCCCCGACGCCTACGCCTCCACCGCGTTGCAGCCGGCGGCGCGGTCCAGCAGCAGGCGGCGCTCGCGGGCGTTCTGCGTCAGCGCGGCCGCGCGCTCGAACTCGGCGCGGGCTTCGTCCATCCGCCCCAGCTTATAGAGCAGGTCGCCGCGCACGCTGGGGAGCAGGTGGTAGTTCTTGAGCGATGGCTCCGCCGCGATCTCGTCCACGATCTCCAGCCCGCTCGCCGGGCCGAACGCCATCCCCATCGCCACCGCGCGGTTCAACTCCACCACGGGCGATTGGGCCATCGCCGAAAGCTCATCGTACAGTTCGGCGATGCGCACCCAGTCGGTCTGGTCCGCGGCGCGGGCGCGAGCGTGGCAGGCGGCGATGGCGGCCTGCAGCGCGTATGGCCCGTGCGCGCCGCCGAGGGCTTCCGCGCGCTCCAGCGCCGCCAGCCCGCGGCGGATGAGGATGTAGTCCCAGCGCGCGCGGTCCTGGTCCAGCAGCAGCACCGGCTCGCCCGTGGATCCGGTGCGGGCGCGCAGCCGCGAGGCCTGGATCTCCATCAGCGCCACCAGCCCGTGCACCTCCGGCTCCTTCGGAGACAGCTCCGCGAGGATGCGGCCCAGGCGCAGCGCGTCCTCGCACAGGGCCGGGCGCATCCAGTCGTCCCCCGCCGTGGCGGAGTATCCTTCGTTGAAGATCAGGTAGATCACACCCAGCACGGACGACAGGCGCTCCGCCAGCTCCGCCCCGCGCGGCACCTCGAAAGGGACGCGCTTTTCCGTGAGCGTTTTTTTCGCCCGCACAATCCGCTGCTGCAGGGTGGGCACCGGCGTCAGAAAGGCGCGCGCGATCTCTTCCGTCGTCAACCCGCCCAGCATGCGCAGGGTAAGGGCGACCCGCGCCTCCTGCGTGAGCACGGGGTGGCAGCAGGTAAACACCAGCCGCAGCAGGTCGTCGCCGATCGGGTCGTCCAGGGCCGCGTCAAGGTCCGGCACGGCCGCCTCCTGCTGGGCCTCCAGCTCCACGCCCAGCTCGGCGTGCTTGCGCTCCAACATCTTGCCGCGCCTGAACTGGTCGATGGCGCGGCGTTTGGCCGTGGACATGAGCCACGCGCCTGGGTTGGAGGGCACGCCGGTCTGCGGCCACTTTTCCAGCGCGGCCAGCAGCGCGTCCTGTGCCAGGTCTTCGGCCAGGCCCACGTCGCGCGTCATCCGCGCCAGGCCCGCGATCAGGCGGGCCGACTCGATTCTCCACACCGCGTCGATGGCGCGGTGCACGTCCATGGTCGTCGTCACGCGACAGAGGATAGCGCGCGCGCCCGCCAGCGCAAGCCGGGGCAGGGCACGCGGCGCCCCCGGCGCGCCTCTGGTGACGCGGCCCGAACACCCGGTTCGTGCGCTGGCGGATCATGACAGCCACTTCGTGCGTGCGCTGGCGCTCAGGAGCCGGTGAGAAAGAAGCGGTTGCCGTCCGGATCGATCAGCCAGGTGGCTTTGTCGCCCCACGGCGTGCCCTCCGGCGGCCCGCTGAAACGCACCCCGCGCTCCAAAAGCGTGGCGTAGGTGCCGTCCACGTCTTCCACGGCGAAGGAGATCCCGCTGGCGCCCTCCATCCCCCGGCCGCGGGTGATTCCCACGCCGGGCTCGCCGCCCAGCACGGCCACGGGCCCCAGCACCAGTTCCGCCTGGCCGCCCGGGGGCGCCACGGTCAGAAACCGGTACCCGTCGCCCATCATGGCGTCGATCCGCTTTTCCCAACCCAGCGTGTTGACGTAAAAGTCCAGTGCCCGCTCCTGGTCGGAGACGAGGATGGTGGTGGAGTGGATGTAGCTGATCATCTGCGTGTCTCCCTGATGGTCAGTACGCGGGGGCGGACGGATGCCGCTCCGCGATTGTCTTGAGGTTGGCCAGCCCGGCTTCGAAGTCCTTGCCCACCAGCCTGTCGAGGTTGATCAGCACGCCCATCACCTTGTTGATGAAGGGGTTGGGTCCCTCCATCGCCCACGTGACCTCGGTGCCGGCGCCGTGCGGCTGCAGGGTGAAGGTGGTGACGTTGCTCGCCTTGAACGGACGGGTGAACTCCAGGTTGATGGCGATGCGCTGGGGCGACGTTTCGGTCATCTCCATCCGCCCCGCGCCAGCCTTCTTGTTCCCCTCCCACGCGTACACGGCGCCCCGCCCGGTCGCGGCGCCGCTGTACGTCTTTTTCATCTCCGGATCCAGCTTTTCGTACGGCGACCAGTCCGCCCATTTGCGAAAGTCGCTGATGAGCGGATGGATCCGTTCCGGCGGCGCGTCGATGACGGCGCTGCGGTGCATGCGAAAAGTGTCGGGCCTGCGGGCGGCGACGCCCAGCACGCCCGCGACGGCGGCGCCCGCGGCGATGGCGACGAATTGCAGCATGGCTCTGCTCGCGATGGTGAAAAGGGGCGGGGCTCTGGAGCCCCGCGGTGTCAGCTGTTCTGCGTGGAGGATGCGAATCCCCGAATGTTGATTTTCTGAGGGAGTGCCACACCTCACCGGATCCCACCTGAGGCCAGCTGTCATCCTGAGGGAGCGCACGCCCATAACTCTCATGATCACAAAAGCTTGCGCGCGACCGAAGGATCTTTGTCGGGTTGCGCAAGACCCAGCCCTCGGGAGCCGTTCAAGTCCCTTGCTCAGGCAGACGAGATCCTTCGGTCGGCACCAAACTGCATTGTGGAAGCAGGGTGCCGAGTGGCGCCTCCCTCAGGAAATCAACGCTACGTTTTTCAGCCCCCTCAGCTGTTCTGCTTGATCGGCGAGCCGAAGGCCCAGCCGTGGCCGTAGGGATCCACCACCTCGCCAAAGCGGTCGCCCCAGAACTGGTCGGCGATCTCCGTCCGCACCGTAGCGCCGGCCTCCAGCGCGCGGTTGTACCACGTGTCGGCGTCATCGACGGCCAGGAACATGGTCACGCCGCGCGGCCCCTCGCCCAGCGACACGCCGTATTCCGGAAACTCGTCGGACATGAAGACGTCGCCGTTGTTGATGCGCAGGTGGCAGTGCATCAGCTTGCCGCTCGCCTCATCCGGCATGCGCATCACCTCCTCGGCGTTGAAGGCGCGGCGGTACCACTCCGCGGCCTCACTGGCGCCGCGGATCATCAGGTAGGGGGTCACGCCCTGCGGCACGGGACGGTTCATTTCGGCCATGGTTGATCTCCGGATGGGTGGATGTGGATCGTGCGTCCTGCCCCTGCGTCGAACGGGGCAGCGCGAAATCGACAGATGGATTTCGCGGCGCCCGAATCACTCGTGGACTACCGGGCGGCCAGCTGCTCGCGGAGGCGGGCGTGGTGCTCGATCCCCTCGCCTTCGCCAAGCTCCGAAAGCTCGTAGACCTGGCGAAGCTCCAGCTCCACGTTGCCGTGCCCGTCCAGCGTGGGCCACCGCTTCACCCACTCCAGCGCCTCTTCGCGCGACGCCACCTGGATGAGCGTGTAGCCGGCGATCATCTCCTTGGCCTCGGTGAACGGCCCGTCGGTGATGATCGGCTTGCCGTTATCGAAGCGGATGCGTGCACCTTTGGACGAGGGATGCAGCCCGTCGCCGCCCAGCATGACGCCGGCGTTGATCATCTCCTCGTTGTACCGGGCCATCGCTTCGATCAGCGCTTCGCTGGCCTTTGCGCCCGCCTCGGTTTCCGCGTCCGCCTTGCGGATGATCATGAAGCGCATCGTCGTGTCCTTGCTGAGGATCCGGGTGTGTGTGGCCTGCTGTGCCTCGCCGCTCTATCCATGCGACGAACGGAGGATGACGAGATCGACATCGTGCTCGCCTTTCTGCTTTCGAGATGAGAGTCATCCTGAGGGAGCGCCGCGCGCAACCGTAACCTGCACCGAGATTTGCGCGCCGACCGAAGGACCTTCTCTCAGCCTTCGTGAGGCACGCGTTTTCGCGGAGATTCAGCCCCTCGACCCGGCTGCCAAGGTCCTTCGGTCGGCGCTAGGCTGATTCGTATAAACAGGATGCAGCGTGGCGCCTCCCTCAGGATGACGGTTCGCGTGGCGTGTTGGAGGTTGGACAAAACCCTCTCAAAATCACCAAGCGGAAAACGACGCCAGCGAGACAGGGCCGCCGGACCACCGTAAGGTCCAGCGGCCCTGAGCCGTTTGTGCGGTTGAAGCCGCGTCCCGCGAGCGCGGCGAGTGGAAGACGGGGCTTATCGCTTTCCCAGCAGCGGGTTTACCCGCTCATCCTCGCCCGCTCATCCGTCTGCCTTCGACGCTACGCCATCACTGCCGCGCGGACCGACTGCACGCCGGCTTCTACCGCGTCGCCCTTGGGCTCGAAGGCTTCGCGCACTTCGGCGCTTCCCTGGCCGGCGATGTGGAGAAACTGCTCGGCAAGGTCGATGGCGGCGTCCTTGGACGGCACCTGCACCAGCGCAAAGCCGGCGATCAGCTCCTTGGCCTCGGTGAACGGGCCGTCCAGCACGTTCCGCTTTCCGCCGTTCAGCCGCACGCGCGCGCCCTTTTCGCTGGGCTTGAGCCCTTCATAGCCCAGCAGCACGCCCGTGCTCTGCAGCTGGCCGATGAAGGTGCCCATCGCGTCCAGGTCCAGGCACGGCGGCACGTCCACCTCGGAGTCGCCGTCGTTCCGGAACATGATCATGTAGCGCATCGTCGGGATCTCCCTGGTACTCAGGTTCGGCGCAGCGCGGATGCTCACCGCCGCATATCCGTCATTCACTCTGTATACTGCCGCACCGGGTTCCATCCCGCAAGATTCCCGAAGACGCCACGTTGAGCACACTTTGAAGCTCTTGGGTTCAATCAGGCAAAAGAAGGGGGTCTCACGCAGAGTTAGCAGAGTGAGCAGAGTTTTCACGTGCCGTTTCCTCGTGATTCTGCCCGAGGGACACCACGTAGAACTCCGTTGACTCCGTTAACTCCGTGTGAGGCCTTCTTTTGCTTTGGAAATACGGCGCGGCTAGTTCGGCGCGGCGGACTGCAACTCCGCATGGGTGATGCAGGGGGCGTCGAAGTCGCCCTCCTCGTACAGGCGGCGGATCTCGCACTCGCCGTCACCGGCCACGGCGATGAAGCGGCGGCCCATCTCGATGGCCTCTTCCAGCGAATCCGCCTGCAGGATCGCGAACCCGCCCACCACCTCCTTGGCCTCGGCGAACGGGCCGTCGGTCACGCTCACGGTGTTGCCCTCGCGGCGGATGCGCGCGCCGAAGGCGGTGGGCAGGCAGCCTTCGGTGGCCAGCACGGCGCCGGAGGCCATCGCCTCCGCCACGTAGGCGCCCATCTCCGCCATCTCTTCCGGCGTGGGAGGCGTGGTGCGCTCGACGGTCTTGTAGATGGAAAGGAATCGCATGGCGTTGTCTCCCGGTTGGGCGGTGGGGAGCCGGGGTGCCGGGCGCGTTTTCGCCCGGCGGCTGTCCGGCTCCGCTGTGTCAGTCTGCGTGGTCCGGCGCCGATCACGCACGCGCGGCGGCGACCTGCTCGCGGAGGCGTTCCTCGGCCTCGCGCAGCTCGCCGGTGGGATCGCTGGGGGCAAAGTCCTCGGCCTCGAACACGCGGCGGATCTCCACCTCGCCCTCCTTGAAGGGAATGCGCTTTACCCACTCCACCGCCTCTTCCGGCGATTTGACCTGGATGAGCCAGAAGCCGGCTAGCAGTTCCTTCGTCTCCGTGAACGGGCCGTCCACCACGGTGCGGTCCGGGCCGTCGAAGCGGACGCGGTGGCCGCGGGACGAGGGGTGCAGCCCTTCGCCGGCCAGCAGCACGCCGGCCTTGACCAGTTCCTCGTTGTACTTGCCCATCTCGGCCAGCTCATCGTGGCTGGGAAGGGTGCCGGCCTCGGACTCGGCGTTGGCCTTGACCAGGATCATGAAGCGCATCGTCGTTCTCCATTCGGAGGTTGCGGGGCCGGTCCGGCGGTGTGCCGTTCCGTTGCTCTACCCACACGACGAACGGGCTGCACCGAAATCGACAGGGGTGTCGAAGAAAGTTTTGGGAGGACGGCCAAGGGCGAATCAATTCGCGGCAACAACGACACGAAGTCCGCCTTCGCGGACAGGCGGGCTCGGCGAGAGCCGACAGCGTGGTGGGCGTGGCGGGGTTGGGGGTAAGGCCAAGCCAGCGTGTCAGTCGGATGTGTGCGGCGTCCAGGCACCCGCGCGTCGGCAACCAGTGTGGCGGCAGGCATCGTCTCAGCGGTTGAAACCGCGGCTGGAAAATCACGAAGGCCGCCTTCGCGGACTGGGTGATCGGGCACCCGTGCGTCGGTGCAGCGCCGCAAACTGTGATTTCGATGGAACGCCGCGCTGCACCTGCCGATCCTCCGAATCCGCCGCGCGACACAAATCTACTCTCCGCATGCTCGTGGCCGGAGGATGCACTCCACCGCCGCGGCTACAGTCCGCGAAGGCGGACTTTGCGATTTTCCAGCGGCGAATTTATTCGCTCCTGGTGCGGACTCGGCGACCGCGCGGTGTGCTGCGTCCCGGGCACCGGCGTGTCCGCCCCCACACGTACGCGTGCCCGTAACTCCCGGACACCCGCACTCGCACTCTCGCACTCTCGCACTCTCGCGCCCTCACACCCTCACACCCTCACACCCTCACACCCTCACACCCTCACACCCTCACACCCTCACACCCTCACTCCCGCCTTCCCGCACTCACGCACTCACCCACTTTCGCACTTCCCCCCGCGCCGACACTTTTCCGCCCGCACCGGCGTACGACGCATCAGCATCGCCGCGCATCCACCCGCAATCACCAACACTGCCGTGAACCTGATCTTTCGCTGGATCGCCTCCGCGCTGGCCGTGGGGCTGGCGGTCTACCTGCTTCCGGGGCTTGAGTACGACGGGCGCATCGAGACGCTGTTCGTCGTCGCGCTCATCCTGGGCTTGGTGAACGCCGTCGTGCGGCCCATCATCAAGGCGCTGGCGTGCGGCATCATCGTGCTTACGCTGGGGCTGGCGCTGTTCATCATCAACGCCGCCATGCTGTACCTCACCAGCTACATCGCGGGTGAGTTCGGGTACGGCTTCCACGTCCGCGACTTCATCTCCGCCATCATCGGCTCGCTGGTCATCAGCCTGGCCACGTGGTTCCTGTCCATGCTCATCAAGGACAAGGGTGATCGATAGCGGCGCGGACGGCGTCCTGCGGCTGGACGCCGGCGGGTTGCAACTGGCGCTCTGGATCGATCACACGTTTTCCCGCGGATCCGCCGCCAACGTGCGCACGTACGCGCGTGAGGCGGTGGTGACGGAGGATCCGTACTCTCGCGCGCTGGGCATGGCGGTGCTGCGGGATGGTCGGGAGATCGCGTCGGCGGTGCTGATCGTGGCGGCGTGGTGCCCCGACGCGCAGGAAAGCTCCATCATCGTGCGGTCTGACGCGCTGTACCTTCCCGCGGGGCCGCACGTCGTCGCGCTGCACCTGCCGTCGCTGGAAACGCGGTGGGTGCGCGAGGTGGAGGGCGCCTGCATCTTCGGGATGATGGAGATCGACGACGCCGACGCGCTGCTGGTGCACGGCGAGCTGGAGATCACCCGGCTGGGGATGGATGGCGAGGTCCAGTGGCAGCGCGGCGGCTTCGACATCTTTACCGGGGGATGCTGGACGCGGGACGGCGTGGTGTACGCCGTAGACTGGATCGGCGCCGAGTACCGCTGGCGCCTGTCCGACGGTGAACCCGTGGGCGTCACCCCTGGCGCGCATCCACCGGGCTGGGCCGGCGCGACGGACTGATCCTACGCCCATGCGCCCCTGGAACGCGCGGGTTGACGGCGACGGTGTGTGTTACTAGATTGGATACACACAGGAGGTGCAGATGAACAGCCGGTTTGCCGTCGCGGTCCACATCCTTACGCTGATCGCCGCTGGCGAGGGACAGCCGGTCACCTCGGAGTACATCGCGGGGAGCGTGAACACCAACGCGTCGCTTGTGCGGCGGCTTCTGTCGCAGCTTACGCGGGCGGGGCTCACCACGTCGCAGATGGGCACCGGGGGGGGCGCGCTGCTGGCGCGGCCGGCGGACCAGATTACCCTGGGCGACGTGTACCGGGCGCTGGACGAGGGAGAGATCTTCGCCCTGCACCGCGAGCCGCCCAGCCCCGCGTGCCCCGTGGGACGCAACATTCAGGCGGTGCTGGAAGCGCGGTTCGACGCCGCGGCGCACGCCATGGAGCAGGAGCTGGATCGTACCACCATCGCCGACACCACGGCTGAGATCGGTGAACGCGAGGAGCAGGCGGCGGTGAAGGACGGCTGATTTCCGCAGGTCCGTAAATGTATCTATTTCGGATACACACGGGCGCGGCGCGGCGGAACGGAGGAGTCGTGTCCCCGGACCGGCACTGAAACGGCGGCTCGCGTGGAGCCGCCCGAACATCACATCACGCCCGGCAACCGGGCAGGGAGCCAACATGATCGCCGTAACCGGATCTACGGGCCACTTCGGCCGCATTGTGATCGAGAACCTGCTGGAGCGCGGCATCGCCCCCGACCACATCGTCGCCTTGGCGCGCAACCCGGAGAAGGCGGCCGGCTTTGCCGCCCGCGGCGTGCAGGTGCGCCAGGCGGACTATGAGAAGCCGGAAACGCTCGTCGCGGCGCTGCAGGGGGTGGAAAAGCTGCTCTTTGTCTCCGGGAGCGAGGCGGGGCAGCGCATCCCGCAGCACCAGAACGTGGTGGATGCCGCAAAGCAGGCGGGCGTGCGGCTGATCGCCTACACCAGCATCGCCAACGCCGGCACCAGCGGGTTGCAGCTGGCGGTGGAGCACAAGGCCACGGAGGAGATGATCCGCCAGTCGGGGATCCCGTTCGTCTTCCTGCGCAACAACTGGTACCTGGAAAACTACACGGGGAACCTGGCATCGACCGTTGAGCACGGCGTGCTGCTGGGGAGCGCGGACGAGGGCCGGCTGAGCGCCGCCACCCGCGCCGATCTGGCCATCGCCGCCGGCGCGGTGAGCGCGGGCGAGGGGCACGAGGGCAAGATCTACGAGCTGGGCGGCGACGTGGCGTTCACCATGCCCGAGCTGGCGGAGGTGATCTCGCGCGAGAGCGGCCGCCCCGTGGAGTACCGCAACCTTCCGGAGGACGCGTACGCCCAGGCACTGGCCGGGTTTGGCCTGCCGGAGGCGTTCGCGCGCATCCTCGCCGACTCGGATCGCGGCATCGCGCGCGGCGACCTGTTCACCGACAGCGGCGACCTGTCCCGCCTGCTCGGCCGCCCGACCACCACGCCCGCGGAGGCTGTCGGCGCCGCGCTGCGGGTGTGATGGTGTGATGGTGTGATGGAGTGATGGAGTGATGGAGTGATGGAGTGATGGAGTGATGGAGTGATGGAGTGATGGAGTGATGGGAGTGAGCGGATGGGCTGGTGCGTGTCGCATCGTCTGGTGCGCGAGCACACGCCCATCCGTTGTCACCCGCATTCCACAAACGCAGACGAGCCCCCCTCCCTCGCCGGGAAGAGGGGCTCGACCCTTCCGACCCGTCACGGGCAGAGGCGGCAGGGGCGCGTCTTCTGGCACCATTCGATCCCCTCCTCGCAGTAGCAGTAGACCGGGGTCGAGCTTGGACACGTCAGGCGCGATTCCTCGGCGGCCCTTGCCTCCGCCGTCGCCTGGGTAGCTCCGAAGCCTAGCGACGCGAACACCGCGGCTCCGGAGAGGAGTTGGAGCTTCCGCCTGGAGATTCGGCTCATAAGGATTCCTCCGCGCGACGAGAAAACGCGACCAGCGCGATCCGAAGCGATCGCCGAAATATGAAGACGCAAAACGTGTGCTCTGCTTGAGCGGATACGCGGGAAACCGAGGCGCCGAGGCAGCCACCTCCGTCTACGCGCGGCTCAAAGCGATCCGTGGCGACGACTTGCTTTTCGACGGCAGTTGAACGCCTGGGGCAATCGAACTGAACGTGCGCGATACCGGGACGCGTGGAAGTACTGTCTGAGGGATGGATACGACGCCGCGGGCGACGCCGAGCACGCGAGCGCGCCGACCGCCGATGGCTGGAGCTGAACCCGGAGAACGAGACCGCACGCGAATGCTGCGGACGCTGTCGCCGCCCGACCCTGGCGCCGGGGTGGCGATCCCGCCCGTTCACCCGCTCACCCCTTCACCCGTTCACCGGTTCACCAACCATCCGGCACCGAACGTGCACCCCGCGCGGCATCCGGTGTACGAAGCTACGCACCTTCGTGCCCACGAACCTTCGCACCCATCGCCAAACCGCCCGGTCCGTTGACAGGACGCGGTTTTGCGAGTAGTTTTACGGTTTATGCTGAATGTCAGCCTCACCGCGCTGGACCGCGGAGAAGTACACGTCCGGGAGCAGGTTCAGCCGGACGACCCGATGTGGGAAGGCGCGGAGCTGACGCTCGCCGAGCCTCTGGACGTGGATCTGACCGCGCGTGAGGTTGGCGAGGGCGTGTTCGTGCGCGGCCGGCTCCGCACCACGGTGCGGCTTGCCTGCCGCCGCTGTCTTTCGTCCGTGGAGCAGCCGGTGGACGACGCCGTCGACCTGCTGTACATGAGGCTGGATCCGGAAGACGACGAGGCCGAGGGAGAGGTGTACCCGCTCCCCGCCCGTGGAGACGAGCTGGACCTGCGCGATGCCGTGCGCGAACAGCTGCTCCTGCGGGCACCGCGGTTTGCGCTGTGCCGCGAGGAGTGCCGGGGGCTGTGCCCCAGCTGCGGCGCCGATCGCAACCACGAAGACTGCGCGTGCGTACCCGAGCCGGCCTCGAGCCCGTGGGACGCGCTGAAGAACGTGACGTTCGACTGATCAACCACCGACGATAGCAGCAGGGGAGCTCCCATGGCCGTACCGAAGCGACGCCAGTCCAAGCAGCGCCAGCGCAAGCGCCGCACGCACGTGAAGGCGGCGATGCCGGCTTTCAACGCGTGCCCGCAGTGCGGCGACCCGCACCTTCCCCACCGCGTCTGCGCAAACTGCGGGTACTACCGCAAGGAGCAGCGCGTCGAAGTTTCCGAGTTCTAAGCCCACCGGCGCAAAGAACCGGAAAAGATGCGGATCGCGCTGGACGCGATGGGCTCCGACCGTGCCCCGGCCGTTGAGGTCGAGGGGGCGGTCGGAGCTTTGCTTGCACGCAGCGACGACGTGCGCGTCGTCCTGGTGGGCGACAGCGAGCGGATCGAGGCCGAGCTGGCGCGTTTTCCCGACGCGCCGCGCGACCGGCTTGAGATCGTGCACGCCAGCGAGGTGATCGAGATGGGCGAGGCCCCTGCGACGGCGATCCGTCGCAAGCGGGACTCGTCCATCGTCGTTGGCGTAAACCTGCTCAAGGCGGGCCAGGTAGACGCCTTCATCAGCGCCGGCAGCACGGGCGCGGTGATGGCGGCGTCGCTGGTCATCCTGCGCACCATCGCCGGGGTGGACCGCCCGCCGGTGGGCGCGCGCATCCCCACGGCCACCGGCCGCTGCCTGGCGCTGGACGTGGGCGCCAACGTCGACACCAAGCCCCACCAGCTGGTGCAGTTTGCCCAGCTGGGGAGCGTGTATGCCCAGGACATCCTGGGCATCGACAACCCCCGCGTAGGGCTGCTCAACATCGGCACCGAGCCCGAAAAGGGGAACGAGGCCGTCGTCGAGGCGCACCAGCTGCTGGCCCGGACGGACCTCAACTTCATCGGCAACGTGGAGGGGCGCGAGATCGTGAGCGGCCACTGCGACGTGCTGGTGGCCGACGGGTTCGTGGGCAACGTGCTTCTTAAGTTCTACGAGTCGGTGGCCGGCCTCATCACCTCCATGCTGCGGCGCGAGTTTGCCGAGGCGGGAGTGGAGATGGACCTGGACCGCGCCTTTCGCCGGCTCGACTACGCCGCGACCGGCGGCGCCCCGCTCCTGGGCGTCAACGGTGTCGTCATCATCTGCCACGGCGGCTCGCCTCCGCTTGCCATCACCAACGCCATCGACGTGGCCGCGCAGTCCGTGTCGCGCCGCATGGTGGACCACATGGCGGCGCGGCTGGCCAGGCCGTCCGAGGGCAAGGCAGCGCAATGATCCAGTCCAGGCTTCCCCGGGCCCGCGTCGTCTCGACCGGGCGGTTCAACCCTCCGCGCATCGTCACCAACCACGAGCTCGAGTCGCTCGTGGACACCAACGACGAGTGGATCCGCACCCGCACGGGCATCCGCGAGCGCCGCATCGCCGACAAGGACGTGCACGCGGCCGACATGGCGGCGGCGGCCGGGCGCATCGCCATGGAGCGCGCCGGGATCACGGCGGAGGGGCTGGACATGATCCTCCTTTCCACCGCCACCCCGGATCGTCTCCTTCCCTCCACCGCCTGCGACGTGCAGGCGCTGCTGGGGGCGCGCAACGCGGCGGCGTACGACTACGCCACGGCGTGCAGCGGCTTTCTGTACGGCCTGTCGATGGCGGAGGCGCACATCGCCAGCGGCCAGGCCGAGACGGTGCTGGTGTGCGCGACGGAAAAGATGTCGTCCATCGTCGACTGGACCGACCGCACCACCTGCGTCCTCTTTGGCGACGGCGCCGGCGCGGCGGTGGTGCAGAAGGCCACGGACGAGCGCGGCATCATGAGCACCTTCATGAAGAGCGACGGCACGCTGGCGGAGCTGCTGTGGCGCCCCGGCGGCGGCTCGCGCATCCCGCTGGACATCGCGGTGCTGGATGAGCGCTCGCACTACGTGAAGATGGCGGGCCCCGAGGTCTTCAAGAGCGCCGTGCGCGCCATGTGCGAGGCGGCGGAGACGGCCATGGCGCGCGCCGGCGTGACCAGCGACGACATCGACCTGCTGGTGCCGCACCAGGCCAACATCCGCATCATCGAGGCGACGGCCAAGTACGCGCGGATGCCCATGGAAAAGGTGTACGTGAACGTGGACCGCTTCGGCAACATGTCATCCGCATCCATCCCCGTGGCGCTGGACGAGGCGTGCGAGCTGGGGCGCATTCAGCCCGGCTCGCTGGTGCTGATGGTGGCGTTTGGCGCCGGCTTTACGTGGGCCGCCAACGTGGTGCGCTTCTGATGGGCGGCGAGCGCATCGCCCTGCTCTTTCCCGGGCAGGGCTCCCAGGCGGTGGGGATGGGACAGGACCTGGCGGAGCGCTTTCCCGCCGCGCGCGCGATCTTCGAGGAGGCGGACGACGCCCTGGGCTTCGCGCTGTCGCGGCTGATGTGGGAAGGGCCGGCGGAAGAGCTGACGCTGACCGTGAACGCCCAGCCCGCGCTGCTCACCCACAGCGCGGCCGTCTGGGCGGTGCTGCGGCAGGCCGACCTGGACGTCGTCTGCGCGGGCGGACACTCGCTGGGCGAGTTCAGCGCCTACCACGCGGCCGGATCGATGTCGTTTGCCGACGCGGTGCGCACGGTGCGCCGCCGCGGCGAGCTGATGCTGGAGGGCGGCACGGCGCGGCCGGGAACGATGGCGGCGGTGCTGGGGCTGGACGACGAGGTGGTAGAAGGCGTCTGCCGCGAAGCGTCCACGGACGATTCGGTGGTGGTCCCCGCCAACTTCAACACCCCCGGCCAGGTGGTGGTCTCCGGCGACACGGCGGCGGTGGAGCGCGTGGCGCCCATGCTGGTGTCCGCGGGCGCCAAGAAGGTGCAGCCGCTGACGGTTTCCGGCGCGTTCCACTCGCCCCTGATGAAGGTGGCGGAGGCGGGGCTGCAGGCGCAGCTGGAGGCGATCGGCTTTCGCGATCCCGCGTTCGCCGTCATCAGCAACGTGACGGCGCACGCGGTCACCGACGCGGGCGAGGCGCGCGCGCTGCTGGTGGACCAGCTGACGTCGCCCGTGCGCTGGACGCAGTCGGTGCAGACCATGCTGCAGATGGGCGCGGAGCGGTTCCTGGAGGTGGGCGCCGGCAAGGTGCTCGTGGGGATGCTCAAGCGGATCGACCGGGCGGCCGAGGGACGCGGCGTGGCGGTGGGGACGGCGGACGCCATCGAGGCGCTGCTGAGCGGCGGCGCCCAGGGCCAGGGCTCGAGCGCCCCGTAGCGGCCTCGCGGGACAAGCTCGGCGGCGGCGGTGTCGCGCGGACCCCGTGCGAAGTGCGCGGAGTGGTGATATACTGCCCAGCTTCGAGCCCCGGGGCACGTGAGGCCCGGGCACCGGACACTCTTCTGACAGAGGCGGCGTGGAGCTACAGGGTCAGGTAGCGCTGGTCACCGGAGGATCGCGCGGCATCGGCCTGGCCATCGCGCGGGAACTGGCGGGCGCGGGGGCACGGGTGGCGGTGGTGGCGCGCGACGGGGCCCGGGCAGAGGCCGCGGCCGCGGAATTGCCCGGCGAGGGGCACCGCGGCTACGCCTGCGACGTGGCGGACCCGGAGGCGTGCAACGCACTGGTCAAGCAGGTGGAAGCCGACTTCGGCTCGCTGGACGTGCTGGTGAACAACGCCGGCGTCACGCGCGACAACGTGCTGATGCGCATCAAGGATGACGACTGGGACGCCGTCATCGACACCAACCTGCGCGGCGCCTTCAACCTGATGCGCGCGGCCAGCCGGGGGATGATGAAGCGGCGCGCGGGGCGCATCGTCAACATCAGCTCCGTGGTGGGCGTAACGGGGAACGCGGGGCAGGCCAACTACGCCGCGTCCAAGGCCGGGCTGATCGGAATGACCAAGTCGGTGGCCAAGGAGCTGGCGGCGCGGGGGGTTCTGGTCAACGCCGTCGCCCCCGGATACATTGAAACCGACATGACGGCGGACCTGCCCGAGGCCGCGCGGACGGCGCTGATGAACGGCATTGCGCTGCAGCGGCTGGGCAGGCCCGAGGACATTGCTCCCGCGGTGCGTTTCTTGGCGGGCCCGGGCGCGTCGTACATCACCGGGCAGGTGCTGGTGGTGGACGGTGGGATGGTGATGTAGGACGACCGAGCGGGCCCCGTCCATGGCCGGCGGCCCGGCACGCACAAACCAACCAGGAGCACGTGAAATGGCGGACATCGAGGCGAAGGTCAAGGAGATCATCATCAACGAGCTGGGCGTGGATGCCGAGAAGGTCACGCCGGAGGCCTCGTTCGTGGAGGACCTTGGCGCTGACTCGCTGGACACCGTGGAGCTGGTGATGGCCTTCGAGGAAGAGTTCGGGATGGAGATCCCGGACGAGGAAGCCGAGAAGCTGCGCACCGTCGGCGACGCCATCAGCTACATCCAGAACAACGCGCAGGCCTGAGGCCGCGGACCGTCCGCGCCCTCCTTTCCATACGGGCCGTCCCCCGGGGCGGCCTGGCCCGAGCTTCCCGTAGACCCGGAGCGGCTGATGAATCGCCGAGTCGTGATCACGGGGACCGGTCTGCTCACGCCCGTCGGGCTGGACGTCCAGGACTCCTGGGCGGCCCTGCTCGGCGGGCGTAGCGGTGCCGGCCCCATCACCCAGTTCGACGCGTCCGCGCACACGGTGCGCTTTGCCTGCGAGGTCAAGGACTTTGACCCCGGCATCTACATCGACCGCAAGGAAGTGAAGCGGACCGACCGCTTCAGCCAGTTCGCCATCGCCACGGCCGTGCAGGCCATGAAGGAGGCGGGGCTGGACGAAACCTTCGATTCGCTGGATTCCGAGCGCTTCGGCGTCATCATCGGCAGCGGCATCGGCGGCATCCACACCTTCGAAGAGCAGCACGGGCGGATGATGGAGAAGGGGCCCGGCCGCGTGTCGCCCTTCTTTGTGCCGATGTTCATCAGCGACATCGCCGCCGGCCTGGTCTCCATCCGCTACAACGCCAAGGGCCCCAACTACTGCACCGTGTCGGCGTGCGCGTCGGGCGCCCACGCGGTGGGCAACGCGTTCCGCAGCATCAAGTACGGCGAGGCCGACGTGATGCTGGCGGGCGGCACCGAGGCGTCCGTGACGCCCACGACGATCGCCGGCTTCGCCAACATGACGGCGCTGTCGACACGGAACGAGTCGCCCGAGACGGCCAGCCGCCCGTTCGACGCGGGCCGCGACGGATTCGTCCTGGGCGAGGGTGCGGGGATGGTGCTGCTGGAGGAGCTGGAGCACGCCCGCGCCCGCGGCGCCACCATCATCGCCGAGGTGGTGGGCTACGGCCAGACCGCCGACGCGTACCACATCACCTCGCCCGCGGAAGGCGGCGAAGGCGCGGTGCGGGCCATGCGCCTGGCGCTCAAGGAAGCCGGGGCCGACGTGTCCGAGGTGGACTACGTGAATGCGCACGGCACCAGCACGCCGGCGAACGACAAGAACGAGTCGGCGGCCATCAAGACGGTGCTGGGCGACCGCGCGCGCGACATCATCGTCGGTTCGACCAAGTCGATGACGGGGCACACGCTGGGCGCGGCGGGCGGCCTGGAGGCGGTGATCTGCGCGCTGGTCTGCCGCGACGGCAAGATCCCGCCGACTATCAACTACGAGACGCCGGACCCGGAGTGCGACCTGAACTACGGGACGGGGGGGATGACGGAGCGGCCCGTGCGCCTGGCCCTCAGCAACTCCTTCGGCTTCGGCGGCCACAACGTGTGCCTCGCCATCCGCAAGTTTGAGGCGTAGCAGGGCGGGGGAGTTCGACGGATGCGAAGCGGCCCCGGCGCGATTCTGCGCCGGGGCCGTTCTTTTCGCACTGCCGCCGCGCCATGGGTGCGAGCAATGGGCGAAACAATTCTCTGCAACGCCCACACGAGGTCTGCCTTCGTGCCACTTTGTGGACTGGCCGACTGGCTTACGATCGTGTGGCCTCATGCTCATACCGAATCCCGATGTTCCTTGTGCACCCGATCCGATCATGGAAAAGACTTGTCGCACACGGGGTCAACGGGGTCAAGGGTAAAGATCAAAACCGTTGACGCGGTTGACCCCGTGTGAGAATGTCCGTTTCTGGAGGTGCAGCGGGGTGTCGCTCGAATTGGCCACGAGTGCACAACGACCCAGGGGGTACGCCCCGGATCTGCCGTTCCGCGCCGGCCCGGAATCAATTCTGAGGGTAACACTTGCGCATCGTAAATCGGCGGTAAACATTGGTTCTCCGCATGTCACTCGGGCCTCCGGATGAAGGTCAGTACCCTTAGTGCGCCAGCAACGCTCCGGGTCGGCGTTCCTCTCCTGTCCGAATGCGGAGGGTACCGCGCTCTGTGGAGCCCGGTGTTGGCAGACGTCCGCTCGTTCGTGTAATCCCCTCATCTAATCGCGCCACCGCTTCCTGCCATTCCACCCGGGGAGGCGCGGCCGATCTGCGGGTGACACGGCGCGTTTTCGTATCTCCGCATCCCATCCCCCCACCCCGCACCGGCACCCGAGGAGAACCCCATGAAGAAGATCCGCCTGGACCTGGACGCGCTTTCGGTCGAGACCTTCAGCACCACCGGCGGCGAGGCCGAGGCCCGCGGCACCGTAAAGGCGCACCGCCCGGATTACACGCAGGGCTGGGACTGCCAATCCATCGATATCTGCGAGACGGGGGATTGCGCCACCTACGCCGAAAGCGAGTGCGGCACCTGCGCCACCCTCTGCGCCACATGCTACGAGTACAGCTGCGGCGTCACGATCTGCAACACGTGCGTGACGTGCGGCGAACGCACCTGCCAACCGGGCTCCTACTGCAGCTGCAACTTCTGCCAGTACTACTGATCGGCAGAGATCGAATCGGCGACGACGGTAGCGGGGTTCGCCTCGACTCCGGAGGCCACAACGTGTGCCTCGCCATCCGCACGTTTGACGAGTAGCGGGGCAGGGAAGTCGATGGATAGAAGCGGCCCCGGCGCGATGATCCGCGTCGGGGCCGCTTTGCTTCTGGCGATGGCAATCAGGCAGGACCGGCTGGACGCCGCCCAGCCTGGCGGGGAGCCCCCGCTCCGGCGGACGCGGTTCCCCGGACGCTGCGGGGGAAGTCGCGTCCAGGCAATCGGTTGCGGGTTCCCACGGGTGCCGTTATGCTTGTGTGTTCGGCCACCGCCCGCATGCGCGCTTCCCCCGCCGCGTGTACGAGGTCGGGCTTCCGCCGGATGGATCTTCCGTACGGCGCGTTCGCCGCACCGGCCCGTTCGCTCCGCGAGCCCCGTGGCGCAGCGCGCGTCCGTGTGCCTCGTCGTTTGCTGGACTGCGCGTGTGCCGCGTCCGCCGCCGCGCGCTCCTATGTCGTAACCCTGCCGGAAGTCCGCCATCATGCGCAAGCTCCTGCTCTGCTCCGGAATCGCCCTGCTCGCGGCCGGGTGCGGGGACGGCGGCAGCACGCCGTCCGTGGCCACCGCGGTGACGCTGTCGCCGGAAGCCGTGTCGTTGAACGCCCTGGGCGCCACCCAGGTGGTGCACGCCACGGTCACCGGGCAGAACGGCGAGGCGATTCGCGGCGCGGCCGTCAGCTGGGCGTCCAGCTCGGGCGCGGTGACCATCGCGGGCGCGGGCGGCGACAGCGCCATCGTGACCGCGGTGAGCAACGGTTCGGCGTCCATCACCGCGCAGTCCGGCGGCGTGTCGGCCGCGGTGACGGTGCAGGTGGCGCAGACAGCTGCCGTGTTGCAGAAGACGGGCGGCGACGCGCAGACCGGCGTCGCGGCGACGCCGCTTCCGCAGCCGGTGTCGGTGGGCGTGCGCGACCGTCGGGGCGGCGTGGTGGCCGGCGCGACGGTCGACTTCACCGTATCGGGCGGCGGAACGCTCTCCGCCGGCACCGCCACCACGGGAGAGAACGGCGACGCCAGCGTTGTCTGGACCCTGGGCACCACGGTGGGAACCCCGCAGCAGGTGGTCGCCACGTCCAGCGTGGGGAGCGTGGAGTTCAGTGCCACGGTCGCCGCCGCGGCGCCCGCCACGGCGGTCATCGCGGCGGGGAACAACCAGAGGGCGCCGCGGTCCGCGCAGCTCGCCACCACGCCGCGGGTGCAGGTGCTCGACGCCCACGGCAACGCCGTGCGGGGCGTGGTGGTGCACTTTGCCGTCACCAGCGGCGGCGGCAGCGTCGGCTGGGCGCAGATGAACACCGACGACACCGGCTCGGCCACGCCGGGCAGCTGGAGGCTGGGTGCCACGATCGGGGCCAACACCCTGACGGCTACCTTTCCCGGCACCGCGCTGCCGCCGGTGGTGTTCACCGCCACGGCGGCGAACGCGGGCGCCGTCAGCATCCAGAGCGGGCAGAACTGGGCCGCCATGGCGGGCACCGCGATCCCCGTGGCGCCCAGGGTGGTGGTGCACGACGGGAGCGGCAACCCGCTGGCGGGGATGCAGGTGACGTTCACCGCTTCGTCGGGGGGGAGCGTGGCCTCGCCCACGGCGATCACCAGCGCGGGCGGGGTTGCCTCGGCGGGGGCGTGGACACTGGGGCCGGACGCCGGGCCCAACACGCTCACGGCCAGCGTCGCCGGCATCACGGGCGCGCCCGCGGTGTTCCGGGGCACCGGGTGCACCGGCGGGGGCGGCGCCGGCTACGCCCTGACGCTCTGCTACACCACGCCGCTCACGGCCACGCAGCGCGCGGCGTTCCAGAGCGCGGCCGACCGCTGGTCCGGCATCATCACCGCCGACCTGCCGGACGTCGTGGGCGGCGTAGCCGCGGGCGACTGCGGCGACGACTCGCCCAACATGAGCCACCGCTTCGACGACCTGCTCATCTTCGCCGGCATCGAGACCATCGACGGGCCGTCGGGGATCCTGGGCCAGGCCGGGTGGTGCTATCTGCGCGACGAGGGGGCGGGGCTTCCCCTTCTGGGTTTGATGACCTTCGACATGGCGGACATGAACTCGCTGGAGGCCAGCGGCCAGCTGAACGCGGTGATCCTGCACGAGATGGGGCACGTGATGGGGATCGGCACGCTGTGGTCGGAGCGCGGGCTGCTGCAGAGCCCGTCCGGCAGTGCCGTGCTGGACACGTGGTTCTCCGGTGCGCAGGCGCTCATCGGCTTCGACGCCATCGGCGGCAGCACCTACACGGGCGGGCAAAAGGTGCCGGTGGAGAACACGGGTGGTGTGGGCACGGTCAACGGCCACTGGCGCGAGACGGTGCTGTGGCGCGAGCTGATGACGGGTTACGTGGACACCGGCCTCAACCCGCTCAGCGTGCTAACGGTGCGGTCGCTGGCCGACCTGGGCTACACGGTGGATGTGTCGCGCGCCGATCCCTTCTCCCTCTCACCCACCCTGCAGGCCGGGCCCCGCGGACCGCGGCTGGACTTGGGGAACGACATCTGGAACGGCCCGCGCTTCACCATGGACCGGCAGGGCCGCAAGACACGGATCCCGAGACGATGACGTGCTTTTCGTCGCGCCCGGGGCTGGCGCTGACCGTGGCGCTCGGGGTGTCGGGGTGGGGGGCGTGCACCGCCCGTCCCCCGGCCGCCGCCGCGGTCGTGGTGGCGTGCGTCCCCACCGACGGGCAGCTGGTCCCCGGCGCGCGCGCGGACGTTCTGTCCGGCGACTTTCGGCTGACGCTCACCGCCGACCGCGGCCCGCGCACGGGCTCCTCCGCCACGGGGACGCTGCGGCTGCAGGCGTTCGGGTCCCGGCCGGTCCCCGTTCCCCCGGCGGAGGGCGTCCGCTACCCGCTGTTCGGCGGGACGGACGTGGCGCTGGATTCCGTCGGGGCCCTGGTTCCCGGGGCGGTGGATCGGGCGGATGCGGCGCGTCCCGGCGTGCTGGTGCTGGAGTGGCCTCGCCCCGGCGCGCCGTCCGGTAGCAACCAGATCATGCTGCGCCTGGGCGCCGACGCCAACCAGGGTGGCCCGCCGCGCTTCGACGGCGCGTTTACGGCGCTCACCGTCACCGCGCTGGACGCCGATCGCTTCGCTGGACGCTGGCAGAGCGGCGGCGGAGACCGTGAGGCCGCGGGCTACTTCTGCGCGGAGCGGATCGCGTCCGGCGGCTGACTTTGGGCAAGAATGGGCCTCACGCAGAGTTACCAGAGTTACCAGAGTTTTACGTGCCGCCGCCTCTGATCTCGCGGTATGAGGCCTGATTCTGATTCTGATACGGAATCCGGGAAAACACCTGTCATTCTGAGAGAGCGCCCTCGTCGGACTCTCGGGAACGCCACGGAAGCCAGTGGCGCGACCGAAGAATCTCCCTCCCCTCGCGCGGAACCCCTTTCCGGGCAACGCCCGGGAACCAGGTCGTCACGGAAAGAATCGTGCGTTTCAGCATGGAGATTCTTCGGTCGGCGCCACTCTCCTGCGCGATCTGAGAGCGCTGCGCGGCGCCTCCCTCAGAATGACAGTTTTGTCGGATCTGGTATGACTTCCCACGTGTCGGGTGCGGGTGTGGATGGTCGACGCGGCACGATCTTGTGTAGAGGTGTCTGCAACGGTAGACGGATAGAATGCGGCAGGGGGCCATCCGCATTTTTTGGAGGAACACCATTCCCGCCACTTCCACTTCCGCGCGTGCTGCAGGCATTGGAAAGATGCGCATCAGGGTGGGCGCCTCCTCTGATTCCGGTGCGGGATCGGGGAGATTGATGCCACTGGATGGAAGGGTCGTCCCAGTGGTGCTGTTATTCCGGCGCGACAGGGTGGATGATCCGCTCAATACTCGCTGTCATACCCATTCCCATGATTCTCCGTGCACTCGGCGTTCTACTGCCGGGCTCACGCGGAGACGCGGAGGGCGCGGAGGCGCGGAGGATAAAAGGGAGGACGCGGGTGATGGCCTCACCCGCGTCCTCCTTGTCTTTTCTCCGCGGCTCTCTTTTGCTCCGCGTCTCCGCGTGAGATCTGTTCCCGGATTCTCAGCCGTCCATCGGGCGGCAGCGCAGGGGGTTTTCGTCGGAGTTGTCGTTGGTAAGGTTGATACGC
>NZ_JBMDXM010000140.1:0-47591 GCF_048594345.1 Longimicrobium sp.
TGTTGTGTCGGTGTATGTCTTCCCTGGCGCGGGGGGGCGGGCGCGGCCCCCCCCCCCCCCCCCCCCCTCTTCCATCGCCCGAAAACGCCGGCTACTCGCCGTCGCGTCCGCGACCACGGTTGCCATTGCCGTTGCGGCAGCGTCCATTGCCGTTTCCGTTGCCGCGGCCGGCGTTGCAGCGGACTTCGTCGCGTTTGCCCTTGTTCTTGTTGGGCTCGATGCGCGCGCCCGTGCGGTCGTCGTACCCGTCACCGTTGCGGTCGATGACGGTGGACCGCGGACCACCCGGGTAGCTGATGGGGTTGCGCGAGTTGCCCGAGCATGCGGTGGTCGCCAGCATCACGGCCACCGCGCCGGTGGCCAGTCGGGGAAAGTGCTTCATGAGAAAGTCTCCACGTCGAACGTTGACCGCGGGTACGGACGGCCGCCCGCAGGCGTTTGCCGTCCGTTCCGCAAGTGCTGAGCCTTCAGGACGATCGACGCTGCCTCTGGGTCACGGCCGCATCGCCCGCACTCGACACCGGCGGGGCGGCGGGGTAGTTTCGGGGCTCCCGACAGAGCACGACGCCCGAGCCGCCGGACTGAACCGTATGGACGCCCTCACGCAGACCGACTCCGACATCCACCGCCTGCTGGTCGCCGAGGCCGACCGGCAGGAGAACCAGCTGGAGATGATCGCCTCGGAGAACTTCGTTTCGCAGGCGGTGCTGCAGGCGATGGGCTCCGTGCTCACCAACAAGTACGCCGAAGGCTACCCCGGCAAGCGCTACTACGGCGGCTGCGAGGTGGTGGACGAGGTGGAAAAGCTGGCGCAGGAGCGGCTGCTGCGCCTGTTTGGCGCCGACCACGCCAACGTGCAGCCGCACAGCGGCGCGCAGGCCAACATGGCCGTCTACTTTGCGCTGATGGAACCGGGCGACACGCTGCTGGGGATGAACCTGTCCGAGGGTGGCCACCTTACGCACGGCTCGCCGGTGAACTTCAGCGGCCGGCTGTACAACGTGGTTGCGTACGGCGTGCGCCCGGACGACCACCGCATCGACTACGCGGCGCTGCGCGACCAGGCCATGCAGGTGCGCCCCAAGGTGATCGTGGCTGGGGCCAGCGCGTACCCCCGGCAGATCGACTTCGAGGTGTTCGGCGAGATCGCCAAGGAGTGCGGCGCGCGGCTGGTGGTGGACATGGCGCACATCGCCGGCCTGGTAGCCACCGGGCACCATCCCAACCCGGTGCCGTTCGCGGACGTGGTGACGTCGACCACGCACAAGACGCTGCGCGGCCCCCGCGGCGGGCTGATCCTGTCGACGGAGGAGCACGCCAAGGCCATCGACAAGCAGATCTTCCCCGGCATCCAGGGCGGGCCGCTGATGCACGTAATCGCGGCCAAGGCGGTGGCGTTCAGCGAGGCGCTGCGGCCGGAGTTCGGCGATTACAGCGGCCGCGTGATCGCCAATGCCCGCGCGCTGGCCGAGGGGCTGATGGAGCGCGGCTTCAACCTGGTTTCCGGCGGCACCGACAACCACCTGATGCTGGTGGACCTGCGCAACAAGGGTGTCACGGGCAAGGTGGCCGAGAAGGCGCTGGAGCACGCCGGCATTACGGTGAACAAGAACACGGTCCCGGGCGAGACGGAGAGCCCGTTCGTGACCTCCGGCGTGCGCATCGGCACCCCCGCGCTCACCACCCGCGGTCTTGGCGAGGCGGAGATGCGCGAGATCGCCGCCTTCATCGACCGCGTCATCGCCGCCCCGGCCGACGAGGGCGTCGCGAAGCAGGTTGCCGGAGAGGTGCGCGAGCTGTGCGGCCGCTTCCCGCTGTACGGCGAGTGGGCGCGGGCGTAAGGGGCAGGAATAGGGAATAAGCAGCAAAGACGAACGGCCCCGCATCGAGCGGGGCCGTTTTCGTTAACGCCAGTTGACGAAGCCGGTCGATGTTCGCATTGTTCAGTTACGCCTGCGCAGGAGGAGCGAGAATGGCAAAGGAAACGCTGAGCATCGAGCTGGATCCCGTGCTGATCGACCGTGTTCGTCAGTACAGCGAGCAGAACGGAACGGACATCGCTGAGACTATCGGTGAATTGATCTCCACGCTGCCGGCCGATATCGGGGTGCATGCGCCGGATGCGACCCATTCTTCGGTCTCTGGCGACCACCCTTCCGATCTGAACGATGATTGGGAGAAGGATCTTCCCCCCATCACGCGCAGTCTTCTCGGGATTGCATCGGGCAGTTCCGGCGAGGAGGATTACAAGGAGTATCTGTGGCGAAAGTATGGTCAATGACTGTACTGCTCGATGCCAACATTCTTCTGGATTTTCTGCAGCGGCGCCCTGGGTTCGTGAAGCCTGCGGCGGCCCTTTTTGCCGCGATCGAAAAGAAACGCGCCACAGGCTACGTGGCTGGCCATACGATCACGACGATCTATTACATTCTCCGCCGTTCGGAGGGTGCCGCGGCGGCCGTCTCGGCCGTATCCAATCTGCTGGAGGTACTGGAGGTCGTGCCTGTACAGCGGAAGGACTTTGTCCGGGCGCTCGCGTTGGGATGGAGGGATTTCGAAGACGCAGTCCAGGCCGTCTGTGCTGACAAGGTTGGCGCAGACTACCTCGTTACGCGCAATCTGGACGACTTTCGTGACTCACCTGTGCCTGCACATGCTCCCTCACATGTCCTGAGGCTCCTGTGAGCGGTGCGGCTACTACATGACGGACGACGAAGGGCCCCGCGCTTGCGGGGCCCTTCGTCATTCTTGATCAGGCGTCAGCCGATCACACTCACGCACCCCTACGCGCGGAAGTCCGCGACGGCGAGGCGAAGCTGCTGGGCCATGCGCGACAGCGAGTGGACGGACGAGCCCGTCGCAGTCCCTTCGCCGCTGTCGGAGACGGCCGCGATGCGCTGCACGGAGGCCAGCACCTCGGTGCTCTGCGCGGCCATCTCCTCGGCCGCGGCGGCGCTCTCCTCCGCCACGCCGGCCACGGACTCCACCAGCAGCGACAGGCGGCCGAGCTGCGCCGTCATGCCGTCGGCGCTCTCGGCGATGCGCTGTGCCTGGTGGTTGGTGCCGGAAAGCGCGCCCAGGATGTCGTCCAGCGCGCCGGCCGCCTCGCGCGCCATCCCCGTGCCCGCTTCGGCGCTGGCCGTGCCCGCCTGCATGGCGGCGGCGACGCCGGCGGTGCCCTCGCGAATGCCGTTCACCAGCACGGCGATCTCGCCGGTGGAGCGTGCGGAAAGGTCCGCCAGCTTGCGCACCTCCTCGGCCACCACGGCAAAGCCGCGCCCGTGCTCGCCCGCGCGCGCCGCCTCGATGGCGGCGTTCAGCGCCAGCAGGTTGGTCTGCTCGGCGATGTCGTTCACGCGCGCCACGATCTGCTCCACCTCGGCCGAGCGGGCGTCCAGCTGCCGTACGCGGGCGTCGGCCTGCAGCACCGAGGCGCGAATCTCGTCCAGGCTGCCCATCGCCCGCTGGATGGTGGCACTGCTGGCCTGCGCGGCCGCCACGCTGTCGTCCGCCGACGCCGCCAGCGCCCGGGCGTCGCCCGTCACGTGCTCGATCGCCGTCGTCATCTCCTCCATCACCTCCGCCGTGTTCTGCGCCGCCTGCGCCTGGTCCTGCGCGCCGGCGGTAATCTGGTCGATCACGGCGCCCAGCTGCCCCACCAGTTCCGCCGTCTCGGCCGCGCCCGCGCTGATCTCGGTGCTGCTTTCGGCCAGTGAGCCGCTGAGCTGGGTAATGCGGCCGATGGCGGTGCGCATGCGGGCGGCCATCTCGTTGAGCGACTGGATCATGGCGCCCACCTCGTCGCCGCCGCGGGCGACGGCCTGCGCCGTCAGGTCGCCGTCGGCCAGGCGCCGGTTCACGTCCACCGCCTCGCGCAACGGCACCACGATCATACGGGTGATGGCCAGCGCCACCGCCAGCAGCACGGCAAACGCGACCGCCGTGGTGAGGATCATGGCCAGCAGCGCGTTGCGGGCGGCGACGCGGCCGCCGGTCTGCGCCGCGGCGGCCTGCGCCTCGATGCGGTCGGTGAGCACGCCCAGGTCGGTCGCCAGCCGCTCGAAGCTCGCCTCGAACGTCGTCATTCCGCGCACGGCGGCGTCGCGGTCGCGCGGCGCCAGGTCGATGAGCGCCGCGCCGGCGTCCACGTACGCGTCAAGGCTGCCGCGCGCGCCCTCCACGGCTTGCGCCGTCTCGCCCTTCCCCTGCTCCAGCGCCTGCAGCGCCGTGCGCATCCGCGCCACATCCGCGTCGAACGAGGCGCGGGCGGCGCCGGCCGAGGCGGGGCTGGCCACAGCGCGGTACACGTCGGCACGGATGGCGTCGTGCATCATGTCCACGTCGCCCTGCAGCCGGATCTCGGAGGTGGTGCGCGTCACGTCCGCCAGCGCGTCGCCGGTGCGGCGCAGCCCCAGCATTCCGGCGATACCGACGCATAGCACCAGGAAGATGCCGAGCGCGCCGAACACCAGCAGCCGCGTGGCAACGGAGAGGTTTTTCATCGATGGATTGCGGGCCGAACCAGAGAGAACTGCTCGTGAGGTCCGAAACACGCCGAGCGACGCGGCGCGATTTCAGGTCGCGAAATGTAACGCAGCACCCGCGGAGCGGGAAGTGGATGAAGATGGCAGAGGTAGGCTGGCAGCGTTCCTTGATGCACGTTCACTCTGCACACCATCGTGCTTAGATCAGTCATCCTGAGGGAGGCGCCGCAGGTAACCAGTCTTGATCACCAAGCTCTGGCGGCGACCGAAGGACCTTCTTTCCTGCGGCTTGAAAGCTGTCGTCGAGCCCACGTCCCGCGGTCGATTCCATGTACTACGTCTACATTCTCGCAAGTGTCAGACGCACGCTGTACGTGGGCATGACGAATGACTTGCGCAGACGCGTCTACCAGCACAAGACTGGCGCCGTAACGGGCTTCACGTCGCGTTACAGGGTTAACCGGCTGGTCTACTTCGAACTCGCCGACAGTGCGGAGGCGGCGATCGTGCGAGAAAAACAGTTGAAAGGATGGCTCCGGCAACGAAAGCTCGCATTGATCGAATCGATGAACCCGGAATGGGAGGATCTGTCGGATCGCGTGGGGCTGCCGCACATGGCTACCCGCGCTTGCTGAGCTGAGAGGGGTTGCTAAGCTTCCCGGTTAAAATCAGAAGCCAGTCATCCTGAGGGAGCGCCACCAGTAACCTGCATTCAGGCAATCCTTTGCGCGCGACCGAAGGACCTTCGTTCCGCCATTGTGAAGCACGCTCTTGGGCAGAGATCCAGCCCCTCGGTTCTTTTGGCAAGGTCCCTCGGTCGGCACCAAGATGTGATGTACAAGCAGGATGCGACGCGGTGCCTCCCTCAGGATGACTGGTTCGGGCGTGCGGGTTAGCAACCCAGCGAGCAGCGCACGAACTCATCGTGTGCACCGCCTAGCGCCGGCCGAAGGACCTTCTCTCTGCCATCGTGAAGCATGCTCATGGGCAGAGATCCAGCCTATCGGCGCCGCTGGCAAGGTCCTTCGGTCGGCGCCAAACTATGTCGTACAAGCAGTATTCAGCGTGGCGCCTCCCTCAGGATGACTGAGCTCGCAATCGTGGTGAGCGACAGCATTAATGCACTGTGCTTCTCTCGCGCGAACCGGCGGGCGGCTGCGGTGTATGCGTCCGGTCTTGCCCCCGACCGGACAAACGCAGTGCCTGCCATGAAGCGAGCTTACATCGAAACCTACGGCTGCCAGATGAACATCAGCGACAGCGAGCTGATGGCCGGCATCCTGGCGGAGCAGGGGTTCGTCGCCACCGACAAGCCCGACGACGCCGACGTCATCCTGGTGAACACGTGCGCCATTCGCGACCACGCGGAGCAGCGCGTGATCGGCCGCGTGGGCCAGCTGCAGCAGTACCGCCGCGAGGGCGCGCTGATCGGCGTGACCGGCTGCATGGCACAGCGCATGGGCGAAAACCTGCTGGGCCGCGCCGGCGGCGTGGACCTGGTGATGGGCCCCGACGCCTACCGCCAGCTCCCGGACAAGCTGGCCGAGGTGGGCGCCAAGCGCACACCGCGTCCGGCGCTGCCGCTGGCGTTTGGCACGCACGCGCCGCAGCAGCCGCGCGGCCTTACCGTGCTGGGCTTTGACCCGCACGAGAACTACGAGGGCGTGGCGCCCAAGCGCATCTCGGCGGTGAGCGCGTGGGTGCCCATCCAGCGCGGCTGCAACTACCGCTGCACCTACTGCATCGTCCCCTACGTGCGGGGCGACGAGAAGAACCGCGATCCCGTCGCCATCCTGGACGAGGTGCGGGCGCTGGCGCAGGACGGTGTGCCTGAGGTGACGCTGCTGGGGCAGACGGTGAACTCGTGGGAGCACGACGGCTGGAGCTTTCCCCGGCTGCTGCGCGAGGTGGCGCGGGTGGACGGCATCCGCCGCGTGCGCTTTACATCTCCGCATCCCAACGGCTTTACCCGCGAGCTGGTAGAGGTGATGGCCACGGAGCCGGCGGTGTGCAAGCAGCTGCACCTGCCCGTGCAGAGCGGCCACAATCGCACGCTCAAGCGCATGCTGCGCCGGTACACGGTCGAGGAGTACCTGGAGAAGATCGAGTGGGTGCGCGAGGCCATGCCGAACATCGCGCTTTCCACCGACGTGATCGTGGCCTTTCCCGGCGAGACGGACGAGGAGTACGAGGCCACGCTGGAGCTGATGCGCTCCGTGCGCTACGACGACGCGTTCCTGTACAAGTACAGCGAACGCGAGGGCACCCCCGCCACCCGCATGCCGCGCGACCAGTTCGTCCCGGACGAGATCGGCCAGGCGCGGCTGGAGCGGCTGATCGCCACGCACCGCGCCATCCAGGCGGAGCTGTACGCGGCTGAGGTGGGGCGCATCGAGGAGGTGCTGGTGGAGAAGGAGGGCCGCCGCGGCGGGCTGCAGGGGCGCACCGAAAGCAACAAGGTGGTGACCTTCGAGGGCCCGGTAGAGCTGATCGGCAGCTTTGCCGAGGTGCGGCTGGAGTCTACCTCCGGCGCCACCTTTCAGGGCGAGCTGTTCCACGCGATGGCGGCTGCGTGACGGCCCCGCGCTGGCTTCCCGCCGCCGCGGCCGCCGTGTTCGCGGCGGCGCTCGCGTGGCTCAACCGCGGCGAGCGGGTGGCGATCGACGTAGGCGTGGTCACCTTTTACCGCGCGCCCCTGGCCGTCGTCCTTCTGCTGGTGTTCCTGGCGGGGATGGGGGCGATGCTGATGCTGAGCCTGCGCCACGACCGCCGCGTGCGCGAACTGCTCCGCAGCCACGGCCTGCTGCAGCCGGAGGCGCCGCCCGCGCGCGCCGCCAGCGCCTGGGGTGTGGCGCGCGAGCCGGTCCCCACGCGCGACGATACGCCGCCCGCCACCTTTGCGCGCACGGACGAAGCGGCCGTCTCGCACCCGCGGGCGGACGAGCCGACGTCCACGTATCCCGTCGGTGACGAGCGGACGGCCGTGTTTTCCGGCCAGGATGAGCGCCCGTACGTCCGCGACGATGAACCGGCAGCCGCGCATCCTGTAGAGGATCAGCGCCCCGTCTCGTACGCCCGCGACGACGAGCGGACGATCGCATATCCCAGGGAGGATGACCGGACCGTCTCATACCCGCGCGAGGACGAGCGCCGGCTCTCGTATCCCCGCCTGGACGAGGATCCGGCCACCTGAGCGGATGCGGGTGGGCCTGAACCACTCTTCTTTCTTCGCCGCCGCGCCCTCTCCGGGCACGGCGGCTTTCTTTCTTCCACGGATGCGGCGTGCGTCGCGGGCGCTACGCGTACCATCGTCTGCCCGCGTCGCGACGGGAACCCAGGCCAGGTGGTCTGAAGTGTCGCGATTCGAGCGCCGCGTTCTCCGTCCGGGACACGGCACTTTCTATTTTCTAAATCCATCTCTTCACACCGTATGTAAGCGCGTATTTTCCGACTTTCAAGGATTGTGAGGGAAGAGAAAATGCAAAATTGGCAATTTATATGGGATCTATACACTCAAACCGATTGCGTATTGATTCGGGTGAACACTTGATCTGTCGTCAATCTAAGTCTGATATTGTATTAGCCCCGTGAGTGCGGGGCTGCGCGAGCCGGTTGGCCGCGCGCCATTTTCTTGCTGGAGGCATACCCATGCGTAAGCTGAACCTGGACCAGCTGTCGGTGGAGTCGTTCGAGATCAATGCCGAGCCGGCCGGCCGCGGCACCGTGAAGGCTCACGAGTGGACGGAACCGTTCGAGTGCACCGAGTCGGACCTGGTGAGCTGCGGCGGCAGCTGTGGCTACACGAACTGCAACGACAACACGTGTCGTGGCTGCACCGGTGCCAGCTGCGGCGGCACGTGCACCTGCCCCACGCGCGAGATCAGCTGCGAGTACACGTCGCCGGACCCGATGGGCACCTGCTGCGGCCAGACCTGCTGATCAGGCACCGCGAACGCACGTGTCCTCTGCCGCCCCCTGGGTCCTTGCCCGGGGGGCGGCAGCTTTTTCTGGTCGCGGCGGCGCTGATCGACGCCATTACCCATCTCAAGACCCGCGCGGCACCGTGAAGGACAACCCCGCGGCTGCATCTGCTTTGCCCCGTCGTTCATCTGCCGGGCCGCACTCCGACGACGCACCCGGTAACCGCGTCCCCGACGGGTTTGGGGGAGGATGACAGTGTCCGACGCGGCGTGAGGGCACGCTGGTAGAGGGACGAATGAGAGAACGGCACCGTTCCGCCGCGGTGCCGTTCTGATTGTAGTGCACGAGCAACCGCAAGGCAGCAGCTTGTCTATCTAGAACAAACAGCCGAAGCGGACGCAGAATAATGAACGCGCTGGATGGGTTCGGCTCGCGGCGGTGTCGCTTCGGCCTATCCAAGGCCCTGATCCGGCCGCTTGCATGCGACTCTTGCTTTATGTCGGGAAAGGGTGCTTCTTGGTGGTTGAAGCCACTTCAGGCGGCGCCACGACACGGAGGCTCAAAGCACCGCATGAATCTCGTTTGGCTTCGTCATCGGCGGCACGTCACCGCCCAACCAGGAGAGGCAGATGAAAAAGCTCAGGCTGCAGCTGGAAGACCTGCGGATCGACAGCTTCGACACCACCGCGCCGCAGAAGGCAAAGGGGACGGTGTTCGGCGAGCAGTGCACGTGCTACACGCAGTGCACGTGTCCCGGCTGCCCCACCTGCGATGCCAGCTGTAACGGTACCTGCGACGCCAGCTGCAACGGCACCTGTGTCTCGTGCGCCGCATCGTGCGGAGGCACCTGCGACTACAGCTGCAATTGCACGTATGAGGTGTCGTGCAACGGCCAGACGTGTCCCACGGCGCAGGGTCCCAGGCAACTGTGCCGCTACGACTGCGAGGTGTGGTAGCTGCTCGCGCACAGCGCCCCTGGCCAGCCAGGGGCGCTGTGCGCGCTGGGTCACCGTGTGACATCCATTGCTTTACGATGAATGGTACTACCTGCGTGGGCCGCACCTGCAACAACAACGCGTACTGGAGCAACGGACCATGGCTCTACCGCCTGAGCCGCCATCGACCCTGTACCGCTGAACCCTCAGGGAGGCACCCATGAAGCTCAAGCTGAAGCTGGATGACCTGACGGTGGATACCTTTCAGACCACTTCTCCGCCGAAGGCCAAGGGGACGGTGTTCGGGGAGCAGTGCACGTGCTACACGCAGTGCACCTGCCCGGGCTGCCCCACCTGCGATGCCAGCTGCAACGGCACGTGCCACGCCAGCTGCAACGGCACCTGTGTCTCGTGCGCCGCATCATGCAACGGCACGTGTGGGGACAGCTGCGGCTACAGTTGCGACGCCACGTGCGGGGCAAGCTGCGAAAGCTGCTTTAGCGCGGTGCGCGATGAGAGAGACATCTGCCTGATTTGCTGAGCGGATCGGGGCGCGGCGCCGGCTGACGGCGCCGGGCCGCCTCGCATCGCCAGCCGTACTGATCCACTTTTCAACCAGGGAGCCCTCGATGAAGCTCAAGCTGCAGCTGGACGACCTGCGGGTAGACACCTTCGACACAACCGCGCCGCAGAAGGCCAGGGGGACGGTGTTTGGCGAGCAGTGCACGTGCTACACGCAGTGCACCTGCCCGGGCTGCCCCACCTGCGCGAACTACAACACGTGCGACGGTACCTGCAACGCGTCGTGCAACGGCACCTGTGCGTCGTGTGGCGCATCGTGCAACGGCACCTGCGGAGACTCGTGCGATGCCACGTGCAACGGCACGTGCGGCGACACCTGCAACATCAGCTGTGAGAGCTGCCAGTTCTCGTACTGCGATTATACCTGCGTAAACGGCGTGCTGGGCCTTCTCTGCTGAGCCTGACGTGTGCGACCGCGCCGGGATTCGGGAACGGCGCGGTGGCGCAACCGCTTGTCGCTGCATCACATCGAGCGACTGCGTGCTCCTGGTGGCGGATCAGGGTTACACACCCGTGCGGCGGACGCGTTAGAATGCATCCACCCACACCTCCGTCCACCCGAACCATGGACGCGTGACGCAACTGGCACTCCCGCTCGTATCGGCCTTTCTGGCGTTCGTTGTGGGGCTGCTGTTCGGATTGCGCGTGGATTGGGTCACAGGCGGCACTGCCCTCGCGGCGGTGCCGCTTCTGCTTTCACCCTGGCTGCACCGGAGGTGGATCGGCCAGCAGATCCGCGCCGATTCCGTCCGCCTGCTGCTGCTGGCGGCCATGGCGCTGGCGGGTGCGGGGCACGGCGCCGGAGCCCTCGACCGCGCCGAAGGGGACTGCCGCGCGCATTTCGCGGACGGGACGGAGCTCACCGTCCGCGGAGCGCTCGGGGCCAACTGGAACCCGCCCGCAGACCGCAAGGCGCGGCGCCCGCTGCTCCCCCTCGCCGCGGTTTCCGTCGAGTGGGAAGGAAAGCCGATCCCCGGCTGTGGCGGCGGCGTGCGCGTTCGCCTGCCGCGCGAGTCCGAGGCCGCGCTCGCGGGGGCGGAACTGGTGGTGCGGGGGCGATGGACCACGCTGCCGCGGCCGGTGCTGGGGAGCGGCTGGCCGCGCGACCCGGGGTTTACCGGCTACGTGTCGGTGGATTCCATGGCCGTCGCCGCGCCGCCGTCATACGGTGCACACCCGCTGCTGGCCACGCGCGGCCGCACGGAGCGGCAGCTGCACCGGCTGATGGGGCGGCACGGGCCACTGGCGGACGCGCTGCTCCTGGGCCGCCGCGAGACGCTGGACCGCGAGCTGAGCGACCGCTTCGCCAAAACGGGGCTGGTGCACCTGCTGGCCATCAGCGGAACGCACGTGGCGCTGATGGGCGCGGTGTTCGTGCTGATCGGGCGGATGCTGCGGTTGTCGCGCACGCGGGTCGCCGGGCTCACCATCGTCCTTATCACCCTGTACCTGGCCGTGATCGGCGCGCCGCCGTCGGCCGTGCGCTCGGGGATCATGCTCACGCTGACGCTGCTGGCCGTGGTGCTGCAGCGCCCCTCCGCCAGCCTGCCGATCGTCGCGGCGGCGGCGCTGGCGATCCTTGCCCTGCAGCCGATGGCGGTGCTGGACATCGGCTTCCAGCTGTCGTTCGCGGGCGTGCTGGGGATTATCCTGGTCAGCGGCGCCATGATGCGGCGCGTGCCGCCGGCGATGGTCCGCAACCCGGCGGCGCGCTGGCTGACGGAATCGCTCGTCGTAAGCGTAGCCGCGTTCGTGACGACGGCGCCAATCGTGGCGCACCACTTTGGGCAGGTGGCGCCGGTTTCGATCCTCGCCAACCTCCCCGCCATCCCGCTGACCAGCCTGGCGCTGATCGGCATAGGCGCGGCGGCGGCGACGGAGCCGGTGCTGCCGCCGCTGGCGCACCTGCTGGCGGACGGCGCGGGTCTCGCGCGGGACCTGCTGAACGGCGTGGTCGACGTGGCCATCCAGGTGCCCGGCGGGCACGCGGCGGTGGCGCGGCCGCAATGGTGGGCGTGGGCGGCCGCGGCGCTCGTGTTTCTCCTGGCGCTGGACGCCGCGGGGCGGATGCGCGACCGGGTGCGCTGGGCGGTGGCGGGGATGTCGGCCGCGGGGGCGTTCCTGCTGCTGCCGATGGCGGGCGCGGCGGCGGGCGGCGGGCTGGAGATCGACTTCATCGACGTGGGGCAGGGGGACGCAATCGCGCTGCGCACGCCCGCCGGCCGGTGGGTGCTCATCGATGCGGGCGAGCGCGCCGACGGGTGGGACGCGGGGGAGCGGCGCGTGCTCCCCTTTCTGCGCGCCCGCGGGGCCAGACGGATCGAGGCGCTGGTGCTCACGCATCCGCACGCGGACCACATCGGCGGGGCGGGGGCGGTAATGCAGGGCATGCCTGTCGGGCGGGTGATCGACCCCGGGATGCCGATGGGGTCGCCCGTGTATCTGCGGACGCTGCGGGTAGCAGAGGAGCGGGGAATCGACTGGAACGCGGCGCGTCAGGACCGTAGATTGCAGGTCGACGGGGTGGAACTGCTGTTCATGTGGCCCACCGTGGACGCTCTTGACGCCCCCGACGATCCGAACGACATTAGCGCGGTGGTCCGCGTGCGCTACGGCGCCTTTTCCGCGCTGTTCACGGGGGACGCCTCGCTGCTGGTGGAGGAGCGGCTGATCGCCCGCTACGGCGACTCGCTGCGCGCCGACGTGCTCAAGGCGGGGCACCACGGCAGCCGCACCGCATCCTCGGGCCCGTTCCTGGACACGGTCGATCCAGAGCTCGTGGTGGTCTCCGCCGGCGCGCGCAACGACTACGGGCACCCGCACGCCGAGGTGCTGGCACGGCTGGAAGTCCGGGGGATCGACGTGGCGCGCACGGACCGCGACGGCACGGTGCGCATTGCGGTAGAGCCGGGGGGAACCGAGTGGCGAAGGGTGGAGCCGTGAGCCTGCTATCGACGCTGGCCGACAGGGTGCTGGGGCCGCGGGTGCCGGATTGGGAGCTGCCGCACCCGGTGCCGCCCGGCGTGGTGATCCGCCGCAACCGGCTGATCCCGGCCATCGGCGGGTTCTTCATCGGCGGAAGCCGGCGGCCGGCGGGCGCGGTCACGCTGGGGCGCACCATCCTGTGGAACGCCGATTGTCCGGTGACGGACGACCTGATCGTGCACGAGCTGGTGCACGTGGAGCAGTGGAAGGACGATCCGCTGTTCGCGCTCAAGTACTGCGCGGAGTGGTTCAGGCACGGGTATTACGAGAACCCGTTCGAGAAGGTCGCTTACGCACGGCAGCGCGAGTACGCCGCGCAAAAACCGAAATCCGTATCCCCGAGGCCATAGTGAGCCAGCGGTCCGTCGTTACCATCGAGCGGCACATCATCGAGGCGGAGCGGCAGTTCCCGGAAGCCACGGGCGCCTTCTCCAACATCATGTACGACATCGCCTTCGCGGCCAAGATGATCGCGCGCGAGGTGCGCCGCGCGGGGCTGGCGGACGTGCTGGGCTACACCGGCGAGGTGAACGTCCAGGGCGAGGACGTAAAGAAGCTGGACGAGTTTGCGCACGAGGTGATCTTCAAGGCGCTGGACCACACCGGGCACCTGTGCGGGATGGCGTCGGAGGAGGAGGCGGACTTCATCCCCATCCCCGACCGCTTTCCCACGGGCAAGTACTGCGTGCTGTTTGACCCGCTGGACGGCTCGTCGAACATCGAGGCCAACGTGTCGGTGGGCACCATCTTCAGCGTGCACCGCAAGGTGAGCGACCACCCGCGCGGCTGCGTCGAAGACTGCCTGCAGGCCGGCTACAAGCAGGTGGCGGCCGGCTACGTGGTCTACGGCTCGTCCACCATGCTGGTGTACACCACCGGCAACGGGGTGCACGGCTTTACGCTTGAGCCCTCCATCGGCGAGTTCCTGCTTTCGCACCCCAACATCCGCATCCCCGAAAAGGGGCAGCGCATCTACAGCGTCAACGAGGGCAACTACGGCAAGTGGGTGCCGGAGCAGCAGGCGCTGGTAGATTACCTCAAGGGGATGGACGGGCAGATCCCCAAGCCGTTCAGCGCGCGCTACATCGGGTCGCTGGTGGCGGACTTCCACCGCAACCTGCTGTACGGCGGCTTCTTCATGTACCCGGCCGACGTGAAGAACAGGAACGGCAAGCTGCGGCTGCTGTACGAGGCGGCGCCGCTGGCCATGATCGCCGAGCAGGCGGGCGGCTGCGCCAGCGACGGCACGCGCCGCATCAACGACATCGAGCCCGATTCGCTGCACCAGCGCACGCCGCTGTACATCGGCACCACGGAGTACGTGGAGATGGCCGAGCGGTTCCTGGCCGGCAACCGCGGCGCCCCGGAGCCGCTTTCAATCGAGGCGGTGGCGGCGGGGGTGTAGGTGTGAGGGTGTGAGGGTGTGAGGGTGTGAGGGCGGACGGCTCGTCTGGAGCGATTGAAATCGCGGCAACGACGGCGCGCTGTCCGCCTTCGCGGACAAAGATTTTGATGAGCATTGGCGCCCGTTCCCATCCCGGGGCGGGCGCTTTCTCTTTCATCTCCTTGAGATGCCTGAGCTTCCCGACGTCGAGGTGTACCTGGAGGCGCTGGAGCGGCGGATCGGTGGGCAGGTGCTGGCCGGCATTCGCCTGGCCAACCCGTTCGTGCTGCGGACGGTGCAGCCGCGCCCGGCGGAGTTCGCCGGGGCGCGGGTAACGGGGGTGCGGCGGATGGGAAAGCGCATCGTCATCGAGCTGGATGAAGAGCGCTTCATCGTCATCCACCTGATGGTGGCGGGGCGGTTCCGCTGGCTGCAGCCGGGGGCGAACGTGCCGGGCAAGATCGGGCTGGCGGCGTTCGACTTTGAGCACGGGACGCTGGGGCTCACGGAGGCCGGGAGCAAACGGCGTGCGTCCATCCACCTGCTGCGTGGTGCGGAGTCGCTGGGCGCGTTCGACCGCGGCGGGCTGGAGGTGATGGATGCCACGCCGGACGAGTTCCGCGCTGCGCTGCTCAGGGAGCGGCACACGGTCAAGCGCTCACTGACGGATCCGCGCTTGTTCAGCGGCATCGGCAACGCGTACTCGGACGAGATCCTGCACGCGGCAAAGCTCTCGCCGCTCAAGCTGACGGACAAGCTGGACGATGACGAGCACGCGCGCCTGTATGCCGCCACGCGCGACACGCTGCGCCTGTGGACCGAGCGCCTGCGGCACGAGGCGTCGGACGGGTTTCCGGAAAAGGTAAAGGCGTTCCATCCTGGGATGGCGGTGCACGGGCGCTACGGGCAGCCGTGCCCCGTCTGCGGCTCGCCCGTGCAGCGCATCGTCTACGCCGAGAACGAAACCAACTACTGCGCCCGCTGCCAGACCGGCGGCCGGCGCCTGGCGGACCGCGCGATGTCGCGGCTGCTCAAGGAGGATTGGCCGCGGTCGATTGACGAGGTAGAGTAGGCGGATATGAAGGCGGGGACAGGCGAGAAACCCGCGGGCCCTGCCTGGGGCGGGTAAACCCGCAGCTCGAAATGCCATAAGCCCCGCCCTGGGGTTCGCGGAGCTCACCCGGCGGGGCTTCAACCCCTCGCATGTGCCAGCCTCGCACCGATTCATGGACCTTCACCCGCACCAGGTGAAGCCCGGTTTGGCGAGCTCTGGGAGCCAAGACCGGGCTTATGGCCTTTCCAGCCGCGGCTTTAGCCGCCCCAGGGCCCGCCCCACCTCACCCCGGCCGCGGCCGCACGCGGCTCGTGGCCTGGGCCTGGAGCGGGTCGTCGGGCCAGTAGTGTTTGGGATAGCGGCCCCTGAGGTCCTTCTTGACCTCGAAATAGCCGGTCTTCCAGAAGCTGGCGAGGTCGCGCGTCACCTGGACCGGCCGGTGCGCGGGGGAGAGCAGGTGGATGGTGAGCGGCACGCGCCCGCCCGCGACGCGCGGCGTGGCCGTCATTCCGAACAACTCCTGCAGCCGCGCCGCCAGCACCGGCGCGTCCGGATCCGCGTAGTCGATGGGGATGCGCGAGCCGCTGGGCACCTCCAGGTGCGACGGCGCCAGCTCGTCCACCGCCGTCCGCCGCTCCCACCCCAGCATCCCCAGCAGGATCTCGTGCAGGTCGATGCGCTGCACCTCGTCCAGCCGCGACATGCCGTAGACGTACGGGCCCAGCCACTCCGCCAGGCTCTCCGCCAGCGCCGCATCCGATACGTCCGGCCACGACGGATCGTGGTGATGCAGGAACGCGATGCGCTCGCGCAGCTGCGCGGCGCCCTTGCTCCACCCCAGCGCGCCGACGCCCTGGTCGGCGATCGCCCGCAGCAGCGCGGCGGCGACGAGGTCCGGATCGGGGTTGGGCAGCATCGCCTCGCGCAGCACCAGCGCGCCCAGCCGCTCCCGTCGCCGCGCGCGCACCGCCTTTGCCTCCGCGTCCCAGGCGACGGCTTCCTCGCGCTGGATCTGGTCCGCGAAGTGGCGCTCGATCTCGTCCTGCTCCACGGGCGCGGCCAGGTAGACGCGGCTCTCGCGCCCCTGTCCATCCAGCTCCGCCGCGACAATCCAGGCGGAGGACGCCAGCGGATCGGACTCCGCCAGGGCGGCGCCGCGGCCGTTGCGCAGCAGAAAGCGCCCCGGCTTGCCCGTTCGCCGCTGGCCGATGCGGTCCGGGTACGCCAGCGCCAGCAGCAGCCCGGTGGCGGACGGATC
The DNA here is from genome assembly GCF_048594345.1 of Longimicrobium sp. GTDB lineage: Bacteria > Gemmatimonadota > Gemmatimonadetes > Longimicrobiales > Longimicrobiaceae > Longimicrobium. The sequence continues at coordinate 16,604 of NZ_JBMDXM010000140.1, forward strand.
GCCGTCGCCGCCGCGGATGCTCAGGCGGCGGCGCCACTCGCGCGACTCCGCCCGGACGCGGCGCAGCGCCCCCACATCCGCCGGCGTGCGGACGCGGCGGTTGGTGGCGAGGTCGCGCAGCGCCTCCAGCCGCAGGCGCAGGTCCGCGTCGGGCGGCGCGTCACCGCGGCGAAAGACGTCGCGCTCGCCCAGCAGCGCGGCCAGGTCGCACGCCACCCCACCAAGCCCCAGCTCCCGTCCGCGCAAGAGCATGTGCGCCAGCCGCGGATGCAGCGGCAGCTCCGCCATCCGCCGCCCGTGCACGGTGACGGCGCCCGATCCATCCAGCGCGCCCAGCTCGCCCAACAGCTCGCGCGCCTGCGAGAACGCGGCGGCGGGCGGGGGATCCAGCCACGCCAGCTCCGCGGGATCGGCCACGCCCCACGCGGCCAGTTCCAGCGCCAGCGGCGCCAGGTCCGCGTCCAGGATCTCCGGCGTGCCGTGCGGCACCAGCCCCGCCTGCGCGTGCTCCGGCCACATCCGCCAGCACACACCCGGCGCCACGCGTCCCGCCCGCCCGCACCGCTGCTCCGACGACGCGCGCGACACCGTCACCGTCTCCAGCCGCGTCATTCCCGTGCGCGGCGAAAAGCGGGGAACGCGCATCATCCCCGAGTCCACCACCACGCGCACGCCCTCGATGGTCAGGCTGGTCTCCGCGATCGACGTGGAGAGCACGACCTTGCGGCGGCCGGGCGGGCTGGGGGCGATGGCCTCGTCCTGCGCGGGCTGCGGCAGGTTGCCGTACAGCGGCATCACCCGCACGTCCGGCGGAAGGCCGCCGTCGCGCAGCATCTCCTCCACACGGTGGATCTCCCCCGCGCCGGGGAGAAAGACCAGCACGTCGCCCTCGGACGACTCCGTCGCCTGGCGAACGACGCGCGCCACGGCCGGCTCCATCCGTCCCTCGATCCGCGTCGGCTGATAGCGGACGTCCACGGGAAAGCTGCGCCCCTGGCTGGTGACGATCGGCGCGTCCCCCAGCAGCGCGGCGACGGGGGCGCCGTCCAGGGTGGCGCTCATCACCAGCAGGCGCAGGTCTTCGCGCAGCACGGACCGCGATTCCAGCGTGAGGGCAAGGCCCAGGTCCGCGTGCAGGCTGCGCTCGTGGAACTCGTCAAAGATGACGATGCCTACGCCGTCCAGCGCCGGGTCCGTCTGCAGCATGCGCGTCAGCACGCCCTCGGTCACGACCTCGATGCGCGTCGTGGGACCCACGCGAGTCTCCATCCGCACGCGGTAGCCCACCGTACCGCCCACCTCTTCGCCGCGCAGCCGCGCCATGTGCCGTGCCGCCGCCCGCGCCGCCAGCCGCCGCGGCTCCAGCATGACGATGCGGCGCCCCGCCAGCCACGGCTCGTCGAGCAGCGCCAGCGGCACGCGCGTGGTTTTGCCCGCGCCCGGCGGCGCCTGCAGCACGGCCGCTCCGTCTCCTGCGAGCGCGGCCTTCAGTTCCGGGAGTGCGGACTCGATGGGGAGTGTGGACATGCGGGGAAGATAGCAGGCTGCTGGCCGTGGCGGGACTGGGGGAGGGCGCGACCCGACGGGCCCTCTCCCCCGACCGGCCTTTTGCTCGTTCCTCGCAACGGCGGTCGACCCCTCCCCCAACTTCGGGGGAGGGGTGGTTGCGGAAGGCGCGGCGCGCTTCGGAGATGTCGAAGCGGGATCGAAGTCTCCCCTCTCCGCGAGGAACGAGCGGGGAGGGGCCGGGGGAGGGGCATACCGTAGGACGCCAGTTCGATGTCTGTCGAAGCCCCTCCGACCCGACAGGCCCTCTCCCCCGACCGGCCTTTTGCTCGTTCCTCGCAATGGCGGTCGACCCCTCCCCCAACTTCGGGGGAGGGGTGGTTGCGGAAGCCGCGGCGCGCTTCGGAAGGTGTCGAAGCGGGATCGAATCGCCCTCCGCGAGGGATGAACAGGGAGGGGCCGGTGAGGCGTTGTTCGCACGCACAGGCCTGGAGGAAACGAAACAACCCCTCCCCCGAAGTTGGGGGAGGGGTCGCCGCGAGCCGCGAGGAACGAGCGGCGAAGTCGGCGGGGGAGAGGGCCCCCGCGGGTCGCGCCGGACTATCTGGTCACTCTCACACTCCTTACACCCTCACCTCAGCCTCAGAACGGCATCCCGAAGCCGAAGTTCAGGCTCGTCCGCTCGCCGGACGCGACCGTCACCGTGACCGTCTGGCCGGCGACGTGGTAGAAGGCGCCGCCGCCGATGCCGGTGTGCAGCTCGCCGTCCGACTCGCCGTCGTACCACACGCGGCCTGCATCCATCAATCCCATCACCCCAAAGACGCCGCGCGCCAGCAGGTTCAGCCGCACCAGCGGCATCCGCAGCTCCGCCCCGCCAAACGCCATCATGTCGCCCGCGAAGCGCTGGCCCGTGTAGCCGCGCAGCGTGCTGCCGCCGCCCAGGAACGCGGATTCGAAGAAGGGAAAGTCGCCCCACACCCGCTTGCCGCCCGCCCGCAGCGCCACCACCGGCCCCGCGCCCAGCGACAGGTAGGTGGCCGCCATCACGTGCGCTTCGCCAAACGCGCCGTCCGCGTCCAGAACCGCGGGGTAGGCCGATCCGCCCGTCTCCAGGCGCCAGCCGCGGCGCGGAAAGCTGGGCACGTCGCGGCCATCCAGCTCCAGCTCGGTGCGGAATCCCAGCTGGCCAAAGGTGTCGAAGCCGATCGGCCGCTCGACGTCCAGCGGGCTGCCGGACTCCAGCTCGGGGTCCGTCCACTGCAGCACGGGCCCCAGTTCGATGGTCCCGCGGCGGCCGACGGGAAAGTGCAGCGAGGGCTCTACGCGCACCTGCCGCAGCCAGCTGTCGCGCAGCTCGCGCGGCACGTCCTTGTCCGTATTGTTGCCAAAGCCGAAGAAGCGCACGTTCTCCAGGTTGCTGGCGTACGAATCCAGCGAATACCAGTGGCGCGCGTTCTCAGGGTGCAGGTCGCCCGCGGCGGAAACCAGGAAGCGGTTCTCCGTGGGCGCCCAGCCCACGCGCGCGTGCGCCTCCCACGCGTGCGGCGCGCGGCGGAACGAGTAGCTGGTTTGCTGCGGCCCGCCGCCGATCACCGGGCCGGCGCCGCGCTTCCAGTCCACGAACGGCCGGAACAGCGAGCTGCTGGAACCCCACTCGCGATAGGTGCGGTGCCCGGTGATGGCCGAGCTGTCCACCGGCGCCTCCCACTCGCGCTGGTCCACGCGCGTCACCGGCCCGCGCACGAAGCGGTTTTCGCCGCGATGGTCGTAAAAGGCCACGCCCGACGAGCGCGACGAGTCTTCCATCACGTCGTCCCCCCCGCCGCCGATCACGCGGATCCCCACGCCGTGGCCGGTGCCCCGCACCACGGCGCGGTCGTCGCCGCCCTGCAGGTACAGGCGCACGTCGTCCGTCTCTTCCGGAAGAAAGCGGCGCTGGTAGGTGACGAAGCGGCGCTCGTTGTCGCCCGCGCCGGTGACCGTGACCTCTACCGATCCGTCCGCGTGGCGGTCGATGACGGCCACCTCGTCCACGTCGGTCGCGTAGACGTCCACGTTCTGCGAGAGGCGCTTGTAGAACAGCTCCGCCTGTCCGGGAAGCGCCTCGCGCCGGGCGCGGAGAATCTCCACCAGCCGCACGCGCTCCCCCTGCTGGTACTCCGGCGGAAGCGCGCCGACGGCGCGCTCGATGGCGGCGTCGGTGAGCCGCGCGCGCAGCTGGACCACCACCGAGTCCCACGCGGTGCGCGGCAGGTCGGAGAGCAGGCGCCGGTCCAGCGGCTCCGCCTGCACGGTCAGCCCCGTCAGGCTGGGAAACTCCCTGTCGAAGCGCACGTTGCGGATGAACGCGGCGCGGCCGATGGCAAGGAGCAGCCCCTCGTGGTTCACGAACGCGTTGTCGCGGTCGCGCGGCACGGGGCGCCACACGCGCAGGTCGCCGCGGTCAAAGCGCGCCCACCGCCACTGGTCCTCGTGGCGGTCCCAGTCGCCCATGTAGATGTCCATCAGCCGCGCCGCCAGGTACTCGCGGCTGTTCAGACGGTTGATGGGGCTGTCTTCCAGGTCGTCCAGGAACTCCTCCGTCCCCTTCACCTTCACGGCGCCGGCAAACGCCGGCCCGTCCATCTGCCCCTCGCGGGTGGGAACGCCGCAGCTTTCGTCCAGCGGGTCCGCTTCCGCGGCCTCTTCCTCGCCGCCGGTCTGCCCGGGCTCGTCGCCGCCCGCGTCGGTGTCGGCCTCGTCGGCGGGATCTTCTGGGTCGTTCTCGTCCGCGCGCTCTTCGATGTGGCCCACCAGGTTGGCGAAGCGCTCGCGGCACTGCCCCAGCGACGCGCGATCCCGCATCACCACCATCCGCGGCGCGGCGTGCAGAATGCCGGCGGCCTCCAGCAGCGGCGCGGCCAGGCGCGGCGAGCCCGGGTGCGAGGCGCTCACCTGGTCCTGCACCACCCACTCCACCAGCGTGCCCTCGAACTCGGGCCCCAGCCCCTTGGAAACGTTCTTGTTGATGGAGCGGAATACGTAGCGCCGGCCGTCCGCGCCCAGCATGTGCAGCGTGTTGGAGGCAAAGTCGCCGCCCGCGCGCAGGGGCGTAAGCCCGCCGGCAAAGGTGTCGGGGTCCAGCACCTCCACGCGCACGGTGCGCGTCCACAAGTGGCGCCAGTTCTGGCCCCACAGCCACCGCTGCACGCCGCCGGCCCGGTACTCCGGCCCCACCACCACCGTCACCGAGTCCTGCGCCCGCGCCGCGGGGGCCAGCGCGCCCGCCATGGCGGCGAGCAGCAGGAAAACACGAAGGGTTCGCGCCATATGCTCACATGGTAAGTCCGGCCGCGCGAAAGCCCCGGAAAACTCTGGGCTCGCGACGGCCGGTGACTCGTCAGGCCGTAGCACGGGGTGCAGGTATGATGCCGCGGAGCGAGCGTGCGCTTTGGCCGGTGCACGGAACCTGTTCAATGGATCTCGGACGAGGTCTGCCTTCAGGGCGACCCCAGGCTGCACGATGCTCTCCCGCGACGGATGAAGCGCATCGTGTTGAATCACCGCGCTGCGCAACGGTCCTGTGGATGTGGATCGCGGGCGGCGGCGTCCTTGTGCTGCCCGGAACCGCGGGGCCGGTGCCGGGAGGATGACGATCGTCGCGTGCGCTCCGAGGATGGTTTCGCGTTTCGGTCCGGCCGGCGCCGATCTGCTCGATCGATCGTAAGTGATTGTCGATCAAAGACATCCGCCCGTGCGTTCACTTTGGATTGTCCCTCCGGCGCCACAACCCTGCTTCCGCCTAATGCTCGGCTAATCGACGCGCGTAAACTTTTTGGATGCGAATTACGTCATAGGGTCCAGACGGGCGGGACGGACACTTTCAATCGCCATGAGAGGCACCCCATGACCAGCATCACCCTGCGCTCCGTGCGCTTCGCTTTCGTGACCCTTCTGCTGGGTCTGACCACGTATACGGTGGCCGAGTCCGTGATCGGCGGGCGCCACGCCAGCGCCCAGGCCGCCAACGAAGGCCTTTCCACCTGCGGCAGCGAGGAGCAGCCGTGCGCGCTGCAGCCCGTAGCCGTGGTGGTGGAAGCCGCGCCTGCCTCGGTGAGCTTCGCGGCGAACGAAGGCCTGGCCGGCTGCGGCAGCGAAGCGGAGCCGTGCGTGCTGGCCCCCATCGCCGTCGAGGCGGAGCGCGAGCCGGCGCGGCTGGCCTCGACCGGCCGTATTGCGCGAATGATGGTGCGTGTGGGCTCCTGACCACCACGCCACACCGCTTCTCTCATGCGAAGAGCCCCGGCGCCACTGCGGCGCCGGGGCTCTCGTGCGTCTGCGGACACCGCCGGAGCGGATGCGCGGCGGAGGGCGCGTGTCCCACCCGCCGCCGAAGATTTGCCGCACCAGCTGGTCGCCGTGAAGGTGAAGAAAGGGACGATGGATCCAGTCGCGGTCGCGCAGCCGCGGTGCCGAACGGCCGTAGAACACCGTCAGCTCCGGGCTGACGGCGAGCGCCTTGATGCCGCCGTACGGCGTGTTGGATTCGATCCCCTGCGGCAGGGATTACGCTGCGTCGACCGCGCCCCCTCCGCTCGCGTAGGCTCGCACCTCCCCCAAAAAAACCTGGGGGAGGTTGGTTGCGGATGGAACCGAACTCGACGAACAGCATCGAACTGTGCCTTTGGTCTTTCCAGATAAACCCTAAGCTGTCACTTCGAAGGTGGCGTCGCATGGAACCCGCCCGTCCCGAAAACCCTGGCGCCGACTGCAAAACCTGCTGTCGGCTGTTTGTGGCCCGTCGTTTCGTGCGTCACCCGCGGCGTCAAGGGACGGCGCGGTGTAGGGGCTTCGGAATGACCGATCAGCTCACACCAAACGGGCGCGGAGAGGGGGCAAGGGATGGACAGCCCGTTGCGTGAGTACGGCGGCGCGCGTCCTCCGCCTCAGTCCTGGCGGGCGAGGCGGCCGTGGAGCATCACCAGCCGGACGGCGCGGGTGGCGGAGACATCGCGCGTGGGGTCGCCGGTGACGGCGACCAGGTCGGCGAGCAGGCCGGGTGCCACGCGGCCGCGGTCCGGCAGCCGCAGCACGCGCGCGTTCACCGACGTGGCCGAGCGCAGCGCGTCCAGCGGCGACATCCCGTACTCCACCATCATCTCCAGCTCGCGCGCGTTGTCGCCGTGCGCAAACACGCCCACGTCGCTGCCAAAGCAGATGGTGACGCCCGCGTCCAGCGCGGCGCGAAAGCTGGCGCGCTTGGCGACCACGCGGTCCGGCTCCGGCTCCGCGCCCGGGCGCCATCCGCGGTACTGCGACACGGCGTGGCCGGCCGCCAGCGTGGGGCACAGGGCCACGCCGCGCTCGCGCATCAGCCGGAACACCTCGGCCGTGCCCGCGTCGCCGTGCTCGATGGTCACCACGCCGGCCATCACCGAGCGCCGCATCCCCTCGGCCGTGGAGGCGTGCGTCACCACGGGCACGGCCGCGGCGCCGGCCACCCCCACGGCCAGCCGCAGCTCGTCCAGCGTAAAGGTGGGATGCGCCGCCTCGTCCGGACCCCAGCGGTAGTCCGCGTACAGCTTGACCCAGTCCGCGCCCCCGCCGATCTGCTCGCGCACCACGCGCGCCAGCTGCGGCCCGTCCGCCTCCTGCGCGCCTCGCGGCGCCGGGTGCTCCGCGGCCAGCACACGCGGCCCGTAGCTCCCCGTCGCCACGATGGCCGGGCCGGAAACCAGCATCCGCGGACCGGGGATGATCCCCTCGTCGATCGCCTGCTTCAGGCCCACGTCCGCGTACCCCGCGCCCTCGCTTCCCAGGTCGCGCACGGTGGTAAAGCCGGCCATCAGCGTGGCGCGCGCGTGGGCGGTGCCGCGGGCCACGCGCACCGCCTGCGACTCGGTGAGCACCTGGTCATCCCACGACGTTTCGTTGTAGGGATGCAGCAGCAGGTGCGAGTGCCCCTCGATCATCCCCGGCATCAGCGTGGCGCCGGGAAGCTCGATCACCCGCGCGTCCGCGGGCGTGGCCAGCGAGGCGGCGGGCCCGGCCGCGACGATCAGCGAGTCGCGGACCAGCACGGCCCACCCCTGGTGCACCCGCTCGCCGTCGAACACGCGGTCCGGGCGCAGGACGACGGCGGTGGACTGCGCGGCCAGCGCGGGGGCCAGAAAGAGCGCGAGGAGCAGGGCGGCGATACGCATGGACGTCGGGATCGGGCAAAGGTCGAAATCAGAGCGGACAGGATAGTGGATGGACGGCTGATCCGCACGTGGGGTGCGGCGGGTACCGATCGCACGGGCGGACGCCCTGATCGGGGCGGAACGCTCCACTCCGGTGCAGCGCAGAACGGGACTATTCTGCCGGGAAAATCGTGAAGTCGTTACACAGATCGAGCTTGGGGATGCGCGTTATCCGCCGAAAAACAGGCGCACGGATTGCCTTTTGCCGGGGGCATCCCGCTTCATCATCCCATATCACCACTCCAGGAGGATCCGTGCGCCAGCTACGCCCGTTCGCCGCGCTTGCCGCGCTCGCCATCGCCGCCGCCTGCCAGGACGCCGGCACCGCCGTCCGCCCCGACAAGGCTACGATCAAGGCCCAGCCCGAAGGCTTTGCCACCCGTGGACCCGTGCAGACCGGCTGGATCATGGGCCGCAACGGCGAGCCGATGGAGATCACGTACGAAATCCAGAACGGCAATGCCATCTGGGAGGGCGACATCGACCTGGGGCCCGTGGAGTGGGTGTCGCGGACCGAGGCCGAGGTGCGCACCCGCAAAAAGGACGGCGCGCGGCTGGGCGTGGCCATCGACGGCAGCAGCTACCGCTGGTCCGGCGGCGTGGTGCCGTACGTGATCCCCTCGGGCTTCCCCAGCCCGTCCCGGATCACCAACGCCATCGCGCACATCGAGGCCAACACCGACATCGACTTCGTGGCGCGCACCACGCAGAGCGCCTACGTGGAGTTCCGCACGTCCACCGGCTGCTCCAGCAACGTGGGCCGCATCGGCGGGCGGCAGTACGTGAACCTGGCCAGCGGCTGCAGCACGGGAAACACCATCCACGAGCTTCTGCACGCGGTGGGGCTGTTTCACGAGCACACCCGCTGCGACCGCGACACGTACGTGATCATCAACACGGCCAACATCCAGAGCGGGTACTCCAGCAACTTCACCAAGCAGTGCACCAACGCCACGGACTACAGCACGTACGCCGAGGGCAGCATCATGCACTACGGCGCCACGGCGTTCTCGTCCAACGGCCTGCCGACCATCGTCTCGCGCCGCGGCCTGGACAGCCAGATGGGCCAGCGCTCGGGGATGAACAGCACCGACATCAGCACCGTCAACACGCTGTACTGATCGGCTTGAGCTGATTTTGCTGGCGGAACGAGCGGGCGGGGGACTCACGGTCCTCCGCCCGCTCGGTCGTTCGTGGCGCACGGAACGGTGGGCCTTGCCGGACGATGCGGGGACGCGCAATCTGAGGCTCCGCGCAGGATCATATCTCGCACAGGAGACGTTGGATGACGAGCGCCACCCCCGCCGAGCCGGCCTCGGACGCCTTGCAGACGCTGCTGGCCGCCATGGAGCGCGAGCACGCCACCACGGTGCGCGTGCTGCGGGCTTTCCCCGCGGACAGGCTGGACCTTCAGCCGCACCCGAAAAGCAAGACGGCGCGCGACCTGGCGTGGCTGTTCGTGCAGGAGCAGGGACTGGTGGAAAAGGCGCTCACCACGGGCTTCGACTGGTCCGCGCCGCCCTCCGCCCCGCCGCCGGTGCCGGAGACGCTGGACGAGATCGTCGACGCGTTCGAGGCGGCGCACGGGCGCGTGGTGGGGCTGGTGCGCGGGATGAGCGCGGATGACCTGCGGCAGACGGTGCAGTTCTTCGTGGCGCCCAAGACGATGGGCGACATCCCGAAGATCGACTTCCTCTGGTTCCTGCTCCACGACCAGATTCACCACCGCGGCCAGTTTTCCGTGTACCTGCGGATGGCCGACGCCAGGGTGCCCTCCATCTACGGCCCCACGGCGGACGAACCCTGGTTCTGAGGGGCGGAGCCGGATCTGTCCCGGGGCCGGATCGTGTGGCGCACACGAAAATCTGCCCCGGCGCGACCCGCGGGGCCCTCTCCCCCGACCGGCCTTTTGCTCGTTCCTCGCAACGGCGGTCGACCCCTCCCCCAACTTCGGGGGAGGGGTTGTTTGCGTTGTGGCGACGGCAGCGCGTTTCGGAAGGTTTCGAAACGGGATCGCATTCTTCCCTCTCCGTGAGGAACGGACGGCGAGGGGCCGGGGGAGGGGCACACCGTCGGGCGCCAGCGTGATGCCCATCGAAGCCCTGCCCGCTGCGAAGGGCCCTCTCCCCCGACCGGCCTTTTGCTCGTTCCTCGCAACGGCGGTCGACCCCTCCCCCAACTTCGGGGGAGGGGTGGGTTGCGGATCGCGCGGAGCGCTTCGACCGGCGGGTCGCTTGGCCGGGTGCGGGCCGCGGCGATGCCGTGTGCAGCGTGTGGCGACGCGGGCCGGTGGCGACCCCGTCGTGATTACAACGCGCGTCATCACCACAAAACGAAAAGGCCCCGCCTGCCGAAGCCGGGGCCTTTCGTCACGAGCGGAACCGCGGGCGTGCGGCCGCTCAGCTGTTGCGGCGGCGGCGGGCCTGCTTGCGGTCCTCGATGCGCACCATTGCCATGCACGACAGGTAGATCAGGAACGTGATCAGGGCAAAGACGCCGATGTTGAAGAACAGGTTGCCCACGGTGGCCGGACTGCCCTGGTCAGGAACAAACATTCTCGTTCTCTTTCGTTTGCGATTCGCGTAGCCTCAGGCGCGCGGGACAACATACATCGTCGCGGGCTCCCGGTCCAGAACCCCCGGGCATCACGTCTTTACCTTGGTCACCTCGCCGCAGTTGGGGCAGGTAACCTTGATCGTTCCCTGGTCCCTGGGCTGGCGCATCTTTTCCTGGCAGTAGCGGCAGACCACCTGCACCGTGGTCTCCTCGATGCGCTTGAGCTCCGCCAGGTACTCGGCGTGGTGGGGCACGTCCGGCGCCTCGAGCGTGCACAGGATTTCGTCGGTGGGGTCCTTCATGGGCCCCACGCGGTTGGCCTGGTTGGCGATGGCCTGCTCAAAGATGTTCCGCACGTCGCGGCCGTTGGCGAAGTTTTCGCCCCGGCGCGCGTGCAACTGCGTCAGCAGCGTGCGGACAAAGGCGGAAGCCGGCTCCGACAGCTTGTAGCCGTGCTCGTCGCACATCCGCCCCAGGATGGCGAACAGCTCGTCCGGCGAGTAGTCGTCAAAGTGGATGAAGCGGTTGAAGCGTGAGCGCAGGCCGGGGTTGCTGTCCAGGAACTTCTGCATCGGCTCCGGATAGCCGGCCACGACGACGATGAACTCGTCGCGCCTGTCCTCGATGAGCTTGACCAGCGTGTCCACCGCCTCGCGCCCAAAGTCCTCCTCGTCGCCCGTGGCCAGGGCGTAGGCTTCGTCGATGAACAGCATGCCGCCCAGCGCCTCGGCCACCTTTTCGTTCACCTTGATGGCGGTCTGGCCCACGTAGCCGGCCACCAGGCCGGAGCGGTCCGTCTCCACCAGGTGCCCCTTCTCCAGCACACCGATGGCGCGAAAGATCTGCGCGAGCAGCCGCGCGACCGTCGTCTTGCCCGTCCCGGGGTTGCCGGTGAAGGCCATGTGCAGCGAAAGCGGCGGCACGGGCAGCTTGCGCTCCTGCCGCATCTTGTTGACGCGCACCAGGTTGGTGAGCGTTTCCACCTCCTTTTTCACCTTCTCCAGCCCCACGAGCTTGTGGAGCCTGGCCATCAGCTCGTCCAGCGTGAGCGGCGGCGGCGCGGGGGGCGCGTCTGGCGCGGCGGGGGCTTGCGCGGGCGCCGGCTCACCGCCGGCGGCCTGCACCTTCACCAGCGCCGGATCGCCCTCCGCCGCGGGCGCGCCGGACGGAGCCTGGGGCGCGGCATCAGGGGCCGGTGGAGGGGCACCGGGCTGCTGCGGGGCGGCGGGCTGCTGCGGCGTGACGGGGGCGTTGGGGTCGCGCTCTTCGCTTACGCCGGCGGTCTGGCAGGCGCGCTGCAGCAGCATGACGTGCGCGGCGATGATCTCCGCCTCGCGCGGCGTGCTGTCGCCGTCCGACACCATCAGCTGCAGCCCCAGCTCGCGCAGGCACAGCGCCGCGTTCATGGCGTTCACCGAGCCGCGCTGCCGGTCGCCCCTGATGAGCACCTGAAAGTAGTCCGGCACCCATCCGCCCATGGCCTCGGGGCCGGTCTCCCCATGCCGCATCATCAGCTGGCGCACCTTCTCCGCCGGCGTGTCGATGATGTTCTGCGCGCGCAGCATCCTGCTGAGGTACGTGGCCTCGTCGGCGTTGATCTCGCCGTCTGACAGGACCAGGGTGCCCAGAAAGCCCAGGACGTGGCGCTGCACGCTCTCGAGGATCTTGCCCGGGCCCGGCCAGTCGCCGCGGCGCTCCGCGCGGACCGCCGTGTCGATGATGAACTGGTACAGCTCGGCCGGCGTCGTGGGTTGGCTCATGCGGATGGGCGACGGACGGTACGGTTCAGGACAGGCGGGCCAGCGAGACGACGTCCTTCACCATCTTCTGGAAGGACCGCGCGGCATACGCCTGTTCGAGGTCAAAAATCTGAGTGAGCGCCGGCTGATCGATGGTCGGCTTGTACGAGAAGCCTCGCGGCGTGTTCTGCGCCAGCCATCCCTTTGCGTCCCGGATCGCCTCCGGGTTTGCGGGTGGCTCCATATCGTCGGCCAGCCCGCGCCTGCCGCGAAGCGACCGCGCCGCGGCAAGGAACCACGCCTCGTACTCCCGGTTGGCGGCTACGACGCAGACCGCGCGGTCCGGGCGTGCCGCCCGTGCCCGTGCCAAAAGGCTTTCCGCGATTTCACGCGGGCAGTCGTCATCCGCGTCCAGCAGGATCAGGATACCGTCCGTGGGCTGCGTCTGGCGTGCGGCGAGCTCCATGGTTCGCTCCACGCCGCCTGGCTGGATGAGCCCCGTGCGTTTGATGCGGATGACCTGTCCCACGTCCGCGTACACGTCGGGAGCGTAGTGCGTGACGACCCGGCGAATCAGGATCGGCACGGCCGTAACCTCGCCATGACCCTCCACGATCGGGAGGATCACGCAGTCGCCCCCGCGCCGAACAGCTCCAGGTCGTCTGGACTGAGTGCACGGCTCGCGGGATCGGGTCTCAGCTGATTCATACGCAGCAGATCGCCTGCGGTGAACAGATGATCTCGAAGAACGGAGCGGCCTGCCTCATCCAGATGGCCTACTCGAGTTTCCCCTTCATCCGCGTTCACGGCCAGAATCTCGGAATCCGCGATAGATGGGTTGTCGAGCAGATCGGGACTGTGGCTGGTCACAAGTACCTGCCGCACGGAGGTCGCGTCGCGCATGCTGTCGATGAGCACGCCAGTGGCTGCGGGATGCAACGCTGTTTCCGGTTCCTCAAGTCCGACGAGTGACGGCGCCGGCTCATGCTCCGCACCAGACTGGAACAGCGCTACAAGGATGGCCAGCGCGCGGAGAGTGCCATCGGACATGCTGCTTGCCAGAAAAGGCCGATCGCCGTCCGCGAGTCGCTGCGCAAACACCAGCGTTTCCCGAGGACCAACGGGTACAGGATCAACGGCGTGAATCCCGGGAACGACCTGAGACAGGTATTCTTCGATCCTGGATTTCAGATGAGGAGCAGCGGCCTCCAGCTGTTGAAGGACGCTCACCAGATTGGATCCATCCCGCGCCAGCCTCCCCCGAAAACCCGGAGTCTGCAAGTCCCTGATGATGTCTGGATTGAGATTGTAGAATCCCATTCCGGAAAGCGCGTCGTACACGGGACGGAAGTCCGGCGTCCCGGAGGCATTCACCAGGAACAGCCGGTCGGGCGTCACGGCCGGCTCAAGCGCGAGCGTCGATTCCTGAACGATTCCCTGTGACACGCGGAAGAAATGTCTTTCGCTCTTCGTGTCTACGCCTCCCGTGATGAAGCACTCTTCGTTCTGGAGGGAGGTGGGCCCGCCAATCGTAATCGCGTAATGACCGTGAGCTCCTGTCGGGAGATCGAACTCCAGCCGTATGCCGAAGTGGCTCGGATAATCTCGCGAGTGCCTCCGAATCTCAGCGATCCCCCCCCGAGATCGAATCGCGTGCCCCAGAGAATCCTGGAGGGCGTCGGAAACGAACCGGAGCGCGTCCAGAAAGTTGCTCTTCCCCGAACCGTTCGGACCGACCAGGAACGTAAGCGGCCTGAGCTCAACGTCGCAGGCCGCGATGCTCTTGTAGTTGCGGATGACGACCCGCCGAATCAGGCAAACGCCAGCGCTGGGGTCGGACGTCATGATCGTCTGAGAAGGCTGTGGAATCGCGCGGAGCCGGATAGTCCGGATAATCGGATAAAACCGGATGGTAGAGTTTAACCCGCCTCCGCTGGCCGCGCGACCCTTCAGACCGCGATCCGGATGCGCCCGTCCACCGCCACGCCGCCTTCGGCGAAGGCCATCCACGGGTTCACGTCCATCTCGCGGATGGCGTCGTGGTCGCCCACCAGCTGCGAGATACGCGCGATGGTCTCCTCCACGGCGCCCAGGTCGCTGGCGGGCTCGCCGCGCACGCCCTGCAGCAGCCGGATGCCGCGGATGGCGCGCACCATCTCGCCCGCGTCCACGTCCGTCACCGGCTGCACGCGAAAGACCACGTCCTTGAGCGCCTCCACGTAGATCCCGCCCAGCCCGAACATCAGCACCGGGCCAAATTGCGGATCCAGCGTCATCCCGATGATGGTTTCCTTGCCACCCCGCACCATCTTCTGCACCAGCACGCCCTCCACCAGCTCCGCGCCGATCCCCGCGCGCGCCGGCACCTCCGTCGTCAGCCGTTCGAACGCGGCGCGCAACTCGGCTTCATCTTCAACACCGACGATCACGCCGCCCACGTCGGATTTGTGGATGATGCGCTCGGAAAGCACCTTCATCACCACCGGCCAGCCGAACTCCGCCGCCGCCCGGGCCGCCTCGTCCGCCGTGCGCGCGACGCGGTAGGGGGCCACGGGGATGCCGTACGCCTCCAGCACGCGCATCACCTCCATCTCCGACAGCTTCTCGCGCCCCTCGCCACGCGCGCCGGCGATGATGCGCTCCACCGCCGCGCGATCCACGTCGAAGGTGCGCACCTGGCCCACGGGGCGCTCCAGCCAGCGGCGGTGGCGGTACATGGCGGCCAGCGCGCGCACGCCGGATTCCGGAAAGCGGTAGCCGGGGATGCCGGCCGCGTTCAGCTCCGCCAGGCCCTGTGGCAACCCCTCGCGCCCCATCAGCACCGCCATCACCGGCTTGTCCGCCTGCGCGGCGACGGCGACGATCGCCTCGGCCACGTCTTCCTGGCGCACGCCCAGCGGGGGGACGAAGGTGGCGATCACCGCGTCCACGTTGGGGTCCGCCAGCACCGCCTCGACGGCGATGCGGTAGCTCTGCGGCGTGGCGCTGGCGATCATGTCCACCGGGTTGGCCAGCGACGCCTCCTCGGGAAAGTGCTTCGCCAGCAGCGCCGTCGTCGCCTCGGAGAGCGCGGTGACCTCCAGCCCGTTGGCCTCGCACGCGTCGGCGATGATGATGCCGGGGCCGCCCGCGTTGGTGACGATGGCCACGCGGTTGCCGCGTGGGATCGGCTGGTGGCTGAAGGCCATGGCCAGGTCGAACATCTCCTCCACCGTGTCCACGCGAATCACGCCGCACTGGCGCAGCAGCGCGTCGGTGGCCGCGTCCGTTCCCGCCAGCGCGCCCGTGTGCGACGACGCGGCGCGCGCCCCGGCGCCCGTGCGGCCGGACTTTACGGCGATGATCGGCTTCTTTCGCGTGATCTCGCGGGCGATCTGCGTGAACTTGCGCGGGTTTCCGAAGTTCTCCAGGTACATCAGGATCACGCCCGTCCGTTCGTCATCCGCCCAGTACTGGATGAGGTCGTTGCCGCTGACGTCCGGCTTGTTGCCCACGGAGACGAACTGGCTGATGCCGATGCCGTACTCCTTGGCGTAGTCCAGTATCGTCACGCCCATCGCGCCCGACTGGCTCATGAAGCTCACCGGGCCGGACGGCGGCATGGTGGGCGCGAAGGTGGCGTTCATCGAGCGGTCGGGCGCGGTGTTCAGCACGCCCATGCAGTTGGGTCCCACCAGGCGCATCCCATAGCGGCGGACGATCTCCATCAGCGCCTTCTGCCGTTCCACGCCGCTTCCGCCCACCTCGGCGAAGCCGGCGGAGATCACCACCAGTCCCTTCACTCCCTTTCGCCCGCACGCCTCCGCCGCGTCGACCACGTGCTGTTTGGGGACCACGATGACGGCCATGTCCACCTCGTCCGGCACCGCCTCGACGGACGGGTACGCGCGGATGGAGTGCACCGCGGCCGCGGTGGGGTTCACGGGATAGACCGCGCCCGCGTAGCCGTGGCGGACGAGGTTTTCCAGGATCTGGTAGCCGATGGTGTTGGGCTTCCGGCTCGCTCCGATGACGGCGATGGAGCGCGGGCGGAGGATGGCGTCGAGCATGTATGACGGAAGTGCGAAAGTGCGAGAGTACGAGAGTACGGAACTCGATTTCGGCTCTGGTCCGGTAATCTCCCGGTGCGGACGCTCAGGTGCGTGGACGCCGGGTGCCGCCCGGCCGCCGAGTCCGCGCCAGGAGCGAATGAATTATTCGCTCCTGCCGGCGGACGGCACGTTACTGGTTAGCTTCTCCATGGCCATCATCCGCTCCCGCGGGCGGATGGCGGATCAGAACCGAATACGCCGCGATGACGCGAGGGCGAATCTACGCGGCGGGAGGCGGGGCTCCAAGGGGCCGGTGGATGGGGCCGAACCGGCGGGGCGGGGAACCTGCGGGCGCCGGATGACTACAACGCACCGGCCGCGCGGCGGGTGAAAGTTCGCGCGTGGTAGGCGGATGGCGCGCGGGGCGTTATCCTTCAGCGTCACCAACGTCTCTCGATCCAGGTTCCGATGCCGACTTCGTTCTTCCTGCGCGCGCTGATTCGCCTGCCGGTGCTGCTGGCCGCGCTGCTGCTGTGCGGGCTCGCGCCGGACGCCGTCCAGGCTCAGGATCACGCGCACCATTCGGCGGCGCCCGCGGCCAAGCGCGTGCGGCACCCCGCGCCGCGGCCGGGAATCACCGCGCGCAACGTGCTGGCGCCGGATGCGGTGCCCGAGCGGTCGCGCGAGGTGTACACCATGGCGGCGCGCATTCCCAGCGTGCTGGACGGGCTGTACTGCCACTGCGACTGCCACGAGCGCGACGAAAAGCGGTCGCTGCTGGAGTGCTTCGAGGACACGATGGCCAGCACCTGCGGCATCTGCAGCGGCCAGGCGGAGCTTGCCTACGAGCTGCACCAGGATGGCAAATCACTGCGCCAGATCCGCAAGGCCATCGACACCCGCTTCGGCGGCTGATGGGGGCGGGATGGATGACGAAGGGCGGCGAGGGTTTCCTCGCCGCCCTTCGTCATTCGCGGGATCAACGCAAGCGCTTTTTGCGGCCCGGGTCGTGGATGAGCTCGGGAAAGTCATAGAGGATCACGCCCTCGTCCGTGACCGTGGTCGTTACGCGCACCCCGTCCTCCATCGAGCGCAGCGTGGCGGCTGCCTCGTCGACCGACCAGCCCAGCTTCGCGGCCACTTCCGTCACCGTCAGTTGCCCGTCCTCCCGCTCCGCCAGCCGCACCACCGCCAGCTGCCGCTCGCCGCGCGCCATCTCCACCGCCTTTTCTTCGTCCTTCCACACGGACCGCAGCAGCAGCGTCGCCACTCCCCCCGCCACCAGGGCGTAGAACAGGCTCACCTTCCAGTCCGAGTCTCCCTCCACCACCCCGGAGCCGAAGAGAAACGCGAGAAAGAAGAGGATGTAGGCCCAGACCCGCTTTTTCCGTGATCCGCGAGATGCCGCCATGGGGAACTCTGTTCAGGAGGGATGCAAGATGATGCGGATCCAAGTTTGAACCCGCGCGCGGCGATTCGCCAGATGGCGGCTCGATCACGGGGAATTGAGGCGGGGGCTGAACGGCACGGTGATGGATCGAGATGGATGACGAAAGGCGTGAGGGATTTTTTGCCCTCTGGGGTCCGGGGATGTACCGCGCGCCTGCAGGAGCAAATGATGCTCGTTGAGTATCGGATCCGGTAACGTGCCGCCTGCCTGCAGGAGCGAATGAATTCGCCGCTACAACTGCACAAAGTCCACCTCCGTGGACTCGGCGGCCCGGCCGTGTGCGGCGTTCCATGCATCGCGGCGTCCGCAACCGGAAGATCACCGGATGGGATCCGCAATCGGCATCATTCGCCGTTAGAACATCACAACGTCGGCCTGCGCGGACTCGGCGGTCCCGGCTGTATGCGGCGTCCAGGCACATGCGCGTCCGCAACCAGAAGATGGCGATCACTGTCCAATCCGCATCGCCTCTGGTCGAAGGCTTCTCCTACCTTCTCGTGCTCCTCCACTGCTGGTTTTGACTGCACCCTTGTCCCCACGCTCAAGGTGCTTTATCTTTCCAGCCGGATGAACGGATCAATGAGCGCCCCCGCGATCTTCGACCGCATGTCGGCCCTGGCCGACGCGACGCGCAGCCGGCTGCTGCTGCTGCTGGAGCGGCACGAGCTGACGGTGGGCGAGCTGTGCCAGGTGCTGCAGCTTCCGCAGTCCACGGTAAGCCGCCACCTCAAGCTGCTTGGCGACGAAGGCTGGGTGAGCGCGCGGGCCGAGGGCACCAGCCGCCGCTACCGCATGCCCGCCGACCGCCTGGACGCCGATGCACGGCAGCTGTGGCAGCTGGTGCGGGGCCAGGTCGCCGCGCTGGGCACGGCGGGGCAGGACGCGGAGCGGCTGCGCAGCGTGCTGGCCCAGCGGTCCACGCGGTCGCGCGAGTTCTTTTCCAGCGCCGCGGGTGAGTGGGACCGGCTGCGCGCCGAGCTTTTTGGCCGCCGCGCCGACCTGCTGGGGCTTCTGGGGCTGATGGACGACGCCTGGACCGTGGGCGACCTGGGGTGCGGAACGGGGCAGGTTTCGCAGTCGCTGGCCCCGTTCGTCCGCCGCGTGATCGCCGTCGACAGCTCGCCGGCGATGCTCGACGCGGCGCGCGCGCGGCTGGCCGGCCTGGAGAACGTGGAGACGCGGGAGGGCGAGCTGGAGTCGCTCCCCGTCGCCGACGGCGAGCTGGACGCCGCCATCGCGTTCCTGGTCCTGCACTACGTCACCGATCCGGCCGAGGCGCTGGCCCAGGCGGCGCGGGCGCTGCGTCCCGGCGGGCGGCTGCTGGTGGTGGACATGATGCCGCACGACCGCGAGGAGTACGTCCAGGCCATGGGCCACGTGTGGCAGGGCTTCGAGTCCGCGCGGCTGCAGGGGTGGATGGCGGAGGCCGGGCTGAACGCGTTCCGCTACGTCCCGCTGCCGCCGGACCCGGCCGCCAAGGGACCCGGCCTGTTCGCCGCCAGCGCGCGGACGCCCTCCCCCGGCGGCGCCTGAGAGCGCGCCACCCCCTCCCGCCAACTGCGCGGGAGAGGGCATAAACGGCCCGGCCGTGGGGCGCTGCGGAGAGGCTGGCGCGGGATGGTGAGCGCCCCCCTCCCCGGCCCTTCCCCACAAACTGCGTGGGGGAGGGAGAACGGCAAAAAGACCCTGTCGCAGCGGGATCGAACTTCTCCCCTCTCCGTGAGGAACGAACGGGGAGGGGCCGGGGGAGGGGCACACCGTCCGGCGCCAGTTCGATGCCCGTCGCCGAGCCGCGATCCATCGGCAACACCCAACCTCCCCCAGGGTTTTTTGGGGGAGGTGCGAGCCTAAGTGAGCGGAGGGGGCGCTGCGGCGCCGTTCGAACCGCCGAGATCCCTCCGCGTACGTGCCGTCGATCCACCGACCCGTAGCACCGTCGCAGTCGTAGAAAGCCGTTTCCTGTACCCCGTACCCTGGAGCTGACCGTGTCCGCAGTCGCCGAGCTTACCCATTCCTTCGCCGCCGCCGCCGAGGCAGGCCGCGAGCCGTTCAAGGTGCGCGACCTTTCCCTGGCCGACTTTGGCCGCAAGGAGATCCGCCTGGCCGAGCACGAGATGCCCGGCCTGATGGCTCTTCGTGACGAGTACAAGGGGCAGAACCCGCTGGCCGGCGCCAAGATCATGGGCTCGCTGCACATGACCGTGCAGACCGCCGTGCTCATCGAGACGCTGGTTGACCTGGGCGCCGACGTGCGCTGGGTGTCGTGCAACATCTTCAGCACCCAGGACCACGCCGCCGCCGCCGTGGCCGTGGGCCGTGACGGCACCGTGGACGATCCGCAGGGCGTGCCGGTGTTCGCCTGGAAGGGCGAGACGCTGGAGGAGTACTGGTGGTGCACCGAGCAGGCGCTCATCTGGCCCGACGGCAGCGGCCCCAACCTGCTGCTGGACGACGGCGGCGACGCCACCCTGCTCGTCCACCGCGGCGTGGAGTACGAAAAGACCGGCGTGATCCCGGCCTTTGACGCCGAGAACGAGCCCGAGGAGTGGGGGATCATCCTCGACACCCTGCGCAGCACCATCGCCCAGGCGCCGGGCCGCTGGACGCGCATCGCCGCCGAGATCCGCGGCGTTTCGGAAGAGACCACCACCGGCGTGCACCGCCTGTACGAGATGATGAACGCGGGAACGCTGCTGTTCCCGGCGATCAACGTCAACGACAGCGTCACCAAGAGCAAGTTCGACAACCTGTACGGCTGCCGCCACTCGCTCACCGACGGCATTCTGCGCGCGAGCGACGTGATGCTGGCCGGCAAGGTGGCCGTGATCTGCGGCTACGGCGACGTGGGCAAGGGGTGCGCGCAGGCGCTCAAGGGGCAGGGCGCCCGCATCATCATCACCGAGATCGATCCCATCTGCGCGCTGCAGGCCGCGATGGAAGGCTACCAGGTGACCACGCTCGAGGACGTCGTGTCCACGGCCGACATCTTCATCACCGCGACGGGCAACAAGGACATCATCACCCTTGAGCACATGTCGCGGATGAAGGACAAGGCCATCGTGGGCAACATCGGCCACTTCGACAACGAGATCGACATGGCCGGGCTCAAGAAGCAGGGGATCGAGCGGATCAACATCAAGCCGCAGTACGACGAGTTCGTGTTCCCCGACGGCCACAGCGTGATGATCCTGGCCGAGGGCCGCCTGCTGAACCTGGGCTGCGCCACGGGCCACCCCTCGTTCGTGATGAGCGCCAGCTTCACCAACCAGGTGATGGCGCAGATCGAGCTGCACACCAACAACGAGCAGTACGAGCGCAAGGTGTACGTGCTGCCCAAGAAGCTGGACGAGAAGGTGGCGCGCCTGCACCTGGACAAGCTGGGCGTAAAGCTCACCCAGCTGTCGCCCAAGCAGGCCGAGTACATCGGCGTGCCGCTTGAGGGGCCGTACAAGCCGGATCACTACCGGTACTAGGCCGGTACGAGGGTACGAGGGTACGAGGGTACGAGGGTACGAGGGTACGAGAGTACGAGAGTACGAGAGTACGAGAGTACGAGAGTACGGAAGTACGTCAGAAGCGGGGCGGGGGAGCGACCCCTCGCCGCCGCGGAGATACGGAGGCGCGGAGACCATCTCCGCGCCTCCGTGTTGTTTGGGTCAGCGGAGGTGGGTTTCGAAGAAGCGCATGAGGTCGCCGAGCAGGTATTCGGCGTGCGCGCGCTCCAGGTTGTGGCCCTGGCCGGGGAACATGAGCATGTCGAAGGGGCGGTTGGCGCGGATCAGCGCGTCGGCCATGCGCATGCTGGCGGAGAGCGGGGCGTCGGCGTCGCTGGTGCCGTGGGCAATCCGCAGCGCACCGCGCAGGTTGGCGGCCAGCGGCTCGTTCGCGGCCCGCTGGTACACCGTGGAGTCGGAGGCCGGAAGCCCCAGGTTGGGCTCGTTGACGGACGCATCCTCCCAGGGCGAGCCGGGGGCGAACGCGTACCCGGCGCGGTAGAACTCCGGGGCGGTGAGCATGGCGCGCAGGGCGTAGTATCCGCCCCACGAGGCGCCGTAGATGCCCACCCGGTCCAGGTCCATGTAGGGGCGGGTCGCGGCGGCCTGGCGGATGGCGGTGGCCTGGTCGGGGATCTCCGTCGTGCCGATGCGCCCGTAGGTCACGTCGTGGAACGCCTTGCCGCGCCCCGGCGTGCCCCGCGTGTCCACCATCACCACCACGTAGCCCAGCTGCGCCATCGCGTGGGCCTCGTCGTCCATCCCGCTTCCCGGCGTGCAGAAGCATCCCGCGTAGCCCTGGGGTACCACCGCCAGGAACGGTCCCCCGTAGATGAAGTTGATCACCGGGTAGCGCCGCGACGGATCAAAGTCGTACGGCTTGAAGATGACGCCGTGAATCGTCGTGGACCCGTCGTCGGCCAGGGCCGTGAACCCCTCCGGCGGCCGGTACCCGGTGCGGAGCAGCGCGGCGGGGTCGGCCTGCAGGTAGGTAAAGCGGCTTTCCCCGCCGGCCGCGACCACCTCGGATGCGGGCGGGCGCTCGCGCGAGGAGTGCACGTCCGCGAACCACGCGCCCGTGGGTGACACGCTGGCGGCGTGCACGCCCGGCGCCCGCGTCAGCCGACGGGCCGCCCCGCCGCCCAGTGGCGCGCGGTACACGTGCCGGTCGTAGGGCGAATCGCCGTCCTCGGACGCCACGAAGAACACCTCCCGCGACGTGGCGCGCGGCACCTCGTGCACCACCCGCCGTCCGCGGGTCACCTGCCGCACCTGCCGGCCATCCCACCCGTACAGGTACAGGTTGCGCCAGCCGTCGCGCTCCGACGCCCACAGAAAGCCGTCCGGGAGCGGGGTGAGCTGGCTGCGCCAGCCGTCCGCGTCAAAGTTGAGGTCGGCGACGAAGCTGGCGCGGTTCTCCTCCCGCAGCACCGTCCGCATCGTTCCGGTCACGGGGTTGATGGCCCTCAGCTCCAGCACCTTGCCGTCGCGCGAGCGGTGGAGCAGGAGCGCCTCGCTCCCGTCCGGCCGCCACCCGGCCGGGTTGACGTATCCCTCGTCCAGCGCGGGAAGCTGCCTCACCTGTCCGGTAGCCGCCTCCACCAGGTACGCCTCGGTGCGGGCGAGCGGCGTTCCCGCCTTGCTGTAGGGTGCGGTGGTGACGGACTCGACCGGCGTGCGGTAGTCGACGATGGGGATGCGGTGCACGCTCCGCTGGTCCACGCGCAGGGCCAGGAGGAACCGGGAGTCGGGCGACCAGGCCTGTTCCGGGAGGATCCAGCCGTAGTCCCTGTCTCCCGCACGCTCGGCGATGGTCCCCTCCGCCCCGGAGACGGCCAGCCCTCCTCCCCGCGCAAACGCCACCCGCCGGCCGTCGGGCGAAAGCCTGCCCAGCCTCAGGGCCATCACCGCCGGATCGGCCGAGTCGGCCGCGGCCACGCGGCGGTCGGCGAAGCCCAGCGAGAAGGGGCGTCCGCCCAGCCGGAAGTACACCCCTTGCTGGTCCGGCCGCAGCGCGAAGTTGATTCCCACGACCGCGCCCGGAAGCTCAATCTCCCGCCCCAGCAGGCTCACCAGCTGCGCCCTGAGGTCGGCGCTGGGCAGCACCGGCTCCTGGGTGCGCGCGCGCGCGTTCACGATGACAAAGGTCCCCGCGTGCGGTCCCGACGTGGACCAGCGGACGATGCGTGCTCCGTCGCGAAACCACTCCGGTGCGCCCACCTGGCCCGGGGTGACGGCGTAGCCGGTGCGGGGGAGCTGCATGTCGCCGTCCTGGATGAAGCGCCCGGGGTAGCTCACGGCCCGGGCGAACGCGAGACGCGCCGCGGATCCCGCTCCGGGCGGCGGCGGCTCCACGGCAGCGGGAGAGGACGCCGGCTGCTGTGCCAGCGACCGGGTGCTCGCCCCCAGCAGCAGGACCAGGACGAGCTTCGCGCAAGGGCGCATCGTAGAAAGAAGTCGCATCGGTGGATTGGGAAGGGTGAGATTGGATCGCGCCACGGCTACGCCACCGGCCTGGCATCCCCCGTGATCCTGCACCAGGCTGCGGCGCTCCGCCTGGTCGCACGCTCGCGTCGCCATGCCCGGCGAAGCCCCCGGCGCAAGCTTCCGGTGAGTCGGGCGCCGGTCGTCCGGAGCAACCGATCCGCTGCTGATCGCATTCGCCAGCTTGTCCAGGATCGCGAGATAGAGCGGGCTTCACCGGCGGTCCGGACGGAAGCCCGGGCCACGTGGCTCATGCCGGTCGGGGAGGGGTGGAATCGTATCGATGATGCAGTCACATTGTATTGGTGCAATTTGATCCGCATAAGGTTGCTCCGGGGTTGGGAGTGGGGCCGCCGGCATCGCGGCTCTCCGCGCCAGTCAACGGCACACTTGCGCGAATGGCTGGCGCGCAGCACTGTGTCCAACATTGTATCCAATCCGCCGCACCCTCCCGCTCTTCCGTCCGGCACCCCCAGCCCACGGTCCACCCATGTCGGAACGCCAGGCAGCGCCCGGAAACCGATGACGTCGGCGGCCCGCGCGCGGGATGGCTCCTCCACGGCGTACGTACACGTCCGCGAACTGATCGTCAGCGGCAAGCTGGCGCCCGGCGGCCGCGTGATCGAAAGCGAGCTGGCCGAACGGCTGGGAACCAGCCGCACGCCCATCCGCAGTGCCCTGCACCGGCTGCAGGGCGAGGGCTACGTGGTCGCCCGCCGCGGGGGAAGGCGGACGATGCTCACCGTGGCGCCGCTCACCCGCGAGGACGGGCGCGAGCTGTTCTGGATCGTCGGCGAGCTGGAAGCCATGGCGGCCCACTGGGTGGCGCGCGGCGACGGCGGCGACCGCCACCAGGTCGCCGCGTCCATGCAGCACACCAACGAGGAGCTTCTCCTCGCCTCCAACGCCGGCAACCCGGACCCGTCTCGCCTGTTCGACCTGCATACCCGCTTTCACCAGACGTACGTGGACGCCTGCGGCGGGCCGCGCATGCAGGCCATGCACGCCGTGATCAAGCCGCAGGCGGAACGCTACCGCCGGCTGTACAGCACCGCGCTGGGCGGCCACATCCACGCCTCGCTGGCCGAGCACGAGGCCATCGTCCACGGCATCGGCCAGGGCGACCCGCAGGCCGCGGAGCTGGCGGTAAAGGTGAACTGGCGCAACGCCGCCGAGCGCCTGGCCCGCGTGATCGACCGCATGGGCGAACGCGGCAGCTGGTAGCCAGGAAAGACATCCCTTCGCCCCACGCGGGCGTTTTCCCTCCGCCGCACCCCATCCGTCCCGCGGCGGGCGACGCAGAGCGTGGGCGCGTACGGCGGTGGCACCAGCCAGACCGAGGTGCTGGCGCTGCTGATCGACGAGCGCCGCCGCGAGCTGTTCCTGGAAGGGCACCACCTGTGGGACGCCACCCGCTTCAACCTGGCGCTGGAGCCGGCCACGGGCACCGCCTCCGCCAAGGGCGGCACGTACGGAAGCACCAAGTGCCTGCCGCTTCCCAACGTGGAGCGCTTCAACAACCCCAACATCGGCGGCTGACCTCGCGCCGGTCCGGTGGATGAACAGGCCGCCGCGTCCATCCGGGCGCGGCGGCTTGTTCGTGCTGCTGAACGGATATGCCTCACACGGAGTCAACGGAGTTGTTCTTCGCCGCCTCCGCGGATTTTGTGTGATACTGAATCCAGAAAACCGAACGTTCGGTGCAGAAGAACGGCGTCAAAGAGAGGGAGAGGAATCGGGATGATCTGTCCGCTCGCTCGCTTTCTGTCTCACGCTGTTCCTCTGTAGAACGATTCCATTTTAGGATCTGGTATGGGCCATCGTTTTGTGGAATTTCCTTCGACTCAAGCTTTGGGATTCACGCGGGCCTCTGATCCCGCGGGCTTCGGCGCACACCTCAGAACTCGCCGATGGGTTCGGATCGCAAAAGAGGGTGGAGTACAGAGGAACGGAGGTGAAAAGAGAGATGCAGAAGCACGAAGCGCAGCAGTTTCTCTGCTGTCGTCGCGTTCTGTTCCGTGTCATTTTCATGCTCCCCGAACGCTTAACGGCGAAAATGGCACGAGGCACACCCACCCGATCTTCCGTTCCCGGCCTCGTGGTCGAACGTTTGCATAGGGGGAACCGTTTCCCTGTGGGTGCAGACTCCAACCAGCCACGGGCAGGGCACGCTGTCGGACTTGCTGGACCTTTCCGAGCTCTTTGGCGACTTTCGCGACGAGGGCCGCGCCCAGCTGGCGCGGCTCGACGCCGCGCTGTCGGTGCTGGAAGCGGGCCAGGCGCCCCAGGCCGCCGAGCGCGCCGAACTGATGCGCGCGCTGCACACGCTCAAGGGGAACGCGGCCATGCTGGGGCTGCGTCCGCTGCAGGAGCTGGTGCACGGGGTGGAGGACGCGTTCAAGCAGGCCGCCTCGCCCGCCGCGCTGCCGCTGGACGTGCTGCACCGCGCCGCCGCCGCCCTGCGCGGCGCGCTGGAGGCCGCCGGGTCGCCCGCGCAGGATGAGGCGTTCGCGCCCCTACCCCCGCTCCGCGCGGAGCTGGCGGACGCTCTCGCCGCGCCCTCCGCCTCACCCGCCGTAGCCGCGGACGAGGAGGTGGGGGCCGGGACCGGCGCGGAGGCATCGGCGTCCGCTGACGTGCCGGGCGACATCGGGGAAGCGCGCGCGGATGCGCCTGCGGCGGAGGCATCCGCCGGTCCGGGGCCGGAACCATCCGCGCCTGCGCAGGTGGAAGCGGGAGGGCAGACGGAGGATGCCGCGGCGGGAGCGGCATCGGCAGCATCGGGATCGTCTGGATCCTCGGCAGCAGCGGGATCGGCGGGATCTTCGGGATCCACGGCGGCCTCGGGATCTTCGGGATCGGCATCCGCTTCGGGATCGTCACCCGCATCCGCGGCTACCGGCGGCGGGGCGGGGGTGCGGGAGGAGACGCTGCGCATCCCGTTCGCGCGGCTGGACCCGCTGCTGAGCCAGGTGGACGACCTGGCGCGCGCCGTGGAAGGGCTGCGCGCCTGGGCCGCGGAGTTCGCCGGGCCGCTGCAGCAGGCGGGCCTGCGCCGGGCGCTGGCGGAGCGGCTGGAAGGGCTGGACACCGCGGCATCCGCCGTGCGCCGCTCGGCCACCGCGCTGCGGCTGGTGCCGGTGGAGCGCGTGTTCTCGCGCTTTCCCCCCGTGGCCGCGGAGCTGGCCCGCGCGCGGGGCAAGCGGGTGCGCGTGGAACTGCGCGGCGAAGGCACCGAGCTGGACAAGGCCACCGCCGACGCCCTGCTGGACCCGCTGCAGCACCTGGTGCGCAACGCCGTGGACCACGGGCTGGAGACGCCGGAAGAGCGCCGCGCGGCTGGGAAGCCGGAGACGGGCACGGTCTTTCTCTCCGCCGCGCAGGAGGGTGACCGCGTACGCATCGAGGTGGAGGACGACGGCCGCGGGCTGGACCGCGCGCGCATCGAGGCGCGCGGTCGTGCCCTTGGCCTGGTTGCCGCGGAGGCGGAGCTGGAGCCGGAGGAGGTGGACGACCTGCTCTTTCGCCCCGGCTTCAGCACGCGGGTAGAGGCGGACGAGGTGTCGGGGCGCGGCGTGGGGCTGGACGTGGTGCGCGAGGCCGTGGAGCAGCTGCGCGGCCAGGTGCGGGTGGAAGAGGGCGAAGAGGGCGGCACGCGCTTTGTTCTGCTGGTGCCGCTGACCGTGGCGCTGGTCCCCGTCCTCTTCTTTCAAGCGGCGGGCGAGACCTTTGCCATCTCCGCGCTGGACGTGGAAGAAGCGGTGCGCGCGGGGACCCCCGGCCGGGTGGGGCCCGCGGAAACCGTCGCCGTGCACGACGAGGCCGTGCCGCTGGTGCGCCTGGACCGCCTGTTCGGCTGGGAGGCGGCGCCGGACCCGCGCTTTGTGGTAGTGGTGCGCCGCGGCGCGCGGGCCGCGGCGCTGGGCGCCGAACGGCTGCTGGGGCAGGACGCCGCTCCCGTGCGGGCGCTGCCGGCCGCGCTGGGCGCACCGCGCGGGGTGTCGGGGGCGGTGGTGGACGCGCGCGGGCAGGTGGTGCTGCTGCTGGATCCCGCGCAGATGCTGGAGATGAACGTGGACCTGTACCGGGGAGGGACGGGTGGGGGATGAACGGCGACGCCGGCTGCTGGTGGTGGAAGACAGCCCCATGATGGTGCGCATGTACCGCATGGTGCTGGGCCCCCGCTACGAGCTGGCCTTTGCCGCCGACGGCGCCGAAGGGCTGGACGCCGCCGCGCGCGAGCCCGACGTGGACGGCATGGTGGTGGACATCAACATGCCGGGGATGGACGGCCTGGAGTTCGTCCGCCGGCTGCGGAGCGAGCTGGGGATGACGGAGGTTCCCGTCCTGGTCTGCTCTACCGAGGCCACCGAGGCGGACCGCGAAGCCGCGCGGGCGGCCGGGGCCAACGGATTCCTTCCCAAACCGTGGCAGCCGGCGGAGCTTCTGGCGGCGCTGGACGAACGGCTGGGCGGCGCGGGGTGAGCACCCTCTCCGTATCGGTGGGGGGCGCGGAGTTCGGCATTCCCGCGGGGCGCGTGCGCGAGGTGCTGCGCCCGCCGCCGCTTACCCGCGTTCCCTTTCCGCCGGACGGCGTGCGGGGGGTGGCGCAGGTGCGGGGGACGGTGATGGCCGTGGTGGACCTTGGCGCGCGGCTGGGGCTGGCGCCCGTGGGCGCGGCGGGACGGCTGGTGGTGGTGTGGGCGCGCGGGCGCGAGGCGGTGGGGCTGCTGGTGGACCGCGTGGTGGGGCTGGTGGATGACGGCGAGGAGGGGGCGCACGAGCCCCCGCCCGACGAGGCGGAGGCGGCGCTGCCGCCCGGGTGGCTGGCCGGCGTGGCCGTGCCGGTGCCCGGGCGCCGCGTGGCGCTTCTGCACCTGGAACGCGTACTGGGCGAAGAGGCGACATGAGCCTGGCGGAATGGTTCGGAAACGTGCGGGTGCGCAACAAGATCCTGCTGGGCTTCGTCCCCGTGCTGCTGCTGATGGCGGTGATCGCCGCGGCGGTGGCGGCGCAGGGGCGGCGGGTGGCGGGGTTGGACGCCGAGTCGGAGCGCGCCGAGGGGGTGGGGCGCGCGGCCACGCAGCTGGAGATGGCCATCGCCGACCGCACCCTGGCGTTTCGCGACTACCTGCTCAGCGGGCAGGACACGGCGCTGTCCATGTACGCCGAGGCCGACGGCCGCGTGCGCCGCTACCAGGACGAGACGCGGCGCCTGGTGCGCGACCCGCTGCAGCGCGCGCGGCTGGACTCGGTGGCGGCGCTGGCGGCCAGCTGGGTTGATTCTGTCGCCACGCCGGGGATGGCGCTGCGGCGCGCCACGCTGCTGCCGGGCGGGCCGGGGATGAACGCCGTCGTCGACTTCTTTCAGAGCGGCGTGGGGCGGCGCGGCGCCACCCGCGCCCGCGCCGTGCTGGGGCGCTTCGACGAGCGGGCGCAGGAGCTGGCCATCGCGCGCCGCGCCGAGGTGCGCGCCGCCACCACCGCGGCCCGCGACACCGCCATCTGGCTCACCCTGCTGGGGATCGCCGTGGCGCTGGGGGCCGCGTGGTTCCTGGCCAACCACATCAGCCGCCCGCTGCTGCAGGCCGTGCGCTTTGCCGGCGGGGTGGCGGAGGGCGACCTGACCGGGCGGCTGCAGACCACCAACCGCGACGAGCTGGGCGAGCTGATCCAGACCCTGAACCGCATGTCGGGCGACCTGGGCACCGCCGTGGGCGGGGTGAACACCGCCGCCGTGCAGACCGCCGCCGCCGCCGACCAGATCTCCGCCACCTCGCAGCGCCTGGCCGAGACGGTGGACGACCAGGTGGCCGCGACGGAGCAGACGTCCACGTCGATGGAGGAGATCGCCGCGCAGATCACCCGCGTGGCGGGGAGCGCCGAGTCGCTGGCGGCGTCGGTGGAGCAGACCAGCTCCTCCATCGCCGAGATGGGGCAGTCCATCGAGCACACCGCCGCCAGCGCCGAAACGCTGGGCTCGGCGGTGGAGCAGACGTCGTCCACCATCGAAGAGATGGCGGCCAGCATTCAGCAGGTGGGGCGGCACGTGGACGAAACGCGCCGCATCGCCGCCGAGGCCGAGTCGGCGGCCACCACCGGCGGCGACACGGTGGGGCAGGCGGTGGAGGGAATGCGCCGCATCCACGACGAGGTGAACCGGCTCACGGAGCGCATGCGGGCGCTGGGCGACCAGGGCGAGTCGGTCGGCCAGGTGTCGGAGACCATCGAGGACATCGCCGACCAGACCAACCTGCTGGCGCTGAACGCGGCCATCGAGGCGGCCCGCGCGGGCGAGCACGGGCGCGGTTTTGCCGTGGTGGCGCAGGAGATCCGGCGGCTGGCGGAGCGCTCCGTGGAGTCGGCGCGCGAGATCGGCCACACCATCCGCTCCGTGCGCGGCGGGGTGAACGCGGCGGTGGAAAGCAGCGGCGCGCTGGCGGAGCGCACGCAGCAGGGGATCACCCTGGCCGAGGGTGCGTCGCGGGCGCTGGAGCGCATCGTCACCTCGTCCACCCGCACCAGCCAGCTCATGCAGGAGGTGGGGCTGGCCACCGAGCAGCAGATCCTGGCCGCGCGGCAGGCCCAGCAGGCCACGCAGCACATCCAGCGGGTGGCCGAGGAGGTGCGCATCGCCACCCGCGAGCAGTCGGTGGCCAGCCGGCAGATCGTGGAAGCCACGGAAAACATGAACCAGCAGACGCAGGAAGTCTTTGCCGCCACGGCCGAGCAGAAGCGGGGCGGGGAGATGATCCTGCGCGCCACCGAAAACATCGCGCAGGGCGCCCGCGCGGCGCAGACCTCGGTGCGCGAGTCGCGCGCGGCGGCCGAGGACGTGGCCGCGCAGGCCGCGCGCCTTACCGAGCTGGTGAGCCGCTTCCGTGTCTGACCGCATGACCGATCCTTCCACCCTGCTGGCCGAGGGGCGCGGGGACGACGCCGTCGCGGCGCTCCTGGCCGCGGCCGCCGACGAGCGCCCCTGGATCCGCGAGCGCGCCCTGGCCTCGGCCGCGCGGCTGCCGCAGGCGCGCCTTCTTCTCCCCGCGCTGGAGGCGGCACTGCGCGACGGGGGCGACGCGGGGCGGCGCAACGCGGCCCGCTCGCTCCTGGCGTCCATGGCGGCGCCCGGCGCGCTTCCCGGCGCGCTGCGGATGCTGGACCGCCTGCTGCGCCACGACGCGGACGGCGACGTGCGCCTGCTGGCCGCCTCGGCGCTGGGCGAATCCGCCAACCCCGCGTCGCGCGACGGGCTGGAGGCGGCGCTGGAGGACGGGGAAAGCAACGTGGCCGCCGCCGCCGCGGACGCGCTGGGCTCGCTGCGTGACCCACGCTCCGCGGGGGCGCTGGCCCGCGCCGTGAGCGGCGGCGATCCGTGGCGCGCGCTGGCGGCGGTGTTCGCCCTGGGCCGGCTGGGGGCGGCGCGCGGCCTTCCCGCGCTGGCCGCCGCCATGGCGGACCCGATGCTGGCCGCCGCCGCGGTGGAAGCGATCGGCGAGCTGGGCGA
>NZ_JBMDXM010000141.1:0-14988 GCF_048594345.1 Longimicrobium sp.
CCCCCGCCATGGGCCCCGGGCGGGGGTCCGGGTGCGGGCCTTCCGGGGGGGCGCCCGCAAACCGCGGGCGGCCTCCCTGTTTTTCATGGTTGCGGACGCGCGGGCGCCCGGGACGCCGCACACCGTCCGGCCGCAGAGTCCACGCAGGTGGACTTCGTGGGGTTGTTGCAGCGGATTCATTCGCCCTTGCAGGCCGACGGCACGTTGCCAGCCCCGACGACACCAAACGTGGCGACGCTCTCACCGCTGGCCGGACTCGCGCCGATTCGCGAGATTGCGCCGACCCACATCAACCGGATCCCCCGTCCCGCATCCGCCCATGAGCCTGCGACGTCTGCTGTCCACCGTATTCATCGCCGCCGCCGTCCTTGCCGCACCGGCCGCGGCGCGGGCGCAGGACGTGGCGCACTACCGGGCCGCCGCCGACAGCCTGATCCGCGCCGCCACCGCCGACAGCGCCGCCTGGCTGCGCATCGCCGAGCTGGTGGACCGATTCGGGCCGCGGTTCAGCGGCACGCCGGAGCTGGAACAGGCCATCGATTGGACACTGGCGCAAATGCGGGCCGACGGGTTGGAGAACGTGCGCGGCGAGCCGGTGATGGTGCCGCGCTGGGTGCGCGGCCGCGAATCCGCCACGCTGCTGGCGCCGCGGCAGACCGAGCTCCACATGCTGGGGCTGGGCGGCAGCATCGGCACACCGGCGGAGGGGATCGAGGCCCCGGTGCTCGTCGTGGGCAGCTTCGACGAGCTGCAGCGGCGTGCGGCGGAGGCGCGCGGCAAGATCGTGCTGTTCGACGTGCCGTTCACCAGCTACGGCGAAACGGTGCAGTATCGCGGCACGGGCGCCATCGCCGCGGCGCGGGCGGGCGCGGTGGCCAGTCTGATCCGCTCGGTAGGCCCCTTCGGCATGCAGACGCCGCACACCGGCGGCATGCGCTACGCCGACAGCGTGCCGCAGATCCCCGCCGCCGCGCTGTCCATGGAAGACGCCATGATGCTGCGGCGGATGCAGGAGCGCGGCGAGACCCCGCGCATCCGGCTGCGGATGGAGGCGCACACGCTGCCCGACGCCCCCTCGCGCAACGTGATCGCCGAGATCCGCGGCCGCGAGTTCCCGGACGAGGTGATCGTGATCGGGGGGCACATCGATTCGTGGGACGTGTCGCCGGGGGCGATGGACGACGCGGGCGGATGCGTGGCCGCGTGGGAGGCGATCCGGCTGATGAAGGTGCTGGGGCTGCGTCCCCGCCGCACCATCCGCGTGGTGCTGTGGACCAACGAGGAGAACGGCCTGCGCGGCGGCAACGCCTACCGCGACGCGCACCGGGGGGAACTGGCGAACCACGTCCTGGCCATCGAGAGCGACGCGGGCGTCTTCGCGCCGCGGGGCTTCGGGTTCACGGGGCCGGACGCGGCGTTCGCGGTGGTGCAGCAGGTCGGGCGGCTGCTGGAGCCGATCGGCGCGGGCACCATCACGCGGGGCGGCGGCGGCGCGGACATCGGACCCATCATGGCGCTGGGCGTACCCGGGATGGGCCTCACGGTGGATGGAAGCCGCTACTTCTGGTATCACCACACCGCCGCCGACACGCCCGACAAGCTGGACCCGGCTGACGTGGGCCGCTCCGTCGCCGCCATGGCCGTGATGGCGTACGTGATCGCCGAGATGCCGGAGCGGATTCAGTTCGGCACGCCGGCGCAGTGAAGGTCAGGGGATAGGGGATAGGGGATAGGGAATAGGGAATAGGGAATAGGGAACAGCCTGCGGGGGCTTCGGCGAATCACCCTGGCCTGTGGGAACAACGCAGTCATCCTGAGGGAGCGCCGCACGCAACCAGAAGCCACACAACCACTTGCGCGCGACCGAAGGACCTTCTCCGCCGCATTGTGGGGCCGGCTTCACCACGCAGGAGCCGGCCTCACGGTTGTGCCGGCAAGGTCCTTCGGCCGGCGCGCCGGGTGTGGAGCAAGGGCCGGTTCATCGCGGCGCCGACCTCAGGATGACTGGATTAGGTGGATGGAGAGAAGAAAGAGCGCGCCCGCCGGGTTTCGGTGGGCGCGCTCTTTCCGTCGGATTGGGAATCCGTTGCCGTTGCCGGCTATTCCCTATTCCCTATTCCCTATTCCCTCTTTTCCTTGCCCTCCTCTACCGCAGCACCGCCACCACTTCCACCGCGGCGGGCGCCGTCACGCCGGGCACCTGGCGGATCGGCGCGGGGCCGGAGCGGGCGATGCGCAGGGCGGTGCCGGGCGAGCGGCGGATCGCCATCTGCTCCACCACCGTGGCGTCCTGGCCCAGGGCCGTCAGCTCCTGGCGCACGCGGTCGGCGTAGCGGTCGCCGGCGCGGCCGTACACGTCCGGGTGCAGCGCGACGGAATCCTGCTCCAGCTCCGCCAGGCGGTACTCGATGCGCACCCGCACCCGGCCGGAAAGGCCCATCTCCCGCGTGCGTCCCGGGTTGGCCGCCAGCTGGTCGAGCGTCGCGTCGCTCACCCCGGCGCCGTCGGCGGCCAGCACCAGGCGGGCCAGCTCCATCACGTCCGCGTTGCGCATGCGGATGCAGCCGTGGCTGGCGGGGCGCCCCAGGTACCGCTCGTTGCGCGCCGGCGTACCGTGCACGTAGTAGTCCTCGAACAGGTGAATCTTCACGCGGCCCATGGGGTTGTTCCACCCCGGCGCGGCCGGGCGCTCGTCGCGGGCCCACGGGCTGTCCGGCGGTGTCCACGACGGGTTCCACACCATCCGGCGGACCCCGGCCGCGCCCGTGGGCGTGGCGTGCCCGGCGGTGCCCACCGACACGGGATAGCTGCGGATGCGCTCGCCGCCCTGGTGCACGTCCAGCCGGCCGGCGGGAATGTTGACGACGATCTCCATGGGCGCCTGGGCCCGCACGGGCACCGCGGCGGCGGTGGCCAGGACGATCATCGCGGGAACCACCTGACGGATCGAGAACATTCTTCGGTATCGGTTCGTTGTTGCGGACCGCGTTTGGCCGGGACCCGCCCGGGACCGCCTCGTCCGCTGCGCCGGAGCCTTCAAGCTCTGGCGTGGCACGGGATTACGAGATCTGCCGGCGGCGTGTTTCAATGGAAGATTCGTTCCGCGCCGCCGCCGGTCTCTCGCCCCGGCCTTGTGCGATACAAGATGCTCTTCACCCTCCCCGCCCACATGGTGCGAGTGACCCGGGACAGATGACCCGGTCCGTCGAGCGCATGCCGATGGAGAAACCCAATGAGAAGATTTCACGCGGAGTCGCGGAGTAAAAAGAAGAGGCGCGGATGAAAGCCTCATCCGCGCCTCTTCCTTTCTTCTTTTCTACGACATCCCCTGCACGATGCGGTAGATCATACCCGATCAAAGACAACCAGTAGCTCAGGTCCGTCTTGGCAAAGGCCGAGTTTCACACGAAGGCGCGGAGGGACGGAGAGAGATTCTCCGCGCCTCCGCGCCCTCCGCGTCTCCGCGTGACAGCCGTGGTTTTCGCCGGCCTCAGTTGCCGGAGCCGGACTTCGACGTTTCGCCGGACTTGCCCTTCTCACCCGACCCGCCGCCGCCGGAATCACCCGAGCCGCCGGAGACCACGCGGATGGGGATGGGGTTGGGGATGGCGACCTCCACCCGCTCCTTGCGGTTGCTGCGGACGCCCTCGAAGAACGCCTCGTCGCGCGACGCGCCACCGGCCTCCATCACCATCCGCGACAGCTGTACCGCCACGCTGTTGGCGATGCGGATGGAGCCGTGCGACTCGGCCTTGCCCAGCGACTCAGGCTCGTTGGTGCCGTGAATGCTGCGCGGCGCGTCGTACACCAGCTGCGCGTGGCCCAGCGGGTTGTCGGGCGCGCCGGGCTCCTTGACCTCCTCGTCCTTGGCCCACTCCTCCTCCTTGGGCGGCGTCCAGCGCGGGTTGAACACCACCTGGCCGATGGTCCACTCGCCCGTCTGCGTGGGCCACTCGCTGGTACCCACGGCCACCGGATGCGTGGCGATGCGCTGGTCGTTGCGGTACACGTACAGCTCGCGCTCCGCCACGTTCACCTCCAGCCGCAGGTCCGGCGGCGGAAGCGCGGGGGTGGGCGCCGGGGTGGGAGCAGGCGTCGCCGCCGGCTGCCCCGCCGGGGGCTGCTGCTGCGTCACCGTCGTCCCGCCGGCCGCCGCCTGGTCGTCCGTCTTGTCCTGCACCACGCACCCGCCCATCGCCAGCGCCGCCGCGGCGATCACCGCATGAATCCCCTTCAATCGTCTCATCCTCGTCTCCCGTTTGGGTTTGCGCCGGGCAGCCCCCAAGCAAGTGGCGTGCGCGCGCGTCACCAGTGGCCGCACCCTTGCGAACGGAAAGCGACCCCATCTCCCCGCGGCGAGGCATTCCATGATCTGTATTCTGCACGGCTATCTGCTCGAAGGCTCCGGAAGCAACCTGTGGACGCGCTCCATCACCGAGTCGCTGTGCCGGCAGGGCCACGACGTGCACCTGATGGCGCAGGAGAACCACCCCGAGCGCTACGACTTCATCACCGAGGCGCGGCGGTACCGTGAGGACGGCCAGGTGGAGACGTTCTACCGCCGCGAGCCCGTACACCCCGGCCGTTGCGTGCTGCACAAGCCCGACCTGGGCGACACGCTGCCCGTCTACGTGTGGGACCGCTACGAGGAGTTTTCCCGCGTGGTGCCCATGGTGGACCTGTCGGATGACGAGGTGGAGTCGTACGTGGCCCGCAACGAGCGCGCGCTCCTCCGCATCGTACGGGAGAACGGCATCACGGCCATGCACGCCAACCACGCCGTGCTGATGTCGGTCGTAGCGCAGCGGGTGAGCGCGACGACGGGCGTTCCCTTCGCGGTGATGCCGCACGGCAGCGCGCTGGAGTTCGCCGTGCGGCGCGACGACCGGTTTCTGCGGCTGGCGGAGGGCGCGTTCGCCGCCGCGCGCCGCGTGTTCGTGATCGGCGACGAGATGCGCGAGCGGGTGCGCGGCATCCTGGGCGCGGTGCCGGGGCTGGAAGCCAAGTTCTCCGGGCTGCACCTGGGGGTGGATACCAGCCAGTTCGAACTCGTCCCGCGTTCCGAGCGGCGCGCCACGCTGGCGAAGATGGCCCAGTCGCTGGCGGGGATGAAGCGCGGCAAGAGCGCGGCGCAGACGGATGCGCTGCGCGGGCGCCTCCGTGGCGACCTGCGGCCGGAGGAGATGCGCGAGATCTTTGCCGCGCAGGAGGGTTCGTACGAGGCCAAGGCGCCCGACACGGACGTCGAGGCCAAGCTGGAAGCCATCGACTGGGAAGCGGAGCCCACCCTGCTCTTCGTGGGCCGGCTGATCAGCACCAAGGGGATCCAGAGCGTGATCGCCGCGCTGCCGCTGATCCTGGCGGCACGCCCCGACCTGCGGATGCTGGTCGTGGGCCACGGGCCGCTGCGCGAGCCGCTGGAGGCGCTGCTGTGGGCGCTGGAGCACGGCGAACGGGGGATGGTGGAGCACATCGTGGCGTACGGCCGCGAGCTGGAGGGCTCGCCGGAGGGGGAAACGGAGGGGGCGGAGCTTACGCAGGTGGCGCGCTTTCTGGAGCAGCTGCGGGAGCGCGGGGAGCTGGATGCCTACTACGCGGCCGCCAGGCAGCACGTGCGGCGCGACCGCGTGGTCTTTACGGGATACCTGACGCACCGCGAGCTGCACCACCTCTTCCCCTGCTGCGACGTGGCGGTGTTTCCGTCCGTGGTCAAGGAGGCGGGGCCGCTGGTGTTCCTCGAGGCGCTGGCGTCCGGCGCGTTTCCGCTGGGCACCTACTTCGCGGGGATGAAGGCAAGCATCGATTCCGTCGCCGCCGCGCTGCCGCCGGAGGATGCGGACGCCATGAAGCTGGATCCGGCGCCGGAGCACACCGTGGCCGACATCGTCCGCCGCGTCCCCGCCGCGCTGGCGCTGAGCGAGCGGCACCGCGAGGCGCTGTACCAGGTGGCCCGCGACCGCTACGACTGGAAGAGCGTCGCCACCAAGCTCTTCACCGAGCTGAACGCGCTCTGAGGCCCGTCGGCAGACATCGCAAAAGACGGGATGTCACGCGGAGACGCGGAGGGCGCGGAGAAAAGAGAGGACGCGGGTGATGCCATCATCCGCGTCTCTTCGTCTCCTCCGCGCCTCCGCGTGAAATCCGTCCTGCCGATGTGATTTGCTGCATCTTTTCCGCCCGCGTGGGGTATGGCGTTGCGAACGGATGATCCGGCCGGGAGATCGCTCCCGGCCGGGTCTCGTTTCTTTTTCGCCGAAAACGCGGCGTGGGTGCACCGCCGCGAGAAGGTTGGGTCGATGATGACGCTGGACGTGTTGTTCGGATCGGCCTTCGGGCCGCTGGTGATCTTTGCGCTCCGCATTGTGGACGTGTCGCTGGCCACCATGCGCATGCTGCTTTCCGTGCGCGGATACAAGCGCCTGGTGCCGCTGATCGGGTTCTTCGAGGTGCTGGTGTGGATCACGGCCGTGGGGCAGGCCGTCAAGTTCCTGGACTCGCCGCTGCACCTGCTGGGGTACGCCGGTGGCTTCGCGGCGGGCGCGGCGGTGGGGCTGTGGATCGAGGAAAAGCTGGCGCTGGGCATCTCGGCGCTGCGGGTGATGTCGGCGCACGGCGGGGTAGAGATCGCGCAGGCGCTGCGCGATCGCGGCTTTGGCGTGACGGAGTTTCCCGCGTACGGCAAGGACGGGCGGATGGAGGTGATCTACGCCGTGCTGCGCCGCCGGCACCTGCCCCTGGCGCTGGCGCAGGTCTCCGCGTGGGACCCCGACGCCTTTGTGACCGTCGAAGAGCCGCGCACCATCCACCGCGGCTGGATGTTCGACTACCGCCGTAAGTAGCAGGCAGATATGATGTTGCGCCCACCTCAGCCATCCTGAGGGAGGCGCCGCGCTGCATCTTGCTGATACGAAAGACGTTGGCGCCGACCGAAGGACCTTGCTGGCCGAACCGTGAGGTTGGATCTCTGCCCAAGAGCGTGCCTCACGGTGGCGGAGAGAAGGCCCTTCGGTCGCGCGCAACCGGTTGTGCAGGTTCAGGTTACGCGCGGCGCTCCCTCAGGATGACTGAGGTTTGGGTGGGTGTCGAGCTGTTTAAGCGAGCGACAGACTGTGCCCGCACGGAATGGAAACATCCTGTGCGGCCGCATGCCCGAAAGCTTGGCACGCTGGACGATCCGTCATTATGATGGATGACAAGGGTTCCGCACCTTCTCCGCGGCACTCATCGCGATTCCCCTGCTCCGCGTTATCCCCATGCGCAAGCTCCTGATCCTTCCGCTCGTGTTCGTGGCCGCCTGTGACGGCGGTGGCGGTCCGTCCGGCGGCGCCCAGCTCACCGCCGCCGAGGCCGGCGAGCTGGCGCGCGCCATGTTCGGCATGGCCTCCAGCCTGGCGGACCGGGGCCTCCCCACCATCGGCGGCTTGAACGTGGCGGCCCTGGAGCAGAACTCCTTCACGGCGCCGTTCAACGAGACCGTCCCCTGCCAGCCCAGCGGCAGCACCGACATCGACGGAACGGTGACCATCGGCTTTGATGACGTGGCGCTGGACATGACGCTGGAGGCGGATCTCTCCGCGAATCCCAGGTCGTGCGCGCACCGCCTGGAGAACGGCGACGTAATCAAGATCAGCGGCGATCCGGATCTCGACATCCATCTGGCCGTCACCGGCGTGCTGGGCGGACGGCTGAACAGCATGCAGGTGACGGAGACCGGCGGCTTTACCTGGACGCGCGGCGGGGCGTCCGGCCGCTGCGCCGTAAACCTTGCCTCGTCGCTCAACGAGCCCACGCAGATGGTCACCGTGACCGGCACCTTCTGCGGTTTCCCCGTCGCCGAGACCTTCCCCGTTTCCGAGGGCTGATCCGCCCGCTGATGCCAAGCGCCCCGCCCGGTTCGCCGGACGGGGCGCTTCGTACATCCACCAAAGATTTTTCTCACGCAGAGTCACCAGAGTTTTGACGTGCCGTTCCCTCGCGCTCTGTCCGAGAAAACACCACGAACAACTCCGTTGACTCCGTTAACTCCGTGTGAGGCCCAATCTTTTGCTGTGCCTGCGGAAACGAGGAAACCTCGGCGACAGTATCCCGCTTCTTGCGGAGCGGAGCGGCTCGCGCAAAGCTGTGCGGGTACCTTTTTTCGGGAATGATGACGATGAAACGCTCGATCCTGCTTGTCGGCACCGGGCTTCTGCTGACCGCGTGCGCATCCGGCGCCGACGTGGCCGATGACGACACGTCGGCCGATTCCGCCGTGGTCGAGGTTCTGGAAGAGGACGCGCCGGGCGAGAACGTCGAAGGCGCACCCGGGCAGACCCCGTGATCACTCCCGCCGCACCGGCCGCACCGTTCCTGACGGCGCAGTGGCGCTGCCTGGCGATGCTGAACTACGAGGTGGATCCCGCCCTGCTGCGCCCGCT
The DNA here is from genome assembly GCF_048594345.1 of Longimicrobium sp. GTDB lineage: Bacteria > Gemmatimonadota > Gemmatimonadetes > Longimicrobiales > Longimicrobiaceae > Longimicrobium. The sequence goes on from NZ_JBMDXM010000141.1 coordinate 8,418, forward strand.
GGTCCCCGCCGGGACGGAACTGGACGCGTGGGGCGGCGTCACGTACGCCAGCATCGTGGGATTCATGTTCCTGGATACGCGCGTGCTGGGGATTCCCATCCCCTTTCACCGCGACTTCGAGGAGCTGAACCTGCGCTTCTACGTGCGGCGCCGGGGGCCTGAAGGGTGGCGGCGCGGCGTGGTGTTCATCAAGGAAATCGTGCCGCGGTTCGCCATCGCCGCCGTGGCGCGCGTGGTCTACGGCGAAAACTACGTCGCGCTGCCCATGCGGCACCGCCTGGAGATCTCGGCGCAGGCGGGCGGAACGGTGGAGTACGGCTGGAAGCTGGGCGGGCGGTGGTGCGGCGTGCGGGCCGCGGCGCGCGGGCCGGCCGGGCCGCTGGTGGAGGGTTCGGAAGAGGAGTTCATCACCGAGCACTACTGGGGATACGCCCGCCAGCGCGACGGCGGCACCGTGGAATACCAGGTGGAGCACCCGCGCTGGAACGTGTGGCGCGCCGAATCGTCCTCACTCGACTGCGACGTGGCGGCCCTGTACGGCCCCGGCTTCGCGGAGAGCCTGGCCGGTCCGCCGCGCTCCGCGCTGGTGGCGGACGGCTCGAAGATCATCGTGCGGAAGGGCCGGCGCATCCCTCACCCGCTTGCGTAGGCTCGCACCCTCTCCCGCAAGCGGGAGAGGGTATAAACGTCGCACCGGAGCCCCGAGCGTTTCTGCCGTTGCAGTGTCTGTCGACGCCTCCGCAGTCACGCAGTGCGCCGGCACCCGCCGACGCGAGCAGGTGAAGCCCCGCCGGGCGAGTTCCGCGAGCCCAGGGCGGGGCTTCTGGCCCTTCTAGCCCCGAGTTTCAACCCGGGGTGGTTTGGCGAGCGTCGTCGCCCGGTAGCGGACGCGCAATCCCCGGGGAACGCCGCACACCGCCGGGCCGCCGAGTCCGCGCAGGCGGACTTCGTGTCGTTGTTGCAGCGAATCCATTCGCCCTTGCAGGCGGGACGGCACGGTGCCGGATCAGACCCACAGGCGGGATGACGCATCGTCTTATCCCCCTGGCACCGCCGTCCGCCTACGGATCGACCCACCGGAACTACACCCCCGCGGGCACCGGCGTCTGGATTGCCGCGAACGGCACGGCAAACTGACGCGGGCCCTCGACGATGGCGCGTGCTTCGTGGATCGCCTCGGCCACCACGGCGGCGGCGGCGCGGGCCTGCTCGGCGGAGTGGCCCGCCATCACCTGCATGCGGAACCGCGACCCGCGGATGGGCACCGCCGGGTACTCCACCAGGTTCACGAACACCCCGCGCTCAAAGATCATCCGCGCCGCCACGCGCGCGACCGGCGCCCCGCCGATCACCACCGGCACCACCGGCGATGGCGCGCCCAGCGTCCCGATCTCGCGCCGCTCCAGCTCGCCCCGCAGCACGGCGATGTTCTCGAACAGCCGCGACCGCAGCACCTCGCCCTCCGGCGACCGCACGATGCGCAGCGCCTCCGTCACCACGCACGCCTGCAGCGGCGACAGCGCGTTGGAAAAGATGTGCGGCCCGCCAAACACGCGGACAAACTGCCGCACCGCCGGTGAGCGCGTGGCCAGAAACCCGCCGTTGCTGCCGAACGTCTTGGAGAACGCGCCCATCAGCAGGTCCACCTTTCCCAGCATCCCCTGCGCGCCCACGCTCCCCGTTCCCCGCGGCCCCAGCGCGCCAAAGTCGTGCGCCGCGTCCACCAGCAGCGTGGCGCCCCACTCGTGGCAGATGGACTGAAGCTCCTCGATCGCCGGAACGTCGCTGTCCATGGAGAACAGCCCCTCCGTCACCACCAGAATGCCGTTCTGCGTGTCGCGCGAGCGGATCTTGCGCAGGTGGCGGCGCACCGCCTCGTTGTCCAGGTGGCGAAAGCGCACCACGTTGCGCGTGGCCGCCGCCGCGCCGGTCTGCAGGCAGGCGTGCGACAGCGCGTCCATCACCACGTGGTCGCTGGGCCCCACCAGCGCCGTGATGGTGCCGAACCCCGCGCCCCAGCCGGTGGAGAACAGCGCCACGTGCGGCATCTGCACCGCCTCGGCGATCGCGTCCTCCAGCGCCAGCGACGCAGCCGTGTTGCCCCCCAGCATGGCCGAGCCGGCGCTGTGCAGCCCGTGCTCGCGCAGCGCGCGGTGGGCCGCCTCCACCACCCGCGGGTGCGTGGAGAGCGACAGGTAGTCCTGCGACAGAAAGTTCAGCCCCGTGGCGCCCGCGCCCGTTTCGCTTCGTACCGCGCAGGCGGCGCGCGGCGCGGCGTCCAGGCTGCGCGAGTACGGCCACAGCCCCGCCCTGCGCCGCGCGTCCTGCCATTCAAAGAACGGCTCCGTGCGCGCCAGCAGGTCCGGCCCGCCGGGCTGTGCGTAGTTGGATACAAAGTGGGTGTACAGCGGCGACGCAAAGAGATCGCTAGACATCGACACTCCGGAGGTGGAGAAGATCACGTGGATTCGAGGGTGCGCCCGCTCGCGCGCGCAACAAGCCAGCCCCGGCGCAAGCTGTGCCTGGGGATACGGCGAACGGTTCTCGGACGGGGAACGGAACGTACCCGGCGGAGGGACCTGCTGAGATTGTGGAGGGGGCGCGGCAAAGATTAACCGAAGACCACGCTGGCGTCAACGGGATGATTGCGTACTTTTGTATGAGGGCCGTGCAAAAGACGCAGCGTTCGCGTCCTTCGGGTACCGCCTCCCGTCCGCCGCCGGTTGCGGGCGCGGCGATCGAAGGTTAGTACATGGTCTGCCCGGCGGCTTGCGACTCATGCGTGCGACGAACCCGTCGTCATCGTGCTCGCCGTGGCCGCGGCGCCGGAGGGAATGCTTGCCTTTCCCGACGATGCACGCCGACTCATTACGAGACACGCCGCATCGCATTTGTGCAGCAGGCGCCGGAAAACCGCTGGTCAGCGTGACCGCGCCGGCCGCCCGCGACCGCGCCTTTTGCCGCATACGGCGGGTGGCGTCGCCGTGGCGCGCCGCGTGCGGAGGGCGTTGCGCGTACGGCCGCGCGCCGGATGTTGCGTGAGGGATGCGCGCCCGCAGGGCTGAGAACCCGGCGCGCATGCACGGGCACGGCGGAGCCGCGGCAAGGCCGGTGCGCGCCGGGGGCTCGGCGCCGTTGGCAACCGTCGTATCGTTGCCTGCGGCGCGCGCAGCCCGGCCCGGAGCGCAGCGCAGGGACACGCCCAACACCGCCGTTCACAAGTTCCCGGGCGCGCGGCACCACCCGTTTGATCCACGACCAGAGCGAGAGCCCCTGATGACCGATACGATCGCCGCGCCCGCGGAGGCGGACGCCGGCAACCCGCTGCTTTCGGGGGAGTCGCCGTTCCCCTTTGACCGCGTAACCGCCGCGCACGTGGTTCCCGCCGTGCGCCAGGCGCTGCAGACGGCGCAGGCAGAGCTGGACGCGCTGATCGCCTTTGCGGGCGAGCGCACGTACGAGAACACCATCCACGCGCTGGAGGAGATGGGCGAGCGGCTGGGGCGGGTGCTGCGGCCGGTGTCGCACCTGAACTCGGTGAACAGCTCGCCCGAGCTGCGCGAGGCGTACGAGACCATCCTGCCGGAGGTATCCGCCTTTTCCGCGCGCATTCCGCTGAACCCGGAGCTGTGGAGCGCCGTCAAGGCGTACGCGCGGACGGACGACGCGCGCGCGCTTACCGGGGTGCGGCGGCGGCACCTGGACAAGGTGGTGCGCTCGTTCGAGCGCGCGGGCGCGGACCTGCCGCCGGAGGAAAAGACGCGAATCGAGGCGGTGCGGGTGGAATTGTCGCGGCTGAGCACCGAGTTCGCCAACCACGTGCTTGACTCCACCAACGCGTGGGAGCTGGTGATCACCGACGAGGCCGACCTGGAGGGGCTCCCCCCGTCCGCCCGGGCGCAGGCCCGCGCCGCGGCGGAGGCCAAGGGGGTGGACGGATGGCGCTTTACCCTGCAGGTGCCTTCGTACCAGCCCTTCCTGCAGTACGCCGTGCGCCGCGACCTGCGCCAGCGCATGCACCAGGCGTACGTGAACCGCGCCAGCAGCGGCGAGCACGACAACCGCCCGCTCATCCGCCGCATCCTGGAGCTGCGCCGCGAGCTGGCGCGCATCCTGGGCTTCAGGGACTACGCGGACCTGGCGCTGGAAGAAAGCATGGCCGGCAGCGGCGCCCGCGCCGTCGCCTTCGAGGAGGATCTTACGGAGCGCACGCGCCCCGTGTGGCAGCGCGAGATGGCGCAGCTGGAGGCGTTCGCGAAGGCCGAGCTGGGGCTGGACGCGCTGGAGCCGTGGGACGTCGCGTACGCCACGGAGCGGCTGCGGCTGGCGCGCTACGATCTGGACGCCGAGGCGCTGCGCCCCTACTTCCCCATGAACCGCGTGCTCGAGGGGCTGTTCGGGCTGGCGGAGCGGCTGTTCGGCGTGCGGGTGCAGGCGCGCCAGATCAGCCAGGTGTGGCACCCGGAAGTGCAGTTCTACGACGTGCTGGACGAGGACGGCGCACTCGTAGGCAGCTTTTACACCGACTGGTTTCCGCGCGAAAGCAAGCGCGGCGGGGCGTGGATGAACGGTATGGTGGTCGGCGGGCCGCGGCCGGACGGATGGCAGCCGCACCTGGCGCTGATGGTGGGCAACCTGTCGCCGCCGGAAGGCGGCCGCCCCGCGCTGCTTACCCACCGTGAGGTGGAGACGGTGTTCCACGAGTTCGGCCACCTGCTGCACCACCTGCTGTCGCGCGTGGAGGTGCCGGCGCTGGGGGGGACGCGCGTGCCCTCCGACTGGGTGGAGCTGCCGTCGCAGATCATGGAGAACTGGACGTGGGAGCGCCCGGCGCTGGACCTGTTCGCGCGCCACTGGGAAACCGGCGAGGCCATCCCCGAGGAGCTGTACCAGAAGATGAAGGCGGCCCGCACCTTCATGGGCGCGTACCACCAGATGCGGCAGCTCAGCTTTGGCGTGGTGGACCTGGACCTTCACGTCCGCTTTGACCCCCACACGGACGGCGACCCCGTGGAGCGCGCGCAGAAGCTGATGGAGGCGTTCCACCCCAGGCCGCACTTTGCGCGCGACCACTTTATCGCCTCGTTCGCGCACATCTTCAGCGGCGGATACGCGGCCGGTTACTACAGCTACCTGTGGTCCGCCGTGCTCGAGGCCGACGCGTTCACCCGCTTTCAGCGCGAGGGGCTGTTCAACCGCGAGACGGGGCGCGCCTTTGTGGACGCCGTGCTCAGCCAGGGCGATGCGGAGGAGCCGGACGAGCTGTTCCGCCGCTTCATGGGCCGCGAGCCGGACCCCGAAGCCCTGCTGCGCCGCGATCTGGGCGTCGGTCAGGAATCCGACACGGCGGTTCGATAAGGATCGTCCCGGCCGACAAGAAGATTGGGCCGCACACAGAGTTAACAGGGTCAACAGAGCTTGCTCCTCGCGCCGGACAAGCTCTGTTGACTCGGTTCACTCTGAGCGGGGCCATTCTTTGGGTGACGCCATCGCAATGGCGTCCACGCGTGCGGACTATGACGCGGACGGTGTCCTCCAGAGGGGTCGCAGGAGATGCGGCCGGTTCCATTCGCCTGCGCGTAACTTGTTTGATTGCATCTGCTTGGATTTTCCGTAGCACGGGCACCCGCATTGCTCTCCCATCATCGCCGGCCAGAAGTTCCCCGGCCCGAAACGTCCGACCCAATCCTCATCCCCGAGGTGAACGATGCGATACCCGATTGCCCTCCTGGCCGCCGCCGCGCTCCTCGCGGCGCCCTCCGCCCTGCGCGCGCAGGACGATTGCGACTGTGGCTATGAAGACGAGGAGTACTACCACGAAGACCGGCCCACCGGCGGCTTTTTTGGCGGCAGCTTTACCATCGCCGAACCCCAGGGCGAGTTTCACGACTACGTGGACGGCGGGCTGGGTGGCAACCTGCACTACATCCACGCGCTGGACCCCCAGGGGTGGCTGGCCCTTCGCGTGGACGGCGGCTTTGCCATCTACGGATACGAGCGCCAGAGCCTGCCGCTGAGCCCCACCCTGGGCGGCCGCATCGTGGTGGACCTTACCACCAGCAACAACATCGCGTGGATCGGCGTGGGCCCGCAGATCGGCGTGCCCGACGGCACACTGAAGCCGTACGTGAACGGCTACGCGGGATACAGCTACCTGGCCACCACGTCCAGCGTGGAAAGCAGCCGCTACTACGACGACGAGGACTACTTCAGCACCACCAACTTTGACGACTGGAGCTTCTCGTACGGCGGCGGGGCGGGCGTGTACATCCCGGTGCGCCACGGGCCCAGCCCCGTGTCCATCGACCTCGGCGTGCGGTACCACAACAACGGCCAGGCCGAATACCTGCGCGAGGGCGACATCCAGGACAACGACGACGGCACCATCACGCTGTACCCGGTGCGCAGCGACACCGACCTGCTCACCTTCCACATCGGCTTCAGCGTCGGCATCTCCCGCTGAGCCACCCGTACGCACCGCGGGGCCGGGCCCAAACATAGGTGCCCGGCCCCACGCTTTTTTAGCACCCCCGGGGCAGACAAAATCAAACAGGAGGAGCCCCCCGCCAAA
>NZ_JBMDXM010000142.1:0-1184 GCF_048594345.1 Longimicrobium sp.
GGCGGCATCGTCGGCGGCAGCGGCACGGTCGGTTCGCTGACCGCCCGCCGCGGCGGCACCGTGGCGCCGGGCAACTCGATCGGCACCTTGAACGTGGCGGGCAACGTCAGCTTCGAGCCGGGTTCGCGCTACGCGGTGGAAGTGGGGCCGAACGGCCAGAGCGATCGGATCCAGAGCAGCGGCTCGGCGACGATTGGCGGCGGTGAGGTGGCGGTGACGCTGGAGAACAGCGCCAACCTGCTGACGCAAAGCGAGGTGCGCAGCCTGCTGGGCCAGCAGTACACCATCCTGAGCGCGCAGCAGGGGGTGAGCGGGCAGTTTGACGCGGTGGCGCCGAACTACCTGTTCCTCGGCACCGGGCTGAGCTACCAGCCGGCCGGGGTGACGCTGAGCGTCGGGCGCAACGGCACGAGCTTCGCCAGCGTGGCGCAGACGCCGAACGAGCGGGCGGTGGCGGCGGCGGCGGATGCGCTGGCGGCGGGCAACCCGGTGTACGAAAGCGTTCTTAACAGCGGTACGGCGGGCGAGGCGCGGCAGGCGTTCCGTCAGCTGTCGGGGCAAATCCATGCGGATATCGCGTCGGCGCTGGTGAACGACAGCCGCTACCTGCGTGAGGCGCTGAACGGGCGGCTGCGTCAGGCGGAAGGGCTGGCGAGCTCGTCGGCCATCAAGGCGGACGAGGACGGCGCCTGGGCGCAGCTGCTGGGGGCGTGGGACCACGCGTCGGGCGACGCCAACGCCACCGGCTATCAGGCCTCGACCTACGGGGTGCTGGTGGGGCTGGACTCGGCGGCGGCGGCCGACTGGCGGCTGGGGGTGGCGACCGGCTACACCCGCACCTCGCTGCACGGCGGCTACGGGTCGAAGGCGGACAGCGACAACTACCACCTGGCGGCGTACGGCGACAAGCAGTTCGGGGCGCTGGCGCTGCGTGGCGGGGCGGGCTACACCTGGCACCGCATCGACACCAAACGGTCGGTGAACTACGGGATGCAGTCGGACCGTGACACGGCGAAGTACAGCGCGCGCACCGAACAGCTGTTCGCGGAAGCGGGCTACAGCGTGCAGGGCGAGTGGCTGAACCTGGAGCCGTTCGTCAACCTGGCGTACGTGAACTTCGAAAACAACGGCATCGCGGAAAGCGGCGGCGCGGCGGCGCTGCGCGGCGACAAGCAGCACACGGA
>NZ_JBMDXM010000143.1:0-14465 GCF_048594345.1 Longimicrobium sp.
CGTAGAAATCCAGGAACCCCTCCCCGTACGGCCGCGCAAAGCTGGTGTACAGCATGGCGATCTCGCGGTCCACGTGCAGGTCGATCATCCCCGTAATGCGCTGCAGCACCTCGGTTCCCGCCTCGCGCTCCGTGTGGATGAACGGAAACACGTACGCGTCCACGGGATAGCCGTCCGCATGGATGCGGCGCACGAGACCCTGGTACATCTCGCGGTTCTCGGCGATGCAGCGAAAGATGCGCGGCAGGGCGCGGATGAGCGCCAGCGGGCTGCGGCGCACGGCCCGCACCTCGTCGATGTTGGGCTCGATGTCGATGCCCACGCGCTCCCAGCGCAGCCCGTGCGTGCGCGTCCAGGCGATGAAGTCGCCGTAGCGCTCCCACGCCTCGTGCGCGTTGTGTGCGTTGAACCAGTAGCCGCTCTCCTCTTCCAGCAGCAGCCACGCCGCCACCGGCACCCCCATGCGGTTCAGCCGCCGCACCACCTCTGCCCGCTCGCGGCTCAGGTCCACCAGTCCGATGGTGACCGTAGCCTTGAGCCGCTGCAGCAGCGGGATCAGCCCCGGATCCTGGAACAGCCGTACCAGCTCGGGCCCGCGCAGCTCGCAGAAGAACGAAAGCGTGGGCCACCCTCCGCCCTCGCGCGCTTGCTTGCGGCGATCGGCGTCGCGCTTTGCCCTGCGGCGATCCGGGTGCCACGGAAGACGGTCGAGAGCGGACATGGCCTGGGGTGTGGGAGATGACGGCTGCCCACGCATCAAGGCAACGCCCGTGCCGGGCTCTAGCGGATGTGAGAACCGCTTTGGCAACCCGGCAGACTGAGGTATGTACGTTATAAGTAACTATACCTGACGATGTACGTCATAGCGTACATAAAATTGAATGTTATATTTAACGTACACACTACCAGGGTGTTGCTTTTAACGTACATGTGCGCTAGCGTCCACGCGGATGCAGCATAGCAGGTAGCTCATGAGCCGGGATTCTGATGCTTGTCCATAACGCACGCGAGCTTGGATTGCGCATGCGCGATCAGCGATTGGAGCTCGGTCTGAGCCAAGCCGCTCTGGCGAAGCGCATCGGAGTGGCTCGCGCCTGGGTGATTCGCGTGGAGCGGGGCAATGCGGGTGCGGAAATTGGCCTGGTTCTCAAGGCACTCGCCGCACTGGGGCTGGACCTGGACGTACGCACGGCCGCGGCGCCCATGGCGCTTGGGGATGATCGCGAAGCCTGGGTTCCTGACCTCGCAGAGATCCTCGATCGAGCGCGGGGGAGCAGGCAGTGAGCGCCGCGCCGGTACTGATCACGCTGATGGGTGATCGCGTGGTAGGCCACGTAGAGCAGAACCTGCAAGGGAAGCTGCGTTTCACGTATGACCAGGCATGGCGCGACTGGCCGGGCGCGTACCCGCTGTCGTTGTCCATGCCGGTAGGCCTGCGTGAGCACGAGGATGAGAAGATCCGGCCGTACCTGGAAGGTCTTCTCCCCGACAACGAGTGGATCTTGCGGCGCTGGGGGAGCCAGTTCCACGTATCCGCGCGCAACCCATTCACGCTGCTGGCGCACGTGGGAGAAGACTGCGCGGGCGCCGTTCAGTTCTGCCGCCCCGACCGTGTCGCCGAGCTGCTGGCGAACGCCGATCCTCCGGTGCGGTGGGTATCAGAAGCACAGATCGCCGCGACCCTCCGGGAGCTGCGCACCGACAACGCAACCGGGCGTGTCGCGGCCGATCCCGGCTACTTCAGCCTTCCCGGTGCACAACCCAAGACGGCGCTGCTCCTGCAGGACGGGCGCTGGGGCATACCCTCGGGCCGCACGCCCACCACGCACATCCTCAAGCCGCCTCTCGGTGACCTGGAGGGCTTCGCCGAGAACGAGCACCTGTGCCTGCGCCTTGCGGCCGCGCTGGGCATGCCGGTCGCGCATTCCGAAGTTCGCCGGTTTGATGGAGAGATCGCGATCGTGGTGGAGCGGTACGATCGGGTGGCGCTGGGTGAACGGATCGCCCGTGTTCACCAGGAGGACTTCTGCCAGGCCCTCAGCGTTTCGCCGCGCATCAAGTACGAAGCGGAGGGCGGTCCTGGTGCCGGAGCGATGGCGAGGGTACTGCGCGACTTCTCCAGCGCCGCCGACGAAGATCTCGACACGCTGCTGACGGCGCTCACGCTGAACTGGGTGATTGGGGGAACGGACGCCCACGCCAAGAACTTTTCGCTGCTGATCGCTGCGCGTCAGGTCCGGCTGGCACCCCTCTACGACATCGCGAGCGTCCTGCCGTACCCGCGCCGCATCCCGCTGCAGAAGGCAAACCTCGCCCTCCGCGTGGGCGGTGAGTATCGACTGGTCAAGATCGGTCGCCGACACTGGGAGCGGCTCGTCAGGGAGATGGGCCTTGGCACGGATGCGATGGACCGGGTTCACGACGTCGTCGACGCCGTGCCGGATCGGATGGAGGAGGTCTGCGCGGCGGCGCGTGCGGAAGGCATAAACCACCCGGTGGTGGAGACGCTGGAGAAGGCCGTCAGGCAGCAGGCCGCGGCGTGCCTGTCGGTGCTGGACCGGCGTGCCCACGACTGACGCAGCCCACCCGTACATGCCGCGCGGCGTGCGGGGAATCAATCTCCGCAGAGCTAAACCTTTTACCCGTAGCTACTTATCGAATAACGTCCGAGGGAACCCGCGTGGCGGAGCGGGGTTCATCTAACGGATCCCCCGGGGACCGTTCACGTTGTAACCTCCAGTCCCGGCCGCACTTCGAGGGAACGGAACCTGCTCGTTCCCGGCCGGGAGCACCACGGACGGCACGCGCGCCGCATGAGGGCGCACCCGGCGTACGTCCGCGTCTCCGCTCGCTCAACGTGGCAGTACCGCATGATCAAGCACCCCCGCACGCCCCTGTACGCGGCCTTCATCGGCCTCGCCACCGGCCTTGCATTCAGCACGGCCGCCGGGGAAGGTGCAATCTTCTCGTACATCCCGTCGGTAGAAGAGCTTACGCCACACGTGCCGGACGATCCCATGCCCGCGCTTACCCACGCGGGGATGGCGCTGGCCGTGCGCGAGGCGGAGGGGAACCTGGAGGCGGGGCGCCCGTGGGCCGCGTGGAAGCAGCTGCGCGGCTACGTAAAGGATCCCGCCGAGGCGCCGGACGCGGTGGTGCTGACGGCGGCGCGGGCGGCGGCGGGGTGGGACGGATGGAGCCAGGTGCGCCGGCTGCTGGAGGGGCGCGACTGGCTGGCGGAGCGCTCGCGCGGCGAGGGGCTGTACCTGCTGGCGCGGGCCAACGAGGCGCGCAAGCAGTGGGGGCCGGCGGCGGAGGGGTACCGCCGCTACCTGGAGAACGGCCGCGCCGAGCACCGCATGGAAGCCGCGGCGCGCCAGGCCCGCGCGCGGGCCAGGGGGGATGACCACGGCGGCGCGGCGGAGGCGTACGCGCGCGCCGCCAGGGCGGGCGGGGACGGCGCGGACTGGATGTATGCGCTGGAAGCGGAGACGCGGGCCCGCACGGGAGACGCGGACGCGGCGCGCGCGGCGTCCGCACCCAGCGCAAGCGCCCCCGTGCGCCTGCGCCAGGCCCGCGCCGAAGCGCGCCTCTGGCTGGGCCGCGGCGACACGGCGCGCGCGCTGGACCGTCTGGGCCGCGAGGAGCCGATTCTTTCCGCCGCGGCCGCGGCGTCCGAGGCGGCGGAGATCGCGCTGGAGCACGCACGGCTGCTGAACGCCGTCGGCCGCGACGCCGAGGCGCGCGCGGACCTGCGCAAGGTGGCCGGGGACGCGCGCGTGCCGGGCTCGCTGCGCACTCGCGCGGCGGCGCGGCTGGGGGAGATGCCGGGGACGCGCACGGCGGACGAGGAACTCGCCCGCGCCGCCGCGTACGAGGCCGGCAAGCGCCCCGGCCTTGCCGCGCGGGCGCTGCGGGCGGCTCTCCGCGCCGGCGCCCCGGACGATCCCGCGGAGCGGCTGCGGCTGGGCAGGCTGCTCTTTGAAGAGCGCGACTTTCGCCCCGCGCGCGAGGCGCTGGCCGATGCGGCGGAGCGGCTGGCGGACCCGGCGCTGGCCGCGGAGGCGGAGCTGTACGCCGCCCGCGCGCTCGTGCGCCTGGGGAGCGACGAGGGTTGGGCGGAGATGCGCAAGCTGGTGGAGAAGCGCCCGGGCACCGCCGCCGCCGGCAGCGCGCTCTTTCTGCTGGGCGACGCGGCGGAAAACCGGGAGGTGGCGATCAGCTACTACCGCCGCGCGGCGGACGTGGCCGCGTCGCCGGACGCGCGCGAGGCGCTGTACCGCGTGGGCGACCGCCGGCTGAAGAACAAGGACCCGGCCGGCGCGGCGGCGGCGTGGGAGCAGTACGCCGGCCGCTATCCCGGCGGCTCGCAGACGGCGGAGGCGGCGTACCGCGCGGGCGTGCTGCACGAGCGAGCGGGGCGCGACGAAAAGGCGCGGGCCATGTACGCCGCCGCCATCGCCGCGGACCCGGTGTCGTACTACGCCATCCGCGCGGCGGACCGCATGGGAACCGACCCGCTGGCGCGCGCCCTGGCCAACGACCGTCCCTGGCCCAGCGCCCCGGGCGACGCGCGCGAGGCCGCGGGTGCGCTCAAGCGGCTGGCCGCGCTGCACCGCGCGGGGCTGACAGACGAGTGGAAGCAGGAGCTGGACTGGCAGACGCGCCGGCTGGACAGCCGTCCGTCCGCGCTTCTGGCGCTGGCCGAGGGGTTGCGGGACGACGGGCAGCCGGTGGAGGGGATCCGCCTGGGGCGCGCGCTGCTGGAGCGCCGCGGCGGCGAGTGGGACGCGCGGCTGCTGCGCGTCGTCTTTCCCTTCCCCTACCGCGAGTTGCTGGAGGAAGAGGCGGATCGGGTGGACGTGGATCCCTTTCTGCTCGCCGGGCTGGTGCGGCAGGAGTCATCGTTCAACCCGCGGGCGCGGTCGTGGGTGGGGGCCACGGGGCTAAGCCAGATCATGCCGGCGACGGGGCAGTGGCTGGCGCCGGGCGCGGGGGTGAGCAACTTTGACCCCAGCCTGCTGGCGGTGCCGGAGATCAACCTGCGTATGGGCGCCCGCTACCTGCGCGACCAGCTGCGCCGCTACGGCGGCAAGCGCGACCTGGCGCTGGCGGCGTACAACGCAGGGCCCAGCCGCGCGGACCGCTGGCGGCGGGAGCTTGGCTACGGCGGCGATCCCGACGCGTTCCGCGAGCGCATCCCCTTCGCGGAAACGCGCGAGTACGTGCAGGTGGTGCTGCGCAACGCCGTGGTGTACCGCCGGCTGTACGGCGGCGGCCGTTCGCCGGGGCTTTCGGCCGGCGGATCGTAACTTCCGGCGCCGCCCCCGCGCAGGTAGCGAAACCCGGCGGGTTTGCCGGGGTAGACCGTTGACCGACGCCGTGCCCGCGCCTTACCATGGGTGCGGCACGGCGCCCGCTTGTGATTTCCGTGCCTGCCGGCCGACTTTCCCGTAGCGCGATGAATCGAATCCTCCGACCGACAGCCCTGGTGGTGCTGCTGGCGGCGCTCGGCATGGGCGCGGCCCCGGCGGGCGCGCAGAGCCTGCGGGGTTCGCGGCCCAGCATCGAGCGGATGTACCAGCAGGCGCAGAACCACGACCTCACGTTCTACCGCACGGGGACGGGGGTTCGCGGCGCCGCGCGCGACGGCGACCTGGTGCGCCTGAGCGGCAACGAGCACTACCGGCTGAGCGGCGTTTCGTACCCGTACGCGCTGCCCAGCGCGCGGATGTTCGTGCAGCGGCTGGCGGCGCAGTACCACGCCCGCTGCGGCGAGCGGCTGGTGATCACCAGCGCCGTGCGCCCCACCTCGCTGCGCCTGGCCAACTCGGCGGACCGCTCCGTTCATCCGACCGGGATGGGGATCGACATCCGCAAGCCGCGCGCGTCGGGGTGCCTGTCCTGGCTGCGGCAGACGCTGCTCTCGCTGGAAACGCAGGGCGTGATCGAGGCGACGGAAGAGAATCGTCCGCCGCACTTTCACGTAGCCGTGTTCCCCACGCAGTACCGGCGCTACGTGAACAACGCCGACGGGGAGAACGATGACGACGGCCGCGCCTCCACGCGCGTGGCGACGCGCGGAAGCGGCTCCTCGTCCAGCCGCTCCACGCAGTCCAGCCGCTCCACCTACCGCGTGCGCCAGGGCGATTCGCTGTGGGATATCGCGCGGCGCAACGACACCACGGTCGACCGCCTGCGCGCCGCCAACGACATGCGCAGCAACCGCATTGTCCCCGGCCAGATCCTGATCATCCCGACGCGGTAGACGAGAGACAGAGCAGTGCAGACGATGAGGACGCAGGGGCGACGAATCGCCTCTGCGTCCTTTCTCTTGCCATGTGTCCCGGAATCCGCAAAAGAACAGATCTCATCTCACTCATACCAGATCCGGCAAAACACCTCACTTCAAGTCGGGACTACAGGAAACAGAGGTCAGAGTACAGAGGAACAGACAACAGCCAGAGGAACAGAGGACGGAATGCGCATTACCTCTGTTCCTCTGGCTGTTCCCGGTCCCTCTGTACCTTCTGATGTTGTTTTTCTGGATTCCGTGTCACCGCGTGAGATGAATTTCAGGAAGATAAGAAAATGCTCCGGATCTTTGTATCAGTTGATCGAATCACCACTTGTGGGGCTTTCAGGCGCGGACAGGGGGCGTCCACGTAGCCGGACAGGGTGCATCGTCCTCATCGACAGAAATCCAGCAACGGCGCGGAAAAACCAGCGCGCCGGCATTTGCTCTCCGGGATTGGCGTGCCGTCTCCGCGGGTGGGGCCGGCCTCAGTGGTACCCCCAGAGCGAGAAGCGAACGATGATCAGGATGATACGCGGACTGACCGCGAGCGCCGTGCTGGCGCTGGCGGCGGTATCCGGCGGATGCGCCGGGTACGGGATGGAAGACGTGTACGGCGGGCGCGGAGGATGGGGCGGCAGCTCGGAAATGCGCGGCCAGGTGGATGCCGTACACTCGCGCTACCACACCATTCGGCTGCGGCGCGACAACGGCCGCGTGGCCGACGTGCGCTACGACTCGCGCACCGAGGTGGTGGACCGCGACCGGCGCTACCGGGCCGAGTCGCTGGACCGCGGCGACTACGTGACCATGCGCGTGAGCCGCGACTCGCGCGGCCAGCTGTACACGCGCCACGTGACGGTGCGCCGCAACGCCGCCGTCGCCGACCGCAATCGCGTTCCCGACCGCCGCCGCGGCGACGACCGGTGGGATGACCGCCGCAACCGCCGGGACGACCGCTACGAGGCGCGGTCGGTGGCGGGGCGCGTGGAGCGGGTGGACCGCTCCGGCCGGCGCTTTCAGCTGCGGACCGACCGCGGCAACGTGTGGGTGACGCTGCCGTCAAACGCCGGGCGCGGCGTGCGCGAGCGGTTCCAGCGGCTTCGCACCGGTGCCTACGTGAGCGTGGAGGGCCGATACGTGAACGGGGAGCGCTTTCAGCTGGAGCGATTCAGGTAGTCCGCGGAAGATCCGCAGGCTCCCGCGGCGGCCCGCATCGTGCGGGCGGTGTAGAACGTACGCCCAATGTACGTGGGAGCCTTCGCGGAGGAGGATTTTCGCGGTACATTGGTGTGCAGACACCGTTTCGGGGCCGCGCCGGGCAGACTGGCGCGGCCTCGCCCGTCCGATGCACTCTACCGCGAACGCCGATGCACACCGCCGCCGACCATCCCCACTACTACCACGCCCAGGACCTGCCGCGCTTTGGCGAGATTGGCAAGGACGCGCCGGAGCTGGCGGAGAAGTTCTTTGCCTGGTACAACGCGGTCTTTGCCGAGGGCGCGCTGACGGCGCGCGAAAAGTCGCTGATCGCGCTGGCGGTGGCGCACGCGGTACAGTGCCCGTACTGCATCGACGCGTACTCCGGCGACTGCCTGCAGAAGGGCGCCGACACGGAGCAGATGACGGAAGCCCTGCACGTAGCGGCGGCCATCCGCGGCGGCGCCTCGCTGGTGCACGGCATCCAGATGCGCAACCACGCCGACCGGCTGGGGATGTAAGGGGACAGGTTCAAGGGCCCGGGGTCAACGATCAAGTACGGGGATCAAACCGCTGGACACTTGAACCGGGGCCCGGGCACTCTTCACGGAACTCCGAATCAGCACAGATGTCGTCAACCCTTTCCCGGCACCGGGTTCTTCCCACGCTGCAGAAGCGCCACGTTCCGCTCGCCTCTACCCAGGCGCAGCTGGGGTTGCTGGGGCGGGTGCCGGTCGCACGGTCGTTTGAGCAGGCGCTGGACGGGGCGGGTCTGTTTCCGCTGCGGGCCACGGGGATCGACATCCTGCAGATCAACGTGGGCCGCAAGTGCAACCAGACCTGCCGCCACTGCCACGTGGACGCCGGTCCGGACCGCACGGAGATGATGCCCGACGCCGTGATGGACCGCTGCCTGAAAATCATCGAGGGGACCGACATCCCCACGGTGGACATCACGGGCGGGGCGCCGGAGCTGCACAAGCGCTGGCGCGAGCTGGTGGTGCGGGCGCGCGCGGCGGGAAAGCACGTGATGGACCGCTGCAACCTTACCATCACCCGTCTGCCCAACTACGCATACCTGCCGGGGTTCTTCGCGGAGCACGGGGTGCACGTGGTGGCGTCGCTGCCGCACTATCGCGAGAAGGGGACGGACCAGCAGCGCGGCGACGGGGTGTTCGAAGAATCCATCGAGGCCCTCCGCGCGCTGAACGCCGTGGGTTACGGGAGCGACCCGGCGCTGCAGATCGACCTGGTCACCAACCCGGTGGGAACCTTTCTGCCGGGGGACCAGGGCGCGCTGGAGGCGGAGTGGAAGCGGCAGATGGAGCGGCTGTACGGCATCCGCTTCAACCGGCTGTACACCATCACCAACATGCCCATCAGCCGCTTTCTTGACTTTCTGGATGAGAGCGGGCGGCTGGACGAGTACATGGAGCGGCTGGTGACGGCGTTCAACCCCGCGGCGGCGGTGGGGGTGATGTGCCGCAACACGCTTTCCGTGGGGTGGGACGGCACGCTGTACGACTGCGACTTTAACCAGATGCTGGACCTGCCGGTGCACCCCCCGGCGGCGCGTACCGTGTTCGACTTTGACCTGGACGCACTGGCGGGGCGCGAGATCGTGCTGGGGCCGCACTGCTATGGCTGCACCGCGGGCGCCGGATCCAGCTGCGGCGGCGCGACGGCGTAGGGCGCCTCGATTGACGGTGGAACGCGAACGGCCGGCACCCGGGGAAGGGTGCCGGCCTTCTGTGTTCCGGTTCCACGCGTCAGCCGCCGGCCTGCAGGGCGGCGACGCGCTCGGTGATGCGCTGGATGGTGGGCGCGTGGCGGCGTGGGGCACGGTCCAGGTAGGCGCGGTAGATCGCGATGGCTTTCGCGGTCTGGCCCGCGTTGTCGAACACGACGCCCAGGCGCAGGTACGGCTCCGCCCAGTGCGGCTCCAGCTGCAGGGCGCGCTGAAAGGCGGCGATGGCCTCGTCACGCTGGTTGGCGGCCACGAGGGCGTTGCCGTGCTCGTAGTGCATCACCGCGTCATTCGGCGCGAGTTCCACGGCCTGCGCCATGTGCTCCACGGCTTCGGTGCGATTGCGCTCGCGCAGGGCGGCGCGGGCCAGCGCGGCGCGGGCGGGGTACATCGACAGGTCCTCCTCCAGCGCGCGCTCCCACGCCCGCCGCGCCTCCGCGTGCCGGCCGCGCGCCTCGTGCAGCATCCCCAGCCCATACTCGTACATGGCCTTGGACTCGTAGTAGCCCAGGGTCGCACGGTCCTGCGTCCGCAGCGTCTCCAGAAGGTGCGTCAGCTCCACCGCGGCGCTGTCCAGCTGTCCGGCGCCGACGAACGAAAGCGCGCGCCACTGACGGAAGCGCACGTTGGCCACCGGGTTGGCACGCACCACCCGGCCAAAGCCCGCCGCCGCCTGGCCAAAGTCGCCGCGTCCGTAGTTCATGAACGCGGTGGCGGCGCCGTCCCAGCGCATCTCGCGCCCCATCCGCGACCACAGCCCCGCCTCGAACCCACGGTGCACGAACGGGTTGCGGTAGTACGACGCCCGCCGCAGCGCCTCGTTGGCGATCACGTCGGCGCGCTCGAACGTACGCGGCTCTTCGTACACGTACGACAGCCACGTTCCCCAGTCGCGCGAATAGAAGGTGGCCCACTGCGCGAACAGCGGCTCCGCGCGCGTGGGGTCTAGCCGCGCCGCCCAGTAGAACGCGGCTTGCGCGCGCGCGGGAAAGCGCTCGAACTGCTGCTCGCCGTACTCGAAGTACGCCTCCCAGTCATCGGGATCTGCCCCGCGCCCCAGGTTGGGGCGCTCGGGTGCCTGCTGCGCCCCGGCGGGAGCGGCGGCGACGGCGCACGCGGCCATCAGCGTACAGAAGAAGATCAATCGGCGCATTGGTGGATGAACGAGGTAAACGTGAGGGTTCTCGCGGGCGAACTGAGGGCGCGGCGGCTGCAGGTGTGCGTGCGTTGCGGCGAGGAGGGGCCGGGGAGGATCGAAGCCGGGTCGTAGGGAGGGAAACCGCGAGCCTCAGAATACTCTCGTTTCCGGCATGGGTCAACCATAAAATGTCGATCAGGTGTCGCACGCACATCCATCAAAGACGAAAAGCATCACGCGGAGCCGCGGAAATGAAAGAAGAGGCGCGGAGGATGCCATCCTCCGCGCCTCTTCTGTTCTCCGCGCCTCCGCGTGCAATCCGTTCCGCCCTCAGTCGTCGCCCGCCGCGGCCGCGGGTGCCGCGAAGTCGGGATCGGGCGTAAAGTCCTCGCCGGGGTTGATGAAGCGGTCGCTTTCCAGCGCGTACTGGCGGTCGTGCAGCTCGCGGTAGCGGCCGCCCAGCGCCATCAGCTGCGCGTGTGTGCCCCGCTCCACCACCTCGCCCGCCTCCAGCACGGCGATCTGGTCGGCGCTGCGGATGGTGGACAGGCGGTGCGCGATGACGAACGCCGTGCGCCCCTGCCGCAGCCGGCGCAGGCCTTCCTGAATCTTGTACTCGCTTTCGCTGTCCAGCGAAGACGTCGCCTCGTCCAGGATGAGGATGCGGGGGTCGGCCAGCAGCGCGCGGGCGATGGCGATTCGCTGCCGCTGCCCGCCGCTCAGCTTGATCCCCCGCTCGCCGACGACGGTGTCGTACCCCTCGGGAAACTCGCTGATGAAGTCGTGCGCGTTGGCGATGCGGGCCACCTCCTGGATTTCCGGGCGCGTGGCGTCGGGGCGGGCGAAGCGGATGTTGTCGGCCACGGTGCCGTCGAACAGAAAGTTCTCCTGCAGCACCACGCCCAGCTGCGCGCGGTAGTCGGCCAGCTTGAGCTCGCCCAGGTCGCGCCCGTCGATCAGCACGCGGCCTGACGTGGGCTGGTTGAACGCCATCACCAGGCTTACCAGCGTGCTTTTGCCGCTGCCGCTGCTGCCGACAAGCGCGGTGGTGGTTCCCGGCGGCACGTGCAGGTTGATGCCGCGCAGCACCGGCTGCCCCTCGTTGTACTCGTACCACACGTCCTGCAGCCGCACGTCGCCCTCGATGCGCCCCATCGGGTCGCGGTCGCGGTCCTCCTGGTCTTCGGTGCGCATGGCCATCACCTCGCGAATGCGGTCCAGCCCCGCGAACGCCTCGCTCACCTGCGTGCCGATGGAGGCGATCTGCATCACCGGCGCGGCCAGCAGGCTGGTGAAAAAGACAAAGGCGAACAGGTCACCCAGCGTCATCGTCTCGTCCAGGATGGCCCGGCCGCCGATGAGGATCACCGCCAGCGACACGGCGCCGATCACCGCCGTGCCCACCGACGAAACCAGCGAAACGCCGGTGATGGAGCTGGCGATGTTGCGGAACAGCCGGTGCGCGCCGCGGGTGAACACGCGCTGCTCGCGCTTTTCCGTGCCGTACGCCTTGACCACGCGAATGCCGCCCAGCGTTTCCGTCAGGCGGCCGTTGACCTCGGCCGTGATCTGGCCGCGCTCGCGAAAGATGGGGCGCAGCTTCTTGAACGTGGTGCTCATGGTAAAGCCAAAGCCGGCCAGGATGACCACGATGGCCAGGGTGAGCACCCAGTTGAGGTACAGCAGCGCCACCAGCGCCAGCGACGCGGTAAACACGCTGCCCACCAGTTGCACGATGCCGGTGCCCACCAGATTGCGGATGCCCTCGGCGTCGTTCATCACCCGCGACACCAGCACGCCCACCTGGGTGCTGTCGAAGTACTTGATGGGGAGGCGGGTGATGTGCTGCTGCACGCGCCGCCGCATGTCGGTGATGGCCCGCTGGGCGGTGACGCTGATGACCTGCGACAGCGCGTAGCCGGTCACCCCCTGCACCAGCGTGGCAAACAGTACGGCGCCCGCCAGCGGCAGCAGCAGGTCCGGCCGCCCCGGCGCCTTGAGCACGGTGTCGATGAGGTACTTGGAGCTGGCGGCGGGCACCAGCCCCGCCACGCGGCTCACCAGCATGAGCACCAGCCCAATGCCCAGGTACCGGCGGTGCGCCCACATCAGGTGCCTGGCCTCGCGCCACGCCTCGGGGTTGCGCAGGGGCTTGGGCTTTGTGGATTTGGATGCGTCGTCTGCCATCACGTCCGTCCTGTGCGGGTGCCGCGCCGGAGTCTCACGCGGAGACGCGGAGGGCGCGGAGCAAAATCAATGGGTAGGTGGATGATCTCGGCTGATCCCAACAGGTGTCGTTCACCAGCGCAAGCCTCTCGTCGCACCGCCTCCAGGAGCGAATGCATTCGCCGCTGAAAAGCGCGAAATCCGCCTTCGCGGATTGTGGCCGCGGGTGCGTGGCGCTTCCCTCACCGCCGTGCATTCCGCCGTGTACCGGTTGCGGACGCGCAGGTGCATGGAACGCCGTACACGGCCGGGCCGCCGAGTCCGCGCAGGCGGACTTTGCGAACTCGTAGCGGTGAATTTGTTCGCTCCCGCGGACGGACCGCACGTTCCCGGTCGGAACCGCGACGCCATCAACCGCCTCGGAGCGAGGCCCGCTGAATCACCGGTCCGGCATTCGTCCGGCGTTCACCCGCCGCATACGCTGGCCGCGGTCAGTCCTCCGCGGCGGCGGCGTGGGGGCGGCGGTCGGCGGAGCGGCGGCGGGGCTTGCCGTTGGACGGCTCCTGCGGCGCCTCCATGGGCTCGGCGAGCGGCGGCGCGCCGGCGCCTTCGAACGGCGAGTGCTGCACCGGCACCGTGGCCTGCCGCAGCGTGCCCACCAGCGCAAGCGTGAGCAGCGTGGCGGCGATCGCCACCCATCCCACGGTGTTGTACCCCGTGAGCGGCTGCCCCTCGCCCCCGCCGATCAGCAGGCCGGCCACGAACGCCGCCGCGCCCGCCGCGCCCTGCTGGATGGACGAGTTGAGCGTCATGAAGCTGCCCCGCCGCCGCGGCTCTACCACGCCCGTGATGAGCGCGGTGACGGAGATCATCCGCCCCGACGCCATCACCATCATCAGCGTGGTCACCACCAGGATCACCGGCATCGACACGCGCGGCAGGTTGGTGACGGCGGTGATGGGGATGATGCTGAGCATGGCCGCGAGCATGAACACGCGCGCGTGGCCAAAGCGGTCCGCCAGCGGGCCCCAGAGGAACGGCCCGGTGACGATGGTTCCAATGCCGCCCACCAGGTAGATCAGGTCCAGCCGGGTCTCCGGCATCCCCACGTTCTCCACCAGGTAGGCGCTCAGGAACGGCACCACCGTAAAGGCGGAGAACATGATGGCGGTGGTGAGCAGAAAGGCACGCACGTGCCGCGGCTCACGCGCGACCGCCAGCAGCTCGCTGAATGGCGACGGATCGTCGCTGCGGCGGCCCGTCAGGTGGCCGCGCATGGACGGCAGCGCCACGGCGGCGATCACAAACACCACGGCGGTCACGGCGGCCAGAAAGAGGAACGGCGTTTCCCAGGCGCCCCGCTCCGCCAGTGACAGGCCGAACGGCAGCCCCAGCACCGACGCCGCGCTGAAGCCGCCCATCACCACGCCCATGGCGGTGCCGCGGCGCTCCGGGCGGATGTAGTCGCCCACGATGGCGAACACCACGCCCGCCAGCACGCCGCCAAACGAGCCCGCGACCACGCGCGCGGCCATCAGCAGCCAGTAGTCGTCCACCAGTCCGCACAGCAGCGTTCCCACGCCAAAGCCGGCCAGCAGGAACAGCAGCATGCGCTTGCGGTCGTACCGGTCCATGAACGCGGCCGCCAGCAGCCCGGACGCCGCGGCCGCGAAGGTGTACGCCGAGACCAGCAGCCCGAACTCGCGCGCGGACACGTGCAGCGAGCGCATGAGCATGGGCGCCAGCGGCATCATGAGCACAAAGTCCAGGATGTGGCAGAACTGCACCGCCGTGAGCACCAGCAGCAGCAGCCACTCACGGCGGGTGAACACACTCGATTTGATTCTAAGGCCTGCCATCCTGCTCCGATTCTGGATTGATGAACAACGATTCAGATATTGCGCGCGCCCCGGGGACCC
>NZ_JBMDXM010000144.1:0-3768 GCF_048594345.1 Longimicrobium sp.
TGCCGTCGCCCGCGCGCATGCCGTCGAACAGGCGCGTGACGACGGCGCGCACGGCGGCCGCGACGGCGAGCAGCTCTTCCACGAAGTGGTGAGCCACCTGGCCACCGTGGGGCTGGATTCGCTGAACGAGGCGGAGCTGTACGAAAAGGCCGCCCGCGGTCTGCTGGTGCAGATCGGTGACCCGTACGCGGACCTGTTTTCGCCCGAGGAGCTGGCGGAGTTCTCGCGCATGGCGCTGCGCAACTCCTACACGGGCGTGGGGATGCAGATCACGCTGGTGCGCGACACGGCCACGGTGACGCGCGTGTTCGGCGGGTCGCCGGCGGCGATGGTGGCCGTGCGCGCCGGCGACCGCATCGTGCGCGTGGGCGGCGAGCCGGTGACGGGCATCCCCCTGGACCAGGTGACGAACCGGCTGCTTGGGACGCCGGGGACCACGGTGGAGGTGGAGTACGTGCGCCACGGCGCGGCCCCCTTCACCCATCGCTTCGTCCGCGAGCGCATCCGCTACCCGTCGGTGAGCTACGCGGTCATGCTGGAGCCGGGGATCGGCTACGTGCCGCTGGAAAGCTTCAACGACACCAGCGGCGACGACGTGCGCCGGGCCGTTTCGGCCCTGCGCAAGAGCGGCGCGACCTCGTTCGTGCTGGATCTGCGCGGCAACACCGGCGGCTCGCTGGACCAGGCCGTGCGCATCAGCTCGCTCTTTCTGCGCCCGGGGCAGCAGGTGCTGCGCGCCGACTTCCGCGGCGCGCCGGACGAGACCTACGTGGCCCGCGAGGAGCCCGTGGCGCCCGACGCGCCGCTGGTGGTGCTGACGGACGGGCAGAGCGCGTCGGCGTCGGAGATCGTGGCCGGGGCGCTGCAGGACCACGACCGCGCCGTCATCATCGGCACCACCAGCTTTGGCAAGGGGCTGGTGCAGGACATCTTTCAGCTGGAGGGCGGCTGGGCGCTCAAGCTCACCACCGGCCGCTGGTACACGCCCAGCGGCCGCACCATCCAGCGCGAGCGCCGCATCAACGAGCAGGGCCGGCTGGTGGAGGTGCCGCAGGACTCGGTGACGGAGCGGCCGGTCTTCCGCAGCGACGCGGGGCGTCCCGTCTACGGCGGCGGCGGCATTACCCCCGACGTGGCGGTGAACCCCGACTCGCTGGCCGGGGCCGAGCGCGACCTGATGCGCCTGCTGGCTCCGCGTGGCGCGCTGGTGAACGAGGTGCTGCAGGAGATGGCGGTGGACCTGGGGCTGAATGCGGCCCCGGACTTTCGCGCCGCCCCCGTCCGCGAGGAGCTGCTGCGGCGGCTGGAGCGCAAGGGCGTGCAGCTGGATCCCGCCGCCTACCGCGCCGGCGGCACCCTGGTGGACCGGCTGCTGGAGGACCGGGTGCTGGAGTTTGCCTACGGCGACTCGGCCGCGTTCCGCCGCGCCATCCCGCGCGACAAGCAACTGCAGAGCGCGGTGGAGGTGCTGCGCGGCGCCCGCACGCAGAACGACGCGCTGGCGCGCGCCGCCGCCCGTCCGTCCGCGCCCCGCACGCGCTCCTGAGATGTTTCGAAGGTCCCTGGCGGGGCGCCGGCCGGCGCCCCGCCCATTCCCACTGCACCCAAAGGCAGAGACTTTGAACCCCCGCACCCGTCTGGCCGCGATCGCCGCGGCCGCGCTTGCCGCGGCGCCGGCGGCGGCCCAGGCGCCCCGCACGGAGGGCCCGGCCACCTTTGCCCCGCGCCCCACCACGGGCGACGTGACCGCGCAGGACCTGCGCACCCGCATCTACGGCCTGGCCGCGGACAGCATGCGGGGTCGCGAGGCCGGTACGCGCGGCGGCGTGATGGCCACCGACTACATCGCCGCCGAGGCGCGCCGCATGGGGCTGCAGCCCGGGGGCGACAACGGCACGTTCTTCCAGGAAGTTCCGCTGGTGCAGCACGGGGTGGATCCCAGCGCCCAGCTTGTGGCGGACGGCGCCACGTTCGCCTTTGGCACCGACTTCCTTCTGGTTCCCACCTACGGCGGCGTGCTGCGCTTCGCCGACCGCTTTCAGGCGAACGGCGTGCAGGTGGTGTACGGCGGCCGCGTGGGCGACGAGGCGCGCATGATCTCGCCCGAGGCGGCGGCCGGCAAGCTGGTGGTGTTCGCCGCGCCGCTGGGCCCGGACGGGCAGCCGGCCAGCCAGTTCTACGCGGGCGGCCGCACCTACGAGCGCTACGCCGACGCGGCGGGGGTGGCCTTCGCCACGCTGGACTACACCCCGCCGGGGATGGCGGGCTTTTTCCGCGAGCCGCGCACGGAACTGGCCGGCGCCCCGGCCGCGCCGGATCCCCGCCGCTTTCCGCCGGGGCTCATCATCACCACGGCGGTAGCGGCGCGGCTGCTGGGGACGCCCCTCGCCAGCGCGCAGGTGGGCGCCGCGGGGCGCACGGTCAGCGGCTCGGCGGCGTTCTTCGAGCGGCCGATCGAGTTTCCCGCGCGCAACGTGGTCGCCATCCTTCCGGGAAGCGATCCGGCGCTGCGGGGGCAGTACGTGGCCATCGGCTCCCACAACGACCACGTGGGCGTGACGAGCGAGGCGGTGGACCACGACTCGCTGCTGGCCTTCAACCGCATCCTGCGCCCCGAGGGGCTGGAGCAGCCGCCGGCGGAGTGGACGGACGAGAACCGCGCCGCCTTCCGCGCCGAGCTGGCCCGCGCGCGCGCCGAGGGCCCAGCGCGACTGGACTCCGTGTTCAACGGCGCGGACGACGACGCGTCGGGGACGGCGGGGATGCTGGAACTCGCGCAGTACTTTGCCGCCCAGCGCACCAGGCCGCGGCGCTCGCTGCTCTTTGTCTGGCACACGGCGGAGGAGATGGGCCTGTACGGATCGGAGTACTTTACCGACCATCCCTCGGTGCCGCTGGACAGCATCGTGGCGCAGCTGAACATCGACATGATCGGCCGTGGCGGCGTGGGCGACCTGCCCAACGGCGGGCCCGCGTACCTGGAGCTGGTGGGCTCGCGCCGCCTGTCGACGCAGCTGGGCGACCTGGTGGAGGAGGTGAACCGCGAGCGCGGCTTCGGCTTCAGCTTCGACTACGGGATGGACGCGGACGGCCATCCCATGAACATCTACTGCCGCTCGGACCACTGGAACTACGCCCGCTTCGGCATCCCGGTGACGTTCTTCACCAGCGGCGGGCACAGCGACTACCACATGCTCACGGACGAGCCGCAGTACATCGAGTACGACAAGATGGTGCGCGTGGTGCGGCTGATCGGCTCCGTGGCCGAAGAGGTGGCCAACCGCGACGCCCGCCTGGTGGTCGACAAGCCCAAGCCGCAACCGGGCGCCGAGTGCCGGCAGTAGCGGTGCACTGATCCCGATTCGGTCGATACGATCCGCCCCTCCCCGGGTTTTCCGGAGAGGGGCGGATTTTTTGTCGATGGAGCAGGGTCGGCAACAGATGGGTCTCACGCAGAGTTACCAGAGTTAGCAGAGTTTTCTCGTGCCGGATCCTCCGGGATCTTCCCAATCCTCGAGAAGAATGGCCTCACACGGAGTCAACGGAGTTAACGGAGTTGAGTCCAGTCTAAAAAGCCTCTTGGGTTTCTGCAGATTCTTCTTGGATATTGCCGCCCCTGCACCTACTGTGTTTCGTCCGAACGAGGCGCACCGTCAGCAGGACATGTTCGGTGTCGAGTCGCGGCTTCCCTCCCATATGTGGGAGCTGCTCAAGAAGTCGGAGGAGTATGCTTTCTACAAGGAGATCTTCTGCCGCATCCCGGAGCCG
>NZ_JBMDXM010000145.1:0-43501 GCF_048594345.1 Longimicrobium sp.
CTCCGGCTCCACGGGGCAGCCGAAGGGGGTGATGGTGGAGCACCGGAGCCTGGCCAACCTGGTGGCGTGGCACCGCGCCGCGTTCGGGGTGCAGGCGGGCGACCGGTCGTCCAGCGTGGCGGGGTTCGGGTTCGACGCGACGACGTGGGAGGTGTGGCCGCCGCTGTGCGCCGGCGCCGCGCTGCTGCTGCCGGCCACGCGCGATCCGCAGGCGCTGCTGGAGTGGTGGGAGGCGCAGGCACTGGACGTGAGCTTTCTCCCCACGCCGCTGGCGGAGGTCGCGTTTGCGCGCGGCCGTTCCAGCGCGGGGCTGCGCACGCTGCTGATCGGCGGCGACCGGCTGCGGAGCATGCCGGCCGAGCCGCTGCCGTACACGCTGGTGAACAACTACGGGCCCACGGAGACCACCGTGGTCGCCACTTCCGGCGAAATCGGTGCGTCCGCGAAGGTGCACATCGGCCGTCCGATCGCCAACACGCGGGTCTACGTGCTGGACCGGGCGGGCCAGCCGGTGCCGGAGGGTGTGGCGGGCGAGCTGTACATCGGCGGGGCGGGGGTGGCGCGCGGCTACCAGCATCGTCCGGGGCTTACGGCGGAGCGCTTCGTTCCTGACCCCTTCGGCAGCGAGCCCGGTGCGCGGCTGTACCGAACGGGTGACCTGGTGCGGTGGCTGGCGGACGGGACGCTGGAGTTCCTGGGCCGCACCGACTTTCAGGTAAAGATCCGCGGCTTCCGCATCGAGCTGGGGGAGATCGAAGCGGCGCTTCGGAGCCATCACGCGGTGCGCGAAGCGCTCGTCCTGGCGCGCGAGGACGCGCCCGGGGACCCACGGCTGGTGGCCTACTACGTGGGCGAGGCACTGGACGTGGAGACGCTTCGCGCGCACCTGTCGGAGCGGCTGCCGGAGTACATGGTGCCGGCCGCGTACGTGTGGCTGGAGGCGTATCCCCTCACTCCCAACGGCAAGGTGGACCGCAAGGCGCTCCCCGCGCCGGAGGGCGACGCCTACGCGCGGGGCGGCTACGAGGCGCCGGTGGGGGAGACGGAGGCGGCGCTGGCGGAGATCTGGTCCGCGCTGCTGGGGGCGGAGCAGGTGGGCCGCTGGGACAACTTTTTCGAGCTGGGCGGGCACTCGCTGCTGGCCGTGCAGGTGATCTCGCGCGTGCGGCAGATGCTGGGTGCCGAGGTGGCGCTCGCCGACCTGTTCGAGCGCCCGGTGCTGGCGGATCTGGCGCGGGCCATCGACGGCGCGGCGCGCACGGAGCTCCCGCCGATCGAGCCGGCCGACCGCTCGGCGCCGCTGCCGCTCTCGTTTGCGCAGCAGCGGCTCTGGTTCATGGACCGGATGGAGGGGACGGGGTCGGCGTACCACATCACCGACCGCCAGCGGCTGCGGGGCGAGCTGGACCGCGACGCGCTGCGGCGGGCGCTGGACCGCATCGTGGCGCGGCACGAGTCGCTGCGCACGACGTTCGCCGAGGTGGACGGCGAGCCGGTGCAGCGCGTCACGCCGGCGGAGGCAAGCCCGTTCCAGCTGGCGGAGCACGACCTTCGCCGCGCCGCCGAACCGGGCGCCGAGCTTCGCCGGCTGGCGGCGGAGGAGGCGCGTGCGCCCTTTGACCTGGCGCAGGGCCCGCTGATCCGCGGCTTTCTGGCGCGGCTGGCGGAGGACGACCACGTGCTGCTGATCAGCATGCACCACATCGTCTCCGACGGGTGGAGCATGGGCGTGCTCACCCGCGAGCTGAACGCGCTCTACACGGCCTTCCGCGAGGGCAGGCCCGATCCGCTGCCGCCGCTCGCGGTGCAGTACGCCGACTACGCCGCGTGGCAGCGGCGCTGGATGGAGGGCGAGGTCCTTCGGGAGCAGGCGGAGTACTGGCGGGAGGCGCTGTCCGGCGCGCCCGAGCTGCTGGAGCTGCCGGCGGACCACGCGCGCCCGGCGCAACAGGACTTCACCGGCGCCACCGCTGGCGTGATGCTGGACGAAGCGCTCTCGGCCGCGCTCAAGGAGCTTTCGCGGCGCCACGGGACCACGCTGTACATGACGCTGCTCGCGGGATGGGCGGCGATGCTCTCCCGTCTGTCGGGGCAGGACGAGGTGGTGGTCGGCACGCCGACGGCCAACCGCGGGCGGGCGGAGATCGAGGGGCTGATCGGCTTCTTCGTGAACATGCTTCCCGTGCGCGTGGAGCTGTCCCACGCGCCCACGGTGGCGGCGCTGCTGGCGCGGGTGAGGGAGCGCGCGCTGGGTGCGCAGCATCACCAGGACATCCCCTTCGAGCAGGTGGTGGAGATCGTCCACCCGGCGCGCAGCATGGCGCACGCGCCGCTCTTCCAGGCGATGTTCACCTGGCAGAACGCCTCCAGCGCCGGCACTGCCGCCGGGCTCCCCGGCCTGACGCCCGCGCCGGTGGGCCCGGCGGAAACGTCGGAGCGCCGGGCTGCGGGACCGGCCGCCCCGGCGCCGTCCGCGCCGGCGACGGCCAACGTGGACCTGTCGCTGGCGCTCTGGGAGCACGGCGGGAGGATCGAGGGCGTTGTGACGTACGCCGCCGCGCTCTTCGATCAGCCCACGGTGGAGCGCTGGGTCGGCTATCTTCGCCGCGTGCTGGAGGGTATGGCCGCGGACGACACCCGGCGGGTGGACCGGCTGAAGATCGTCCCCGAGGACGAGCGCCGGCGGATGGTGGAGGAGTGGAGCCGCACGGAGGCCGTGGCTTCAGCCGAAGCGTTGGTGCACGCGCTGTTCGAGGCGCAGGTGGAGCGTGCGCCTGGCGCGGCGGCCGTGGTCTTCGGCAGCGACCGCCTTACCTACGCGGAGCTGAACGCGGCCGCCAACCGGCTGGCGCGGCGGCTCCGCGCGGCCGGCGTGGGTCCCGAGGCGCGTGTGGGGGTGATGCTGGAGCGCTCGGCCGAACTGGTCGTCGCGCTGCTGGCGGTGCTGAAGGCGGGCGGAGCGTACCTCCCGCTGGACCCGGCGCTCCCCGCCGCCCGCCGCGCCGCGCTGGCGGCCGACGCGGGCGCCGCCGTGCTGGTGACGCGCGAGCCGGCGCTGGAGGGCTTCGCCGGAAGAATCATCTCCCCGGCCGAGGCGGAGGGGGAGGATGGGGACGATCTCGCGCTCGACGTCCCCCCCGCCGCGCTGGCGTACGTCATCTACACCTCCGGCTCCACCGGCACGCCCAAGGGCGTCGGCGTGGCGCACGCGGAAGCCGCCGCGCACTGCCGCGCGGCCGTGGCGACGTTCGGCTTGACCCCGGCCGACCGCGTGATGCAGTTCGCCGCGGTGGGGTTCGATGTGTCGCTGGAGCAGATGCTGGCGCCGCTCGCGGCCGGTGCCTGCGTGGTGATGCGCGGGAGCGAGGTGCCGACGCCGCTGGAACTGGCGCGGCAGGCGGCGGAGCAGGGGATGACCGTCATCAACCCCCCAACCGCGTACTGGCACCAGCTCGTCGCGGACTGCGAAGCGCTGGAACTGCTCGCCCGCAGCGTGCGGCTGGTGATCGCCGGCGGCGAGGCGATGAGCCCGGCGGCGGCGCGCGAGTGGGCTTCCGGACCCGCGGCCGGCGTGCGGCTGCTGAACGGCTACGGACCCACCGAGACGGTGGTTACCTGCACGTCGTACGGCGTCCCGGCTGTGCTGCCCAGCGGGGCGGTGCACGTCCCCGTGGGGCGGCCCCTTCCCGGGCGCGCGGCGTACGTGCTGGACGCCGCGGGCGATCCCGCCCCGCTGGGCGTTCCCGGCGAACTGTGCATCGGCGGCGTGCTGGCGCGCGGCTACCTGGGCCGCCCGGCGGCTACGGCGGCGGCGTTCATCCCCGATCCGTTCTCCGCCACGCCGGGCGCGCGGATGTACCGCACCGGCGACCGCGCCCGCTGGCTGGCCGCGGGGGAGCTGGAGTTCCTGGGCCGCGCCGACTTCCAGGTAAAGGTGCGCGGCTTCCGCATCGAGCCGGGCGAGATCGAGGCGCGGCTGGCGGAGCACCCGGAGGTGCGCGAGGCCGTCGTCCTGGCGCGCGAGGATGCCTCGGGCGAGAAGCGGCTGGTGGCGTACGTGGTGGGCCAGGCCGCGGCGGACGTGCTCCGGGCGCATCTGGCCGATTGCCTGCCGGAGTACATGGTGCCGTCGGCGTTCGTGCGGCTGGAGACGCTTCCGCTTACGCCCAACGGCAAGCTGGACCGCGCGGCGCTTCCGGCGCCGGAGAGCGACGCCCTCGCCACGCGCGGCTACGAGGCGCCGGCGGGCGAGACCGAGCAGGCGCTGGCGCAGATCTTTGCCGAGGTGCTGGGCGTGGAGCGGGTGGGCCGCCACGACAACTTCTTTGCGCTGGGCGGTCACTCGCTGCTGGCGGTGCGGGTGATCTCGCGGATGCGGCAGCTGCTGGGGGTTGAGGCGCCGCTGGCGCACCTGTTCTCGCATCCCACGGTGGAATCGCTGGCCGCGCGCGTTTCCGGCTCGGAATCTCCGGTCCAGCACGACCGCGCGATCGCCATCCGTTCGTCCGGATCGCGGCCCCCCCTCTTCCTGGTGTACGAGGGCGTGGGATCCACCGCGTACGCACAGGTGCTCCATCCCCACATCGACGCCGACGTCCCGGTGTACGCGCTCCCCGCGCCGCCGCCGTCGGAGCCGCCGCTGCGCACCGTCCCGGCGATGGCGGCGCGCCTGGTGCGGATGATCCGCGAGGTGCAGCCTTCGGGGCCGTACCGGCTGGGGGGGTGGTCGTTCGGGGGCGTTCTGGCGTACGAGGCCGCCGCGCAATTGATCGATGGCGGCCAGGTCGTCGAGTTCGTGGGGATGATCGACACCTATCATCCCGTTCGCACCGCCGCCCTGTCGTACAATGCGGCGCAGGAGCACGCGCTGCTGCTGCAGATGCTTCAGATGGCTGAAAGCGTGGAATCGAGCGGGCGCGTGGACGTTGACGCGGCGGGCGCCGCCGCCGGCGAGGCGGACCTGGAAACCTTTGTTACGCGGTGCCACCAGAAAGGGCTGCTCCCCGGCCACGTCACGGTAGAGCAGGCGCGTTGGATGCGCGACCTTCTGCGCGATCACCAGGCTGCCGTGCGCGAATACACGCCGCAGCCGCTGCCGGTGGCGGTCCACCTCGTTGCCGCCCAGGAGAGCGCCGACCCGGATCAGTCACGCGGCTGGCGGGCCATGCTCCCCGCGGGGCAGTTCCGGGTGATCTCCGTGCCGGGGACGCACCTGTCCATGATGCAGGCGCCCAACGCGGCCTCTCTGGGCGAGGCGCTGTCGCGGGCGCTCGACCGCGCGCGGGCGGGCTACTGAAAACAGAGGTCAGGGTACAGAGGAACAGAAAACAGCCAGAGGAACAGAGGAGGAATGCGGAACACCTCTGTTCCTCGGGCGGTTCCCGGTTCCTCTGTACCTTCCGATGTTGTTGTTCCGATTCGGTATCACACGAGAGGTCACAGGGGTTCTTCCTCGTGACCTCTCGCGGCTTTTGGGTATAAAGGCGTCCAATCCTGCGCACCTTTCGTGTCTCGGCGCGTGGGGCGCTGGTTGCAAAACCAGGGGAAGCCGTACCAGCAGATCGTAGCAAATCCACTTTCTCTCATCCTGATACGGTGAATCGGTCGCTTGCTCACAATCTTCTAAATCAATGAAAGTACTTGCGATAGGGATCTACGCCGAACACGGGTTATCCACCCGGGCAGCCCTGGGTAGCGGCCTCGCCGGTGAGGGAGTGGCGTATACATTTTCCCTATCTTTTTAACACGGTATTCGTTGACACCAGACAGGCGCCGGGCTATCGTTTGTTCCCCCCATTGAGGTGTAGATCGGCGCCGCGGTGCAGGTAGCGCGCGGCGCCCTGGGCCGTTCCGCTGATCGCGGTGCGCTTGGTTCCGATCCGTCCTCAGCCAAGCGGAACTGGGAGGCTGCGCGCTGCGGGTCCAGCTGGCGCGCCGATCCAGCGGCGCCCGGGATGCGGCCTGACGGGGCCCGGACAGCCCGCTTCGCCCCCCCCCCGCCGAACGACTCCGATGGGCCGGCCGGCCCGTTCACCGCGACTTTCGTATTCGCCCCATGACGTTGACTCCGTCGGTTGCCAGCGCGGAAAAACTGCTGAAGCTCGCCCGGGCCGCCAGGCTCCAGCGCAGCCCGGCCGCGGCGCCCATCGAGCCGGCGGAGCGTGGCGCGCGGCTGCCGCTTTCCTTTGCGCAGCAGCGGCTGTGGTTCCTGGAGCAGCTGGGCGGCCTGGGCGACACGTACCACCTTCCTACGCGGCTGCGGCTGGGGCGGGAGCTGGACCGGCCGGCGCTGCGGCGCGCGCTGGACGCGATCGTGGCGCGCCACGAGGCGCTGCGCACGACGTTCGTGGAGGTCGACGGCGAGCCGGTGCAGCGGATCGCGGAGGAAAGCCGCTTCCACCTGTTGGAGCACGACCTGGCCGACCATCCGGACCCGGCGGCGGAGCTGCGCCGGCTCACGGCCGAGGAAGTGGGCGCGCCCTTCGACCTGGAGCACGGCCCGCTCATCCGCGGCCGGCTGATCCGGCTGCCGGGGGACGACCACCTGCTGCTGATGACGATGCACCACATCGTCTCCGACGGCTGGAGCGTGGAGGTGCTGACGCGCGAGCTGGGCACGCTCTACGAAGCCTTCCGCCGCGGGGAGGCCAATCCGCTCCCCCCGCTTGCGGTGCAGTACGCGGACTACGCGATCTGGCAGCGCAAGTGGGTGGATGGCGAGGTGCTGCGGCAGCAGGCGGAGTACTGGAAGACGACGCTCGCCGGCGCGCCCGGACTGCTGGAGCTGCCCGCCGACCGTCCGCGCCCGGCGCGGCAGGACCACGCCGGGGCCACCCTGGGGTTCGACCTGGGCGAGGAGCTTACGGCGGGGCTCAAGGCGCTGGGCCAGCGCCACGGCGCCACGCCCTCCATGACCCTGCTGGCCGGCTGGGCCGCGGTGCTTTCCCGCCTGTCGGGGCAGGAGGATGTCGTCATCGGCATGCCCAGCGCCAACCGCGGGCGGGCAGAGGTCGAAGGGCTGATCGGCTTCTTCATCAACACCCTCGCCCTGCGCGTGGATCTCTCCCGCTCGCCCAGCGTGGCGGAGCTGCTGGAGCAGGTGCGGGCGCGGTCGCTGGGCGCGCAGCAACACCAGGACATCCCCTTCGAGCAGGTGGTGGACCTCGTCCGGCCCGCGCGCAGCATGGCGCACACGCCGCTCTTTCAGGTGATGTTCGCCTGGCAGAGCGCGGCGGAGGGGCGGGCGGAGACCCCCGGCCCCAGGGCGGGAGGCGCGGGATCGGTGTCGCGGGCGGCGACGCTGGCGACCGCGAAGTTCGACCTGTCGCTGGTGCTGTGGGAGGCGGGCGGGCGCATTGTGGGGAGCCTGACGTACGCCACGGCGCTGTTCGAGCAGGCCACCATGGAGCGCCACCTGGCGTACCTGCGCCGGGCGCTGGAGGGGATGGCCGCCGACGCTCTCCAGCCCGTGGACGCGCTCCCGCTGCTGCCGGAGGCCGAGCGGCGGCTGGTGGTCGAGGCGTGGAACGCGACCGATGCGCCGTATCCGCGCGAGCTGTGCATCCACGAGCTGTTCCAGGCGCAGGTGGCGCGCACGCCGGACGCAGCGGCGGTGGTCTGCGGAGAAGAGGCGCTGAGCTACGCGGAACTGAACGCCCGCGCCAACCGTCTGGCGCACCACCTCCGCACCCTGGGCGTGGGCCCCGACGCGCGGGTGGCCATCTGCGTGGAGCGCTCGCCGGAGATGGTGGTGGGGGTGCTGGCGGTGCTCAAGGCCGGGGGCGCCTACGTGCCGCTGGACCCCGCCAATCCCGCCGAGCGGCTGCGTTACATGCTTGAGGACAGCGCGCCCACGGCCGTGCTGACGCAGACGTCCCTCCTGGCCGCGGAGGAGGGTCTGTTCGCGGGGATGGAGGCCCCGGTGCTGGCGCTGGACGCCCCGGCGTGGGGGAGCCGGCCGGCGACCGATCCGGAGCGCGGGGCGGTGAATCCGTCGCACCTGGCGTACGTGATCTACACCTCGGGCTCCACCGGGCTGCCCAAGGGCGTCATGATCGCGCACCGCAGCCTGGCGAACCTCGTCGCCTGGCACACCGACGCGTTCGCCCTTGAACCGGGGAGCCGATCGTCCAGCGTCGCCGGCGTGGGGTTCGATGCCGCGGCGTGGGAGATCTGGCCGGCGCTCTGTTCGGGGGCAACGCTGCTGCTTCCCCGCGACGCCCGTAATCCGCAGGCCCTGCTGGAGTGGTGGACCCGCCAGCGGATGGACGTGAGCTTTCTCCCCACGCCGGTGGCGGAGTTCGCGTTCGACCGGGGGATGTCCAACCCCTCCCTGCGCACCCTGCTGGTCGGTGGCGACCAGCTTCGGCACCTTCCGGGCGACCGGGGGGCGATGCGCGTGGTGAACAACTACGGCCCCACCGAGGCGACGGTCGTGGCGACCTCCGGCGAGGTGGCGAGCGTGGGCGCGCTGCACATCGGCCGGCCGATCCACAACGGGCGGATCTACCTCCTGGACCGCCGCGGCGAGCCGGTGCCGGTGGGCGTGGCGGGGGAGCTGTACGTGGGCGGCGCGGGGATCGGGCGCGGCTACCTGCGGCGCCCGGCGCTTACGGCGGAGCGCTTTGTCCCCGACCCCTTCGGCGGGGAGCCCGGTGCGCGGCTGTACCGCACGGGCGACCTGGCGCGCTGGCGGCCGGATGGAACGATCGACTTTCTGGGGCGCAACGATTTCCAGGTAAAGATCCGCGGCTTTCGCATCGAGCTGGGCGAGATCGAGGCGCGGCTGCGCGAGCATTCTGCGGTGCGTGAGGCCGTGGTGCTGGCGCGCGAGGATGCCGCCGGCGAAAGGCGGCTGGTGGCGTACTGCACCAGCGACGCCGCGCTCGACGTGGAAGCACTGCGCGCGCGCCTGAGCGAGCGGCTGCCGGAGTACATGGTGCCGGCGGCGTACGTGCGGCTGGAGGCGCTTCCGCTCACCCCCAACGGCAAGCTGGATCGCAAGGCGCTCCCCGCGCCCGAAGGCGACGCGTTCGTGACGCGCGGCTACGAGGCGCCGGTGGGGGATACGGAGCAGGCGCTGGCGGAGGTCTGGGCGGAGCTGCTGCGCGTGGAGCGGGTGGGCCGCCGGGACAACTTCTTCCAGTTGGGCGGCCATTCGCTGCTGGCCGTCCGCGTGATCTCGCGCATACGCCAGGTGCTGGGCGCGGAGGTGGCGCTGGGCGACCTGTTCGAGCGCCCGGTGCTGGCGGATCTGGCGCGGGCCATCGGCGGCGCGGCGCGCACCGGGCTTCCGCCGATCGAGCCGGCGGACCGCTCGGGGCCGCTGCCGCTTTCGTTCGCGCAGCAGCGGCTCTGGTTCATCGAACGCCTGAAGGACGCGGGCGCGGCGTACCACATCCCCGTGCGCCAGCGGCTGCGCGGCGATCTGGACCGCGATGCGCTGCGGCGGGCGCTGGACCGCATCGTGGCGCGGCACGAGTCGCTGCGCACGACGTTCGCCGAGGAGGATGGCGAGCCGGTGCAGCGCATCGCATCGGCGGAGGAAAGCCCGTTCCACCTGGTGGAGCACGATCTCCGCGGCCATCCCCACGCCGGAGCCGAGCTTCGCCGGCTGATGGCGGAGGAGGCGGGCGCGCCGTTCGACCTGGCGCGCGGGCCGCTGATCCGCGGCCGGCTGGTGCGGATGGCGGACGATGACCACGTGCTGCTCATCACCATGCACCACATCGTCTCCGACGGGTGGAGCATGGAGGTGTTCACCCGCGAGCTGGGCCAGCTCTACGACGCCTTCCGCGCGGGGCGGCCCGATCCGCTGCCGCCGCTCGCGGTGCAGTACGCCGACTACGCCGCGTGGCAGCGGCGGTGGATGGAAGGCGAGGTCCTTCGCGAGCAGGCGGAGTACTGGCGGGAGGCACTGTCCGGCGCGCCGGAGCTACTGGAGCTGCCGGCGGACCACGCGCGCCCGGCGCGGCAGGATTTTACCGGCGCCACCGTGGGCCTGGTGCTGGACGAGGCGCTTTCGGCCGCGCTCGGGGAGCTTTCCCGGCGGCACGGGACCACGCTGTACATGACGCTGCTGGCGGGATGGGCGGCCGTGCTCGCGCGGCTGTCCGGCCAGGACGACGTCGTCATCGGCACGCCGTCGGCCAACCGCGGGCGGGCGGAGATCGAGGGGCTGATCGGCTTCTTCGTGAACATGCTCCCCGTGCGCGTGGAGCTGTCCGACGCGCCCACGGTGGCGGAGCTGCTGGCGCGGGTGCGGGAGCGCGCGCTGGGGGCGCAGCATCACCAGGACATCCCCTTCGAACAGGTGGTGGAGATCGTCCACCCGGTGCGCAGCATGGCGCACACGCCGCTGTTCCAGGCGATGTTCACCTGGCAGAACGCCCCCGGCACCGGCTCCGGCTCCGGCAGTGGCGCCGGACTCCCCGGCCTCACCCCGGCACCGGCTGGCCCCGCGCGACCGCCGGGTGACGCGGCCCCGGGATCGTCGGCCGGGGCGGCCGCGCAGGTGACGGCGAACGTGGACCTGTCGCTGGTGCTGGCGGAGCACGGCGGGCAGATCGCGGGGAGCGTGACGTACGCCGCCGCGCTCTTTGAGCGGGAGACGGTGGAGCGCTGGGTGGGCTACCTGCGCCGCGTGCTGGAGGGGATGGCCGCGGACGAGACCCGGCGGGTGGACCTGCTGAAGATCGTCCCGGAGGCCGAGCGCGCACTGGTTCTGGAGGCGTGGAGCCGCACGGAGACTGTGGATTCGGCCGAATCGTGCGTGCACGCCCTGTTCGAGGCGCAGGTGCAGCGCGCGCCTGATGCGGAGGCGGTGATCTTCGGCCGCGACCGCCTGAGCTACGCGGAGCTGAACGCGGCCGCCAACCGGCTGGCGCGGCGGCTCCGCGCGGCCGGCGTGGGCCCGGAAGCGCGCGTGGGGGTGATGCTGGAGCGCGGTCCGGAGCTGGTGGTCGCGCTGCTGGCGGTGCTGAAGGCCGGCGGTGCGTATCTCCCACTCGATCCGGCCCTTCCCGCCGCCCGCCGCGCCGCGCTGGCGGCCGACGCGGGCGCCGCCGTGCTGGTGACGCGCGAGCCGGGGCTGGAGGGCTTCGCCGGCACCATCGTCTCCCCCGCGGAGGCGGAGGGGGAGGAAGGGGACGATCTGCGGCTCGACGTCCCCCCCGCCGCGCTGGCGTACGTCATCTACACCTCCGGCTCCACCGGCACGCCCAAGGGCGTCGGCGTCGCGCATGCGGAAGCCGCCGCGCACTGCCGCGCGGCCGTGGCGGCGTACGGGCTGACGCCGGCCGACCGGGTGCTGCAGTTCGCGGCGGTGGGATTCGACGTGTCGCTGGAACAGATGCTGGCCCCGCTTGCCGCAGGTGCCTGCGTGGTGATGCGGGGGAGCGAGGTTCCGACGCCGCTGGAGCTGGCGCGGCAGGCGGCGGAGCAGGGGATGACCGTCATCAACCCCCCGACGGCGTACTGGCACCAGCTGGCGGCGGACTCCGAAGCGCTGGAACTGCTCGCCCGCTCGGTGCGCCTGGTGATCGCGGGCGGCGAGGCGATGAGCCCGGTGGCGGCGCGCGAATGGGCGTCGGGCCCCGCGGCCGGCGTGCGGCTGGTGAACGGCTACGGGCCCACCGAAACGGTGGTCACCTGCACGGCGTACGACGTTCCGGCCGCGCTGCCGGCCGGTGCGGTGAACGTCCCCGTTGGCCGCCCCATCGGCGGGCGGACGGCGTACGTGCTGGATGGACGCGGCGAGCCGGCGCCGCTGGGCGTTCCCGGCGAGCTGTGCATCGGCGGCGTGCTGGCGCGCGGCTACCTGGGCCGGCCGGCGGCGACGGCGGAATCGTTCGTCCCCGACCCGTTCTCCGCCACGCCCGGCGCAAGGATGTACCGCACCGGCGACCGCGCCCGCTGGCTGGCCGTGGGGGAGCTGGAGTTCCTGGGGCGGCGCGACCACCAGGTAAAGGTGCGCGGCTTCCGCATCGAGCCGGCCGAGATCGAGGCGCGGCTGGGGGAGCACCCGGAGGTGCGCGAGTGCGTCGTCCTGGCGCGGGAGGATGCGCCGGGCGACCTGCGGCTGGTGGCGTACGTGGTGGGCGGCGAGGGCGTGTCGGCGGAGGCGTTGCGGGCGCACCTGGGCGCGGCGCTCCCGGCGTACATGATTCCCTCCGCGTTCGTGCGGATGGACGCCTTTCCGCTTACGCCCAATGGCAAGCTGGATCGCCGGGCGCTCCCCGTCCCGGACGCGCCCGCGCCGCGGACGTACGAGCCCCCGGTGGGGGAGACGGAGCAGGCGCTGGCGGAGATCTTTGCCGAGGTGCTGGGCGTGGAACGGGTGGGGCGCGGGGACGACTTCTTTGCGCTGGGCGGCCACTCGCTGCTGGCCGTCCGCGTGATCTCTCGCGTGCGGCAGGTGCTGGGTGCCGAGGTGGCGCTCGCCGACCTGTTCGAAAAGCCGGTGCTGGC
Source organism: Longimicrobium sp. (assembly GCF_048594345.1). Taxonomy (GTDB): domain Bacteria; phylum Gemmatimonadota; class Gemmatimonadetes; order Longimicrobiales; family Longimicrobiaceae; genus Longimicrobium. The sequence continues at coordinate 12,469 of NZ_JBMDXM010000145.1, forward strand.
GGATCTCGCGCGGGCCATCGCCAGCGCGGCGCACATCGAGCTGCCGCCGATCCAGCCGGTGGAGCGGACCGGCGAGATGGCGCTCTCCTTTGCCCAGCAGCGGCTGTGGTTCGTGGACCACCTGAGCGGCGCCGGGACGGCGTATCACATCCCCACGCGGCTGCGGCTGCGGGGGGAGCTGGACCGGGAGGCGCTGTCGCGCGCGCTGAACCGCATCGTGGCGCGGCACGAGGCGCTGCGCACCGCCTTTCCGGCCAGCGACGGCGTGCCCGTGCAGCGCATCGTCCCGGTGGAGGAAAGCCGGTTCCATCTCATTGAGCACGACCTGAGCGGCGATCGGGAGGCGCAGCGGGAGCTACCGGGGCTGCTGGACGAGGAAGCGCGCACGCCGTTCGACCTGGCGCGGGGGCCGCTCATCCGCGGGCTGCTGATCCGCCTGGCGCCGGACGAGCACGTGCTGCACGTCACCATGCATCACATCGTCTCGGACGGGTGGAGCATGGGGGTGTTCACCCGCGAGCTGGGCGCGCTGTACGGCGCGTTCCGCCGGGGCGAACCCGATCCGCTGCCGCCGCTGCCGGTGCAGTACGCGGACTACGCGGCGTGGCAGCGGCGCTGGGTAGAGGGAGACGTGCTCCAGGCGCAGGCGGACTACTGGACGCAGACGCTGGGCGGCGCCCCGGCGCTGCTGGAGCTGCCCACCGATCGCCCGCGTCCCACGCGGCAGGACCATGCCGGGGGCGCGGTGGACGTGGTGATGGACGAGGCGCTGACGGCCGGCCTGAAGGCGCTCTCGCAACGGCACGGCACCACGCTCTTCATGACCGTGCTCGCCGCCTGGGCCGTGGTGCTGGGCCGCCTTTCGGGCCAGCACGACGTGGTTGTGGGCACCCCCAGCGCCAACCGCGGCCGCACGGAGATCGAGGGGCTGATCGGCTTTTTCGTGAACACGCTGGCGCTGCGGATCGAGCTCGACGGCTCACCCTCCGTGGCGCAGATGCTGGCGCGGGTCAAGGCGCGGGCGCTGGGGGCGCAGCAGCACCAGGACATCCCGTTCGAGCAGGTGGTGGAGCTGGTGCAGCCCACGCGCAGCCTGGCGCACAACACGCTCTTTCAGGTGATGCTCACCTGGCAGAACGCCTCGGCGGGCCGGCTGGAGCTCCCCGGGCTCAGGCTGGGGGGCGATGCCCCGGCGTCGCGGGTGGCGGCGGCGGAGAGCGGCCGGGAGCTCCCCGCTACGAAGCCGGAGGATGAGGGCGCCGCGTCGGACGCGGCGGCGAAGGTGGACCTGGCGCTCGCGCTGTGGGAGTCGGGCGGGCGCATCGTGGGCAGCGCCACGTACGCCACGGCGCTGTTCGAGCAGGCGACGGTGCAGCGCTGGCTGGGCTACCTGTGGCGCGTTCTGCACGCCATGGCCGCCGACGATGCGCGGGCGACCGACCGGCTGGAGCTGCTGGACGCGGCCGAGCGCAGCCAGGTGCTGCAGGGGTGGAACCGCACGGACGCTAGGCTTCCGCGGACGTGCGTGCACCAGCGGTTCGAGGCGCAGGCGGCGCGCACGCCCGACGCCGTCGCCCTGGTCTTCGAGGACCGCTCGCTGACGTACGTGGAGCTTAACGCGCGCGCCAACCGGCTGGCGCACCACCTCCGCGGGCGCGGCGTGCGGCCGGACGCGCGGGTGGCGGTCTGCATCGAGCGCAGCCCGGAGCTGCTGGTCGCCTTCCTGGCCGTGCTCAAGTCCGGGGGCGCGTACGTCCCGCTGGACCCGGGCGACCCCGAAGAGCGGCTGCGCCACATGCTGGACGACGGCGCCCCCGCGCTGCTCCTGGCCCACGCCGCGACCGCCGCGCGCTTCGCCGCCGAGTCCATCCCGGTGATCGACCTGGACGCGGACGCGCGGGGCTGGGCAGGGGAGTCCGCAGCCAATCCGGTGCGAGAGGAGGTGGGGCTCACGCCCGGCCACCTGGCGTACGTCATCTACACCTCCGGCTCCACCGGCCGCCCCAAGGGGGTGATGGTGGAGCACCGCGCGCTGGCCAACGTCATGGGGTGGATGGCGCAGGCTTGGCCGCTGGGCCCGGACGACGTGGTGCTGCAAAAGACGCCGGTGAGCTTCGACGCCTCGGCGCGCGAGCTGTATCCGCCGCTGCTGGCCGGTGCGCGGATGGTGATCGCGCGCCCGGGCGGGCACCGCGATCCCGCGTACCTGGTGGAGACGATCCGCCGCGAGGGCGTCACCACGCTGCACTTTGTCCCCACCATGCTCCAGTTCCTCCTGGAGGAGCCGGGGATCGAGCGGTGCACGTCCATTGCCCGCATCGTGTGCGGCGGCGAGGCGCTGCCGGCCGCCCTGGCGCGGCGGGCGGCGCAGCTGCTGCCGCACGCGGAGCTGCACAACGTCTACGGCCCCACCGAGGCCGCCGTGGACGTCACCTGGCTGCGCGTCCCGGCGGAAGTCGGGGGGCCGCACCTTTCCATCGGCCGGCCGATGGGCAACTGCCGCGCCTACTTCCTTGACGCGGCCGGCGAGCCGGCACCCCTGGGCGTGGCGGGCGAGCTGTACCTGGGCGGTGCGCAGGTGGCGCGCGGTTACCTGGGCCGCCCGGCGCTTACGGCGGAGCGCTTTGTCCCCGACTCCTTTGGCGGCCAGCCGGGGGCGCGGCTGTACCGCACGGGCGACCTGGGGCGGTGGCTGCCCGACGGGACGGTCGAGTTCCTGGGGCGCAACGACTTTCAGGTAAAGGTGCGCGGCTTCCGCATCGAGCTGGGCGAGATCGAGGCGCGGCTGCGGGAGCACGAGGGCGTCCGCGAGGCGGTGGTGGTCGCGCGGGAGGACGGGGCGGGCGACCGGCGGCTGGTGGCGTACTGGACCGGCGACGCGGTGGAGGTCGACGCGTTGCGGGCGCACCTTTCCGGGCGGCTGGCGGAGCACATGGTGCCGGCCGCGTACGTGCGGCTGGAGTCGATGCCGCTTACCTCCAACGGCAAGCTGGACCGCAAGGCGCTCCCCGCGCCGGAGGGAGACGCCTACGCGCGGCGCGGCTACGAGGCGCCGCAGGGCGAGACGGAGCAGGCGCTGGCGGAGATCTGGGGCGAAGTGCTGGGCGTGGAGCGGGTGGGCCGCCACGACAGCTTTTTCGAGGTGGGCGGCCACTCGCTGCTGGCGGTGCGGCTGATCTCGCGCGTGCGCCGGGCGCTGGGGGTGCAGGTAGAGCTCGACGTGGTGTTCGAGCGCCCCGTGCTGCACGAGATGGCGGAGGCGCTGGCGTCGGCGGGACGGGCGGAGCTGCCGCCGATCGAGCGCGTGGACCGCGGCGCGCCGCTGCCGCTCTCGTTCGCGCAGCAGCGGCTCTGGTTCCTGGAGCGGCTGGGGGGGCTGGGGACCGCGTACCACGTCCCCACCCGCCTGCGCCTGCGGGGCGAGCTGGACCGGGACGCGCTCGTCCGCACCCTCGACCGCGTCGTGGAACGCCACGAGGCGCTGCGCACGACGTTCGTGGAGGTGGAGGGCGAGCCGGTGCAGCGCATCGCGCCGCCCGGCGGGTTCCCCCTGCTGGAGCACGACCTGGGTGGGCACGCGGACGCGGAGGCGGAGCTGCGCCGCCTGGCCGCGGAGGAGTGGGCCGCGCCCTTCGACCTGGAGCACGGGCCGCTGATCCGCGGCCGGCTGATCCGGCTGGCCCAGGACGACCACGTCCTGCTGGTGACGATGCACCACATCGTCTCCGACGGGTGGAGCAGGGGCGTGCTCACCCGCGAGCTGGACGCGCTGTACGCCGCCTTCCGCCGCGGCGACCCCGATCCGCTCCCCCCGCTCCCCGTGCAGTACGCGGACTACGCGGCCTGGCAGCGGACGTGGGTGGAGGGCGAGGTGCTGCGGGAGCAGACGGAGTATTGGCAGACGACGCTGGCCGGCGCGCCCGAGCTGCTGGAACTGCCGGCGGACTTCCCGCGGCCGGCGCGGCAGGACTTCGCCGGCGGGCTGATCGGCATGGGGCTGGACGAGGAGCTGACGGCGGGGCTCAAGGCGCTGGGCCGGCGGCACGGGACCACCCTCTTCATGACGCTGCTGGCCGGATGGGCGGCGGTGCTTGCCCGCCTGTCGGGGCAGGACGACGTGGTGATCGGCACCCCCAGCGCCAACCGCGGGCGCATCGAGATCGAGGGGCTGATCGGCTTCTTCATCAACACCCTGGCCCTGCGCGTGAACCTTGCCGGCTCGCCCACCGTGGCGGAGCTGCTGGGGCAGGTACGGGCGCGGGCGCTGGGGGCGCAGCGGCACCAGGACATCCCCTTCGAGCAGGTGGTGGAGCTGATGCAGCCGGCGCGCAGCCTGGCGCACACCCCGCTCTTTCAGGTGATGCTCACCTGGCAGAACGCGCCCGAGGGCGAGCTGGAGCTTTCCGGCCTGGCGGCGCCGGAGCCGGATCCGCGCCCTGCACCGGCCGCGCGGGCGGGGGCGGCCGTGCGGACCACGGCCAAGTTCGACCTTTCCCTCGCCCTCGCCGAGCGGGACGGGCGCATCGTGGGGGCGATGGAGTACGCGGCGTCGCTCTTCGAGCGCGGCACGGTCGAGCGCTGGGCGGGCTACCTGCGGCGGGTGCTGGAGGAGATGGTGGCGGATGACAGCCGGCCCGTGGAGCGGCTGGCGGTCATGCCCGAGAGCGAGCGGGCGCTGGTGCTGGAGGGGTGGAACCGCACGGAGGCAGACTACCCGGGCGGCGTTCCCGTTCACGCGCTGTTCGAAGCCCAGGCCGCGCGCACGCCGTCCGCCACCGCCGTCGTGCACGGGGACCAGGCGCTGAGCTACGCGGAGCTGAACGCGCGCGCCAACCGCCTCGCCGGTCGCCTGATCGAGCGCGGGGTGCGCAGCGGCGATCGCGTGGCCATCGCCATGCCGCGCTCCCTCGAACTCGTCGTCGCCGAGCTGGCGGTGCTCAAGGCGGGCGCGGCGTACGTCCCCGTGGATCCGTCGGTCCCGGCGGAGCGCACCGCGTTCATGCTCGCGGACAGCGGCGCCCGGATCGTGCTCGCCCTGCCCGGCGCGGAATTGGCCACTTTGTCCGAAATCGATCGCATCGACGTGGGCGTGCTGGAGGATTGGGCCACTTTGTCCGAAAACCAGCACATCGAAATGGATGTGATGGCGAACTTGGCCACTTTGTCTGCAATCCAGCGCGTCGACGTCCATGGTCGGGCGGATGGGGATGCGAGGAATCCATCCGTCGCGGTCGATGGGGATGCGCCGGCGTACGTGATGTACACCTCCGGCTCCACCGGCGCGCCCAAGGGCGTGGTGGTGCCGCACCGGGCGATCACGCGGCTGGTCATCAACAACGGATACGCGGACTTCGGTCCCGATGACCGGGTCGCCTTTGCGGCGAATCCGGCGTTCGACGCGTCCACGCTGGAGGTGTGGGCGCCGCTGCTGAACGGCGGGCGCATCGTCATCATCCCCCAGGACGTGCTGCTGGAGCCGCGCCGCTTCGCCGCAGCCCTCGCCACGCACGGGGTGGACGTGCTGTGGATGTCCGTGGGCCTGTTCAACCAGTACGCGGACGAGCTGATGGACGGGATCCCGCGCCTGCGCTACCTGATCGTGGGCGGCGACGCGCTGGACCCGCACGTTATCGCGCGCGTGCTGCGGCAGGGTCCGCCGCGGCACCTGCTGAACGGCTACGGCCCTACGGAAACGACGACGTTCGCCATCACGCACCGGATTACGGAGGTGGCGGAGGGACGCGGCATCCCCCTGGGCCGTCCCATCGCGAACACGCGCATCTACGTCCTGGACGCGCACGGCGAGCCGGTGCCGGTGGGCGTCGCGGGGGAGATGTACGTCGGCGGCGCGGGCGTGGCGCTGGGCTACCTCGATCGGCCGGAGTTGACGGCGGAGCGGTTCGTCGCCGACCCGTTCGGGGGCGAGCCCGGCGCGCGGATGTACCGCACCGGCGACGTGGGGCGCTGGCGGGCGGACGGGACGATCGAGTTCATGGGCCGCACGGACTTTCAGGTCAAGGTGCGCGGCTTCCGCATCGAGCTGGGTGAGATCGAAGCGCGGCTGCTGGCGCATCCCGAGGTCCGCGAGGCCGTCGTGCTGGCGCGCGAAGACGCGCCGGGTGACAAGCGCCTGGTCGCCTACGTGGTGGCGGAGGAGTCCGTCGACGCGGAGGCGCTGCGGGCGCACGTGGCCGCGCGGCTGCCGGACTACATGGTCCCCGCAGCCTACGTGCGGCTGACGCAGCTGCCGCTTACGCCCAACGGCAAGGTGGATCGCCGCGCGCTTCCCGCGCCGGAGGGCGCCGCGCTCGCCACCCGCGGCTACGAGGCGCCGGTGGACGACGCCGAGGCCGCGGTGGCCGCGATCTGGGCTGCGGTGCTGCGCGTGGAGCGGGTGGGCCGCCGCGACCACTTTTTCGAGCTGGGCGGGCACTCGCTGCTGGCCGTTCGCGTGATCTCCCGCGTACGCCAGGATCTGGGCGCGGAGGTGGCGCTGGGCGAGTTGTTCGAGCGCCCCGTGCTGGCCGATTTCGCCCGCGGGCTGCAGGCGGCGTCGCGCACCGGGCTGCCGGCGATCGAGCCGGTGCAGCGGGGGGCGGACCTTCCGCTCTCCTTTGCGCAGCAGCGGCTCTGGTTCATCGACCGGCTGCAGGGCGCGGGGCCGGCGTACCACATCACCGTGCGCCAGCGGCTGCGGGGTGGGGTGGACCGGGTCGCGCTGCGGCGGGCGCTGGACCGCGTCGTCGCCCGGCACGAGGCGCTGCGCACCGTCTTCGCCGAGGTGAACGGCGAGCCGGTGCAGCGCATCGTTCCGGTGGACGAAAGCGCGTTCCACCTGGCGGAGCACGATCTCCGCGGCCATCCCCGGGCGGGGGCGGAGCTGGGGCGGGTGATGGAGGAAGAGCGGGAGGCGCGCTTTGACCTGGCGCGCGGTCCGCTCATCCGCGGGCGTTTGATCCAGCTGGCGGACGACGACCACCTGCTGCTCATCACCATGCACCACATCGTCTCGGACGGGTGGAGCATGGGCGTGCTTACCCGCGAGCTGAACGCGCTGTACGCCGCCTTCCGCGACGGCGCCCCCGATCCGCTGGACGCGCCGCCGATCCAGTACGCCGACTACGCCGTCTGGCAGCGCCGCTGGGTGGAGGGCGAGCTGCTTCGGGAGCAGGCGGCGTACTGGCGCGAAACGCTGGCCGGCGCGCCCGAGCTGCTGGAGCTGCCGGCGGACCACGCGCGGCCGGCGCGGCAGGACTTTTCCGGCGGGCTGGTGGGCATCGGTCTGGACGAGGGGCTTACGGCGGGGCTCAAGGCGCTGGGCCAGCGGCACGGGGCCACGCTCTTCATGACGCTGCTGGCCGGATGGGCGGCGGTGCTTGCCCGGCTGTCGGGGCAGGACGACGTGGTGATCGGCACGCCCACGGCCAACCGGGGGCGGAGCGAGATCGAAGGGCTGATCGGCTTTTTCGTCAACACGCTGGCGCTGCGGGTGGACCTTTCCGGCTCCCCCTCCGTGGCGGAGCTGCTGGCGCGGGTAAAGACGCGATCGCTGGGGGCGCAGCAGCACCAGGACATCCCGTTCGAGCAGGTGGTGGAGCTGATGCAGCCGGCGCGCAGCCTGTCGCACACCCCGCTTTTCCAGGTGATGTTCACCTGGCAGAACGCGCCCGGGGACGAGCTGGAGCTTTCCGCTCCTGCCGCACCGGAACCGGCCTCGCGGCCCGCGCCCGCCGCGCAGACGGGGGCGGCCGCGCGGACGACGGCCAAGTTCGACCTTTCCCTCGCCTTTGCCGAGCGGGACGGCCGCATCGACGGCGTGGTGGAGTACGCCGCGGCGCTCTTCGAACGGGAGACGGTGGAGCGCTTTGCCGGCTACCTGCGCCGCGCGCTGGAGGCGATGGTGGCGGACGAGCACCAGCCCGTGGACCGGCTGCCTCTGCTCCCCGAACACGAGCGCCGGCAGGTGGTGGAGGCGTGGAACGCGACGGACGCGGCGTACCCCGCGGACGCGTGCGTCCACGAGTTCTTTGAGGAGCAGGCGACGCGCACGCCGGACGCGGTGGCCGTGGTCTTCGAGGGTCGCGCGCTCGCCCGCGCGGAGCTGAACGCGCGGGCCAACCGGCTGGCGCATCATCTCCGCTCGCTGGGCGTGGGGCCGGACGCGCGGGTGGCGATCTGCCTGGAGCGCGGTCCCGAGATGGTGATCGCGCTGCTGGCGGTGCTCAAGGCGGGCGGGGCGTACGTGCCGCTGGACCCCGGCTATCCCGCGGAACGCATCACGTACATGCTGGCCGACAGCGCACCGGCGGCGGTGCTCACGCAGCGGGGTCTGCGGGAGCGGGTGGAGGGCGCGAGCGTGCCGGTGCTGGAGCTGGACGGCGGATCGACGCCGTGGGCCGCCGGGCCCGCGACGGACCCGGAGCGCGGCGCGCTGACGCCGGACCACCTGGCGTACGTCATCTACACCTCCGGCTCCACCGGCCGGCCCAAGGGGGTGGGTGTTCCGCACCGCGGCGTGGTCAACCGGCTCCACTGGATGGGGGCGTTCCACGGCCTGGGGACGGACGAGGTGGTGCTGCAGAAGACGCCGTACGGCTTCGACGTCTCGGTCTGGGAGTTCTTCTGGCCGCTGATGGCGGGCGCACGGCTGGTGCTGGCGCGGCCGGAGGGACACCGCGACCCGGGCTACCTGGCGGAGACGGTCCGGCGGGAAGGGATCACGACCATCCACTTTGTCCCCTCGCTGCTGGCCGTGTTCCTGGAGCATCCGGACGCGGGGCGCTGCACGGGGCTGCGGCGGGTGGTGACCAGCGGCGAGGCGCTGCCGCCGGAGGTGGTGGCGCGCTTTGGCGAGCGGCTGCCGGGGGTGAAGCTGCACAACCTGTACGGGCCCACGGAAGCCAGCGTGGACGTCACCGCGTGGCGCTGCGCCACGGACGGCTCGGCGGCGCGCATCCCCATCGGCCGCCCGGTGGCCAACACGCGCATCTACCTGCTGGACGCGCGGGGCGAGCCGGTGCCCGTGGGGGTGGCGGGCGAGCTGTACATCGGCGGCGTGCAGGTGGCGCGCGGCTATCAGAACCGCGCGGGGCTTACGGCGGAGCGGTTTGTCCCCGACGCGTTCGGCGGCCAGCCGGGGGCGCGGCTGTACCGGACCGGCGACCTGGCGCGGTGGCGGCCCGACGGGACCGTCGAGTTCCTGGGCCGGATCGACTTCCAGGTCAAGATCCGCGGCCTGCGGATCGAGCTGGGGGAGATCGAGGCGCGGCTGGCGGAGCATCCGGAGGTGCGCGAGGCGGTGGTGGTGGCGCGCGAGGAGCGGCCGGGCGATCAGCGGCTGGTGGCGTACGTCGTGGCCCCTGGCTCGTTGGGGATCGAGGCGCTGCGGGCACACCTGTCGGAGCGGCTGCCGGAGTACATGGTGCCGGCGGCGTACGTGCGTCGCGACCTGCTTCCGCTCACGCCGAACGGCACGCTGGACCGCAAGGCCGGGCCCGCACCCGACGCCGCCGCGTTCGCGACGCGCGGCTACGAGGCGCCGGCGAGCGAGAGGGAGCAGGCGCTGGCGGAGATCCTGGCCGACGTGCTGGGCGTGGAGCGGGTGGGGCGCCACGACAACTTCTTCGAGCTGGGCGGGCACTCGCTGCTGGCCGTACGCGTCGTTTCGCGGGTGCGGCAGGTGCTGGGCGTGGAGGTGCCGCTGGGGGAGCTGTTCCGCTGCCCCGTGCTGGCGGACCTGGCGCGCGCCATCAATGACGCGGCGCGCACCGAGCTGCCGCCGATCGAGCGCGTGGATCGCGGCGGGCGGCTGCCGCTCTCCTTTGCGCAGGCGCGGCTCTGGTTCCTGGAGCAGCTGGGCGATCTGGGCAGCACGTATCACATCCCCACGCGGCTGCGGCTGGCGGGTGATCTTGACGGGGCGGCGCTGCGGCGTGCGCTGGACGCGATCGTGGCGCGCCACGAGGCGCTGCGCACGACGTTCGTGGAGGTCGAGGGCGAGCCGGTGCAGCGGATCGCGGCGGCAAGCCCGTTCCACCTGCTGGAGCACGACCTGCGCGCGCACCCGGACGCCGCGGCGGAGCTGCGCCGGCTGGCGGCCGAAGAGGCGGACGCGCCTTTCGACCTGCAGCACGGCCCGCTGATCCGCGGGCGGCTGGTGCGGCTGGCGGACGACGAGCACGTCCTGCTGCTGACGATGCACCACATTGTCTCCGACGGCTGGAGCATGGGCGTGCTGACGCGGGAGCTGGACGCGCTCTACGATGCCTTCCGCCGGGGCGAGGCCGATCCGCTGCCCCCGCTGCCGGTGCAGTACGCGGACTACGCGGCCTGGCAGCGGGCGTGGGTGGATGGCGAGGTGCTGCGGGAGCAGGCTGCGTACTGGACCACGGCGCTCGCCGGCGCGCCCGAGCTGCTGGAGCTGCCCACTGACCATCCGCGCCCCGCGCGAAAGGATCACGCCGGGGCCGCCCTGGGGATCGACCTGGGCGAGGAGCTTGCGGCGGCGCTCACGGCGCTGGGCCAGCGCCGGGGCACCACCCTCTTCATGACCGTGCTCGCCGGGTGGGCCGCCGTGCTGGCGCGCCTGTCCGGGCAGCACGACGTGGTCGTGGGCGCGCCCAGCGCCAACCGCGGCCGGGCGGAGATCGAGGGGCTGATCGGCTTTTTCGTCAACACGCTGGCGCTGCGGGTGGACGTTTCCGGCTCGCCCACCGTGGCGGAACTGCTGGAGCAGGTACGGGCGCGGTCGCTGGGGGCGCAGCAGAACCAGGACATCCCCTTCGAGCAGGTGGTGGCTCTCGTTCAGCCCGCGCGCAGCCTGGCGCACACGCCGCTCTTTCAGGTGATGTTCGCCTGGCAGAACGCGGTGGAGGGCCGGCCGGAGCTCCCCGGCTCCTCCGGGGCGGGAGGCGTGGGCCCGGCGTCGCCGGCGACGGCCAAGTTCGACCTGGCGCTCTCGCTGGGGGAGACGGGCGGGCGCATCACGGGCAGCGTGACGTACGCCACGTCGCTGTTCGAGCAGGCCACCATCGAGCGGCACCTGGCGTACCTGCGCCGGGTGCTGGAGGCGATGGCCGCCGACGACCTGCAGCCCGTGGACGCGCTTCCGCTGCTGCCGGAGTCCGAGCGGCGGCTCGTCGTCGAGGAGTGGAACCGCACGGAAGCCGGGTACCCGCGCGGGCTGTGCATGCACCAGCTGTTCGAGGGGCAGGTGCGGCGCACGCCGGACGCGGTGGCGGTGGTCTGGGGAGAGGGGGCGCTGACGTACGCGGAGCTGAATGCCCGCGCCAACCGGCTCGCGCGGCGGCTGGCCGCGCTGGGCGCCGCGCCCGAGGCGGTCGTGGCGCTGGCGCTGGAGCGGTCGGTGGAGATGGTGGTGGCACTGCTGGCCGTCGCCAAGACCGGCGCCGCCTTCCTGCCCATCGATCCGGTCTATCCTGCCGAGCGCCGGCGCTGGATGCTGGAGCGCTCCGCCGCCCGCCTCGTCCTCACCACTTCCGCGCTTGCCGCCGATCTGCCGGAGACGGAGGCGGCCGTCGTCGCGCTCGATCGCATCGCGGCGGAGATCGAGGCGGAGAACGACAGCGATCTCGCGGTCGATGTGGACGCGGAAAACGCCGCCTACGTGATCTTTACCTCCGGATCGACCGGGCGGCCCAAGGGCGTGGTGGTGCCGCACCGGGGGATCGGGAACCTGGCGGCGGCGCAGCGCGAGGCGTTCGGCATCGAGCCGGGCGGGCGGGTGCTGCAGTTCGCCTCGTTCTCCTTCGACGCGGCGGTGGCCGAGGTGGCGCACACGCTGCTGGGCGGCGCCACGCTGGTGATGGCGCGCCCCGGGCAGGCCGGCCCCGAGCTGCTGGGGCTGCTGCGCGACCAGGCGGTCACCGTCGCCACGCTGCCGCCCGCGCTGCTGGCCGTGCTCCCGGCGGACGATCTGCCGGCGCTGCGGACGATCGCGTCCGCCGGCGAGGCGGTGTCGGCGGAGGTGGTGGCGCGCTGGGGTGCGGGGCGCCGCTTCGTGAACGCCTACGGACCGACGGAGACCACCGTCTGCGCGACGGTCTCCATCAACCCCTCCACCACCGGACATCCACCGATCGGGAAGCCGATCGCGAACGTGCGCACCTACGTGCTCGACGCGCGGATGCAGCCGGTGCCCGTGGGCGTGCCGGGTGAGCTGTACGTGGGCGGCGTGGGCGTGGCGCGCGGCTACCTGGGCCAGCCGGCGCGGACGGCGGAGCGGTTCGTTCCGGACCCGTTCGGCGGCGACGCGGGCGCGCGGCTGTATCGGACGGGCGACCTGGGGCGGTGGCTGCCGGACGGGACGATCGAGTTCCTGGGGCGCGCCGACTTGCAGGTGAAGATTCGCGGCTTCCGCATCGAGCCCGGTGAGATCGAGGCGCGGCTGGCCGAGCACGCGGACGTCCGAGAGGCCGTCGTCGTCGCGCGCGAGGACGTGCCCGGGGACCGGCGGCTGGTGGCCTATTACATGGGCGAGGAGGTCGGGAGCGACGCGCTGCGGGCACACCTGTCGGAGCGCTTGCCGGAGTACATGCTGCCGGCGGCGTTCGTCCGCCTGGAGGCGCTTCCGCTCACGCCCAACGGGAAGGTCGACCGCGGGGCGCTGCCGGCTCCCGAAGGCGATGCCTTTGCGGCGCGGCGGTACGAGGCGCCGGTCGGGGAGGTGGAGGAGACGCTGGCGGCGATCTGGGCGGAGCTGCTGGGCGTGGAGCGAGTGGGGCGCGGCGACAATTTCTTTGAGCTGGGCGGGCACTCGCTCCTGGCGGTGCGGGTGGTCTCCCGGGTGCGGCAGGTGCTGGGGATGGAGGCTTCGCTGGCGCACGTCTTTTCGCACCCCACGGTGCAGTCGCTGGCCGCGCGCCTGGCCGGGGACGACGACGCGCAGCCGAGCGACCGGGCGATCCCCATCCGCCCCACCGGCTCGCGCCCTCCCCTCTTCCTGGCGTACGACGGGACGGGGTCCATTACCTACGCACAGGTGCTGCACCCCCACATCGATGCCGATGTCCCGGTGTACGCGCTCCCGGCGCCGGGGCCGTCAGAGCCCCCGCTGCGCACCGTCGAGGCGATGGCGACCCGCCTGGTGCGGATGATCCGCGAGGTGCAGCCTTCGGGCCCCTACCGGTTGGCGGGATGGTCGTTCGGGGGCGTCCTGGCGTACGAGGTCGCCGCGCAGCTGATCGGCCGCGACGAGGTCGTGGAGTTTGTGGGGATGTTCGATAGCGTCTGCCCGGCCGGCTCCACCGCGACCGCAAGCTCACCCGCCGCGCCGCGGGACGCCAGGATGGAGCACGCGCTCATCCTCCAGGTGCTCCGCACCGCCGACACCATGGTGGACGGCGGGGACGAGGAGAAGATCGCGGCGGCCGGAGACGGAGACCTGGAGACGTTCATCCTGAAGTGCCGCGAGGACGGGCTCCTTCCGCCCCACGTCACCGCGGCACAGGCCCGGGCGGTGCGCGACCGGATCCGCGGCCACGATGCCGCGCTGGGCGAGTACTCCCCGCAGCCGATCCCGGTCCTGATCCACCAGTTTTCCGCCGCGGACAACCGGCTCTCCGATCCCACGCGCGGGTGGGGCGCGTTCCACCCCCAGGGCTGGCTTCGGACGACGCCCGTGCCGGGGACGCACCTGTCCATGATGCGGCCGCCGAACACCGCCACCCTGGGTGAGGCGCTGTCGCGCGCGGTGGAAGGGGCGCGGGACGAGGCGCCGCCGCGCTCCGCCGCGGGCGGCTCGCCCGTGGTGATGCTGCAGGACGGGGCGGCCGGCGCCGCTCCCCTCTTCTGCGTCCCCGGCGCGGGGAGCGGCGTCACCTCGTTCGTCGACCTGATGCTGGCGCTGGACCCGTCCGTGCCGGTGTACGGGCTTCAGCCGCGCGGGCTGGACGGGGAGGCGCCGCCCCACGCCTCCGTCCAGGCGGCCGCGGAGCACTACCTTCGCGCGCTCGCCGAGGCGTGCCCCGCGGGTCCCGTCCATCTGCTGGGCCACTCGTTCGGGGGATGGGTGGCGCTGGAGGTGGCGCTGCGGCTGCACCAGGCCGGACGCACGGTCGCGTCGCTCACCATCCTGGACAGCGAGGTGCCGAACGATTCCGAGGCCGTAGTCCGCGAGTACGGCGGCGCGGAGGCGTTCCTGGAGCTGGTGACGGTCCTGGAGCTGGCCACGGAGCAGTCCCTGGGGATCGGGCCCGCGGAGGTCGCCTCGCGCGACCAGGCCGGGTGGCTAAGGCTGCTTCACGGGAAGATGGTCGGGCTGGGCCTGCTGGGCGCGCGCACGACGCCCGAGGTGCTGACGGGTTCGTTCCGGACGTTTGCGCGGTGCCTGCGCACCGCCTACCGCCCGCTTGGCATCTATCCCGGCCCGCTGCGCCTGGTGCTCGTGGACGATCCCGCCAAGGACGAGGCGGCCAACCGCGCGATGTTCGCCCAGGCCGAGCGGGGATGGCGGGAGTGGGCGCCCGGGCTGGTGTTTTCGGTCGGGGCGGGGAACCACGTCACCGCGCTCAAGCCGCCCCACGTGGCGGCGCTGGCCGGACTCCTCACCGAGGATCGTCGCGCGCACGAGGGGTGACGCACTTGTTGTCAGAGAGTGTTGTCAAACCTCCCATGAGAACAGTTGTCCTGTGAGGGTGAGGAACCTCTGTTGTTCCTCCAGAAGAACACTGTCATCCTGAGGGAGCGCACGCCTTAACTTTCATGGCCACAAGAGCTTGCGCGCGACCGAAGGATCTTTGTCGGGTCGCGACGGGCCAAGCCTCCGAGAGCTGTTCACGTCCCTTCGTCGTGTCGGCAAGGTCCTTCGGTCGCGCGCAAATGGTTGCGTGAGTTCACGTTCCGCGTGGCGCTCCCTCAGGATGAGGGGTCGTTGAAGTCGAATTGAGAGGTTTGGCGGCACCCTCACGCGCTCCGCTCGCGGGGCGGTTCGCCGACACGGCGGGGGGAATCCGCCGCTGCATCGGCATCTTCCCAGCCCGTTTGTGCCTTCGCGAGAGATGCAACGCCGCGTCGCCCGTACCCCCGTTCCCACGCGACTTGCTCGACCATGCTGAACCTTTCGACCGCTGAGCGCCTGGCGCTCCTGGAGCTGGCCGAGGCCACCGCCCCCGTGCGGCCCGCGGCGACGCTGTCACCGATCGAGCCGGTGGACCGTGGCGGACCGCTGCCGCTCTCGTTCGCGCAGGCGCGGCTCTGGTTTGTGGAGCGGATGGGGAGCGCGGGCGCCGCGTACCACATGTCCACGCGCCTGCGCCTGTCGGGCGCGCTGGACCGCGCGGCGCTGGTCAGGGCGCTGGACGGCATGGTCCGGCGGCACGAGGCGCTCCGCACGGTCTTCGCGGAGGTGGACGGTGAGCCGGTGCAGCGCATCGCTCCCGCGGAGGCCAGCCGATTCCATCTCGTGGACCACGACCTAGACGGCGGCGAGGGGGCGGGGGAGGCGCTGCGGCGCATTGCGGCCGAAGAGGCGGGGGCGCCGTTCAGCCTGGAGCGGGGGCCGCTGGTGCGCGGGCGCCTGGTGCGCATGGGCCCGGACGAGCACGTGCTCCTGGTGACCATGCACCACATCGTTTCCGACGGCTGGTCGCTGGGGGTGTGGACCACGGAGCTGAGCGCGCTCTACGGCGCGTACCGCCGCGGCGAGCCCGACCCGCTTCCGCCGCTGCAACTGCAGTACGCCGACTACGCGGCGTGGCAGCGAACGTGGGTGGACGGCGAGGTGCTGCGGCGGCAGGCGGAATACTGGCGGCGGATGCTCTCAGGTGCCCCGGAGCTGCTGGAGCTTCCGGCCGACCACCCGCGCCCGGCCCGGCAGGACCCCCGGGGAGCGTTCCTTCCTTGGACGCTGGACGAGGAGGTGGCCTCCGCGCTGAAGAGCCTGAGCAAGCGGCACGGCACCACCCTGTTCATGACCCTTCTGGCGGGATGGGCGGTCGTGCTGGGCCGCCTCGCCGGGCAGGAAGAAGTGATGGTGGGGATGCCCACCGCCGGTCGCGGACGGCGGGAGATCGAGGGGCTGATCGGTTTCTTCGTGAACACGCTCCCGTTGCGGGTCGACCTCTCCGGCTCGCCGACTGTGGCGCAGCTGCTGGCGCGCGTGAAGGAGCGGGTGGTGGAGGCGCAGGGAAACCAGGACATCCCCTTCGAGCAGGTGGTGGAGCTGGTGCGCCCCGTCCGCTCCCTGGCCTACGCGCCCCTCTTTCAGGTGAGCTTCACCTGGCAGAGCGCCCCGCGCGGCGAGCTGAACCTGGCGGGGCTCAAGACGGTCCCCACCGCGGGCCCGGGCGCGCCGGCCCGCGCGGCGGTGCGCTACGACCTGTCGCTCACCCTGGGAGAGGCAGATGGACGGATCACCGGCGGGGTGCAGTACGCCACCTCGCTCTTCGATGCCGCCACGGTGGAGCGCTACTTCGCGTACCTGCGGACGGTGCTGGATGCGATGGCGGCGGACGCCGGGCGCGGGGTGGACCGGCTCCCGCTCATCCCCGAAGCGGAGCGTCGCCGGCTGGCGGAGGAGGGTGCCTCCCACGCCGTGGCGCGGCGGATGCGGGCCTCCGTCGCCCACGCCGCTTTTGCTCCGGTAGAGACCGACCGGTCCATCGCCGCGTGCTTTCGGGCGCGGGCGGCAACGCACCCGGAGCGGACCGCCGTCCACGCTGCCTCGGGCGAATGGAGCTACCGGGCACTGGACGATCTTGTGGTGCGCATTGCGGCCGCGGTGGCGAAGGGGGCCGGATGCGGACCGGGGCGCGTGGGACTCCTCTTTCACCCCGACGCGCCGATGGTGGCGGGGGTGCTGGGGGCGCTGGCGGTGGGAAAGACGTACGTGCCGCTGGACCCCGCCTGGCCGGAGGCGCGGATGCGCCAGGTGCTGGACGATGCCGCCGCCACCCTGGTCCTGGCCGACCACGCCTGCCACGCCGCGGCGCTCCGCCTGGCCAGGAGCCTTCGTACGCCGGCCGCCGTGCTCCAGGTGGAGGACCTGGAGCACGGCGCAGGCGCGGAGGCGGCCGTCCTCCCCCACGTCCCGCCGGAGCAGATCGCCTACCTGCTCTATACCTCGGGCTCCACGGGCGAGCCCAAGGGGGTGGCCCAGTCCCACCACAACGTCCTGGCGCACATCCGCGCCTACACCGGCGCGCTGCGCATCGGCCCGGAGGACCGGCTTACGCTGCTGGCCTCGTACGCGACGGACGCCGCCGTCATGGACCTTTTCGGCGCGCTCCTCAACGGCGCGGCTCTCCACCTGTTCGACGTCCGCCGGCGGGGGGTGGAGCCGCTGGCGGAGTGGCTGCGCGCGCGCCGGATCACCCTCTACCACTCCACGCCCACGCTCTTCCGGGCCCTGCTGCCGGGCGGCGGGCCGCCGGGGGACCGCTTTTCCTCCGTGCGGCTGGTGGTGCTGGGGGGCGAGGCCGTCATACGCCCCGACTGGGAGCGGTTCCGGGAGCACTTCACGCCGGGGTGCGTGCTGGTGAACGGCCTGGGACCCACCGAGTCGACGCTGGCCCTGCAGTGCTTTCTGGACCACTCCACGGAGCCGCGGGGCCACGCCGTCCCAGCCGGCCACGCGGTGGAGGGGGTGAAGGTGCTGCTGCTCGACGACTGCGGGGAGCCGGCGGAGCTGTACGCCCGGGGGGAGATCGTGGTACGCTGCCCGCACGTGGCGCTGGGCTACTGGGGCCGCCCCGGGCTCACCGCCGCGGCGTTCGTCCCCGATCCGGGCGGGTGCGGCGCCCGGATGTACCGCACGGGCGACCTGGGCCGCCGGCTGCCGGACGGCTCGGTCGAGTTCCTGGGGCGCCGCGACCACCAGGTAAAGATCCGCGGCTACCGCGTGGAGCCGGGCGAGGTGGCGGCGGCGCTGGGGCGCTTCCCGGGCGTGCGCGAGGCCGCGGTGGTCCCGCGCCCCTCCGGCGCGGGGGGCGCCGCCGTCCTGGTGGCCTACTTCGTCGCGGACGAGCCCCTGGCGCCCGAGGCGTTGCGCGCGCACCTGGCGGCGCGCCTCCCGGACCCCATGGTTCCCGCGGCGTACGTCCCGCTCGCCGCGCTCCCGCTGACCTCCAGCGGAAAGCTGGACCGCGGCGCGCTCCCCGCGCCCACGGCCGACGGCTACGCCCGGCGCGGATACGAGGCGCCGGCCGGCCGCACGGAGGTCGCGCTGGCGGCGATCTGGGCCGAGATCCTGGGGGTGGAGCGGGTAGGCCGCCACGACCACTTCTTCGAACTGGGCGGCCACTCGCTGCTGGCCGTGCAGGTGATCTCCCGCGTGCGGCGGGTGTTGGGGGTAGAGGTGGCGCTGGGCGAGATCTTTCAGCACCCCGCGCTGGCCGATCTTGCGCGCGCCGTGGAAGAGGCGGCGCGCGCCAGCCTGCCGCCCATCGAGCCGGTGGATCGCGACCGGCCGCTCGCGCTGTCGTTCTCGCAGCAGCGGCTCTGGTTCCACGAGCGGATGCGGGGCGGGGGAGCCGCCTACCACCTTTCCGTCCACCCGCGGCTGCTGGGCCCGCTGGACCGCGCGGCGCTGCGGCGGGCGCTGGACCGGATCGTGGCCCGCCACGAGGCGCTGCGCACCACGTTTGTGGAGGTGGAGGGCGAACCCGTGCAGCGGATCGCGCCGGCCGGGGCCGCCCCGTTCCACCTGGTGGAGCACGATCTGGCCGGCGCGCCCGGCGGTCCGGACACGCTTCGTCGGCTGGTGGCGGAGTCGGCGGGCGCGCGCTTCGACCTGGAGCGCGGCCCGCTGATCCGGGGCTGCCTGATCCAGATCGGCGCGGACGACCACGTGCTCCTGCTCACCCTGCACCACATCGTCTCCGACGCGTGGAGCATGGGCGTGCTCACGCGCGAGCTGGGCACCCTCTACGCCGCCTTTTCGCGCGGCGAGCCCGATCCGCTTCCCCCGCTCCCGGTGCAGTACGCCGACCACGCCGCCTGGCAACGCCGCTGGGTCGAGGGCGAAGTGCTCCAGCGGCAGGCGGAGTACTGGGGCACCACGCTCGCCGGCGCGCCGGAGCTGCTGGAGCTTCCCGCCGACCGGCCGCGTCCGGCGGCGCGGGACCAAGCCGGGGGCTCCCGGGGGATGGGGGTGACGCTGGGGGAGGAGCTGACGGCGGGGCTCAAGGAGCTCTCGCGCCGGCACGGCGCAACCCTCTTCATGACGCTGCTGGCCGGGTGGGCCGCCCTGCTCGGCCGGCTTGCCGGGCAGGACGACGTGGTGGTCGGCACGCCCACGGCCAACCGCGGGCGTGCGGAGATCGAGGGGCTGATCGGCCTCTTCGTCAACACGCTGGCGCTGCGCGTGGACCTGTCCGGCTCGCCCACGGTCGCGGAGCTGCTGGGGCGGGTCAAGGCGCGGGCGCTGGAGGCGCAGGCCAACCAGGACCTTCCGTTCGAAAAGGTGGTGGAGCGGGTGCGGCCCGCCCGGTCGCTGGCGCACACCCCCTTATTCCAGGTGATGTTCGCCTGGCAGAACGCCCCCCGGGGCGGGCTGGAGCTGCCGGGTCTGGCGCCGGCGCCCGTCGCGCGCCCCGCGCGCGTGGCCACGCAGTTCGACCTCTCGCTCACCCTGTTCGAGTGGGACGGAAAGATCGCGGGCGGGGTGGAGTACGCGGCGGCGCTCTTCGACGGCGCCACGGTGGAGCGCGCGGTGGACTACCTGCGGCGGGTGCTGGAAGGAATGGTGGCGGACGACCGGCGGCCCGTGGGCTCGCTGCCGCTGCTCTCCGGGGCCGAGCGCGCGCGGCTCCTGGACGAGTCCCAGGGACCTTCGATCGCGTGGGGCGCGGAGGCGTGCATCCACGAGCTGGTAGAGGCGCGGGCGAGGCGCACCCCGGACGCGCCCGCCGTCGTGCTCGGCGCCGCGGCGCTGACGTACGCCCAGCTCGACCGGCGCGCGGAGGCCGTCGCCTCGGCGCTCGCGGCGCGCGGGATCGGGCGGGGCGGCCGCGTACCCATCCTCATGGAGCGCGGTCTGGCGGTGCCCGTGGCCATGCTGGGGGTGATGAAGTCGGGCGCGGCGTTCTCACCCCTCGACCCGCGCTGGCCCGCCGCCAGGCTCCGCCAGGTGCTGGACGATTTAGACTGCGAAGTGGTGCTGGTCGACGGCGTTCCCCTGTCCGGCGAGGCGGAGCTTGGCCGGACCTTTCTCACCGTGCCGCGGGCGGACGATCCGGTCGCGGGGAATGGGAGGGACGATCACGCAGGAGGGGAAGCTCCGCCGGAGCGATCCCGTGCGCCGCGCTCGCCGGAAGATCCCCTCTACGTCATCTACACCTCCGGCTCTACCGGAACGCCGCGGGGCGTGCTGGTGCCGCACCGGGGGATCGCGAACCGCTTCCGGTGGATGAGCGGGTACTTCGGGATGGAGGCCGCGCAGGTGGTGCTACAGACCACGCGCCACGTCTACGACAGCGCGGTGTGGCAGCTCTTCTGGCCGCTGACGGTCGGCGGGCGCAGCGTCATGCTGGCGGGCGACGACGAGCTCGCCGCCGGGCCGGTCGCCGCGCTGGTCCGGCGGCACGGGGTGACGATGACCGACTTTGTCCCCTCCGTCTTCAACGAGCTGGTTCCCCGCCTGGTGGAAGATGCGGAGGCGCGGAGCGCTCTGGCGTCGCTGCGGGCGGTCGTCGTCGGCGGGGAGCAGATCACGGCGGGGACGGTGTACGCGTTCGTGGAGCGCTTTCCCGACGTCCGCGTGGTCAACCTTTACGGTCCCACCGAGGCCAGCATCGGCTGCATCTGCCACGAGGTGACGGGGCGCGAGGGCGGCCGCATCCCCATCGGGCGGCCCATCGCCAACACGCACGCGCTGGTGCTGGACGGCTGCCGCGGGCTGGTTCCGGCCGGCGTGGCGGGGGAGCTGTACCTTGCCGGCGCGTGCCTGGGGCTGGGATACCTGAACGACGCGGAAAAGACGCGCGCCGTTTTCGTCGACAATCCCTTCCCGGAGCTGGGGAGCGAACGGATGTACCGCACCGGCGACCGCGTGCGCCGCCTGGCCGGGGGAGAGATCGAGTTCCTGGGACGGGTGGACCAGCAGGTCAAGATCCGCGGCTTCCGTATCGAGCCCGGCGAGATCGAGGCGCGGCTGGCCGAGCACAAAGCCGTCCGGGAGGCGGTGATCGTCGCGCGCGAGAACGAGGCGGGCGACTGGCGGCTGGTGGCCTACTACGTGGGTGAGGAGGTCGCGATCGGCGCGCTGCGGGCGCATCTGTCGGAGCGCTTGCCGGAGTACATGGTGCCGGCGGCGTACGTCCATCTGGATGCGCTGCCGCTCACGTCCGCCGGCAAGCTGAACCGCGGGGCGCTGCCGGCTCCCGAAGGCGACGCCCTTGCCGCGCGGCGGTACGAGGCGCCCGTCGGCGAGGTGGAAGACGCGCTGGCGGCGATCTGGGCGGAGCTGCTGAGTGTGGAGCGAGTGGGGCGCTGGGACAACTTCTTCGAGTTGGGCGGCCACTCGCTCCTGGCCCTTCGCGTGGTTTCGCGGGTGCGGCAGGTGCTGGAGGCCGAGGTGGTGCTGGCGCACGTCTTCTCCCACCCCACGGTGCAGTCGCTCGCCGCGCGCTTGGCCGGGGTCGATGACGGGCACGCGAGCGATCAGGCCATTGCCATCCGCTCCACCGGCTCCCGGCCCCCGCTATTCCTGGCGTACGACGGGACGGGGTCCATCGCGTACGCGCAGGTGCTGCACCCCCACATCGACCCCGAAATCCCGGTGTACGCGCTCCCGTCGCCAGCGCCGTCGGAGCCGGCGCCGCGCACCGTCCAGGCGATGGCGGCGCGCCTGGTGCGGATGATCCGCGAGGTGCAGCCCTCGGGTCCGTACCGGCTGGCGGGATGGTCGTTCGGCGGCGTCCTCGCGTATGAGGCCGCCGCGCAGCTGATCGGCCGGAACGAGGTCGTGGAGTTCGTGGGGATGCTCGACAGCTACCACCCCGGCCGCGCCGGCGCCGGATCGCACGATGCCGCGCAGGAGCACGCGCTGCTCCTGCACGTGCTGCGGATGGCTGAAACCGTGAATGGGCGCGCGGAGCTCGACGAGGCGGGCGTCGCTGCCGGCGAGGTGGACCTGGAAACCTCTGTCACGTGGTGGCGCGAGATGGGGCTGCTCCCTGGCCACGTCACCGTGGGCCAGGCGTTGAGTTTGCGCGACCGCCTGCGCGATCACCGGCGTGCCCTGCGCGAATACTCGCCGCAGCCGATCCCGGTGACCATCCACCAGTTTCCCGCCCACCAGAGCGCCGATCCGGAGCCGTCGCGCGGCTGGCGGGCCACGCTCCCCGCGGCGCGGCTCCGGGTGACGCCCGTGCCGGGGACGCACCTGTCCATGATGCGGCCACCCAACGCGGCCACGCTGGGCGAGGCGCTGTCGCGCGCGCTCGACCGGGCGCGGGAGGAGGCGCCGCCGTTCTCCGGGGCTCACCCTTCGCCGGTGGTGGTGACGCTCCAGGGCGGGCCACCCGCGCGGTGATGGATCCTTGTGAAAACCGTTCGCGTGGAGCCGGCCCCGCCACCTTTGAGACAACTGTTTGGCAGCGTGGGACTTGCGTGTAGCCCGCAAATCTCACATTTTCTTTCACGGTACCCGTTGTGATGCTCAGTGACGCCCGGTGCGCAAACGTCAGGAAACCCGCGGGTTCAAGTTCGGCGGAGAAACCTGGTTCGCAGGTCGCTGGTTAACTCCAGCCTGGCGCGTACGCTGTAATTGAGCCCTCACCCGACGTGCGGTGAGGGCTTTTCTGTTTCCGACGTCCCGGTTCAAAGACGCCCGGGAACGCATGCTGGCTGAGATACGGTGAATCGCCCCTCGCGAATGGTGTGATGCGGACAGTCTATCTGACGGGCGGAACCGGCTTTCTGGGCAGCCACTTCATCCGCAATCATCTGCTCGGCGGCTCCTTCGACGTCCAGTGCTTCGTCCGCGGGCCCAGCCCCGAAGCGTGCGCGCTGCGCCTGGACGAGACGCTGCGCGAGGTGGACGCCAGCTATCCGGACCGCCGCGTGCGGGGGCTGGACGCGCTTACGGCCATTCCCTCCGACATCACGCTCCCCGCGTTTGGGCTGGAGGAGGCGTTTTTCGCGGCCCGGGCGGGGAGGGCCGATGCGACCTTCTTTCACTTCGCGTCGTCGCTGCAGTACCAGGAAAAGGACCGGCAGGTCATCCACGACCACAACATCGGCGGGCTGCGGCACGCGGTGGACGTGGCGGCCGCGCTGGGGTGTGGCGTCTTCTACTACGTCTCTACCGCGTTCACCGTGGGCGTGCACGAGGGGCCGGTGCCGGAGGCGCTGCACCACGACGCCCGCTTCAACAACTACTACGAAGAAACCAAGTGCCAGGCCGAGCACCTGATCACGGAGCTCTGCCGTGAGCGCGGGATCTCGCTCGTCATCGTGCGGCCGTCCATCGTCATCGGCCCTTCGGCCACGCGCCGGCCGGGCGGCAGCCGCACCGGGCTGTACGGCTTTATCCGTGAGCTGCACCGGCTCAAGCGGCAGCTGCGGCACACCGACGCGCCACTGTCGCTGTACGGGAGCACCGAGTCGGAGATGAACGTGGTGCCGGTGGATTTCGTCTGCTACGACATCTTTTCGCTGTACCGCGACAGCGTGAGTGAGGGCGTGTACCACTGCACCGCGGGCCAGAACGTGCGCGTGCAGGGCCTTACGGAACTGATCCTTAAGCACCTGGAGCTCACGGGCGTCACCTTTCGCTCGTTCCGCGAGTTCGACGAAGCCACGGCGTCCGCCCTCGAGCGGGTGCTGTTGCGCAACACCGCGTTCTACGCCTCATCCACCGCCGGCACCAAGCTGTTCCAGCGGCGCCGCGGGCCCGGCTGGCCCATGGACCTGGACGAGGTGGAGCGGTACGTGATCGAAGGTGTGCGCGGCCTGAACGGCGCCGACGCGGCCGCCCGGCAGCCGCCGGGCCTGCGGAAGCAGCGCCCTGTCGCCCGTCGGACGGCATGAGCGCTCTGGCCGAGCGGGTCCAGCCTGCCCCGTAGACAAGACGATCCCCCACCGTACCGTACAGTGTGGGATTCTTGTTTTTCGGTCCCTGAGTTACCCGCAGGCGTATCTGTTCTTCTGGGCGAGAGGTGGTGCTCACCTGCTCCACGAGGTGCGCTGTCATCCTGAGGGAGCGCACGCCCGTAACTTTCGTAATTACAGAAGCTTGCGCGCGATCGAAGGATCTTTGTCGGGTCGCGAGAGACCCAGCCCTCGGGAGCCGTTCAAGTCCTCAGGCAAGGCAGACGAGATCCTTCTGTCGCGCAAGCGGTCATGTGAGTTGAAGTTATGTTTTGGCGCTCCCTCAGGAAGCCAACGCTGCGGGATAGATTAGAAACCCTCGCGATCTGGGTGCTACGCCTGCCTCTCGCCGGCCGCCTTCTTCCTCTCGCTGACACGCTTGATGACGGGCAGCAGATCCTTCCGCACCTGCTCCCAACCCTCCGACCGCGGAGTCGCCTTTGCGATACTCGGAAATCCGCGTGCAAGGCGCTGCAGCTTGCCAAGATACGAATCCTCATCCACCGCGCACGCCTCCAGCTTGACGGTGACGATCTCCACTTCGCCCTTCTCCCGCCGTTCCTGCGCCCGCTGGATCTCCGTGTCTCGGATATAGGAGCTCACGATTGAGCGCTGGCTGGCGATGAATAGAAAGATGTCCATCTCTTCCAGCCGCCGACGGATCTCCTCATCCCATTCGTCGCCGGAAATGAGCCGCTCGTCCCGCCACGCCACCAGACCGTGCTGTTGCTCCAGCACGCCAAGAATCGCGTCCAGCCGCTTGAGAGCTCTTTCGTCAGCGTGCGCGTAGCTGACGAAGACGCGTACTGGTGCCGGGGCGACGGTCGGATCGCGGTCGATCGCGCGCGACTCAGGCGGGTCCAGCTTGTCCAGCTCCAGCGGGATGTTGACCTCGGCCGTTCCCTCGGGCAGGATCGGCATGCGCTTCGTTGGCTCGCTGGCTTCCTCCATTTCGCGCAGCGACTTTACGCTGATCCAGCGGTCGCCCTCGCCAGTGAGTTCCAGCGTCTCCACCGGCGCCATCTTCATCTCGCCGTGCAGCGCCTCCAACTCGCGCCGCACCATCGTCACCAGCACGCGGCGTGTATCCTCGTCGCCGCCCAGCACGAACACCTCCAGCTGCGGCCTGTCCGACTCCGCCCGGATGAGCGCCGAAGCGTCGCCGTGCCGCAGCACCACGCCGTGCCGCCAGTGCGGCGCGTCCTCGCTCAAAGGGTGCGTGCGCACGATGAAGCGCGGCAGCAACCCCGGCGGCAGCACCTCGTAGGTGTAGCGCAGGCGTACCGGCGCCTGGTCCCATGCTTCCACCATCTCCGGCTCGAACTCTGGCAACAACTCCGGCACCAGGTAGCGGACGGGGCGATCCGCGCCGCCTGGCTCGCCTTCCGGCTCATGCGCAAAGCAGAGCTGAAACGCCCGCATCAACTCCAGGATGAACGGGTGCGTCTCGGGCGGATAATCCTTCGCCTTCACCACTTTCTGCTTCTGTGCCTCACGGAGGACGCGCGGCATGTCGGCTGCCGTGAGCTGGCCATCCTTCTCTCTAACCGACTCTGATCGGATCACGGCGTACACGCCGCCTGTCACCCAACTCGGGTTCAGCACTCGATGGTCGTGCAGCCGCGGGTCATTCCCGAAGTACAGGGCCAGCCCGAGCGCGTGAAGAATCCCGGCGAGGTCAGCCTGCTTGTCAGGATCATCCTCACCATACTCAACGCAGATTTTGACGTAGTCGTCGTAGGTGAGAAAGTTCTCGTCCATCCCGGCGACGCGGTCCTTGATTGCACGCCAGCGAACGGGGAAGGGGAGCCAGACGTCTGGCATCCGTTCTTCCACGGTCTGTAGAATTGTGTTCCGCAGCGCATCGATCCCGTCGCCGTGCAGCGCATCCGTCCAGATGAAATCGACGATGAACGGAAATAGCCGCCGCAGCTTCACCTGGTCGATTGGCCAGCGGCGCCCATGGCTGTGATTCATCACGACGATGACCGGCGATCCGCCGCCCTGCGTTTCGATGAGCTTTAGCCAGTATTCCGCGTCGCGTTGCGCGAGCCCGGTGCGTGGCTCAAGTACCAGGAGGTATAGACTGCGCTCGGTCAGAAAGAACTGGTGCGTCGAGTGGAGAATCTCTTGGCCGCCAAAGTCCCACGCTCGTGTCCGCACGGAACCACGTGGACAGCGAAGTCCCAGTTCGCGAATCGCAATCGAATGAGTCTCCGACTCCCGTGCGCTTGGCCTTTCCTTCGCGAGCTGCTTAACCAACGTGGTTTTTCCTGCTTTGCCACGACCGACGAGGAGGAGCTTCAGTTCGAGGAGAGGCCGGCCCTTTTCACCACGCGATTCGAAGTAGTAAGCGAGGATTTCTGCAGGGGAGCGGGATGCAAGAATACCAGCGGGAATGCCTAACGGATTGCCTTGCAGCAAAAGCGTGTGGAGATTAGAACTATCCAGAAGAGACTTAGGCAAGGATTCGAGTGCATTGTTGTGGGCTGCCAAGCCCTGAAGACTGATGGTGCCAATTCCGTTGGGAAGAACCTTAAGGTTATTGGAGGAGACGATAAGATTCTGTGCAACCTCTCCAATCCACTCCGGCAACTCGTCCAGTTGATTACGGCCCAGATGGACTATTCCTTGGTATCTGAGTCCGCGTAAGCTCTCTGGAACGGTTTCAAGACTTAGCCCTTGCAAGTCTAATATCTCGAAAGTACCGACCAGTTGTGCATTCATACGGCGTTTAAAATCCGCTATTCTCTCCTCAGCGATCTCTGCTCCCGTGCGTGTGTCTGTTCCCTCTCCCACCTGAATGTCCGGCGGCTGTTCCATAATTCGCGTCTCATCAGGGTTGGTTTTTACTTCACATTTGCAGACGACCCAACTGCTCGTACTTCGACCGAGAAACAATGAAGCTGCATCTTACGACGGATGCAAGAATCATTGTACTAAAAGCCCGCGCCGGTACTCCGGAGCGGGCTCTTTCGTGCGTCAATCTTCCGAGGAAGCCGCCGTCCTACACCCCTACCGCCTTCAGCGTGCGGCCGAGGCGGGCGATGCCCTCCTCGATCACGTCCGGCGTGGAGTGGGAGAAGTTGAGGCGCATGCAGTTGCTGGCGGTGCTGCTGCCATCGGCCGCGAACGCGTTGCCGGGGACAAAGACGACCCCCTCCTGCTCGATGGCCACGCGCAGCACCTCGCTCGCGTCCGTTCCCTCCGGCAGTTCCACCCAGATGAAGACGCCGGCTGCCGGCTTCTTCCAGCGCGCGCCGGTGGGAAAGTGCTTTTCCAGCGCCGCCAGCATGGTGTCGCGGCGCAGGCGGTACTCGTCCCGCACCGCCGTCAGGTGGGCGGGAAGGTGGCCGCCGTCCATGTAGCGCGCCGCCGCGCGCTGCGACAGCGTGGCCGTGTTGATGTCGCTGGCCTCCTTGGCGATCGCCAGCAGCGGCACCAGCTCCCGCGGCACGATGATCCACCCCAGCCGCAGCGCCGGCGCCAGCACCTTGCTGAACGAGCCCACGTAGAACACCCAGTCCCGGTCCAGCGCCCGCAGCGGCTGCGCCGGCGGGCCGTCGTACGCCAGAAAGCCGTACGGATCGTCTTCCACGATCGGGACGCCGTAGCGGCGCGCGATCTCCACCAGCCTCAGCCGCTTTTCCGTCGGCATGCTCAGCGCCAGCGGGTTGTTGCCGTCCGGCACGGTGTAGATGAACGCCGGCCGCGCCCCACCCGCCAGCACGGCCTCCACCGCGTCCACGTCAATCCCCGACTCCCCGTCCGTGGGAACGGTGATAAAGTGCGGCGTGAACGGCTCCACGGCCTGCTGAAAGCCCGTGTAGCACAGCGTTTCCGTCAGCACGTCGCCGCCGGGCTCCAGCAGCAGGCGGGCCAGAAGGCTGATCCCCTGCTGCGCACCGGCCGTCAGAAACACCTCCTCCGGCGCGACCACCACCCCGCGCTGCGCCATCAGCGCGGCCACGTGCGCCTGCAGCGCCGCGGAGGGCGGGGAATACTGCAGCGCGCGTGGGTCCTCCTCCAGCACGGCCGCCGCCGCGCGTCCGTACTCCGCGGCGGGAAACAGCTCCGGCGCGGGAAGCCCCAGGGCGAACGAGATCGTCCCCGGGCGCGTGCCCACCGAAAGCATGGTCTGCAGCGCCGAGGTCCCCGTGGCCTGGGCCCAGCCCGCCAGGGCGGGACCGGCCACGGGTGCGGATGCCAGGTCGGTCATCAGATGGTCCCGCGGCGTTCCTGCTGGCGCTCCACCGCCTCGAACAGCGCCTTGATGTTCCCGGAGCCAAAGCCACGGGCGCCGCGCCGCTCGATGACCTCCACGAACATCGTGGGACGCGCCTCCACCGGCTCGCTGAAGATCTGCATCAGGCGCCCGTCTTCGTCCGAATCCACCAGGATTCCCAGCTCCTGGTACTCCGCCATCACCGCCGGCTGAATGGCGCCCACGCGCTCCTCCAGCACCTCGTAGTAGGTGCCGGGGACTTCCAGAAAGCGCACGCCGTTCTCACGGATGGTGCGCACCGTGAAGCAGATGTCGTCGCACAGGAAGGCCACGTGCTGGGCGCCCGAGCCGTGGTTGAAGTTCAGGTACTCCTGCACCTGAGAATTGGTGCCGGCCTTGGACGGCTCCTGGATGGGGAACTTGATCTTGCCCGACGGATCCTCCACCACCTTGCTGTTCATGGAGCTGTTCTTGGTCCACACCATCTCGTGGTGCGACTGGTGAAAGCCGAGCACTTCCTTGTAGAACTGGATCCACTCGTCCAGGTGCCCCGACTCCATGCTCACGGCCACGTGGTCCACCTCGGTGAATCCCACGGCGTGGGTGGCCGGCGCGTTGGTGATGGCCTCGAAGCCCGGAAACAGCGTCGCGGCGTAGCCGTGGCGCTCCACCAGCGAGTGTACGGTGTCACCCGGGGCGCCGATGGTGGCGCGCACCACGCGGCCGCGCTCGTCCTCGTGCACCTGGGGCTCGGCCACGGCGCGCGCGCCACGCTCCACCGCGGTCTGGAAGGCGGCGGCCACGTCGTCCACGCGGAACGCCACGTCCTTCACGCCGTCGCCGTGCAGCGCCACGTGGCGGCTGATCGGCGAGTCGGGGTTAAGACCGCTGGTGATCACCAGCCGGATGTCGCCCTGCACCATCACAATCGAAAGCCGGTCGCGCATGCCGGTCTCCATCCCCGCGCGCGCCACGGGCTTGAAGCCGAACATGGTGCGGTAAAAGTGCGCCGCCTGGTAGGCGTTGCCCACGTACAGCTCCACGTAGTCGATGCCATCCAGGCGCACGGCGCTCTGGCCGGCGGGGATCGTGCTGGGCTCGCGTTCGATGACGGACATGCGGCTGCCTGCCTGTGAAGAGAGAGGAAGTGCGTGCGTGGAGCTGCCACGCGGCGCGGGGTTCGGCGGATCACCCGTGGGGGGAAAGCCGCCGCCGGCGACGGGGAACGTGCCCCGCGCGCCGGTCAGGTATGTCCAGCAGGGTGGTATTCTACACACGCCATCGGACAGATTTGGCGTTTGTAATACAGTAACATGGTTCGACGATAAAGGTCAAGTACGGGGCAGGGGCTTACGCCGCGCGGCCGATGGCTTCGCGGCGAGCCTGAAAGTTCACGGCGTTTATCTCCAACAACAACGCCTTTTGGTCGTAATGGCGTGAGACAATCGAATGCGCGCCCTTTGATGCCGTCGCGTCATGTAGCTCACGCACACGGATTCAGGCTTTGATGACAGGAGGCAGCAGATACACGTATTTGGGGCCTGCGTATACACGCATCGAGAGACGCGGTCGTAACCCGGTCTACGGGGCGGGGAGGAGCGAGCGCGGAGGTGTGCACCGATCCTGGGGTGGCCGATGTCGTCACGACCGGAGCCTGCATCCGCCCATCGCCTGGCCGCCCGCGCGTGGGGGTCAATGAGCCTCGCGCGCGCGTACGTAGGGATATGAACGCGGGTGGATCGCCCTGGCGCGTGCGGATCGTCGCTGGCGCCGCCACGAGCGTCCGCTGGTGCTTCGGCCGGCACCGGCGGCGGGTTTCGGCGCCTTCGTGCACGGAGGTTGAAGGGACCACTTGCGCGATCGGGAATCCTTTTACACATTTGTGGCCTGTTGGACGACGGGTTTGAAATGACAGGACACGGTGGGCGTAGCTCAGCTGGTTAGAGCGCCGGATTGTGGTTCCGGAGGTCGCGGGTTCGAAACCCGTCGCTCACCCCTTTCGCAGCAGCGGACCCCCGCGAGTCGAATCGGGGGGGTCCGCTTTTGCCCTCTCTCCGGACTTCCCCCACCGCGACAGACGTCGGCAGGGCGGCGGAATCCCACGACAGGGTTGACGGGCGGGAAACGGGCGTTTATACTTGCGGCCCTCGCAAAGCCGGAGCGATCCGGTGGGGCCACAAGACGCGGCGGGGGTTGACGCCGCTGGACAAGGTTGATAAGTTGTAAGGCTGTCGCCTGAACGGGCGGTGTTGGGAGGGCGGGGGAGAAAGTTGGAAAACCGACCCCTTGACCGGAACGCCTAAGTGGTTTAGGTTGAAGGCGTTGCAGGAAGCGCGGCGGGCCGGAAAGCTTCGAAACTTTCTCACCGCCGCCCCTTGACGAAGCGAGTCGAGGGTGATAGATTGAAGGACTGACGCGGCGGCCGGGTGAAACTGGCCGGATGCGAATGGAGAAGCGAGTCAACGGCTCGCGAAAGAAGTTTGACAACTCGGGTCTTTGGGAGTGCTAAGACGGGCGCCCCGTAGCGGAGCAAGCCGAAGGCAACACGTCCTTCGCGTCCGCTGAAGTAACGGGACGTAAACGTGAAATTTCCGAATGAACACAACCGTGTTCGTTCACAAGAGCTGTTTGAACTCATGGAGAGTTTGATCCTGGCTCAGGACGAACGCTGGCGGCGCGCTTAACACATGCAAGTCGTACGGAGTTGTCTCTTCGGGGACAGCTCAGTGGCGAACGGGTGCGTAACACGTGAGCAAC
>NZ_JBMDXM010000146.1:0-28491 GCF_048594345.1 Longimicrobium sp.
GGTGGTGCCGGCCCGGAGGGGGCCTGCTCCGGCCCATCCGAAGCGTCCGAATCCCTGCCCTCAGCGGACCTCCGGCATCACCGGGATGCCGCCGTCGTCGCGGCGCAGACGGTGGATGCGGACCCGGCTTTCGGCGCCGGGGGCGGAGGGCTCGGCCAGGACAGCGGCCTGCTCCACGAACCAGCCGCTGTCGCGCATCAGCCGAAAGAAGTCGCCGGCGTACACGCGGCCGGGGTCGGCGATGAGCACGGTGCCGCCGGGCGCGGTCACGCGGGGAAGGAGCGCGGCGAGAACAGGGCCGTTGCGCTGCTCGTACAGCACGTCGGCGGCGATGACCAGGTCGTATCCCCATCCGCCGCGCGGCTGCCGCCAGTCCAGCGGTTCGGTGCGCAGCGGCGGCAGGCCGTTGCGCTCGGCGTTGGCGCGGGCGAAGAGGAGGGCATCCTCATACCAGTCCGTCGCCAGCACGTCCGCGCCCCGCCCGGCCAGCGCAAGCGACGGCAGCGCAACCCCGGACCCCAGCTCCAGCACGCGAATGCCCGACCAGCCATCCCCCGCTTTCGCACGGTCGCACTCCCGCACGTTCGCACGTCCCTCGTCCAGCAGGTGCCGCGCGAGCGCCCGCGCCGACGGCCACAGCTCCGCCCAGTACGGCAGCCGCTCGTCGCCCGCGAAGTCTTTTTCGTCGATCAGTTCGTCCGCGGCGCGGGGAAGGATCATGTCCACCGCCCACCCCGCGTGCTCAAACCGCTCCTCGCGCACGTCGAAGCGCGCCCGCAGCCCGGCTTCCAGGCTCGTCATCCACCCCCTCTGATCACCACGCGTTTCTTGCCGCAGGCCCGGGCGCGCGCCTACCTTGCCCCCTTCGCGCGCGAACAAGCTCCGTCGCGCGCCCGTTCCGGTCAACCCAAGGGGGGTGTGATGGCCTGGCGCCGTCCCTTTGAACGCCGGCTCCGCCGCGCGCTGCTGATGTTTGCCGTGCTCCCCTCGCTCGTGCTGGTGGGGCTGGGCGCGTACGCCGTATCGCAGGCCGTGCGCCTGTCGCAGGCCGAAGGCGCGTGGGAGCGCGCGGGCGCCAGCGGCGGCGAGCTCATCCGCCGCGCCGAGCAGTCCGGCGACCCGGCGCTGGCCCGGGCCGCCGCGCGCCACCGCGACGAGCTGGAAGCGTCCATCACCAACGCGCGCCGCTGGGAATACCTGCTCAACCGCTCCGTGGCGCTCATCCCGCTGGCGGGGCTGCTGGTGGGCGGGGTGCTGGCGGTGCTGGCGCTGCGCGCGTCCCAGCGGATGGGGCGGCGGCTTTCGCACCCGGTGGAGGAGATGGCCGGCTGGGCGCGGATGGTGGGACGCCGCGAGCCGCTCCCCGAAAACGACGGTCTGGCCGCCGCGGACGAGTTTGCGGTGCTGCGCCGCGCGTTCCGGCGGATGGAGGCGGAGCTTGCCCATGCGCACCAGGTGGAGCTGGAGGCGGAGCGCGCGCGCACCTGGGTGGGGATGGCGCGTCGCGTGGCGCACGAGCTGAAGAACCCGCTCACGCCCATGCGGTTCGCGCTCAGCACGCTGCATCGCTCGGTGCCGGACCGGGAGGACGCGCGCGAGGCGCTGGAGGTGCTGCAGGCGGAATCGGCGCGGCTGGAGGAGCTGGCGCGCACCTTTGCGCAGCTGGGGCGCATGCCCGACGGGCCGCGCAGCGAAGTGGACGTGCGCGAGATGATGGACTACCTGCTGCGCACGCACCTTCCCCCGCACGTGGTCTGCGACCTGCGCGCGCCCGAGGCGCTGCCGCTGGTGACGGGCCACCACGACGCGCTTTCCCGCGCCTTTGCCAACCTGCTGCTGAACGCGGGGGAGGTCGTGTCGCAGGCGGGGCGCGGCGCCGTGTGGGTAGAGCTTTCCGAGGCGGAGGGCGAGGTGGAGGTGCGCGTGCTGGATGACGGGCCCGGGATCGCCCCGGAAAACGTGGAGCGCGTGTGGGAGCCCGACTTCACCACCAAGGCGCGCGGCACGGGGCTGGGTCTGGCGCTGGTGCGGCAGACGGTGCAGGCGCACGGCGGCCGCGTCTGGGCCCGCAACCGTCCCGAAGGCGGCGCCGAGTTCGGCGTCGCCCTCCCCGCCAGCGCACCCGCCCTGGAACCCGCCCTCTCCGGCGCTACGTCAGAGGGTTCTCGAGCTTGAGGCCAGGGATCCAGCGAAAATCGGCGATGTTCCGCGTGACTAGGGTAAGGCCGTGCACCAGCGCGGTGGCCGCGACTACACTGTCACCCAGGCTCATCTTCCGAATCTGCTTCAGCCGGACGGCTTCTTCCATAACTGATTGCGAGAGCGGAAGCATTCTCGTTTCGTCGAAGAACGCTTCCAGATCGCTTCGCTCGACCGGGGGAAGGCGCGAGAAACCGAGCGCCTCGATGTAGCTGATCACGGAGGCGTAAGGTGTATGTTCGGCAATGAACGGACGCAACTCCGGGTGCGCGTTCTGCGCTGCGTAGATGATAATGTTGGTGTCGAGAAGCATCACTCTTCCCGACCAGGCAGCGGCCGATCCTGACGAATCTCACGCTGCCACGCGGCCGCGTCTTCGATGTCGTCGAATGCTCCGGCGTTCGCCAGGCGCTCGAGTGCAGCGGCCGCCCGCAGGCCCCGCGCACGTCGTGCGTCTTCCGATTCGGGAGGCAGAACCGTGATCTGCACCTCGGTTTCGCCTTCGAGTTGCGGGGGAGGATCGATCCAAGCTACTTCGTCGCCGCGGAGTACCGCCCTATACGTTTGCGCAATCATTCCTTCTCCTTGCAGAAGATGATTTCAATATAGTTTCTTTCCGGCCGATTGTCTGCCGGTACCGCATCCCGTCGCTGCATCTTCCCTACTTCCCCACACTTCCAATCTCGCGCAGATTCGTCGATCCACATCACAGGAGGAGATTGGATGAAGGATCGGGACGAGATCCTGCGGCGGACGGAGGCGTTCGTGCGCGAGCGGATGCATGGCGAGGGGACGGGGCACGACTGGTGGCACGTGGACCGCGTGCGGCGCATGGCGCTGCGCCTGGCCCGCGACGAGGGCGCGGACCCGTACGTGACGGAGCTTGCCGCACTGTTGCACGACGTGGCCGACCACAAGTTCCACGACGGCGACGAGACCGCCGGCCCCCGCGCCGCCCGCGCCTGGCTCACGGAAGCCGGCGCCGACGCGGCGACGACCGATCACGTCTGCGCCATCATCGCCGCGCTCTCGTACAAAGGCGCGGGCGTGCCGACGCCCATGGCCACGCCCGAGGGCGCCGTGGTGCAGGATGCCGACCGCCTGGACGCCATCGGCGCCATTGGCATCGCGCGGACGTTCGCGTACGGCGGCAGCCGCGGCCGCCCCATGCACGACCCCGAAGCCGCGCCCGAGATGCACGACAGCTTCGACCGCTACAATGCCAGCGCCGGGCCCACCATCAACCACTTTCACGAAAAGCTGCTCCTGCTGCGCGACCGGATGAACACGCAGGCGGCCCGCCGCATCGCGGAAGACCGCCACCGGTTCATGCAGGAGTTCCTGGACCGCTTTCACCGCGAGTGGGATGGCGCCGACGAACCGGCGTAGGCGCTGAGCGGGGACAAGAGCGTTGGCTTCCTGCGGGAGCGCCATGTGCAACCTGAACCATCACAACCGCTTGCGCGCGACCGAAGGATCTCGGTCGAATCACGAAGGGGCCGGCTCCCGTGCACTGGAGCCGGCCCCTCGCGTGTTCCGGCGAGCCGCCAAAATCCTTCGGTCGGCGCACCGGCTTCGTAGCACGCGAATGTCCAGCGCGGCGCCCTCCTGGAAGATATTGCTGTCCCACCGCAATCAGTTATCCTGAGGGAGGCGCCGCTCGCAACTATCTGGCACAATGGACTTTGGCGCCGATCGAAGGACCTTGCCAGAAGAACCGAGGGGCTGGATTTCATGCGTGAAATACGCCCCTCGGAACGAGAGAGAAGGTCCTTCGGTCGCGCCCAAACGATGGCGTGAATCCAGGTTTTCCGTTGGCGCTCTCTCAGGATGACTGGCGTCATTATCAGATCCGATCCGGGAGGTTCAGCGCGATCGACCCGGAATCCCCTCCCCGATCGCAGCGATTCAGCTCACAGCACGCCCTTTTCCCACGGGCCCCAGATGGCGTACGTGCCGCCGGTCATGGTGGTGGTGGCGCTGGTGCCGCCCTGGATGTTGAAGAACAGCGTCCTGCCGTTGGGGCTGAAGCAGCACCCCGCCGTCTCAGACGAAGGACCAGCCGTGCGGATGAGGTCGAAGATACGGCCGTCCGTCGTAAGCCCGCGCAGAAACTGCTCACCCTGGCTGTCTTCGCAGATCACCAGGCCGCCGCGCGGGCTCATGCACAGGTTGTCGGGGCTGTCCAGCACCTCGCGCGACGGTGATTCAAAGATCAGCGTCAGCACGCCTCCGTCGTCGCTGGTCTGCCGGTAGCACCACACCTGCCCGGCGCCCACGTTGCCGCCGCTGGTGGCGTTGAAGTACACGTTCCCCTCGCCGTACCAGCACCCCTCCAGCCGCTGGAACACCGCCGCGCCCTGCGCCCACCCCTGCTGGAACACCGCCGAGACGTTCGCCTCCGCCGTGGCGGGATCGGGGTCGGCGATGTTCACCCAGCCCACGTCCACCGAAGCGCCCACCGTCTGCCCATTCACCGTCACGTAGTTGGGCCGCCCGCGCACCGCCAGCATCTGCAGCCGCCCGCCCGCCGCGAAGTTGCCGCGCCGCGCGGGAATAAAGCGGTAGAATCCGGCGCCCTTTCCCGCCGCCACGGCGGGGTCGTACGTCATGTCCTCCGTCAGGTACGCGTAGCCGGTGCGCGGATCCACCGCCATCGCCTCGTGGACAAATCGGCCCATCGCCTTCAGCGGCACCGGCTCCACCTCGGCGTCGGCGGAGGCGGACACCTCGAAGCAGTAGCCGTGCGCCCGTTCGTATCCCGTCGCGGGCCCCACCGTCGTCTCCTCGCAGGTAATCCATGAGCCCCAGGGCGTGGGGCCGCCCGCGCAGTTGGTGTGCGTACCGCTCAGGCTGGTGAACTCGCGCACCAGATCCACCGATCCGTCGCGCCCCTGCCGCACCTCCAGCGTCATCGTCCCGCCGCCCGCCTTGCGGTCGTACGCGCGCTCACCGGGCCCCAGCAGCCGCGCGCTGGCCGCGGGGTCGCGGATCTCGTGGTTGCGCACCAGCCGCACCGTGTCGTCCCCCGCGCGGAATGCGGCCATCCCGTCCATCCCGTACTGCACCGTCAGCCGCGGATCGACCAGCGACGGCGCACGTGTGGTGCTGAGCTTGCGCGCGGTGAATCCTTCCGGAATCCACAGCTCCGGCACGTGCGTGCTGGGGATCAGCGGGCCGTAGCCCAGCGCACGCGGCACGGGCCCACTCACGCGCGAGCAGGCGGACAGCCCCTGCAGCGCGGGCGCGAGCAGCGCGCCGCCGCCCAGGACGGCGGCGTTGCGAAGAAAGGTGCGGCGGTCGAGATCGTGCGTCATACTGCATCCAGAGGTAGAGAGGTGGATCGGTGGATGATGATTTACGCCACCGCGCCCCCCGCGGCCAGCCTTGCCGCGTAACACGACTGTCGCAAACGGACCGGGAGGATGCGTGGGGGAGGGGATCGAGGGGTCGATGCAGGGCCGCGTCTGCGTGGTCACGGGCGCCACGGCGGGGATCGGGCAGGCGGCGGCGACCGAGCTGGCCCGGCGCGGCGCGACCGTGGTGCTGGTCGCGCGCAGCCGTGAAAAGGCGGAACGCAGCCGCGCCGACATCGTCCGCGCCGTGGGGCACGAGGGCGTGGGCATCGTGCTGGCGGACCTGTCCGTGCAGGCGCAGGTGCGTGCCGCCGCGGCGGAGATCCTGCGGCGCTGGCCCGCCGTGCACGTGCTGGTCAACAACGCCGGCCTGTACACCCGCCGGCGGGAAGAGACGGCGGACGGCATCGAGATGCAGCTGGCCGTGAACCACCTCGCGCCCTTTCTGCTGACCAGCCTGCTGCTGGACCCGCTGCGGGCCGCCGCTCCGGCGCGCGTGGTGACGCTGAGCTCCGGCGCGCACCACTTTGCCGCGCCGCGCTGGGACGATCTGGGGATGCGCGGGGGGTACAACGGCCTGCGCCAGTACGCCAACACCAAGCTGTACAACGTGCTCTTTACCCGCGAGCTGGCGCGGCGCAATCCGCCCCAGGCACTCACCGCCAACACGCTGCACCCGGGCGTGGTGGCCACGGAGATCCTGTTCGGCGGATGGGCCCCGCTGCGCCTGTTCAAGCGCTGGATGCGCACCCCCGAGCAGGGCGCCCGCACCGCCGTCTACCTGGCCTCGTCGCCGGATGTGGCGACCGTCACGGGCGAGTACTTTCAGGATGAGCGGCCGTCCCGCCTCTCTCGCGCCGCGCTGGACGACGATGCCGCCCGGCGTCTGTTGGAGATCAGCGAACGGATGACCGGCCTGCGCCCCGCGAGCTGACGTGGATCCTCTTCCGAACCACGTTGTAACAGACGGGAGCTTGCTTCGGGATTTGTGCGGGCGTAATCTACGTGCTGGTTCCGCTCCTCATTGGCCATCGACGTGACTGCTGCCCCCGCCTCCGACGCCGAAGCACGCGCCTGCGCCACCGCCGCCCGCTACGCCGGACGCTGGGCGTCGGGTTTCGCGCGTCCCGCGTTGGGGGATGATGACGATCGTCCCGATCCGCCGCCCGTCTGGTTCGTCGATGGATTCGCGGGCGCGGACCTGCAGCGCGCTGCCCTCCGCGGTACCACCATTCAGCCCGCCGCCGTCCTCGCCACGCAGGCGCTGGACGATGCCGGCGCCCGCGCGCGCATCGTCCTGATCGAAGAAGATCCCGGCCTCCTGGCCCGCCTGGGCGAGCTGCTGGATGACGCCGGCGCCGGCGAACGCGTCCGCGCCAGCTCCGATCCCGCCAGCGCCGGGCCCGGCGAGATCCTGCTGGTCGAAGCCCCGTTCGCATCCCACGCCCACCACCTGGCGCAGCAGATCGGCGACGAGCCCGCGCTGGTGTGCCTGGCGCCGCTCGCCGCGCGCACCCTGCCGTGGAGTGCGCTGGAGCCGGTGATGGACCTGGGCGGCGCGGACGTGCTGCTGCGCTTTCCCCGCGAGGACTTCGAGAAGCAGGCGCGCTTTACCGGGCCCATGGCCGATCTGCCGCCGCACCTGCGCCGCGTGGTGGAAGGCTGCTCCGGCTTTCTGGGCGATGCGCGGCACGGCTGGCTGATCGCCTGGCGCGAAGCCCAGCGCTCCCGCGGCCCCGAAGCCGCCCTCGCCACCGCCATCACGCGGATGCAGGCGCTGCTCGCCCCCGCCGGCGGCGACCGCGTCGCGTACGCCCTGCGCGTCGGTGGAACAACCGAGTCCGTCGACCTTCTCCTCTCCACCCCCGCCGCCGAGCATCTGCCCGAACTCGACGCCGCCCTCGCCGACGCCGGCACGAAGCAGAAGCCCGCATCCAGGCGCAAACCTGCCCGCTCCGCCAAACCAGGAGCTCAGCCGGCCACCGAGCCCGCCGCCGCACCGCCCGCCACCCCGGCGCCCGAGGCGAGCGCGGAGCCACCCGCCGAGCCCGCCGTCGCCGACGCTCGGCCGATCGCGGAGCCCGAGCCGGTCACCGGCACCCGGGCGGACGCAGGCGCTACCGAGGTACGGACCACCGAAACCGGGTTGGTCCCGGAGCCGCCTGTCGCGCCGGAAGAAGCTTCCGCGCGGGTACAGGAACCTGCCATGGAGCCGGCTGATTCCGCTTCCCCCGCCGAGCCGGAGCCGGCTGAGACGTCTACCGCCGAGCCGCCCGACGCCCAGTTCATCGCCGAGGCGCCGGAGCCGGTCGCGGAGCCTGCGGCCGATCCCGCCGCTCGCGCCACGAAGCCGCGTTCGAAGACGCCCGCGCCCGACGCGTCTCGAAAGCCGGCGGTTACTCCGGTTGCGACCGACGAACCGGCCGCGGCCCTGGATCTCTTCGCCCTCGCGCCGCAACCGGAGCCGGAGCCGCGTGGCCCTGACCTCGGCGCCTTCGCGGACGATCTGCACGCGCGGCACATCGGTGCGCGGGTGCCTGCCGCGGATCTGCTGGCGAGCGGCGTGGACGCCGGCCTGACGCCGGAGCAGGTCCGTTCCGCGCTCACGAGCCTGAAGCGCACCGGACGCGTGTCGTACAAGTCGCTGGATGCGGAAGGCGCGGAGGTCGAGTTCCTGACCGAGGCGCGTGTATCCGCGCCGCGCCCGCGCAAGCCGCGCGCACCGATCCCCGGCGTGCTGGGCCTGTTCGACGAGCCGGAGGAGTGACGAAGCGACGGTAGATGGCTGTCGCGAGCCGTTGAAGCCCCGTTTCGGCGAGCGCAAGCGAGGCGATACGGGGCTTATCGCTTTCCCAGCAGCGGATTCATCCGCTCATCTTTCATCCGCCCAAATCCACCCGCCCAACCAAAAGAGCGGGCCCGGTCACCCGGGCCCGCTCGTCGCCGTGAAGCCGCCGTCCCGCTTACGGACGGTAGCCGGAGCCCACGCCGTAGCCGCGGAAGTACTGGCCGGTCGGCACGCCGCCGCCGCTGCCGCTGCGGAACCGCTCGATGCCGTAGTTTCCGTAGGCGCCGTAGTTCCCAATCATCCCGCCGGACACGTCGCCCACGTCGGCGTCACCGCCCAGCATTCCCGCGCCGCCGTAGTTGCGGTCGGCGCCGCCGCGCATCCCGCGGTCGTAGCCGCCGTAGCGTTCGGTGTTGCGGTCGGCGCCGCGGCCCATCATCCCGCCGCCCATGCGGTCCCGGGTGCCGCCGCGGTTGGGATCCACCATGGCGTCGTCGTGGTGGCCGGCCTGCCAGTGGTGGCCAAAGTGCGGATGGTTGGTCTGAAAGTCGCGGCCCATGTAGTGCTCGCGATCGTCCCCGCCGCCGTACCCGTAGCCACGGGCGCTGTAGCCGCCGCCCATGCCGCGGTTCATCCCGCGGTCGTAGCCCCCGGAGCGGTCGTCGTCCCAGTCCACGTCCCAGCTGCCGTGGCTGGGGTTGTAGCCGCCGGTGCGGTACTCGTCGCCCCCGCCGCGGCCCCACGCGGCCCCGCCGCCCAACGCGCGGCCTTCCATGCCGCCACGGTTCCAGTCCTGGTTGTAGCCACGCCAGTTGGCGGCGCCATAGCCCCGATCAAAGCCGCCGCCATAGCCGCCGCTCACGTCGCCCACCTCACGGTAGCCGCTGTCGCCGCTCCAGCCGCGGTTCATCGGCGCGCCGCGGTACTCGTCGTCGTAGTACCGGTCGTCATCGCCGGGGCGCCGGCCCATCCAGCCGCGCACCGTGTGCGCGGCCCGCTCAAGAAAGTTCCGGTTCCCGTAGTCCCGTCCGTAGTTCATCGTCCGCTCCCTCTCACCCGGGTTCCACCGCCTTCAGGTTCCGCCCGTGCCGGTGGGCGGGAGCGCATGGCCGGGCAAGATGCGGGCCGCTCCATAAGACTGCATCTCGTTACCAGAATGACGTTTGGGCATCTGAACCTTCCTGTTTGCCGATCTGTCCGCCGCGGGCGCGGAAGCGTTGACAAACGGGTGCAGCACGCGCAACCTTCATCGTCCCCTCCCGCCCTGTCGCGCCGATCCAAAAACTCCCGGACTGATGCTTACGCCGCGGCAGCTTGCCACGCTCATCGCGCTGTGCAGGCGCATGGTGCCCCTGCCCGACGAGCCGGACCCGGCCGCCGTGCGCCTGGCGCGCGCCGTGGAGGTGCGCCTGGGCACCCTGGATCCCAACCAGGCTAAAGACGCGGCCGGTCTGCTGTGGATGATGGGCACGCCCGCCGCCGGCCTGCTGAACGCCTGGCGCCCCCGCCCCTTCGCCGACCTTTCCGCCAGTCGGCAGGAGGCGTGGCTGCGTGGATGGGAAACCAGCCGCGTCCCCCTCTTTCGCACCGCGTTCCAGGCGCTGCGCCGGCTGATCCTCTCCACCCACTACGCCGATCCATCCACGCACCCCGCCATCGGCTACCGCGGACCGCTGCACACGCGGACGCCGGAGGTGGCGTGGGAGGGCCCGCTCCCAGGCGCCTCGTCCGACGCGGAGCCCGTCGCGCGGACGGAGGGCGGACGGACGGCGCGCGTCATCTCCATCCGCCCCCAGTTGGACCTGCTTTCGGGCGATCCCACCCTCAGCAGCATCATCGAGGGCGCGCGGCTGCGCGGGGACACCCGCGTGCGGGCGGACGTCTGCGTGATCGGCAGCGGCGCGGGCGGGGCCGTGGCCGCCGCGCGCCTGGCCGAGGCGGGGCACGAGGTAGTGCTGCTGGAGGAGGGCGCGTTCTGGCGGCACGCCCAGTTCACCGAGCGCGAGGCCGATCTCACCTCGCGCCTGTACGCCGACGCGGGCGCGCGCGCCACCGACGACTTGGCGCACCCGCTGCTGCAGGGGCGCGCCGTGGGCGGCGGCACCACGGTCAACTGGCTGGTGATGCTGCGCACGCCCGACTGGGTGCTGGACGAGTGGGCCGCCGCGCACGGCACGGTGGGGATGCGCCCCGCGGACCTGGCGCCGGTGTTCGACCGCATCGAGGACGAGACGCACACCCGCGCGGTGCCCGACGACGCGCACTCGCCTCCCAACCGCCTGCTGCTGGAGGGCGCCCGCGCGCTGGGATGGAGCGCACAGGCGGTGAAGATCAACGCGCACGGCTGCGTCCGCTCCGGCTTCTGCGGCCTGGGGTGCCGCTACGGCGCCCGTCGCGCCGCCGCGGACGTGTACGTGCCCGCCGCGCTGGCCGCCGGCGCGCGCCTGTTCGCGGACGTGCGCGCCGACCGCATCGAACTGGCGGAGCGCGGCGGCGGCGCGCCGCTCAAGCGGGTGCACGCCAGCATCCTGGACCGCGACACCGGCGCCGCGCGGGGCCGGCTGACCGTAGAGGCGCCCGTCGTCGTCCTGGCGGGCGGCGCTGTGGGCACGCCCACCCTGCTGCAGCGGTCGGGAATGGGCGGCGGCGGGGTGGGCAGCTTCCTGCGCCTGCACCCCACCACCTCCGTCTTTGGGCGTTACGACCGGGAGATGTACGGCGCCGCGGGCATCCCGCTCTCCGCCGTATGCGACGAGTTCATGCGCGGCAGCGACGGCTACGGCTTCTGGATCGAATCCCCGCCGTTCTACCCCTCGCTGAGCGCCGCCGTCATCCCCGGCTTTGGCGTGGTGCACCGCGAGGTCATGGAGTCGCTCCCCCACCTGGCGTCGATGATCGTCCTGGTGCGCGACGGGGCGGACCGGGCGCGCTCCAGCGGCAGCGTTACCGTCGATCGCAACGGGCGCGTGCGGCTGCGCTACCGGCTGGGTGCCACCGACCGGTCGAGGTTGCTGCGGGGGATGGATGCCGCCGCGCGCATCCTGTTCGCCTCGGGCGCCACGGAGGTTTCCACGCTGCACACCCACGCCGTCCGCATGCGCTCGCCGGCGGAGCTGGGCGCCATGGCGCGGCGGCCGGCCGGCCCCAACCAGCTGGGCGTGCTTTCCGCCCACGTCAACGGCACCTGCCGCATCGGTACCGATCCCGCCACCAGCGGCTGCACCCCCGACGGCGAGCGCCACGGCGTCCCCGGCGTCTACGTGGCCGACGGCTCGCTGGTCCCCACCGCCCCCGGCGTGAACCCGCAGGAAACCATCATGGCCCTGGCCACCCTCGTCTCCGAGCGCATCGCCGCCCGCCACTCCGCCTCCCGTGCCGGCAGCGCGGGTGCAATGGCCAGCGTGGCGGCGAACAGCTGATCGACCGTGCCTCTGGAATGGAAGAAGCCCCGCCGATTGGCGGGGCTTCGCTTCGTTGCGAGGTTCCTCAAGGTACGACCTTGAAGGCCCTTCGCCCCTCCAGCCGATACGCATGGAAGTGCCGATCGGTGGTAAAGACGCGGTTGGTTCCCAGCCGCTCGGCCGCGGTGACCAGGGAAGCATCCGCAAGGTCCATCGGCGCATCCCCATACTGGCGCATCAGTTCTCGCATCTGCCGCCATTCCCCCGGGTCCGGCGTATCGAGCTTGATGGACTCGTCCGCTACAAAACCCCAGAGCGTTTCCTGCGCGGCCACTCCGCCGGCTCTCCAGGCCAGATGCATCGCTTCAGCCAGGCAGGGCCAGGTGGTGATCAGGCTGCCCTGGGGAATGAACTCCAGTGCGGCGAGACAGGCCTCATGATGGATGTCCCGCCGGTCGACGATCGCTACCAGCGGGCCCGTGTCACACAGCATCACAGACGGCCTGCCTTCCGCTTTTCTGCCAGATAGTCACCGAAAAGCTCGCTGTGTCTCTCTGAGAGCATTCCGTCACCTCCGCTGTCGAACAAACCCACGCGCCCCGCCAGCACGTCCGCCATCGATCGCGCCGGTTTCCCGTTCGAACACGGATGCGGTTCCTTCGTACACGCCGCTATGCTCCGCGCGATCCACTCCGCGGGCGCCACACCGTCGGCCGCGGCTACCTCCTCCAAACGCGCGTAATCCTCGTCAGACACTTCGATCGATCGGCTCATGGCATCACCTCCTGACCCTGAAGGTAGTCGCAAACAGGCCAGATGTCCAGTGCGTACGGAATCAGTCACCGCGCACCCGCTTCGTATCGAATATCGCTCCTTTTGATGCAGGCGCGCCCGTCGCAAGACGCCGGGACGCCGCCGCGTCGCCACAGGACGCAAAGGCGGCGCGGAGGATCAGCATCCTCCGCGCCGCATTCGTTTGTTCGTCACCGCCCTGGATCGCTACGCCATCGGATGGCGGTGGGCGGCGCTGTAGCGGCCGGTGGCGTGGTGCTCCAGCTGGCGCTCGATGTCGCCCAGCAGCGAGCTGGCGCCAAAGCGGAACAGGTTGGGGCGCAGGTAGTCCGTCCCCAGCTCCTCCTTCAT
This sequence comes from Longimicrobium sp., assembly GCF_048594345.1. Classification (GTDB taxonomy): domain Bacteria; phylum Gemmatimonadota; class Gemmatimonadetes; order Longimicrobiales; family Longimicrobiaceae; genus Longimicrobium. The sequence goes on from NZ_JBMDXM010000146.1 coordinate 12,888, forward strand.
CATCATCAGCCAGTCCAGCGACTGCTTGGCGGTCTTGATGCCGCCCGCCGGCTTGAAGCCGATGACGTGCCCGGTGCGCTCGCGGTACTCGCGGATGGCGCGCACCATCGTAAGCCCCACCGGCAGCGTGGCGTTCTCCGCCTCCTTGCCCGTGGAGGTCTTGATGAAATCCGCGCCCGCCATCATGCACACCAGCGACGCCCTGGCCACGTTGCGCAGCGTGGCCAGCTCGCCGGTGGCCAGGATGGTCTTGAGGTGCGCGGGCCCGCACGCCTGCCGGAACGCCCGCACCTCGTCGTACAGCGCCTGCCAGTTGCCGGTGAGCACGTGGGCGCGGGTGATGACGATGTCGATCTCGTCGGCACCGGCCTCCACCGAGGCGTGGATCTCCTCCACGCGCTGCTCCCAGGGCGAAAGGCCCGCGGGAAAGCCGGTAGAGACGGCCGCGACGGGGATGCCGGAGCCGCGTAGCGCCTCGACGGCGGTGGGCACCAGCGTGTGGTACACGCAGACGGCGGCGGTGCGGATGGGCAGGTCGCGCGCGCCCAGCGCATCCAGCAGGTCCGGCCGCACGGGCTGGCGGGCCTTGGCGCACAGGCGGCGCACGGTACCCGGCGTGTCGTCGCCGGAAAGGGTGGTCAGGTCCATCAGGGTGATGGCGCGCAGCAGCCACGCCGCCTGCCACTGCTTCTTGACCGTACGGCGGCCGGGGAGGGTGGCCGCGCGGCGCTCTACGGCGCTGCGGTTCACGCGCACCGCCTCAACCCAGTCCAGGTCCAGCTCCGTCCCGGGGTTGCGGTGCTCGTCGTGATCCGGCTGGTCGAACGTCGCGGCGCCCGTGGGCACGGCGATCAGCTTGTTGTGCGGTAGCGTTGCCATCGTCCTGCGTTCCCTGTGGTGGAGCCGGATAATGTAACGCGCCGTGGCGCAGGGGGATAGATTTGGAGCACGAACCCGGCCGCTGCGTTGATCGGGCCGCGGTTACGGGGCGGATGATCGTCGTCGCGAATCCGAATGGGGAACGTGCCGCCTCGCACGCAGGAGCGAATGCTTCCGCCGCTCCGCGCTATGCATCGCAAAGTCCGCCTGCGCGGACTCGGCGGCCCAGCGGCATGCGGCGTCCCATGCACCTGCGCGTCCGCAACCGGAATCACCTGATCGATCCGCATCATCCGCGGCCGGATAAGCCGGAGGCTGCGCCCACCGCCGCGGGGTTGTGACTTCGGCCGGGGTCTGTCCTTCACTCACGCACTCACGCACTCACGCACTCACGCACTCACGCACTCACGCACTCACGCACTCACACACTCACGCACTCGTCCCGTTGCCCAGCGCCTGCTTGATTTCGTCGAACGGGGGGAGCAGGCTGGGGTTGGTGCTGTGCCACGTGTACTTCACCCGCCCGTCCGTGCCGATGACGAAGGTGGCGCGGTCGCTGGCGTTCCGCAGCCCGGGCCCCACCGGCGCCTCGCGCAGCACGCCAAAGCCGGTGCTGGCTTCGCGGTTGAAGTCGGAGAGGAACAGATAGTCGGCCCCCAGCTCCTTCTTGAAGCGGTCCAGCACGAACGGAGAATCCACGCTCACCGCCACCACGCGCCCGCTGAGCCCCGTGTACGCGCCGATGTCGTCGCGCACGGTGCACAGCTCCTCGGTGCAGGTGCTGGTGAACGCCAGCGGAAAGAACATCAGCACCAGCGGCTGCTCGCTCCACAGGCTGGCGAGGGAGACCTGCGTCTTGTCGGTGGCGGGAAGGGTTACGTCGGGTGCGGCGTCGCCGGGCTGCAGCGGCATGGATAGATCCTGTGAATTGCGTTGGATGATGATCGTCCGTCAGCCGCCGGCCTGGGGCGTCAGGCGCAGCGTGGCCAGCGAGGCGCGCACCAGCTCCGCTTCGGCCTCCTGCTCGCCGGCGGGGCACAGGTAGGTGGCGAACACCAGCGCCCCCGGCCCCGTGGCCACGCCCACCAGCCAGTAGATCACGTCGCCCTCGTCCTCGTCTTCGGCCTCGTACTCGGCGATGGCCAGCTCGGCGCCGTCGTCCAGGGGAACGTCGGCAACCTCGTCCTCCTCCAGCTCCACGTCGCGATCGTCCAGAAACGCGTAGAGCTCCTCGGCCGGATCCGGGAAATCGTCGTCGCCGGCGTCGAAGGAGATCAGGTGGAGCGTTCCCGCACCCTCCGCCGGCCACACTTCCAGGCCGCCCTCTTCCTCGTCGGGCGCGGTGGACCACCCGGGCGGGGGGACCAGGGTAAAGCGGCCGTCGGGGTCCCGCACGCGCTGCGCATCGCTCATCGCTCAAAACCTCCAGTTGGGGCGCCCAATGTGCGCGCCGCCGCCGCGCCCGGCAAGCCGCCGGCCTTCATGTCCACCCGCAGGGACAGGCGGGCGGCCGCCGGACGGGCGGACGCCGTAAACGTGCGGAAAGCCCCCTTGTCCGAAAACATATGTCTCAAGCGTTGTAGGATCGTACGGCAAGCAGGAACGGCAGGTTGTGTGTCACTTGGGTCACGCAACGCGCCCGTGCGCGGTAACGAACGATCGTTCGGCACGGAATCTGCCACTTCGAGAGCACGGGTCGCTCCGAACGGCGAGCCACGAACCTCCAGATGGGAGGGCTTATTCGCACTTTGGGTGTCAGTCTCATTGCCATCGCGGCCATTGTGGCAAGCCTAACCGTCGCCCGGCAGCGCCAGGAAGAGGTGCCCGCGCCGGAAGGTGAAAAGCGGCCGCAGCACTCGCCCGCCACGTCCCGTCTGGACCTGGACCAGCTTCGCGCGGCCGGCATGTAAGCCGCCGAGCGGGTGCGGAAGAGCGCTCCGATCGCGGGGCGCGGATGTCCCTTTCGGGTCGTCCGCGCCCCGCAGTCGTTTCTCCCCTCCCGCCACCGTGCGGCCACCTGCCGCCCGCACAAAGTTCCACATCCGCAACATCTCGTACCATTCGTTCCTCTCGCTCCGGCCATTCTCCTGACGGCGAGCTAAAAGCGATCACGCGGAGACACGGAGGGCGCGGAGGCGCGGAGGCAAGAGAGAGGAGACGTGAAGCGTGGGTGTCACCTCCGCGGCTCATCTTTTCCCTCCGCGGCTCCGCGTGAAAATCGTTTCCGTGGATGCGCACGGGAGCGGGGGATGCGCTTCATCATCAAAGCGCGGGCGGGCAACGGGTTAGCTGGCCGGGACCTTGCGTTCGGCGCCCGGCGAGCGGCCGGGAGGCGTCCGGCCAGGCACGCAACCCCGTCCGTGAGCCGCCCGGCCGCGGGGGTGCGGCGGCACGGATGATGAAGCAGCAGCCCCGCCTATGGAATACGCAAACGACCCGTTTCTATTTCCACTGGTACGCGAGCCCTCGTCCCGCTGGGAACGCTCGGGGCTTACGGGAAAGCAGGAACGCGCATTCAACCGTGTGGCCACGCTGCTCACGGGGCTGTTCCTGGTCGGGTGGATCTACACCATCGGCTTTGCGCCGCGTAAGGACCTGATGGCCAACGCGCCGCCGGTGGCGCGCATCAGCACCCAGCTTATCCGCAGCCCGCTGGCGGTGGACGCGGCGCCCGACGCGGCGTTCCTGGTGGACCAGTTTGTCCAGAGCTTCGAGGCCGACTTTGAAAAGCAGGTGGGCGGGCTGAGCGGCGCGGTAAAGGTGGACATCGTGGAGCCGGGCGACAGCGTGTCGCTGCCCGGGCAGGCCGGGCAGCTGCCCAAGGGCGCGCAGATCGTGCTGACGCCGGCGGACAGCGCCGCCGCGGGGGGCACGCAGCCCGCCACCGGCGCGCCGGCGCGCTCCGGCATCTGGAACGTGGTGCTGCAGATGCGCGACGCCGTGCGCCCCGCGTCGGACGTGAGCGTGATCACGCTGGTGCCGCTTTCGCAAAAGCGGGCCGGGCGCATTGGCAACTACCGCATCGGCAACTGGCCCAACGAGCAGGGCGGCGCCACCAACCCCATCTACCGCCCGCCGGCGGGGATGATCGAGGTCACGCCGCAAAACCGCGACACCTGGCTGTCGGAGCACATCCAGCTCAAGGACTTCATCACCAAGGGCCAGGAGAACGTGTGGCCCAAGTACGTGGTGGTGCAGCCGCGCATCCTGGACAAGGTGGAGCTGGTGATCCAGGAGCTGGAGCTGATGGGGCACCCGGTGGAGAACATCTTTGCCGTCAGCGGCTTTCGCACGCCGGCGTACAACGCGGGGGGCGGCAACACGGCGGGGCGGGGCAAGCTGTCGCGGCACATGTACGGCGACGCCATGGACATTGCCGTGGACAACGACAACAACGGCATCATGGACGACCTGAACGGCGACGGGCGCATCAACCTGTCCGACGCGCGGGTCATCGGCGCCGCGGTGGACCGGGTGGAGCAGAAGTACCCCGCCATGGTGGGGGGAATGCACTACTATCCGCCCACCGGCGGGCACCAGGGGATGGTGCACATCGACACGCGTGGGTTCCGCGCCCGCTGGTGAGTTGCGGCGGGCGCCGAGGGTTTGTGGGATGGGGAGGGACGATGAGAACGCCGGAACCAGGAGCCAACGGTGGCGGACGACGGACGTGACGCGGAGATCCGCGTGGAGCGCAGGGATGATCGGGACGGCGGGCGCGGGGACGACCGGCTGGCGCACCTTCCGCCACAGATGGACGTGCGCGACGAAGACCTGGAGCCGCACGCGGGGCTTCGCTACATCGCGCGGATGTTCAAGATCCTGGCGATCCTGCTCATTCTGCTGCTGATCGCGGAGATCGTGATGGGGCTGCTGCAGCAGGGGCAGAGCGCCATTCCGCAGCTGCTGGTAGAGGCCACCCGCCTGATCGTGTTCGCGGGCCTGCTGTGGGGCGCGGCCGACATGGGGCTCATGCTGATCGAGAGCAACCACGACCTGCGCGCCACACGCATTCTGGTGGGCCGGCTGAACAACCGGGTGCAGCGGCTGGAGGAGATCTACACGAGTACCCTGCGCCCCGGCGGCGGCTCCGGCCCGCAGCTCCCGCCGCCTCCACGCGGTGACGTGCCCCGAGACCGGGATCCGCGCCGGCTGTAGAAGATCCGTACCGGGGGCGAAGGAAGCAGCGGCGCGGTACAGAAGAACAGTGAACAGCCAGAGGAACAGAGGAAGACCGGCTTTCCCCTGTTCCTCTGGCTTTTGTCTGCCCCTCTGTACCCTTCCTCGTTTCAGTCGCGCGGCGGACCCGTGCGGCGGTCGAGCGCGATCAGGCGCATCAGCGCGGCTTCGGCCACGCGGTCGGCGTCGCGGGCGCTCAGGGTGTGGTGGTTCACCATCATCGAAAACACCATCCGCTCGCCCGCGGCCGTGGTGAAGTAGCCGGAGAGCGAGCGCACGCCGCTGAGCGTTCCCGTCTTGGCGTGCACGTTGCCCTCCGCCGGGGTGCCGCGCATGCGATTGGCCAGCGTGCCGTCTCGTCCCGCGACGGGCATGGCGGCGTAAAAGACCTCGAAGTGCGGGCCGCGCGCCTCGCGCCGCAGCAGCGCGATCAGGAACTCGGGCGCCACCAGGTTGTAGCGCGAGAGGCCGCTGCCGTCCGCCTGCGCCAGCAGCCGCCTCGGCAGCCCCCAGGCCACGGCCATGCTGTCGATGACGGCGATCCCCGCCCCCGCCGACCCCATCCCCCGCAGCTCGCGCCCCAGCGTCTTGAGCAGGACCTCCCCGATCTGGTTCTGGCTGGGCTTCATGAACGCCGCCAGGATCTCGCGCATGGGCGGCGAGGTGTGCGTGAACAGCACGGTGGATGCTTCCGGGCGGCCGCGCGTGGGCTCGTCGTCCGCGTCCAGGCTGGGCCCGCCCACGCCGATCCCCGCCTCCAGCAGCGCCTGCCGCAGCACGGAGGCGAAGTAGCGGGTGTTGTTGCGGACGGCGACCTCCGCCTCGACCGTGGTGTCCGGCGGCAGCGTGCCGCTGACGGCCACGCCGCCCAGCGAATCCGCGCGGCCCACGCGCACCTGCGGCGAGGTGCCGGCCGCCGCCATCCACACGTTGCCGACGACGGGCACCCACTCGTCCGAAGCCGGCAGCGTCGTCACGGCCGCGGCGCGCTGGCCGGGGGCGGGGGAGATGCGGACGGTGACGAACCCCTCGTTCAGCATCAGCCCGCCCACTTCGGCGCTGTACGAATCCTCCAGGTCGTCCCAGGCCCAGCCGCGCCCCAGCGCCACGTCGTCGAACACGTCGTCGTTGCCGATGACGGCGCCGGTGATGCGACGCACGCCGCGCGCGCGCAGCGAATCGGCCCAGGCGCGAAACACCGTCCGCACCTCGCCGTGAAAGCGGTCCGAAATCGTCGGGTCGCCGCCGCCGATGACTACCAGGTCGCCGCGCAGCACGCCGTCGCGCACCGGGCCCGACGCGGCGATGCGCGTGGTGTAGCGGTAGTCCGGCCCCAGCCCCTCCAGCGCGCCGGCCGCGGTGACGATCTTCATGTTGCTGGCGGGGACGAACATGCGCCCCGCGTTGCGCGCATACAGCGTCGCTCCGCTTTCCAGCGACCGCACCAGCACGCCCCAGTGCGCGCTGGCGAACGCCGTGTCGTTGAAGATGCTGTCCAGCGCCCCCGCAATGGCCGGCGTCGCGGCCGGCGCGGGCATGCTCGCCGGCAGCGGCGCGGGCGCGGGGGCGACGGTGGGGCTCGCGGGGGCGCACGCGGCGGCGAGCGCCAGCAGCAGCGAGGGGACGGATCGGCGAATGTGCATCGTCATCGTGCGTTGGGGAATGCGGAGCGCGTCGAACGGTGTCGCCGAGCATCGTCGGCCGCGATCTCCAGATCAGTCATCCTGACGGAGCGCACGCACCGAACTGTAACTAAGACAACCGATTGCGCGCGACCGAAGGACCTTCTTTCCGCCTGCGTCGGGCCAGCCACTCAGCAGAAATCCGGCCTCATGATTCTCCTGGCAAGGTCCTTCGGTCGGCGCCAAACGTTGTCGGACAAGCACGATGCGACGCGGCGCCTCCCTCAGGAGGCCTGGTTGCGGAGATCGGCAACCATCCCTCCGCCGCGCGGCGCGGCGAGCATTTGCTCCAGGCGCGCCTTTACCCGCGGCCACTCGTCGTCGGTCACGGCAAAGTAGACGGTGTCGCGCACCCGGCCGGTCTCCGTGACCAGGTGCTTGCGAAAGATTCCTTCCTCACGCGCGCCGATACGCAGGATGGCGGCCCGCGACCGCGCGTTGAGCGCATCCGTCTTCAGTTCCACGCGCAGCAGGCCCAGCGCTTCAAAGGCGTGGCGCATCATCAGGTACTTGGCCTCGGTGTTGACGGCGGTGCGCTGCCAGGGCGCCGCGATCCACGTCCACCCGATCTCCACCCGCGGCCCCTCCGCGTTGGCGAAGCGCGTGCTGCCGATCACCTGCCCCGTGGCCGCGTCCGTGGTGACGAAGGGGAGCGCCGTGCCCTGCGCCTGCGCCGCCAGCGCCTCTTCCACGTACCGCCGCATGTCGTCTTCATCGCGCAATCGCGAGACGGTCCAGCGCCACAGCTCCGGGTCGCTGGCGGCCTGCCAGAGCGCCGGGACGTGCTCGCGCGTCATCGGCGCCAGGCGCACGTGGCGGCCTTCGAGCGTCAGCGGATGGAGGTTCATCGTGCGTCAGGCGGTTGGCGTGGATGAGTGGACAAGATGAGCCGGAAGAATCGATTGCGCTACGATGGACATCGGTTTCCGTCCGTGCGCTCTCCCGCTCAGCGTCTTCCCGACAACTGCCAGGGAGCGGAGAAGCCGATCCGGTTCAATCCCATCATCCGTGCGGCTCTGGACATTCAAGGAGCGGGCGGCAGATTGCGGACTTCGGTCACGAACCGGATCCATCCACATCCCGCGGATCACCACGCATGCGAAGCCGAATCCTCACCCCGCTGATCCTTTGCCTGGCCGCCGCGCCGGCCGCCGGGCAGAGCGTGCCGCCGCTTTCCACGTTCAGCATCGCGGCGTGCGACCCGGAGACCGGGTTCTGGGGGGTGGCGGTGCAGTCGCGGGTGGTGGGCGCGGGCTCCATCGTCCCCGCGGCGGAGGCGGACGCGGGGGCCATCGCCACGCAGGCGGCGGCCAACGTGTCGTTCAAGCGGCGTGGGCTGGAACTGCTGCGCGCGGGGCGGTCGGCCGAGGAGGTGCGCGCGGAGTTCGTGCGGAGCGATCCGGGGATCGCCGACCGCCAGTTCGCCATCGCGGACCGCGAATGCCGCGTCGCCGCGTTCACGGGCGACAGCACCAGCGCGTGGGCGGGGCACCGCACGGGCGCCGGCTACAGCGTGCAGGGCAACATCCTCGCCGGCCCGGAGGTGGTGGAGGCGATGGCCCGCGCGTACGAGGAAGCGACCGCGGCGCGGCGGCCGTTCGGCGAGCGGCTGCTGGCGTCGCTCAAGGCCGGCCAGGCGGCGGGCGGCGACCGGCGCGGTCGGCAGGGCGCGGGGATGCTGATCGTCAAGCGCGGCGCGGGTTACGGCGGCGGCGACGACATCTATGCCGATCTTCACGTGGAGGACCACGTGGAGCCCATCCTGGAGCTGGAGCGGGTGTACGGCGTGTGGATGTCGCTCTTTCATCCAGAGGACCACTTTCTCCCCAACGGCTCGCAGGCCATCGCGGCGCCCGCGGGGCCACACATCTGCCTGCTGCGCAACCTGCTGGCGCGCGCCGGCCACGGCACCGCCACCCAGGCCGAATACTGCGCGTTCGACGAAGAGGTAATCACGGCGTTGAAGTCGTTCCAGCGCGCCAGCAACCTGCCCGTGCGCGCCGCGCTCACGCCCGAGGTGGCCGCGCGCCTGCGGGATGTGGCCGCGGCTCGACCGGCTCCATGATTTCGCAACGAAACGGATTGGCCTCACACGGAGTCAACGGAGTGAACGGAGTTCGACGTTCGCGACCCGCCGTCGATCTTGTGCGGGGCCGATCGTTGTGTAAATGAAAGCGGATGTTCCGCGCCAACCCAAACCCCTACGCTGAAGCAACGTGCGATACCTCTGCCTGATCTACTGGGACGAGCAGAAGCTGGCGACGCTCCCCGCCGATGAGCTGAACGCGCTGAACGCCGCGCACCTGGACTTCAACGACGAGCTGCGGCGGAGCGGCCACTACATCGAGGCCGAGGCGCTGCACCCCTCGCCCGCATCCCGGTGCGTGCGCGTGAAGGGCGGAAAGCCGATGATCACCGACGGCCCCTTTGCCGAGGCGAAGGAGATGGTGGCCGGCTTTTACCTGCTGGAGGTGCGCGATGAGGACGAGGCGCTGCGGATCGCCGCGCGCATCCCCAGCGCGGCGTATGCCACCATCGAGGTGCGCCAGGGCCGGACGCTGGAGGTGGAGGGGAGGTAAGAGGGGATGTAGGACGGCGCGACCCTCGGGGGCTCTCTCCCCCGCCAGGCCTTTCGCTCGTTCCTCGCGACGGCTGGCGACCCCTCCCCCAACTTCGGGGGAGGGGTGGTGGCCGACAGGTCGAAGCTCGTCGACAAGCTTCGGACTGCATCTGACAGGGTGCCCCTCCCCCGGCACTCGCCGCTCGTTATGCGCGTGGAGGGGAGACGTCGATCCCGCTTCGACAACGCGCGTCGCACCTCCCACCGCCACGGAGTTTGTGGGGGAGGGCCGGGGAGGGGGGCCACCGGCGGATGCAGGTGGATGTCCGGCGCTCCCCGGGTTCCTGGGCCACGCCTGCAGAAAGCTCGCGCCGCTTGTGACCTCCGGGCCCATGTGGTTGATGGGGACGAGCCTCTGAAACTCCGCGGCGCGGCCTTCCGTATCGGATGCAAGCGGAACGGACCGAAGCATCTTCTGAACCTGGAGAAACGCACATGATCACCATCGTCATCGCCGTGGCGGCAGCGGCTTTCGGATATCTGCAGACCCGCAGCTTCGTTCGCCACAGGCTGGCCTACGTCGACGCCGTGCACACCGGCGCCGCTCCCGTGATCGCCGCGGTGGCCGCCGCGTGCATCGCCATGCCGGTGGCGGGGCTGCTCCCCTTTGTCGGCGGCGGAACGGCGCTGCTTTTCGGTGCCAGTGTTGGCGCCGGCGTGTCGGCGGGCAGCAGGAACGCGCGCCACCGCCGCATCAGCGCCTGACGCGCTCCGCCACAAGGCGCGAGCGGCCCCCGGACTGAACCGTCCGGGGGCCGCTTGCCGTTTCCATCCTCCACCTGCGCGGTTTACGGCGCGGTTCGCGTGACGCTGACCGCGTGGCCGCAAAAGGCACCGCCAAGCGTGTAGGTGCGCGTCACCGGCGTGAACGTGGCCGTCAGGTCCACGGCGCAGGTGCCACTCTGCCCCGTGGAGCGCCGCCAGCCGAAGCTGCCCTTGTGCGTGACCGTGCGCGTGCCCGGCTGCCCGGCCGTCCACGTCTGGTGTGCCGTAACGGCGACATCCGGCGTGGTGGTGATGCGGATGGTGCCGCCGCCGCGCCGCGCGTTCACCGTGCACGCGGCGTCGGTGCGGGTGGCGGCAAGGTGCATGCTGCGCGTGTCGGTGACGGGGTTGTGCGCCAGCACGCGCGTGCCCCGCAGCGTGGCCGTGCCGCTTACCGGGCACGCGCGCGTCCGGTTTAACGCGGCCGTGGCGGTCACCTGCCTGGGTTCCCCGTCCTGCGAACCGTCGATGGAAGGGCCGTCGATGCCCTCCATCACCCCCACGCCCACCGCGTCCCACGCACGGGCCGCGGTGAGCGCCTCGTCGCGGTCCATCGCGGCGTCGGCCCCGCCCGTGGGCGATCCGCCGTCGCAGGCAAGGAGCGCGAACGCGGCGGCGAAAAACAGGAAGGTGCGGCGCATGAGCATCCTCACTGGCTGTGTGACCGGTTGACCGGCGCACGATCCCCTCGCGTGGCGCGCGACAGGGATACAGCGCGACGGCGGATCCCGTGGGCCGAGACCATGGAAAGCTGGCGGATCCAGTGGCGCCGGTCCATCTTCGCCGGTCCATCTTCAAAGCGGGACGTCCCGCGCTCATCCCCTGCCTGCCACCCGCACCGGGCGAATGCCATGCGCCACCTGCTTTCCGCCCCCCTGACGTCGCTGCTGCTGGCCGCCTGCGCCGCCCCCGCCAACGGCCCGCGCATGGCCACCATCCCCGCCGGCCCGGCCGGCGAGTCGCGCCCGTCCGGGCACCTGGACACCGAAACGTGGGCGAGGGGCGGGGTGGCCAACTACAGGAACGTGACGGAGATCCACATCCGCAACAAGTCACGCGTGCCCATCGTCGTCACCGAGGTCAGGCTCAGCACCTGCATCAACATCATGTGCGTCACGCACCGGCCCGACGTACGCATCGAGCCGGGCAGCACACGGCGGGTGCTGCAACTGCGGAGCGGGGCCGGCCTTGCCACCTCCTCGTTTCGGTACAGCTATCGCGTGGAACCTGCCAGTGCCGAACGGAGCTGACCCCGGCGCGAAACGCCGGTAAGCGCAACGTGATGGGTTGAATTGCAGCCCCGCCTGGTGAGCCAGAGCGGGGCTTGCGCATCCGGGGTGGACCGGATGACTCCGGCCCCGCCTCCGCGGGGGGTGGAGCGGGTGGCGGCGGGCTTTCCGAGAGGTTCGCGACGCAGCTTTCAAAGCCGCGCCGCACGCGGCTTTCCGTAAAAATCTGTTCAGCGGAGGCTGCGGCCAATAGTTTGCATAAGGTCCCCCCAAATTCGTCTCACCCTGCTTTCCCCATGACCGTACGACTGGTGTTATACGTTGCGGGCGACACGCCCCGCAGCCGGTCCGCCCGGGCCACCGTCGCCTGGCTGGCGGACGGCGGCGTGGGAGAGCGCGTGGAAGCCACGGTGGTGGACGTGGCCGAAGATCCCGAGCGGGCCGAAACCGACCGCGTGCTGCTTACACCCACCCTGCTGCGCCAGGGCCCCGGTTCCGCGCGCCGCATCGTGGGCGACCTGGGCGACCGCGCCCGCGTGGCCGAAGCGCTGGGCCTTTCGGCGCCTGGCCCCACCTCCACCGAACCCTCACAATGACCGACACCACGGCCGCGGACTCCGCGGCCAAGCTGTTTCCCAAGCTCCCCACGGGGATCGAGGGGTTCGACGGCATTGCCGAGGGCGGGCTGCCGGCGGGACGCACCACCCTGGTGGGCGGCACGGCGGGGAGCGGCAAGACCATCTTTGCCGCGCAGTTCCTGGCCGAAGGCATCCGCACCGGCGAAAAGGGCGTCTTCATCACCTTCGAGGAAAGCCCGGCCGAGCTGTCGCGCAACCTGGCCAGCCTGGGGTGGGACGTGGACGCGTGGGAAGCGTCCGGCGCGTGGACGTACGTGGACGGGTCGCCCGACGACGAGGCCACCGACGTGGTGGGCGACTTTGACCTGGGGGCACTGCTGGCGCGCATCGTCCGGGCGGTCAGGCAGACGGGGGCAAAGCGCGTCTCCATCGACTCCGTGAACGCCCTGTTCTCGCGCCTGCCCAACCCCGAAAAGCTGCGCGCCGAGCTGTACCGCATCTCCCGGGCGCTGCGCGAGCTGGGCGCCACCACGCTGGTGACGGCCGAGCGGCTGGACGACTACGGCGAGGTGAGCCGGTACGGGATCGAGGAGTTCGTAGCCGACAACGTGATCCTGCTGCGCAACACGCTGCAGGACGAGCGGCGCCGGCGCACGGTAGAGATCCTCAAGTTCCGCGGCACGCCGCACCAGCGGGGCGAGTTTCCCTTCACCATCGTGTCGGAAAAGGGCGTCGTCGTCCTGCCGCTTTCGGCGATGAAGCTGACGCAGCGCTCCTCCACCACCCGCGTAACCTCCGGCATCGCCGAGCTGGACGAGATGCTGGGCGGCGGCTACTTCCGCGACAGCATCATCCTCCTTTCCGGCGCCACCGGGACGGGCAAGACGCTCACGGTGACGCACTTTGTGGCCGGCGGGGTGGCGAAGGGCGACCGCTGCATCCTGTTCGCCTTCGAGGAAAGCCGCGAGCAGCTGATCCGCAACGCCCGCAGCTGGGGACACGACTTCGAGGGGATGGAAGAAAGCGGGCTGCTGCGCATCATCCCCGTGTACCCCCACGCCATGCCGCTGGAAGACCACCTGCTGCGGATGCGCTGGGCGATCGAGGAGTTCAAGCCCCAGCGCGTGGCGGTGGACAGCCTGAGCGCGCTGGAGCGGGTGACGGAGTTGCGCAGCTTTCGCGAGTTCATGCTGGGGCTTACCTCGCTGCTCAAGCACGGCGAGATCGCGGGGATGGTCACGTCAACGGCGTCCAGCATTCTGGGCGGCCACTCCATCACCGAAAAGCACATCAGCACGCTCACGGACACCATCCTGCTGCTGCGCTACGTGGAGATGTACGGCGAGCTGCGGCGCGGGCTTCTGATCCTGAAGATGCGCGGCTCGCCGCACGACACCACCATCCGCGAGTACACCATCGACGCGGACGGCATGCACGTGGGCCAGCCGTTCCACGGCACCAGCGGCATCCTGTCCGGCAACGTCACCCACGCCCGCGCCACGGACGACGAAGAGCACGCCGGCCAGGGTGCGCAGGCCGGAACGGAAACGGGGTGATGAGCGACGCCGCGCACGCCGCCGACCTGCGCACGCTGGTCGAGTTCAACGCCGACGGTCTGCTGATCGTCGACGGAGAGGGGCACGTGCGTTTTGGGAACCCGGCGGCGGCGCGCCTGTTTGGCCGGCCGCTGGAGGAGCTGGTGGGGGCGGACCTGGGGCTGCCGCTGCTGGACGGCGACACGGCCGAGATGGACGTGGTGCCCCGCGGCGGCGCGCCCGCCACGGTAGAGCTGCGCGCCCGGCCGGTGCAGTGGGACGGCACGGGCGCCTATGTGGTTACGCTGCGCGACGTGACGGAGCGGCGGCGCAGCGAAGAGATGGAGCGCGGCCGCATTCGCGCCGACGCGGCGCGCGATGAGGCGGAGCGCGCCACCCGCCGGGCGGAGTTCCTGGCGCTGGCCAGCGGCGTGCTCAACGCCACGCTCGACGTGCAGACGGTGCTGGACCAGCTGGCGGGGCTGGCGGTGCCCACGCTGGCGGAGTTCGCGCTGGTGCACTGGCGCGGCGAGCAGGGCGAGGCCGCGCAGACGGCGGCGGTGCACGGGCACGACGCCGCGCAGCGCATCCTTGACGCGCTTCCCCCGCTGGACGCCGAGGCCGGCAGCGCGGTGGCGCGCGTGCTGCGCACCGGCCGCGCGGACTGGCACCCCGGCGGCCCCGTGCCCCAGACCACGGACCCGGACCCCACCGGCGGCGCCCTGCACGCGCTCCTGCCCACGGCGTGGATGACGGTGCCGCTGGCGGTGCGCGGGCGGGTGCTGGGCGCGCTCACCCTCTGCCGCACGGACCCCGGCGCGCGCTACGTGGAGGTGGAGGTGGGGCTGGCCGAGGAGCTGGCGCGGCGCGGTGCGCTGGCGGCGGAAAACGCGCGCCTGTTCCGCGCCGCGCAGGCCGCCAGCCGCGCCAAGAGCCACTTTCTGGCCACGGTGAGCCACGAGATCCGCACCCCCATCAACGCGGTGATGGGCTATGCCGAGCTGCTGGAGATGGGGCTGGGCGGCCCGCTGCAGGACAAGCAGGCGGAGTACGTGGGGCGCATTCAGGGAAGCAGCCGGCACCTGCTCTCGCTGGTGAACGACGTGCTGGACCTGTCCAAGATCGAGGCGGGTGAGATGGCGGTCCGCAGCGAGGCGCTCCCCCTGCGCGCCACGGCCGACCGGGCCATGGAGCAGGTGGAGCCGCAGGCGCGCGCCAAGTCCATCGGCCTGGCGCTGGAGTGGAGCTGCCCCGAAGACGACGTCTACGTGGGCGACGAGGACCGGGTAAGCCAGGTTCTCGTCAACCTGCTTTCCAACGCGGTCAAGTTCACCGAGCCCGGCGGATCGGTGACGGTCACCTGCAGCGCCGGCGCGCTGGGACCGCCCACGCTGCTGGAGAGCGACAACCGCATGTGGGTGACGGTAGAGGTGGCCGACACGGGGATCGGCATTCCGCCGGACAAGCTGGAGGCGGTGTTCGAGCCCTTCATGCAGGTGGATGCGGGGCACACGCGGCGCGAGGGCGGCACGGGGCTGGGCCTTGCGATCAGCCGCCGCCTGTCGCGGCTGATGGGCGGCGAGCTTACGGTGGAAAGCGCCCCCGGCCAGGGCTCGCGCTTCATCCTCTGGCTGCCGACCACCGGCGCTGCGGGCGACGGCGCGGCGCGGGCAGAGGCATCCGCCTGGCCCGCGGAGCCGGGGACCATTCCCGGGCTGGGCGAGCTGGGGCGGCGGCTGGCGGACGGGGCGGACGCCATCATCCAGCGGCTGGCGGAGCGGCTGCGGATGGAGCTGGAGGTGCCCGGGATCGAGCGGATGAGCCGCACGCAGCTGGAAGACCACCTGGCCACGTACCTGATGGACCTGGCGCAGATGATGGTCACGCTGGACGAGGAAGGCGGCGACCCCTCGCTTCTGCGCGACGGCGAGCACATCCAGCGGCTGCTGAGCTGGAAGCACGCCGACCAGCGCCTGCGCCTGGGCTGGAGCGCCGGCCAGATGCGCCGCGAGCACGCGCTGCTGCTGGAGGAGGTCGAAGCCGCCCTGCGCGACGACGTTCTGGGCGACGGCGAGCAGGCGCGCGACGTCCTGCGGCGCCTGCTGGCGGATGGCGAGGTGGTGTCGCTCAGCCGGTT
>NZ_JBMDXM010000147.1:0-1348 GCF_048594345.1 Longimicrobium sp.
CGTGGCGTACGAGACGGTGCAGCTGCCCACCGGCGAGCTGCCCCTGCTCACGCCCATGTCCGAGGTCGCGGGGCGGATGGCCATCCAGGCCGGCGCCAAGTACCTGGAGAAGTTCTACGGCGGCCGCGGCATGCTGCTGGGCGGCGTGCCGGGTGTGGCCCCGGCCGAGGTGGTGATCATCGGCGGCGGCGTGGTGGGCACCAACGCGGCCAAGATGGCGGCCGGCCTGGGCGCCCGCGTCACCATTCTGGACACTTCGCTGGAGCGCCTGCGCTACCTGAGCGACGTGATGCCCGCCAACGTGGAGATGATCTACAGCAACCGGCACAACCTGATGGAGCGCGTCGAGGCGGCCGACCTGGTCGTCGGCGCGGTGCTGCTGCCGGGCGCCAAGGCCCCCAAGCTCATCAAGCGCGCGGACCTCAAGAACATGAAGAACGGGGCCGTGATCGTGGACGTGGCGGTGGATCAGGGTGGCTGCGTGGAGACCATCCGCCCCACCACGCACGAGGACCCCATCTACGAGATCGACGGGGTGATCCACTACGGCGTGGCCAACATGCCCGGCGGCGTGCCGCGCACCAGCACGCTGGCGCTGACCAACGCCACCTTCCCGTACGCGCAGCGGCTTGCCCGTCTGGGTTGGAAGGAAGCCTGCCGCGCCGATCCGGCGCTGGCGCTGGGGCTGAACGTGGTGAACGGCAAGGTGACGTATCCCGGCGTGGCCGAGGCGTTCGACCTGCCGTACACGCCCGTGGAGCAGGTCCTGGCCTGAGGCTTCAAGCAGCGGCGGACAAAGAGACGGCTCGCGCATGCGGGCCGTCTCTTTTTTGGTGTGGATGGATAACGGGGGCGCACTGTCAAACTGGTGTTGAGAAACCTCAGCTGTTCCTCCAGAAGTACACTGTCATCCTGAGGGAGCACACGCCTGAACCATCATGCCCACAAGAGCTTGCGCGCGACCCAAGGATCTTTGTCGGGTCGCGCGAGGCCCAGCCACCGGAGGCCGTTCGGGTTCCTCCCCCTCATACCAAATCCGGCAAAACACCTCACTTCAAGTCGGACTACAGGAAACAGAGGTCAGAGTACAGAGACATCTGAGGTGGTCCGTCAACGGTTGCGTATGTGGCGGACCGCCTTCGTTCAGGCCGGTGCCGGGACGCCGAGTCGCTTCACCAGGGGTGAGCGGCGTGCCCAGAGCGATTGAATGTAGCGCGCCTCGTCGTACGGAATGTGCTCTTTCCAGCAGTGGTAGATGATGCGGATCCACTTGAAAGCCAGCGCACGTATGGCGGCGTGGTGCGACTTGCCGCGCTCTCGCTGCAGGTCGTAGTAGGCCCGGGCCCAC
>NZ_JBMDXM010000148.1:0-38483 GCF_048594345.1 Longimicrobium sp.
TGTACGCGCCGTGCAGCCGCAGGCCGATCGTGGGCGTGAAGAAGAACGCGGCCGTGGCGCCGAAGATGGGCGACAGCTCGGGCGCAAACCCGTTCTCGCCGATCTCGAACCAGTCCGTGCTCCACGCGCCGCCGCCGTAGACGCCAAGATCGAAGGCACTCGCGCGCTGCGCGTGCGCCTGGCCTCCCGTGCCCGCGACCAGCGCGCCCGCGAGGAGTGTAGTCAGCAATCGTTTCATGAGTCCTCTTCCGAACCGGGTGATGGATCTTCTTCCCACAACACGTTCACCGCCATGACCCTTCCATCGTCACGACTCGGGGACACCAGCCGAAACCATGGCCGCTCCCCTGGCACGTCACCTCTTTCGCGTGTACACCTCCTTTGCCCGTGTCACAGGGGGTCCCGGTCCGGGACCGCAACGTGTCAGAAGGCGACCAGCACGCCGCCTATCACCGCCCCGTACGCCACGTGGCCCGCGACCACCGCCCATGGCGTGGCACGTCCCCACTGCAGTCCAAACCGTCCCGGCGGCGGAAGCCGCCCCTGCTTTACGCACCCGCTCACCCGCCCCAGCAGCGGAAGGGCTGCGGCCGCCGCGCCCCCCACCAGGAGCCCCGCGGCGATCCCCGTCCCCCACCCCGCCCCGCCCATCACGCCCATGAGCCCGGCGAACAGCGCGGGGATCAGGGTTACGCCAAGCGCGACGAAAAGAAGGAACCCCACCGTCTCCGTCAAGGGAACGTTTGGCTCGCGGAAGAAAATGCACCCCAGCTGGGTGGTCGGACTGAACCGCGTCAGGTCGAACGACCGGAACAGCCAGAACACGCACGCGGAAAGGATGGTGGCCACGAACCCCGCCCAGACGACCGCTCCCACGGATCCCCCCATCAAAGCTTGCTTCCCCCGGGCGGCAGAGCCGCTTTCCCGGACGGCGTTGGGCGCCGGCCCTCGCGGGCCTGCACGTTCGGTGCCCTTTGGGTGCCACGGCGTGCGGCGCCTGGCGCTACGGACGCGCGACCTGCCCCGGGCGTCACTTCGTTCACCGTCACGGACGCGTCGCCGCCGCTCAGCTGGCCGAGGCGGTGGACGCGGGCGCGGCGGCCGGGGCCGCGGCGCGTCCGTCGTCGCCGCGGCGCGGAACGCGGCTGGGGTCCAGCGGCGGCAGCACGTCGTCGGCGACCACGCGCAGGCTGCGGTTGAAGATGACGTCCGACACGCCCTCGGGGATCGCCATCACGTCCAGGTACAGGTCCACGGCCTCGTGAAGCGGCACCTCTTCGGCCAGCGCCTTGCCGAACACCAGGGCGTTCTGGACGTGGGTCTCGAACAGCGAGTCCTCGGCCCGGGCGGCGGCCAGGTTGATGGTCTGGCGCAGGTCGTCCTTCACGCGGCCGCGGATGCGGCGGCGCACGCGCGAGAACACGGCGTCAAAGCGCCCTTCGCCGTCCGGCGTGCGCTGCGCGTCGTCGTCCAGGTCGCTCTCCTCGTCGGAGAGGTCCAGGTTCAGCTCGTCCGATTCGGTGAGGCCGCTGCGGCGCCCGATGGCGGCCAGCGCGCGGCTGCCCACGTTGCGCGCCTGCTCCGGGGTAAGCCGGAGGATGCGGGCGTAGATGTCCAGGGCCGAGTCGAACGGAAGCTCTTCCTGCACCAGGTCCACCAGCGCCAGGACGTGGCGCACGTGGGTGGAAAGCAGGCGCTCCTGGCATACGGCGGTGGTCAGGTCCACCTGCCGCTGCATCGCGCGCGAGATCTTACGGGTGAGGGCCACGGGCGCTCTCTCCGAGGTTGCTGGGGTGGCGCCCAGGGCGGTTGCGCGCCGGGGCGGTTGCCGGGGCGCGGAGCAAGTTCCATTCCGGCGCGAGGAGTACGCAATAGATCCGGCTCGGCCAGGTGCCGGTTTCACGCCGCATGTTCCTGCATCGTAAGGTCTTCCCCGCGCCTCACAAGCCCATCTTTCCGCACATCCGCAGGCTCCCGCGTTCGTTTCCCGAGCCGGGCAATCCCCCCTGCGTCGTGAGAGCGGCCGCGTTGGCCGCTCCGTGGCATGGCGATGCGCTCGACACGGGAATACTGCATCCGGAAGAACCGCAGGTGTCACGCGGAGGCGCGGAGGGCACGGAGGCGGAGATCCAGTGTCTCCGCGCTCCGCGTGGACCGGCTCTCTGTTGCGGATGGGGGATGATCCGCGTGCCCGGCACCGCGCCGGCCACGCATCCCACCCGATGCGCGTCTTTCCTGCTGGCCCCGCCGCTGAGCCTGATTCCGCGCGAGGAGCTACCAGGCTGCGTGACGAGGCCGATGCCGCCGCGCTTCGTCCAGCCCCGTAAAAGACGCGCATCAGGTGATCCGAACGTCAGGGCGTCGAGTGCTCCCGTGAGGGACGGGGCTGCCGCATGCCTCTCCGAAAAAACGCGGATGGCCCCCTGCCGATCCCGGCCTCTGGATGCGAGATCCACGGCACATCGCGCTCGAACACGGCGCGTACCGCCAGCGTGAATCGCATCGTCGGAATCCATCCAACGCAAACCGGCCCCCTCCCGGTGATCGGAAGGGGGCCGGAGTGTGTGCCGGGTGCTCGAGCGTTACGGCTGCGCCGGAGCCGGAGTGGCCGGTGCCGGAGTCGCCGGCGCGGCCGGAGCCGTCCCGCCGATGGGGGCGGTGCCGGTGCCGGTCGTGGGCGCCGGCGTGCCGCCGATGGGGGCCGTGGTGCCACCCGCCGGAGCCGGCGCGGCGCCGGTCGCGGGGGCCGTGCCCGTGGCCGGGGCCTGCGCGCCACCCTTGGCGGGGGCCGCGGGCGCCGCCGGACGGCCGCCGCGCTGGAACTCGCGCTGCAGGATGCTGTCGGAGCCCTGCGGGCGCGACGACAGGATGGAGAGCGTGAACGCCAGCAGCAGGAACGCGCCGCCACAGTACCAGCTCAGCTTGGTGAGCAGCGTGGTGGCGTGGCGGCCGCCGAACAGCGTGTCGGTGCCGGCGCCGCCGCCCATGGCGGCAAGACCGCCGCCCTTCCCGGCCTGCAGCAGGACCACGGGAATCAGGATCAGCGCGTCGAGGATCAGCAGGATCAGCAGAAACGTAAACACGGGCAGGCCCGGGAAAAAGGCGGCATGTGCGGGGAAACAACAAACTTAGGCCAGAACGCCGGGCGGGTCAACCCGCCGCCCGGCAAATCCCGGCAAAACCCTGCGCGTCCAGGCTGGCTCCGCCCACCAGAACGCCGTCCACGCCGGGCTGCGACATCAGCTCCGCCGCGTTGTCCGGCTTTACGCTTCCGCCGTACAGCACCGGCACCGCGTCCGCCGCCTCCTGGCCGAACGCCTGCGCCAAGCGCGCCCGAACGGCCGCGTGCATCGCCGCGGCGTCCTGCGGCGTGGCCGTTACCCCGGTGCCGATCGCCCACACCGGCTCGTACGCCACCACCAGCTCCGCCACCTCGTCCGCGGAAAGGATCGCCAGCACCGGCTCCAGCTGCTCGGCCACCACCGCCTCGGCGCGGTCCGCCTGGCGCTCGTCCAGCGTTTCGCCCACGCAGAGAACCGGCGTCAGCCCGCCCGCCAGCACCGCGCGCACCTTCTTCGCCGTCTCCGCCGACGTTTCGCCAAAGACGTGGCGGCGCTCGCTGTGACCGATCAGCACCAGCTCCGCCCCCGCGTCCCTGGCCATGCCAACGGAAAGCTCGCCCGTGAACGCGCCGCTGGCCTCCCAGTAGACGTTCTGCACGCCCAGGCGCACGTCCGGCCGCCCCTGCGTGGCTTCCTTGGCCGCGGCAAAGGAGATGGCGGGGGGAAAGAAGACGACGGTGCGGTCGTCCGCCGGTTCGTGCATCGCCAGAAAGTCGGCGAAGAACCGGACCGTCTCGGACGGCCCGTGGTTCATCTTCCAGTTGCCGGCCAGCACCGGCCTGCGCGGCGCGCTCACGGGGCGTCCTGCAGCGCGGCCACGCCGGGAAGCTCCTTGCCTTCAAGGAACTCCAGCGAAGCGCCGCCGCCGGTGGAAACGTGCGACATCCGCGACTCCAGCCCCAGCTCGCCCACCGCCGCGGCCGAGTCGCCGCCGCCGATGATGGTCGTGGCGCCGCGGTCCGTCGCCTCCGCCACGGCCTCGGCCACGCCCTTCGTTCCCGCGGCGAACTCCGGGACCTCGAAGACGCCCATCGGCCCGTTCCACAGCACGGTCCCGGCGTCCGACAGAACCCGACGGTACTCTTCCACCGTGCGCGGGCCCACGTCCAGGACCATCCGGTCGGCGGGGATCGCCTCACGATCCACCGTCTGCACCGGCTGCCCGGCTTCCATCTTCTCCGCGACAATGGCATCCACCGGCAGCACCAGCTTGTCGCCGGAGGTGGACTGAAGCTCGCGCGCCATGTCCAGCCGGTCGTCCTCCACCAGCGACGTGCCCGTCGCCAGCCCCATCGCCTTGAAGAAGGTGTTCGCCATCGCCCCGCCGATCAGCAGCCGGTCGACTTTGGGCAGCAGGCTGCGGATGACGTCGATCTTGCCGCTGATCTTGGAGCCGCCCAGGATGGCCACGAACGGGCGCCTGGGCTCGTCCAGCGCGCCTCCCAGGTACTGGAGCTCGCGGTCCATCAGCAGCCCGGCGACCACCGGCTTGCCCTGCCCGCGCATGATGGTCGCCACGCCGGCGGTGGACGAATGCGCCCGGTGCGCCGCGCCGAACGCGTCGTTCACGAACACGTCGCCCAGCGCGGCCATCTCCTCCGCCAGCGCGGAATCGTTCTTCTCTTCGCCGGGAAGAAAGCGGGTGTTCTCCAGCAGCAGCACGTCGCCGTCGTACATGGTGCCGACGGCGTGGCGCGCGGCGTGGCCCACGGTGTCGTCCACGAACTCTACCCGGCGCCCCTCCAGCAGCTCGCGCAGGCGGTCGGCGACCGGCTTGAGCGACATCTCCGGCACCGGTTTGCCCTTGGGCCGGCCGAAGTGGGCCAGCAGGATCACGCGGGCGCCCTGCTGCAGCAGCGCGTCCAGCGTGGGCAGCGTGGTGGTGATGCGCGTGTCGTCGGTGATGCGGCCGTCGTCGTCCAGGGGGACGTTGTAGTCCACGCGCACCAGGACGCGCCGGCCGCGGATCTCGGCTTCGGTGAGATCCGCGACCGTCTTCTTTCTGCCGCTCACAGCCGCTCGCCCATGAAGCGGGCCAGGTCGACGCAGCGGCAGCTGTAGCCCCACTCGTTGTCGTACCAGGCGATCACCTTCACCAGCCCGTCCAGCACGCTGGTGGACGGCGCGTCGACGATGGAGGAGTTGGGATTCCCCGTGTAGTCGATGGAAACCAGCTCCGTCTCTTCGTAGCCCAGGATCCCCTTCATCCGCCCCTGGGACGCGGCACGCAGGGCGTCGTTCACCTGCTGCGCCGTTACGTCCTTCTCCAGCTCCGCGGTAAGGTCGACGACGGACACGTCCGGCGTGGGGACGCGGAACGCCACGCCGTCGATCTTGCCCTTGACCTCGGGGATCACCAGCGAGGTGGCCTTGGCGGCGCCGGTGGTGGTGGGGATGATGGACATCCCCGCGGCGCGGGCGCGGCGCAGGTCCTTGTGGGGCAGGTCCAGGATGTTCTGGTCGTTGGTGTACGCGTGCACCGTGGTCATCAGCCCGCGCTTGAAGCCGAACTCGTCCAGCAGCACCTTGACCACCGGCGCCAGGCAGTTGGTGGTGCAGCTGGCGTTGGAGACGACGTGGTGGTTGGCCGGATCGTACTTGTCCTCGTTGACGCCCAGGACGATGGTGATGTCCTCGTTCTTGGCGGGGGCGCTGATGATGACCTTTTTGGCGCCGGCCTGGATGTGCTTTTCGGCGTCGGCCTTGTTGGTAAAGCGGCCGGTGCTCTCGATGACGATGTCCACGCCCAGGTCGCGCCAGGGAAGCGCGGCGGGGTCCTTCTCGGCGAACACCTTTACCTCGTCGCCGTCCACCACCAGGCTGTTCTCGCGCGCTTCGACGGTGCCGGGGTAAATGCCGTGCACGGAATCGTACTTGAGCAGGTGGGCCAGCGTCTTCGTGTCGGTAAGGTCGTTGACGGCCACGAAGTCGATGTCGGTGGCTCCGGCCTTCTTGGCGGCCCGCAGAACGTTGCGGCCAATGCGGCCGAACCCGTTGATGGCGACGCGAATGGGCATGGTCTCTCGGTCAGAAAGGCTGCAAGAAAAAGGACGACGGAGCGCCGGGCCCCTCAGGCCTGGCGCTCCAGCTCCGGGATGACGCGGGCAAAGGTGGCCACGCTCACCACCCGCGCCCCCGCCTCCAGCAGCGCCTGGGAGCATGCAAGGGCCGTGGCGCCGGTGGTCCACACGTCGTCCACCAGCATCACGTGCTCTCCCTGCACCCGCTCCACCTGCTCTGCCGGGACGGAAAAAGCGCGCGCTACGTTAGCCCGGCGCTCGCCCGGATGCAAGGCCGTTTGCGTCTTGCTCTGCCGGGTACGCACCAGAACGTCGGGCGCCGTCTTCCACCCCATCTTCTTTGCGAACGCGGCCCCCAGCAGCGCCGCCTGGTTGTAGCCGCGCTCCCGCAGCCGGGCCTTGCTGGTGGGCACCGGCACCACGGTCTGCACCTCGTCGTCCACGTCGCGGGGCCATGACATCTCCGCCATCCGCTGCGCCATGGGGTCGGCCGCGCCCTCCCCGCCGCGGTACTTGAGCGCGTGGACGATGGCCCTGGTCTCGTCGCCCATCAGGAACGCGGAGCGGATGGCCCGCACCCCCTGGGGCCAGTCGCCGCAGGTGCGGCACTTGGGGCGCGGGTCCTCGTTGGCGGGCACGGGCGCCCAGCAGCGCTCGCAGCGCGGGTGCGGCAGCGTGCGGCACTTTACCCAGCACAGGCGGCAGACCAGCCGGTCCTTTTCCGTGGTGGGTATGGGGCGGTCGCACGAAACGCAGACGGGCGCGAACACCAGGTCCAGGGCGCCGTCGCCCACGTCTCGAAACACGTCTCTCAGGTAGGGCATCGTCGCGCGGTGCTTTGATGTCTGATCGATGAACGAAATGCGCGTCCCTCACGCAAATGCGAATCCGACGCCCGTAAAATGGGACAAAGTAGTCACCATCCGAAAGGGGGCCGCCGCGTGAGCGGACGAACGAGCAGGTCGGTCGTCCGGAGATGCCTGCCTGGGGCCAAGTACACCTCGTTTCGATCCCCTTTGGCCACGGGCGAATCAATTCGCGGCAACCACTACACAAAGTCCGCCTGCGCGGACTCGGCGGCCGGGCCGTGTGCGGCGTTCCAAGCGTCTGCGCGTCCGCAGCCGGCATGCTTCGGCCGGCCTTGGCTGGAGCGATTCAAATCGCGGCAACGACGGCACGCTGTCCGCCTTCGCGGACACGGCGGCCCTGCCGTGTGCGGCGCTCCAGGCACCTGCGCGTCCGCTACCGGACGCGTTCGGCCAATCGTTTGTGTGTCGACGCGCGCGGCAGCCTCGGCTACAATCCGCGAAGGCGGATTTCGCGAAGTTCCAGCGGCGATTTCATCATTCGCTCCTGGACCGGACTCGGCGGCGGCGCGTGTGCGGCATTCCACCCGCCCGCGCGCCCCAACCGGGATGATCTCGCGGAATTGTCCAGCGTGATGCGTTGGCCTTCTCCGGGGATTCGGGCCGGATCAGCCGATGTCGCCGCCCAGCTCGCGCAGCGCGGTGCGGTCGGCGGTGGAGAGCTGGCGGTTGCCGCGGGCCTTGGCGAGGGCACGCTTCTTCTCAACCGCACGCAACCGGTCCAGCGACCGGTTGCGCTCGCGCTCCACCTGGTCCAGCGTGCGCCGCAGGAACGCGTCGTCGGGCGGCTGGCGCCCGGGCTCGTAGAGGAAGTCGATGCCCAGGTGCGCGCTGACGCGGGCATAGCTGCCGCCGGTGAGCACGCAGAACGAGCGAACGCAGGCGCGCAGTGCGCTCAAGCGCAGCCAGGGCGGGTGCCCTGGGTCGCGAACCCGCCGCGCCTGATAGTAGAACGACATCGGCCAGCGTGAGCGGCGCGTCCGTCGGCTTAGCGCACCCAGACCATCCTGATGACGAAGACGAGGGTGGAGTTGGGCGGCACCCGGCCCACCTGGCGCGCGCCGTAGCCTTTCGAAGGCGGGATCACGATCTGCCGCTCGCCTCCCGGGCGCATCCCGATGATCCCCTCTTCCCAGCCGCGGATGACCGCCCGTTCGCCCACCGTGAACTGCGCCGGGGGGCTGGAGGGGGCCAGCTGCTCGATCTGCGTGCCGTCCGAAAGGTATCCCGTGTAGTGCACGGCCACGCGCCGCCCGTATCGCACCAGCGGCCCGTCACCCTCCCTGAGGTCGCGGATGTACACGCCGGTGGTAAGCTGCTCCATCGAGTCCAGGTCCACCTGCAGGCTCGGGGCAAAGGTAATGGCCTCGAGCGGAAGCACAGGCGGAGCGGCGGCGGTGGCGCAGGCGCCGCTCAACAGCACGAACAGCAGGGGAAGAAGGCGGTGCATCACGGTAGCTCGCGGGAGGGGTGGACGTGTGTGGAACCGCTTCCAAGCTCCGCCAGCGCGCGCCGATGCGCAAGCTCGCGGCGCGTCAGCGGGCAGAAACCAGCTTGATGACGAACACCAGGGTGGCGTTGGGTGGCACCCGGCCCACCTGGCGGCTGCCGTAGCCCTGCGACGCAGGAACGACGAGCTGCCGCTGTCCGCCCGAACGCATTCCGATCAACCCGCTCTCCCAGCCGCGGATGACCGTTCCGGCGCCCAGCTCGAACTCCACGGGCGGCTGGGGCGCCGACATGTTCTCGAACTGCGTTCCGTCGGGCAAAAACCCGGCAAAGTGAACCGCCACCCGGTACCCGCGCCGCACCGGCGGCCCCTGCCCCACCACCAGGTCGCGGTAATACACGCCGGTGGGCGTGCGCTCCATGGCCGACAGGTCCACCTGCAGCGCGGGCGCAAAGGTGATGGACTCCGGCGCGATGGCGGGCGGGACCGACGCGGCGCAGCCGGCGGTGGCCAGCACGCAAAGCAGGATCAGAAAGCGACGCATCGCGGTTGCTCGTGGGACGGGTGAACGTACGCCGAACGGCTCCAAGCTCCGCGAGCGCGCGCCGATGCGCAAGCGGTGCCCGCAGCGGGCTGACGACGGCTGTGGATGGAGGATGGAACGCGAACTCCCGGAGCGGGCCGTCGCTGGCCCGCTCCGGGAGCGCCGGCGTGCGTCAGACGCCTCCGGTTCCGAATCCGGTGCCCGTTCCGGTCGATCCGGTCCCGGTGCCCACTCCGGTGCCGCGCGTGCTGCTGCGCTCATAGCCGCGGCGGCCAAACTCGCGCAGGGCGTCGTAGCTCCCCGTGCCCCGGCCGCTGTAGCCGGTGCGCAGGTCCGGCTCCACGTCGTCATAGCCGCGGCCGGCGTAGTCCGGGTTGCGGCCGGCGGCGTACCCAAGCACGTAGACGGTGCGAGCCTGGCTGTACGGCACGCCCGCGGAACGCATGGGGTGCGTCTCGTAGTACGTGCGGCAGTCCCGCTCGTCCTCGTCGTTCAGCTCGCTCACGGCGCTGAACAGCTTCTTGCTGGCCCAGTAGCCACCCGCCACCAGCGCCACGCCGGCCAGCACGCGCTTCCACTCAAACGAGTGCCGCGCGAACTCGCGCACCTTCCCAAAGCGCTCCGTGCCCACGTTGCGCTCGATGTCTACCTCCACCTCCTCGTACGAGCGGTCGGCGTAGACGGGATTGGACGCGGCGGTGTGCCCCGCCACGTAGCCGGTGCGCGCCTCCTCGTACGATCCCGTGCCGCCGGCCGTCTCGGTGCCCACCGTGGTGTAGTGACGGCGGTACGTGGGCTCGTGCAGGTCAAAGTCATCCCCCGCCCCGCCTACCTCTCCCGTCCCACCGGTCGACCCCACCCCCGGCGACCCGTCGCCCAGCCCCGACGATCCGCCCAGTCCACCGGTCGATCCGCCGTAGCCACCGGTGCTCCCGCCCGTCGTCCCACCGCCCGGTCCGCCGGTTGAGCCGCCGAGGCCGCCCGCATCCCCGCCGCTCGTCCCCGCACCGCCCGTGGAACCGCCGTATCCTCCCGTGCCCCCGCCCGTCGGCCCACCGCCGAGCCCGCCGGAGCCGCCCGTGGAGCCGCCGTATCCGCCCGTCGATCCCCACAGTCCGCCGGTTGAGCCGCCGAGGCCGCCCGCATCCCCGGCGCTCGTCCCCGCGCCGCCCGTGGAGCCGCCGTATCCGCCCGTGCCCCCGCCCGTCGTCCCACCACCGAGCCCGCCGGAGCCGCCCGTGGAACCGCCGTATCCGCCCGTGCTCCCGCCCGTCGATCCGCCCAGTCCACCGGTCGATCCGCCGAGGTCGCCGCCCGTCGTCCCACCGCCCGGCCCGCCCGTCGAGCCGCCGGTCGTCCCGCCACCCAATCCGCCCGTCGAACCACCCGTGGAGCCGGCCGATCCGCCGGACCCGCCGGCATTCGTTCCGTCGATGGGATCGTTGAAGCTCATCGTGCCTCCTTCTGCATGGGATGCAATTCGGGGCCGCGTCCCGATGCAGTCTTCACGCCAGCGAGGGGTGCAGATGTGAAGGAGGAAAGAAGGCTCAGCCCAGCAGCTTGCCGCCGCGGTACACGCGCGCGCCCTGCGGACCTCCGTGCAGCACCATCCGCGCGTCGCTGGCGCCGTAGGAGCGCATCAGGTCCAGCATCATCGGCTCCTCGCCGCTCCAGGGATAGGCGTAGACGATGTCGAAGTCCTCCAGCGGATGCCGCAGCTCCGGGTACCCCGACTGCCCGTAGCCGATGGTGCCGATGCGGTCGTCACCCGTGCGCGACTTCCAGCGGTAGCCGGACGGCACAAAGCTCCCCGCCACGAAGCGCGCGTTGGACCCGTACCGCTCCGCCAGCCCCCTGGCCATCTCCACCAGCTGCGGATCCAGCTCGATCCCGTACGCCTCGAACCCC
Organism: Longimicrobium sp.; assembly: GCF_048594345.1. Classification (GTDB taxonomy): domain Bacteria; phylum Gemmatimonadota; class Gemmatimonadetes; order Longimicrobiales; family Longimicrobiaceae; genus Longimicrobium. The sequence continues at coordinate 10,911 of NZ_JBMDXM010000148.1, forward strand.
AGCAGGTCCGCCATGATGGCGATCACGCCCATGGCCGATCCCCACTCCAGAAACCGCAGCCCGGGGGCGCGCAGCTCCAGCAGCGTCTGCAGCACGCGCTCGTAGTCGGCGGGGACGAACGGATGCCAGTCGTTCTGCCGCACCTCCACGTCGAACTGGCGCCACAGCTCCCACCCCTCTTCGGTAAGCTCGGCCAGCCGCGCGCGCAGGGCGGGGTCCAGCCCGTTGGCCAGCGCCGGTGCGCTCGTGCTCACGGGCGTACTCCGCACGCAGAAAAGCTCATTCCTCGTCCCCGTCGTCGTCGGAACCCTCAAGGTCCTCGTCGCCCTGAAGGATTTCGCCCTCGCCGGCGGCGGCTTCGGCCTTCCGCTGCTCCTTCTTGGCGGCCTTTTCTTCCTTCTTCTTCTGCTTCTCGATTTCCTTCTGTCGCTTTTCAAAGCCGTAATTCGGTTTGCGTGCCATGCTTCCCCTGATTGTAGCCGTGAATGCAAAACAAATGGGCGCGCCGCGGCGCCGCCCATGCCGGTACCCTGCACCTTTCAGTCCCAACATAGGTGCCACGGCCGCCGGGGAATAGCCATGATGGCTGCGGGCCCCGGATTGCCACCATGAAAAGGAGCCGGACCCGCGATGGGGTCCGGCTCCGTTCCTTCCCTCGTCACCCGGGCGTTACGGACGCCAGGTAAAACCCATCTGCATCCGGTTGGACAGGAACTTTTCCCGAAAGTGGGGCCCGTCCGGAAGCGCGGGCGTGACCATCCGTCCCTGCGTGTGCAGCACCCCCAGGTCAACCGCGAAACGCGGGCTTACGTGGTACTCCACGCCCGCGCCCACCGTCACCCCCAGTCCCCACGAACGCGGGGGCGGCGGTGACCCTCCGATCCCCGGTGCCGCGAGGATCCCGCCCAGGCGGGTGACCCCGGCCTCCACGTACGGCCGCAGCGCCGAGGAAGGGCTCGCGAAGCGGTAGCGCGCGCCAAGGTCGAACTGCGACGTGCGATACCCGGTAGTCGCGCGGCCAAAGAGCGAGAGGTTGTCCGTCATCCCATAGCTGAGCGTAAGGCCCAGCCCCGCGCCCGGCAGGCGGGGGGATCCGCCCGTCTCCAGTCCGATGCGGTTGATCTGCATCCCGATTCCCAGACCGCGCGTGTCCGACTGGACGGAGGGCGTACCCAGCCCCAGCTGCGCGGCCGCGGGACCCGCCGAGAACGCCGCACACACGAGCGTCACTGCCACCAACGATGCTGTCTTCATGGGCTCTCCAGGAACGGAGGCGATGGGATGTGCCGCGGGCCGGCGGCCGCCCGCGGCGGGAATGCGGGGCAGCCACCCCGCCACGTTCCGCGATCGAATGGGCGGGTCGTACCAGTCCTGATTCTCACATGTTCCACGTCGAAAAAACGCCTGTCGTGCGGATAGAAAAAGAGCGCCGCCCGCGTGGGCAACGCTCCCGTGGCGTACGTGGACCGGGCGCGTCAACCGTGGCGACGACTCAGATAATCGCGGTATTCATCCTGGACCATCGAGCCGTTAACGAAGCGATCGGGAGATGCGCCATACCGCTCCACGGCAAACGCGATCGCCTCGTCCACCGTGGACAGGTGGTGTTCGGCGGCCAGTCCAAACTCGTCAGAATCGCCGACCGGCTGAAACGCGTAGACGTCCAGCCAGTCTTCGCCGCCCTCATCGTACGCCTCGTAAACGGACAGGACGACCGCATCTTCTTCCTGGCGCAACGCGATCCAGCGAATCGCCGGCTCCCCGTCGTGCTGGAAGCCGCCCAGAAACTGCTCGACCGAACCGCCGCGATTCAGTGCGGAGCGAACGTAGGGGAGGAGCAGGTAGCGTGTCATCCTGGTATCCCGGCGCGGGCCAGCGGCTGGATCGAGAATCCGAACGCGACCGCCGGCGGCTGGACGCGGGGGGATGGAGCGCAGAAAATCGTCGATCTCGGCGTCGGAGCGCAGCACCACTGCCCGCTGGTCCGGCCGCAGCGCCGCCAGACTTGCCAGGACGCGGGGCCGCTGCGTGCGCGGGTACGCCCAGATCCAGCGGATGAACTCCCACGTCAGCCGCTCGCTGCACCCCGGCGCCACGTCCGGCCGTGCCGTGCGATGATGGACGATGCGCCGCTTCACCGCGCGCCACAGGCAGACGGCGCGCGGCAGGTCCAGGAACACCACCGTGTCGCAGGCCGCCAGGCGCTGGCCCAGCGTGCCCGCGTAGTTGCCGTCCATCACCCACCGATCGCGCGCGAGCAGGCGGTCCACCGTCCGCGCCCATTCGTCCTTGGGTGTCTTGACCCACCCGGGCTTCCAGTAGATGGCGTCCAGGTGAATGAGGGGCAGCCCCGTCCGCTCCGCCAGCCGCGCCGCGAATACCGACTTTCCCGCCCCGCTGGACCCGATCACCAGGACTTTGCGCATCGTGGAATGAGGGAGCGGTGGTTCGGTTCACTCGCGGAACGAGTGGGAATCTCAGGGGACAGACCGTTACTTCATCGCCGCGCGCATCACGTCCAGGGGCGGCTCCATCCCCCACCAGCGGCGAAAGGCGGCGGCGCCCTGCTGGATCAGCATCTCCTTGCCGTCGGCGGCGGGAAGGCCGCGGGCGCGCATGGCGTGCACCCAGCGCGTCTCGCCCGCCGCGTACACCAGGTCCAGCGCCGCGCCGATCTCCGGGCCGGGCGCGTCCGCATGCAGCGGAAGCGGATCGGCGGGCTTGAGGCCCAGCGAGGTGCTGTTGATGGCGAGGTCGAAGCGGTCGTCCGCGAGCGCATCCACCGAAGCCGCGACGTCGATGCGCACGCCGGGCGCGCGGAACCGCTCCGCCAGCGCCTCGGCCCGCTCCGCCGTGCGGTTGAGGAGGACGATCCGCTCCACACCCGCATCCGCCAGCGCGCACACCGCCGCGCTGGCCGCGCCGCCCGCGCCCAGCAGCAGCACACGCGCGCCCGCCGGATCGCGGCCCAGCAGCGCGCGAACCGCCTCCCGCACGCCGGCGACGTCGGTGTTGTCGCCGTGGATCGCGCCGCCTTCCAGCCAGAACGCGTTGCACGCCCCCGTGCGCACCACGGCGTCGCTGGCGTGATCGACGGTGGCCGCGGCGACGGCCTTGTGCGGCACCGTCACGTTTCCGCCGCCGCCGGCGCGCGCGATGCCGCGCAGCAGTCCCGGCAGGTCGTCCGCGGAGCAGCGCAGCGCCACGTAGACCGCGTCCAGCCCGAGGGCGCGGAGGGCGGCGTTCTGGAATCGGGGAGAAAGGGAGTGCGAGACGGGATCGCCCAGCAGGGCGAACAGCCGCGTGGCGGCCGTTGGGGCGGGGTTCACGGATGGAGGATGGGGGCCAGCCGGTCCAGCGCCTGCCCGATCAGGCGGTGCAGCTCGTGGTAGGTGTCCTCGTACACCGCCTCCGGCCCGCCGAACGGGTCGCGGATGGAGTAGCCGTCCTCCGCGCCGCTGGCAAAGTCGCCCAGCGTGAGCGCCTTTTCCGCGCCCCCAAGGCGCCACACGCCATCCAGGTGCGACGGGCCCATGGCCAGCACCAGGTCGGCCCAGCTCACCAGGTCACGCGTAAGCGGCTGGCTGCGGTGCTGCGCCAGGTCGATGCCGTGCCGCCGCGCCACCGTCACCGAGTGCTCCGACGCCCCGCCGCCCGGGCGCGCGGCCACGCCGGCGGACGCCACGCTCACGTGCTTCCATCCACGCCTGGCCACCTCGTCACGGGCGATCCCTTCCGCCAGCGGCGAGCGGCAGGTGTTGCCCGTGCAGACGAACAGGATGTTGAACGTGGTGGTCGCCGGCGTTTCGGGGGCCGACTGCTGGCTCATCTCCGGTCCCATCGCGAGTCGTGCGAGGCTCTGGTTCGCTTCCCAACGGACCGGCGCAATCTACACACCCGCGCATCCGGCCGCCAACCGATTACCTGAAGAAAAGATTAGCCTCACACGGAGTCAACGGAGTTAACGGAGTTTGTTCGTGGCGCTTCCGCTGGTTCCCATCCGTCGGACAACTTTGAAAAGATTTTCCTCACGCAGAGTTACCAGAGTTAGCAGAGTACTGGCTCCTCTGCTAACTCTGGTAACTCTGCGTGAGACATTCTTTTGTGAAGCCCGCGGGAACAGGGATCTACGGGGATGACGATGATCTCGCCGCAATCAGCTCGGCGATCGGCAGGTCATCAGGACGGGTGACCTTGAGGTTGTCGTACGCTCCCACGACGACACGCACGGGACCGATGTAGCGCGCGTAAAGGCCCGCGTCGTCCGTCCCCGCGATCCCCTCCTCCGCCGCCCGCTGATAGGCGTCGAGAATGCCGGCGCGCGGAAAGCCCTGCGGCGTCTGCGCCTGCCAGAGCGTGGAGCGATCGGGCGTGTGGAGGATGACGCCGGCCGCGTTCACCTGCTGGATGGTGTCCGTCACCGGCACCGCCGCGATGGCGCCGCCGTCCGCGCACCCGTCCAGCACGCGGTCGATGATGTCGATGGATACGAACGGCCGCGCGCCGTCGTGGATCAGCACCAACGCGGCGGCGTCGGGCGTGGCGCGCAGGCCGTTGCGTACTGAGTCGCCCCGCTCCGCCCCGCCCGCGACGATGCGGACCGGCAGGTCGGCCAGCCAGGCGGGCGGATGCGCCACGTCGTCCGGCGGCAGCACGACGACGACGGCGGAGATGCGGGGGTGCTGCAGAAAGGGGCGGATGGCGCGCAGCAGCACGGGCTCGCCGCCGATCGACAGGTACTGTTTGCGCACGGCCCCGCCCAGGCGCGTCCCCGCGCCGCCCGCGACGATCACGGCCGCCGCGCGGCCGCCCTCAGCCAAAGATGAGGCCGACAAGGGCGCGCACGTCTTCAGCCGCCACCGCGCGGATCCCGGGCGGCAGCGTCTTGGGCACCGCGCGGGGCGAGAGGTAGGCCGTCTTGAAGCCCATCCGCGCCGCCTCCGCCAGCCGCCGCTCCACCTGCCCCACCGGCCGGATCTCGCCCCCCAGCCCCAGTTCGCCGATGAACACCGCGTCCGACGGCGCGGGGCGGTCGAACACGCTGGAGGCCAGCGCCACCGCCACCGCCACGTCCCCCGCCGTCTCCGCCAGCCGCAGCCCTCCCACCACGTTCAGGAACACGTCCAGCGCGCCGAACGCCAGCCCCGCGCGCTTTTCCAGCACCGCCAGCAGCAGCGCCAGCCGCTTGTGGTCCAGCCCCGTGCTCACCCGCTGCGGCGCGCCGTACGAGGCTTTTGCCGCCAGCGCCTGCACCTCCACCAGCAGCGGCCGCGTCCCCTCCATCGTCGCCACCACCGCCGAGCCGGACGCGCCGCCGTGGCGCTCGCCCAGGAACAGCTCCGACGGGTTGCCCACCGGCGCCAGCCCCGCCGCCGTCATGCGGAACACGCCGATCTCGTCCACCCCGCCAAAGCGGTTCTTGGTGGCGCGCAGCACCCGGTTGTCCAGCCCGCCCGCAGACTCGAAGTACAGCACCGTGTCGACGATGTGCTCCAGCGTCTTGGGGCCCGCGATGCCGCCGCCCTTGGTCACGTGGCCCACCAGGAACACCGCCGTCCCCGTCTGCTTGGCGAAGCGCTGCAGCCGCGCCGCGCACTCGCGCACCTGCCCCACGTTCCCCGGCGCACCCTCCAGCTCCGGCGTGTAGACCGTCTGGATGCTGTCGATCAGCAGCACCTGCGGCGCCAGCTCCGCCGCGCGAAGGAGGATGGAGTCCAGCTCCGTTTCCGCCAGCAGCGTCACCGATCCCGCCGCCTCCTCCAGCCGGTCCGCCCGCAGCTTTACCTGGTGCGCAGACTCCTCGCCGGAAACGTACAGCGTCCGCTTCGACGCCCCCTCCAGCCGCCCGGCGACCTGCAATAGAATGGTCGACTTGCCGATCCCCGGCTCGCCGCCCACCAGCACCACGGACCCAGGGACGATCCCGCCGCCCAGGACGAAGTCGAACTCCGCCAGCCCCGTGGCCCAGCGCGGCGCCTCCGCGCCTTCCACGTCGCGCAGGCGCACGGGCGCGGCCACGGGGCCGTAGCCGCCGCGCGCGGACGCCGACACGCCGGCGGCGGCCTTCGCGCGCTTGGGCGCGGCGGGCTCTTCCACCAGCGTGTTCCATTCGTGGCAGGCCGGGCACTGCCCCTGCCACCGAGCCGTCTCATTGCCGCATTCGCGGCAAAAGAACGCGGTACGCGTCTTTGCCATGCTCCTCAGCCGCCCGTCTTCATCCGCCGTACCCGCCGCCCTCGTCAGCCCTGCGCGTAAAGTTCTCGAAGCGCGTGAACTCCTTGATGAACTGCATGCGCACGGTGCCCGTGGCGCCGTTACGCTGCTTGCCGATCACCACCTCCGCCACGCCCTCGAGACTGTTCCCATCCTTATCCGTCGGCCCGTAATAGTATTCCGGCCGGTACAGGAACATGATGACGTCTGCGTCCTGCTCAATTGCGCCGGAGTTATGGCTCACGATTCCGTCCGCCAGCCAGCACGCCGTTCCCGGCACCGTCAGGTCGAACACTTCCTCTTCCCCCTCCGGCACCACCGCCACCACCCGGTCCCAGAACAGATCGCTCTCCGCCCACTCCCGCAGCCCATCGTCCTCCAGCAGCGTCGCGTACTCCGCCACCACCGCGCGTGATGGAGCAAAGCGGAAGTGCGAGGTGCCGCCGTAAGAAGTACCCCGTGCCGCCGCCATCTCGCGCTGGGTCACGCCCCGCTCCCCCATCCGCTCCCTCACCCTGCCGAACACCTCACGCGGCAGCGTATCGACGTTCGTGTTGGCGCGCTTTCCCGCCAGAACCTTCTTCAGCCGCTCGACTTGCGGCGCGCGTGGGCCGAATCCACCGACGACGTCCGCAAACCTGCGCTGGTCCCCGGCGCCTGAAACCGAGACGGTAAAGACCGGCTTCCCGAGCTTCTGCTCCTGCTCGCGGATCCGCGCGATGATACCGAGCCGCAGCAGCAGGGCTGCCACGTCGTCCGCGAGCGTTCGGCTGCAGGTGGAGAAGAAGATGCTGGATGATCCGCGGCTTCCCGGCCTACGCGCGTGCACCGTTCCGTCCGTTGCCCACAGGTGGCGCAGCAGCAGCGCGACCTGGCGGTCGGAAAACCGGAAGACGTCGGACGGAAGCCGCTTCTGGTGCGAGCGCTGGCCAAAGATTCCCAGCTCGCGCAGCCAGAGATTCACCCCGGCGGGATGCCAGCGGTCGCCGTTTCCGCTCAGCACCAGTTGGTGCCAGTTGCCCTTGCCCGCATGTCGGTTCACCTGCATGCCGAACTCGGTTCGCGCCGCCTCGGAGACGATCGCGCTGTTCTCCTCGGATGCCGTCGTGTACCGCATCGGCTGGCCGCTGAGATAGCTGCCGTCACCGACCAGGTGGCCCAGCAGCGCGACCCGCAGATCAGGCCACTCCAGCGGCTCCGCGGGCTCCGGGATGCGCCGGGCCAGCGCCAGGCGGTCACCTGGCACGATCTCCGACACGTACACCCACCCCTCCGGGCCACGGAGCCGGTGCTCCGCCGTCGCGCGGACCTGGCGCCCGCTCGCCAGCCGAACCCGGAACACGGGCTTCCGACCCACCGACCACACCATGTCTGTGGAAGCGGTTTCAAGCCGTCCATGTTCGTCGACGGTATGGACGTCCGGCGTCGTCCCCACCAGTTCCCGGATGGCCACGCGGCGTCCATCCGCCAGCACGACGAGCGTGTCACCCGTGACGCACTCACGCAGGTCCGACATCATCGGGCGCTTGTCGGGGCGCGACTCGACGGCGCGGGACAACTGGCTTAGCGCCACCACGGGTACTTCCAGCTCCTTGGCCAGTGCCTTCAAACCGCGGGAGATCTCCGACACTTCCTGCTGGCGGTTTTCCGTCTTCGAGCCGCCCGTCATCAGCTGCAGGTAGTCGACGATGATCATCGACAGGTCGTCGCGATCAGACTTCAGGCGGCGCGCCTTGGCCCGCATCTCCAGCACCGAAATGCCCGGCGTGTCGTCGATGTAGATGGGCGCGGTATTGAGCAGGCCCGCCGCCTGTGCAAGTCGCGGGTAATCGTCATCGCGAAGCCGGCCCGTACGTACGCGGCCGGCGTCCACACGCGCCTCGGACGTAAGCAGACGCTGGACGAGCGAATCCTTGCTCATTTCCAGCGAGAAGAACGCTACGCACTTGCTCTCCGCAATAGCGGCATGTTGTGCGATGTTCAAAGTGAACGCTGTTTTGCCCATTGACGGTCTTGCGGCAACGATAATTAAGTCACCTTTTTGAAATCCGGCCGTCATCTCGTCCAGGTCGTAGAAGCCCGTCGGCACGCCCGTGACCGCGGAGCTGTTCTGCGAGAGGAGCTCGATGCGCTCCATCGCCGGCCACAGCAGCTCCTTGATCCAGACGAAGCCCTTTCGCTCGTGCGTCTGGGCGATCTGAAAGATGCGGCTCTCGGCCTGGTCCAGCAGCTCGTCGATGTCGCCCTGGTGCGCGTACGTCTCCTGGATGGTGATGGTGGACGCCTCGATCAGCCGGCGCAGCACCGCCTTTTCGCGGACGATCCTGGCGTGGTACTCGATGTTGGCCGCCGTGGGCACCGCGTCCAGCACCGACGCGATGAACTGCAGACCGCCCACCGCCTCCAGGTCGCCCGCCCCGCGCAGCTCCTCCGCCAGCGTAACCGGGTCGATGACATCACCCCGCTCGAAGATCTTCCGCATCGCGCGAAAGGCGCGGCGGTTCCCCTCGCGGTAGAACATGGTGTCGTCGACCACCTCGATGGCGCGCGTAAGCGCGTCGCCGTCGATGAGCATGCCGCCCAGCACTGCCAGCTCCGCCTCGGCGGAATAGGGGGCGCTGCGCTCGGAAAACGCGTCGGGCGCGGCCTTGGGAACGAACGGGGTTACGGTAGCCATCGACGAAATTCGGTACTGCTAGAGACGGCAAAGGCACCCCGCCGGCGCGCGGCGGAGCTGCATGTAAGGCGAGCGTTGGGGTTCAGGAAACCGTCAGGCCGCGTCCAGCACGTCCCGCGCCCGCTGCAGATCTTCCCACACGCTGCGCACCCAGGCGGGGTGGCGCAGACAGGCGGCCGGGTGGTACGTGGGGACCAGCGGCACGCCTCTGTACTTGTGCGTCTTTCCCCGCAGCTTGCCGATGGTAATGTCCGTCCCCAGCAGCGTCTGCGCGGCAAAAGCGCCGAACGCCAGAATCACCCGCGGCTGCACCAGCTCCACCTGCCGCAGCAGATACGGGCTGCAGGCGTCCACCTCGTCAGGCTGCGGATTGCGGTTCTGCGGCGGCCTGCACTTAAGGACGTTGCAGATGTATACGTCGTCCCGCGAGAATCCGGAAGAGAGTAGAAGAAGGTCCAGCAACTTGCCGGCGCGCCCCACGAACGGGCGCCCGCTTCTATCTTCTTCCTGCCCAGGCGCTTCGCCGACCACCATCACGTCCGCGGTTTCTCGCCCCTCGCCAAAGACCACGTGCTTGCGGGTGTTGGCCAGTCCACACCGCGGACATCCGAGTGCAATCTCGCGAACCTGGGCGAGCACCGGTAGACTTGAAATTTCCTCCGCGCTCACATACGCAGCAGGGGCGCGGGGAGACGGCGGCGCATCCGTGGTCCCGGGCACCGGCGCGCCCGCCCGGACGTGGGTTTCCGGCTCCCCGGGAAACGGCGGCGGCGGCGCGGCATCCACCCGCTCCAGCCCCGCGGACGCTCGCTCCACGGCCGGCGCGTGCTCCGAAACTCGATCCATCGGAGGCGCGGCGGGCGCGCGGTCGGCGGGGCGGGATCGATCGATGGCCGGCGCGGCGGCGGCAGCGAGCGGCGCAGGTGTGTTGGAGAGCAGCGCGTGCAGTTCGGACGGGGAGAGGCGGTCCAGGACCAGCTCTTCCTCGCCCAGCTCCTGGCGCTGGCGCAGGTAGGCGCGCAGCAGGTCGCGGGGATCGTTCACGCGGCGGGCCCGGCGGCGGGGAGCAGGCCTTCCACGTGGTCCAGGATGCGGTCCGCGACCTCTGCCTTGCTCATCAGCGGCAGCGCCTCGTCCGGCTGGCCGCCCTGGAGAAGGACCACGCGGTTGGTCTCCACCTCGAACCCCGCGCCCGGCTCCGTGGCGTCGTTCACCACCAGCAGGTCCAGCCCCTTTCCCTCCAGCTTGCGCCGCCCGTTCTCCACCGCGTCCGTCGTCTCCAGCGCGAAGCCGACGATCACGGAGCCCTCCCGCCGCACCTCGCGCGTGGCGCGCAGAACGTCCGCCGTGGGCTCCAGGGCGATCTGGGGGACGGTGCCCGCTTCCTTCTTGATCTTCTGCTCCGCGGAATTGGCGGGGCGAAAGTCCGCGACCGCCGCGGCCATCACCAGTGCGTCGGCGGCGGGGAGCGCTTCGGCCACGGCCGCGCGCATCTCCTCCGCGGACTCGATCTTCCGCAGCTGGACGCCGAAGGGGACGGCAAGGTGGGAGGGGCCGGAGATGAGCAGGACCTCCGCCCCGCGGCGCCAGGCGGCGGCCGCGATCTCGTACCCCATCCGCCCCGACGAGCGGTTGCCGATGTAGCGCACGGGGTCGATGGCCTCGCGGGTGGGGCCGGCGGTCACCACCACGCGGCGGCCGGCGAGCGGCGTAACGCCCTCCAGCGCGCGGCCGGCGTGGGCCAGGATCTCTTCCGGCTCCAGCATGCGCCCCGGCCCCTCGCCCTCCCCCCACGCCAGCGGCCCGACGGCGGGGCCCGCGACGTGGTAGCCGAACTCGATGAGCCGCTGAAGGTTGGCCTGTGTGGCGGGGTGGGCGTACATCCGGTCGTTCATCGCCGGGCACACGACGACGGGCGCCTCCGTGGCCAGCAGCGTGGCCGTCAGCAGGTCGTCGGCCATGCCGGCGGCCGCGCGGGCCAGCAGGTTGGCCGTCGCGGGGGCGATGACGACCGCGTCCGCATCCCGCGCCAGGCGGATGTGCAGAAGCGGGTCGCCGGATGGGTAGAGCGAGGAGAATGCGGGGCGCCCGGTGAGCGCCTCGAAGGTAAGGGGGCGCACGAACTCCAGCGCGCCCTGGGACAGGACCACGTCCACGGCGGCGCCCGCGAGAGTCAACTCGCGGGCAACGGTCACCGCCTTGTACGCCGCGATCCCCCCCGTGACGCCCAGGACCACCCGGCGCCCGCTGAAGGGGCGCCGCGGTGCGCGCGTCCCGGGCATCTGCGTGCTACGGAAGGTCGTTGGGACGGCGGCGCTGCGTAAGGTGGAACTTGGCCGTGCCGCTCCGCACCTCTTCCAGCGCCGTCGTGGTAAGCTTCTCGCGCGGCTCGTCGCTGGCGCCGCTGACGGTGGGGTCCTCCATCATCTCGCCGCGGCGCAGCTCGTTCAGGTTGCGCGCCATCTTGGCCGCCACCAGCACGCCCAGGTACTTGCTTCCCGTGTGGCGGGCCGCCTGGCCCGGAGTCACAACTCGCATCGCACTGCTCCTTCTCTAGGATGATCCCGCAAGCCCGCCGTCCGTCAGACGGACGAGCCCAGGTGTCGCTCGATCTCGGCCCGAACCGCGTCCGTCAACCGCGGCAGCGGCGGATGCGGGCGCATGGCCCCCGTCCGCCCTTCCAGCACCGCGTTCACGTCCGCCACCGCCTCGTCCAGGTCGTCGTTCACCACCACGTGGTCAAACTCCGCCGCCGTGGCGATCTCCGCCAGCGCGTTCTTCAGCCGGCGCTGCACCCGCACGTCGTCCTCGCTTCCCCGCCCCACCAGCCGCTGCACCAGCGTCTCGCCGGAGGGAGGGAGGATGAAGACGTGCACCGCCTCCGGCACCGCCGCGCGAATCTGCCGCGCGCCCTGCACGTCGATGTCCAGCAGCAGGAACCGGCCCCGCTCCGCCGCCTGGCCCACGTTGGCCAGCGGCGTTCCGTAAAAGGCGCCGTGCACCTCCGCCCACTCGATCAGCTCGCCGGCGCCGATCATGCGCCGGAACTCGTCTTCCGCGACAAAGTGGTAGTCCACCCCGTCCACCTCGCCCGGGCGCGGCGCCCGCGTGGTGGCGCTCACGGAAAAAACGACGTCGCCGCGGCGGTCGTGCAGCCGGCGGGCGATGGTGGTCTTGCCCGCCCCGCTGGGCGCCGACAGGACCAGGGGAAACGTCGTCACTCCACGTTCTCCACCTGCTCGCGCAGCCGCTCCACCTCTTCCTTGATGGCCACCACGCGGTGGGCGATCCCGGCGTGGTTGGCCTTGGAGCCGATGGTGTTGGCTTCGCGGTGCATCTCCTGGACAAGGAACGACAGGCGCTTGCCCACCGGCTCCTCGGCGTCCGCCGCCATCAGCTCGCGGAACAGCTCGTTGTGCGAGCGAAAGCGCACCAGCTCCTCGTTGATGTCCCAGCGCTCCGCCAGATAGGCGATCTCCTGGGCCAGGCGGTCCTCGTTCACGGCCACGCCGGCCGCCAGCTCGGCCACCGCGCCGCGCAGCCGGTCGCGCTCGGCGGTCAGCCGCGTCGGCGCCAGCTCGGCGATGGCGTTGAGCGCCGTGTCGATGGCGGCGATGCGCCCCTCCAGGTCCGCCTGCAGCCGCCGCCCCTCGTCCTCGCGCATGGAGGAAGTCGAGAGCGCCGCGTCCTCCACCACGGCGCGCAGGTCCTCGGCCGGCACCTCGATGCGGACGCCCTCGTCGTCGCGGACGATCACGTCGCTAAAGCGCAGCAGCTGCGCCAGGTCGGGGTCGCCGCCCACGCCAAAGCGGTCGCGCAGCTCGCCAAAGAGCGCCAGGTACGCCTGCACGCGCTCCTCGTCCAGCTTGAGGCCCACGGCCGCGGCCGACGTGCCGGCGGCGGGCTCCAGGCGCACGGCCACGTTGGCGTGGCCCCGCGACAGGTGGGCGCGCAGCCAGTCGCGCATCTGCGGCTCCCACTTGGCCAGCGAAGTGGGAGTGCGAAAGTTTACGCTGAGGTGTCGGTGGTTCACGGTCCGGATCTCGACGCGGATGGTGCCCGCCTCCGTTGCCCGCTCCGCCTCCCCGAACCCCGTCATGCTCCGGATCATCGCACCTCCGTACGGGAACCGGTGAACTTATCGGAGTTGGCGGTGAGCGTCAATCGGTGAACGGGTGTGAGGGTGAACGGGTGAACGGGTGAACGGGTGTGAGGGTGTGAGGGTGAACGGGTGTGAGGGTGAACGGGTGTGAGGGTGAACGGGTGTGAGGGTGAACGGGTGTGAGGGTGAACGGGTGTGTGGGGGTGCGTGAGTGCGTGAGTGCGTGAGTGCGTGAGTCGATGATGCGCCCGTGGCGTTGCGTCCGCACTTTCGCACTTCCGCACTGCTGTTCCTCCTGCGACGGGCAGGTGAAGCACCTTTTCGATATCGGTGGATTCTGATGTTTTCATGCAGATCAAAATCTTCCAAGCGCTGTGCTGGCAGAGGTTTGCAAATGGAACAAAGTAGATGCTTCGCGACCGATTCTGGGCACCGCACTTGCGAACGCTTCCCGATTCCTGTTCGGAAACGAGTCGCCGAGACTCACCGGACAAGGGCGCCGGAGGGCCGGTGCCTGACAAGAACCTGGGGGGAAAAAGACCATGCAGAAGATCAAGCTGGCGGTAGAAAGCCTCGAGGTGCAGAGCTTTGTGACCTCGAACGTCGACAGCAACCGCGGCACGGTGATGGGCCACGCTCCCACCAATGGCGGCGGCCCCAACTGCAACTCGGCGATCGACGCCTGCCCCACGGGCCTGTGCCCGCCAGACTCGTACAACACCTGCCCCACGGTGGACCCGATCGCCTGCGAGTCCGCGGACGATGCGTGTCCCAGCGGCCGCGGCTGCACGGAGATCAACTGCTGATCAATCCGATCGCAGCCTGACGCAAACCGGACGGGGGCGCCGGATGGGCCGGCGCCCCTCTACAATCCAGACCAGGAGCTGACAGACATGCGTAAGATCAACCTGGCGGTGGAAACCCTCGAGGTGCAGAGCTTCGCGACCTCCGAAAAGACCACGGGCCAGGGCACCGTGGTGGCGCACCAGCAGACCGTGCACGGGCAGCGCTGCGGCTCGGCGTACGACGCCTGCAACACGGGCCTGTGCACCGGCGACTGCGGCGAAACCTACAGCCCCGACGCCTGCCCCACCCAGTATCCCGAATACTGCTGAGCCGCCGCGGTCGTTTGATGGAGATCGACATCTGATCCCCATCTGATCGCACGGTGACGGGAAAGGCCGGGCCGCCCTCGTGGCGGCCCGGCCTTGCTGTATGAGGAGATTGCATCCGGCGTCTGCCCTGCCGCCCACCTCGGACGGAGACGAAGGAGCAGGGCGCGACCCGCGGGACCCTCTCCCCCGACCGGCCTTTTGCTCGTTCCTCGCAACGGCGGTCGACCCCTCCCCAACTTCGGGGGAGGGGTGGTGGGAGGGGAGGATCCGTGCGCATCGTCTGGCCGTCGTGGGCCTGACCCTCCACGCGCGACGGGCGTCGACGACACGAGCAGGTGAAGCCCCCGCCGGGCGAGCTCCGCGAGCCCAGCGCGGGGCTTATCGCTTTCCCAGCAGCGGATTTATCCGCCCATCCCGCGCCGTTCACCCCGCACCGCTCATCCCCCGCCACCCATCCTGCCGTTCTCATCCCCGCGCTCCTCACCCCCCACCCCACCCGCGAAATCCATCCCGATCAATCCCGGAAGAACCACCCCACGCCGAACAAGGTCCGCACGCCGGGCAGAAACAGGCCGGGGATGTCGAAGGCGCGGTCGCGGTTGAAGGCGTTCTCCATCCGCCAGAACGCCCGCACGTCCAGCACCCGCATCTGCACGTAGAAGTTGAACGTGGCGTACGGCTCCGTCAGCGTGTTGAACGCGCCCGAGTCTGCGCTGAACGTGAGCGACTTGCCGCCCACCAGCACCTCGGAGCGCAGCGTAGGCTCAAAGTTGCCGTTGAAGAACAGCCCGTGGTACTCCAGCGCCGCCCGCCCGAACCGCTGCGGCAGGTACGGCCGCTCCGGCACCGTAAGGAAGTCCGTGTAGGTGGCGTTGAAGCGCAGCTGCCGCCAGATCACCGGCAGGTCCACGTACGCCTCCACCGCCCCGATCGTCGCGCCGTCCGTGGGCTCCAGCCCCCGCTCGAACCAGAAGCCGAACGGCGACACCACGTCCAGGTCGTGCGCCACGAACGCCGCGCCCGCCAGAATGCTCCCCCGCGCCCACTCCGCCCCCGCGCGAAACCCGCTCGCCACCGACTCTCGGTCGCGGAACAGCACCACAGGCAGCGTGTCCTGCTGCGGGACGTCGGTCTCTACCTCCCCCGCCAGCGTCTTGACGACGATGGTGGAGTCGCGGCGAAAGCGCAGCGCGCGGTTCCCCGCGCCCACCGAGCCAAAGAGCGTGAACCCGCCGAACGGCCCCGCGCGCCCCGACGCCTCCAGCTCCACCCCCGTCGTCCCGCCGTGCGAAACCGCGCGCGCCTCGCCCCAGGCGGCAATCCACGGCCGCGGCGTCAGCTCCGCCCGCGCGGACAGCTCCGTGGCGTTGGCGGAGAATCCGTCCTCGTCCACCCGGTGAAAGCGCGCCGCGCCCGTCACCGTGCCCAGCGGAATGTCGACCGTGGCGCGCAGCATGGCCTGCACCGACTCGCGCTCCAGCGTGACCGAGTCGCCGGAGAGCGGGTTAAGCCAGCTGCGGCCGATGGCCCCGTCCAGCCACAGCCCGCCCGTGGGCGCGCACCACGCCGGCGCCGCCGCCGAGGTGCGCCCCGCCGCAGTGTCAGCCGCCGCGGAGTCGCCCGGGGCCGTGACCCTGCCGCCGGACGGGGCGGGCGCGGTGGCCGTGGTGTCGGCGCAAACACCGGGGCGGCCGAAGAAGCGTCCACGGCCGCGCAGAAACAGCTCGCCGCGGTCAAAGCTTTCCGTCGGCGGCTGCTCGGCCAGGTCGGTGACGCGCCGCTCCGTGTCGATCCCCGTGCTGCGGTACTCCAGCTGCAGCGCGCGGTCCGGCGCAAAGGCGTAGCTCAGCCGCGCCATCGCCGTGTTCTCGCTGAAGTCCGCCGCGCGGCGAAAGCCCGCCGTCTCTACCAGGTCCACTCCCGCCTGCACCAGCCACCGCTTTCCCAGCGGCCGCGCAAAGATGCCGCGCAGCAGCCGCGTGGCAAAGTCGCCCTCGCCGCCCTCGATCTGCGCGTAGGGGCGGCGGTCCGTCAGCCGCAGCGTCTCCAGGTCCACCCGCGTCTCCGTGAGCCCGCGCGTCACCCGCACCTCCGTCACGTCCACCAGCGGCACCTGCTGCAGGTCGATCACGCTGGCGTTCAGCGGGCGCAGCTCCCACCCGTCCAGGAACACCCGCAGCCGCCCGCCGCCGCTGGCGAACGCCGACACCCCCGCCGGCCGTCCCACCCCGCCCTCGCGGGTGATGACCAGGCCGGGGATGCGGTCCAGCAGGTCCAGCAGCGTAAGGCCGTGAAAGCGCCCCAGCTCCGCCGGCCCGAACACCCAGCTGGCCGCGCCGAACCCGTTCTGCCGCGGCTTGGGGTACTCGGGAAAGTTGGGCGCCGGCAGCGTGCTGTCGGCGGGGACGGAGTCCGGCTTGGCCTCGTCGGGGCTGGTGTCGCCGCGCACCGCCTCGCCGGGAATGGCGATCTGCGCGGAGTCCTGCCGCACGGCGGGGATAGTGTCCTGCGCGCGCAGCGCCGCCGCCGGCGTCAGCGCGGCGGCGGCAAGCCCGGCCAGCAGGACCGGGAAAAGGCGGCGGATGGGAGGGAGCGGGGTCACGCGGCGGCAGTACCCCCGCCCGCCGCCGCGCGGTCCATCACCCACTGCACAAAGATGCGCGTCGGCACGCCGCTGGCGCCCTTGGTAAGGTACGGGATCTTGCCGTCGCCGTACGCCGTCCCCGCCACGTCCAGGTGCACCCATGGCCACTCGCCCACGAACTCGCGCAGAAACCAGCCGGCGGTGATGGTCCCCGCCGCGCGCCCGCCGCTGTTCTTGATGTCGGCGTAGTCGCTCTTGATCAGCTCGCGGTAGTCGTCGAACATCGGCAGCTGCCAGCAGCGCTCGCCCGTGGCCTCGCCCGCGCGGATGATCTCCTGCACCAGCCCCTCGTCGTTCCCCATCACCCCCGTGGCCGTGTTCCCCAGCGCCACCACGCAGGCGCCCGTGAGCGTCGCCGCATCCAGCATCGCCAGCGGATCGAACCGCTTTGCGTAGGAGATGGCGTCCACCAGGATCAGCCGCCCCTCCGCGTCGGTGTTCACGATCTCGATCGTCTTGCCGCCGTGCGCGCGGACGATGTCGCCCGGCTTCATCGCCCCGCCGCCCAGCAGGTTCTCGCTGCTCGGAACGACGCCGATGACGTTGATGGGCAGCCCCAGCTCGGCGATGGCCTGCATGGCGGCGAGGGTCCCCGCGCCGCCGCACATGTCGAACTTCATGTCCTCCATCCCCGCCGCGGGCTTGATGGAGATGCCGCCCGCGTCGAAGGTCAGCCCCTTCCCCACCAGCACCAGCGGCTTCTGCCCCTCGGCCCCGCCCCGGTGCTCCATGATGATCAGCCGGGGCTCCTGCTCCGAGCCCTGCGACACGGCCAGCAGCGCGTTCAGTCCCTCCGCGCGCAGCTCCTCCGGCCCCAGCACCGTCACCGTGAGCCCGCGCTCGCGCCCGATGCGCTCCGCCGTCTCGCCCAGGTAGGTAGGCGTGGCCACGTTGCCGGGCAGGTTTCCCAGCTGCCGCGCCACGTTCTCCGCCCGGGCGATGATCTCGCCCACCCGCGCGCCCTCCGCCGCCGCGCCCTCGTCCGCGTCCGCGGGAAGGACGATGATCGCCTCCTCCAGCGCGACCGGCGCGGGCTTGTCCTCCGGCTGCGACTTGAGTTCGCGGAAGTCGTACGCGCCCAGCACCAGCCCTTCCGCCACGGCGCGCGCCGCCTCCGCCACCGGCAGCGCCGACGCGGGGAGGGCGAACGCCAGCGACGCGACGCGCGACTTGGCGGCCTGCTTGGCGGCGGCCCCGGCGGCGCGGCGCAGGCGCTCGGCCGTCACCTCCGCGCCCTTGGCCAACCCCACCAGCAGCACGCGCTCCGCCCCCCCGGCACCGTTCGCGGGAAAGACGAGCGTGGTCTCGCCAAAGCCGTGCTTGGCGTCGCCGCGCGCCAGCAAGGTGGACAGGTGCCCGCCCAGCGCCTCGTCGAGCATGCGGAAGGCGGCGTCCTGCTCGCCGCCCTCCAGCACGGGGACCACGAGGAGTTCGGCGGCGGGACGGGTGGAGCCGGCGGCGGAAACGGAGATCTTCATGGAGAAAACAAAGTGCCCAGGTTCAAGTGCCAGGGTTCAAGTCCAGAGGGATCAAGGCTCAGGTGCGCGTGAGAATCCCCACCGGGCACGTGAGCCTTGATCCTTGAACCTGCCCTTATCCCATGTTCTCGATGATCTTCCGCCCGAACTCCGAGCACGACACCTTGGTCGCGCCCTCCATCAGCCGCTCGAAGTCGTACGTCACCGTCTTGTTGCCGATGGCGCCTTCAAGCCCGCGGATGATGAGGTCCGCCGCCTCGCCCCACCCCATGTAGCGCAGCATCATCTCGCCGGAGAGGATGACGGAGCCGGGGTTCACCATGTCCTTGCCCGCGTACTTGGGCGCCGTGCCGTGCGTGGCCTCGAAGATGGCGTGGCCCGTCACGTAGTTGATGTTGGCCCCCGGCGCGATGCCGATGCCGCCCACCTGCGCCGCCAGTGCGTCGCTCACGTAGTCGCCGTTCAGGTTGAGCGTGGCGATGACGTCGTACTCCCTGGGCCGGGTAAGGATCTGCTGCAGAAAGGCGTCGGCGATCACGTCGTTGATGATCACCTGCTTGCCGTCCTTGTCGATCACCTGCCAGGGCCCGCCCTCGTAGTCGGTCGCGCCAAACTCGCGCTGCGCCAGCTCGTATCCCCAGGTCTTGAAGGCGCCCTCGGTGAACTTCATGATGTTCCCCTTGTGCACCAGCGTCACCGACTTGCGCCCGTGCCGCAGCGCGTGCTCGATGGCCGCGCGCACCAGCCGCTCCGTCCCCTCGCGGCTCACCGGCTTGATGCCGAAGCCGGACGTCTCCGGAAAGCGCACCTTGCGGTAGCGTGCGGCAAAGCTTTCCTGCAGCAGGGCGCGGAACCTGGCCGCGTCCTCCGTCCCTTCCTCGAACTCGATCCCCGCGTAGATGTCTTCGGTGTTCTCGCGGAAGATGGTCATGTCCACGTCGCCCGGACGCTTGACCGGCGAAGGCACGCCCTCGAACCAGCGGACGGGGCGCACGCAGGCGTACAGGTCCAGCTCCTGGCGCAGCGCCACGTTCAGCGAGCGGATGCCGCCGCCCACAGGCGTGGTGAGCGGGCCCTTGATGCCCACCAGGTACTCGCGAAACGCGTCCAGCGTGGCCGCGGGAAGCCAGTCGCCCGTCTGGTTGAAGGCCTTTTCGCCCGCCAGCACCTCCATCCAGCGGATGCGCCGCGAGCCGCCGTACGCCTTTTCGACCGCGGTGTCAAAGACGGGCTGCGAGGCCGCCCAGATGTCGGGGCCGGTGCCGTCGCCCTCGATGAACGGGAGCACGGGGTTCTCGGGAACGTTCAGCACGCCGTCGCTGATCGTGATGCGTGCGCCGTCCGTCGGGGCGCTGGGCCGCCAGTCGCTCATGGTCGGGAGTCGAAGTAAGGTGATGGTGTATGTGGAGCGCCGAAGCGCCGGTTAGCTGAGCGTGCCCGGTGCCGGGTCGAATCCGCCGTTGCCAGGCACCAGGTTCTTGAAGCCCTGACCCTAAACGTCGCGAGGCGCGGCGGGGTGCCCGCCGCGCCCCGATTGCGCGTTCGCCCTGCCGGTGCGTCAGCGCTGGTCCAGGGGCGTCACCTTGAGCCCGCGCGGGCCCAGGTAGTCGGACCCCGGGCGGATGAGCCGGTTGTCGGCGTACTGCTCCATCAGGTGCGCCGTCCACCCCGGCATGCGCGCCAGCGCGAACACCGCCGTGAACAGGTCCATCTCGATCCCCAGCGTGGTGTAGACCGAGGCGCTGAAGAAGTCCACGTTGGGGTAGATCTTCTTCCCCTTCTTCTCCATCTCCTCCGCCATCACGCCGCGGATCTTGTCCGACAGGTCCAGCCAGCGGGTCTCGCCCGCCTCCTGCATGATCTTGTCGGCCAGCTCACGCAGCACCGTGGCGCGCGGGTCGGTGGCCTTGTACACGCGGTGGCCAAAGCCCATGACCTTCTTGCCGCTGCCCAGCGCGCCGCGCACCCACTCGCCCGGGTCCTCGCCGCTCTCGTCGATCTCGCGCAGCATGTTCATCACCTCCACGTTCGCGCCGCCGTGGCTGGGCCCCTTGAGGGTGCCGATGGCGGAGGTGATCGCGGAGTACACGTCGCTCAGGGTGCCCGCCGTCACGCGCGCCGCGAAGGTGCTGGCGTTCATCCCGTGCTCCGCGTGGAGAACGAGCGCCACGTCCATCGTGCGGCAGCGGGTGTCGTTGGCTTCCTCGCCGTTGAGCATGTAGAGGAAGTTGGCCGCGAAGCTGAGGCCCGCCCTGGGCTGCAGCGGCTCGAGCCCGCGGCGGATGCGGTCGTACGCGGCCACGATCGTCGGCGTCTGCGCCGTGAGGAAGATGGCCTTGTGCCGCACCGACTCGGCGCTGATGTCGTCCGCGTCGGGGTCGAACATCCCCAGCGCGCTGATCGCCGTGCGAACCGCGGCCATGGGGTCCGCGTCCCTGGGATACGCACGGAGCATGTCCAGCACCTCGGGCCGCAGCGCGCTGTGCTGCTGCAGGTGCCCGCGGATCTCGTCCAGCTGCTCGCGGTTGGGCAGCTGCCCGTTCCACAGCAGGTAGCACACTTCTTCGAAGGTGGTGTTGCGGGCGAGGTCGTCGATATCGTACCCCGCGTAGATCAGCTCCCCAACCTCACCGTTGATGTCGCTCAGCTTGGACTGGGCGACGACGACCCCTTCGAGACCCTTGGCAGCCATTTCGACTTTCTCGGACGCGTTTGCGAGACTACATTTTTTCCGGCTCGTGCGGCCGGGCGGCGCGGCGGTTGCCTGCCGCACGGTCCGGGCCAGAAGCGCGGCCAACATAGCGACGGCCCGGGGCACCCCGCAAGCGGGCGCGGGGACAGTTTTTGAGGGATGCGGCTGAGCGGGATTCACCCGGGGGCGGAGGCTTTTGCAGGCGGAGAACGACGCCGACGACGTGCGGCGGGTGCTGGGCGGCGACGCGGCCCGGTACGAGGTGCTGGTGCGCCGCTATCAGGAAACCATGTTTCGCCATGCGTACGGCATGGTGGGCGACCCCGATGCCGCCGCCGACCTGGTTCAGGACTCGCTGGTCAAGGCGTACACGCGCCTGGGCACCTGCGACCCCGATCGGTTCGCGGCGTGGCTGTTCCGCATTCTGCGCAACCGCTG
Organism: Longimicrobium sp.; assembly: GCF_048594345.1. Classification (GTDB taxonomy): domain Bacteria; phylum Gemmatimonadota; class Gemmatimonadetes; order Longimicrobiales; family Longimicrobiaceae; genus Longimicrobium. Next base: position 32,270 of record NZ_JBMDXM010000148.1, read on the forward strand.
CAAGGACTACCTCAAGAGCCGCCGCCGCCGCGACGTGCCCCTGCTGGACGACGGCCCCCACGCCGCGCCCCCCTCCGACGACCCCGGCCGCACGCTGGACCGCACCGAGCTGGGCAAGGTGGTCTCCGACGCCCTGTCCCGCATCCCCGAGCCCCAGCGCGAAGCCTTTCTGCTCAAGCACGTCGAAGGACGCAGCTACGAAGAGATGGCCGACATGCTGGACGCCGGCATTTCTGCTTTGAAGATGCGGGTCATGCGGGCGCGGGAGGCACTGCAGGAGATGCTGCGGGACCGGGTGTGAGGTGAAGGCCTACACAGCGAATCATTGCCTCAGGCGGTCGGCACCAGGAATCGTAAGCAACCACCGTCCGGAGCTGGAGTAGAAGCTGCGCTCGCGCGAGATGCGCCCGTGCGAGGGTGACTTGGAAGGTCGTCGGGTCCGCGTCGAGTACTTTAGAGGCGGCACGAAGGCAATCGATACTTTCATTTAGCCGCGCGATGCCGTTCTCCCGCTCGCCCAACATCAACAGCGCCATGCCTAGGTTAAGATGGGTTGTAACCCAGTCGGGGGTGACCGGCTCCTCGAATCGTTCCTCCAGTGCAGCACGATATGCGGCGACTGCCTCCTCCAGGCGCGCAGTTCCACTCTCACGTTCCCCCAAAGTCCTAAGCGCGTTCGCCAAATCAATCTTGGTGGGGAAACCGAGCGGCATAAACTCGGGGGGGCGCTCCTCCAGCGCGGCGTAGTAGGCGCAAACCGCCTCCTCCAACCGCGCTGTGTCACCCTCACGCGTGCCCAGCGTGAGCAGCACCGACGCCAGGGAATCTTGAGTCTTGATCCGGTCGAACGGCACCCGCTCGCGAGTTTGTTCCTCGAGCGCCTCCAAGAATGCAGCTCTCGCCTCCTCTAGCCGCCCTGTGCTATTTTCACGCACTCCGAGGCTCACAAGCGCGTTACCCAAATAGTACTGAGTCCGGGCCCAGCGGAGCGGTACCCGCTTACGCGTATTCTCCTCAAGCACCGCGCGGTAGATTGTAACCGCCTCCTCCAGGCGCGCTGAGCCGCTTTCACGCACTCCCAAGCGCCAGAGCGCAAAGGCAAGATTGGTCTGAGTCGCGGCCCAATCGAGTGGCACTTTAGCCCGAGGTCGCTCCTCCAATGCGGCGCGAAATGCGCCGACCGCCTCCCCCAGCCGCGCAACGTCACCCTCACGCTCCCCTAACGCCAGCAGCGCAGTCCCAACGCTGCTCTGGGTCTTCGCCCAATCCAGCGGCAGACAATCCCGGGGGTGTTCCTCCAGCGCCGCACGAAATGCTGCAAGTGCCTCCTCTAGCCGCCTAGGATCGGCTCGATGGCTGCCGAGCGTGAAAAGCGTGGCACCAAGATTGTTTTGAGTCGCCGCCCATTGGAGCGGCACTCGCTCGCGAGTTCGTTCCTCAAGCGCCGCTCGTAAAACAGTAAGTGACTCCTCTAGCCGCACAATGCCGCCCACGCGCTCACCCAGGACATGCAGTGCCGAGCCCAACCTGTCCTGAGTCATTGCCCATTCGAGCGGCGACTCGGAACGCGAACGTTGCTGCCCTGCGCGACGCCATAATGAGATCGATTCCGTAAGTGCAGCAGTATCGCCGAATTCATTACCGTGCTGTTGAAGCACGATAGCCCGCCTGCAGAGGTAGTCAAATAGCGCATCAGGATCGAAGGATTCCACCAGCCGCTCTGCCTCTTCGTAGCGACTCGCAGCGTCCCGGTAGCGCAATTGCAGACGATCAACACCGGCCTCCGCAGCCAGCAGTGCGGCCTCGTCGCGGGCGTGCTGCTCCCGGGTGGCACGAAGGGCGGCACGCGCGTCGGCAAAGAGCCGGCGCGCTCCGTCCAGATCCCCGGTGTTGAGGAGTTGATTCCCCTCTGAAAGGGCTACGCTCGCGTTTGGGGTAGACTTCGCGAGTCTGGAAAGTTGCTCACGGAGGGCCCGGTATTCGTCCGCCTTGGTGGAGAGGCGTGTGAGAATCTCGCTGTCCTGGACTCCGCTCTCTCCAAGTTTCTCTAGGATCGACCGAAGCGCGGCGGCTGGAACCCCCTTCTCTGCCGCGATGGCCCTGAGGATCGCGTCCGTCCCCGCTTGGTGCTGCGCAGCCAAGTCCACCATCCCGCTTTCCAGCCGTGCCAGCGTGCCGCCGAAGCGCGCTTCGACCTGCGCCAGCCAGTCGCCTAGCGCGCCCAGGTTCGCAGCGTTCTGCAGAAGCAGTCCCGTGTGCAGCACCTCGCGAAAGGCGGCGTCCTTTTTGACCTGTTCCGCGAAGCAGATCCCGAACAGCTCCATGAAGCGCGGTGTTCCCCGGCCGCCGTTCCGGAGATGGTCGACAAATGCGTCGGGCACCGAAATCCCATCCAGCGCCGCCACCAGTTCTGACAGCACGGCATCTTCCATGGACGCAGCCCCGGCTGCGAGGCCTTCCAGGTCAGCCGAAGCCGGGGCGAGCGCGAGCAGGGCCTCACTGGTCACGGATGGCGGCAGAAGGGGCAGCGCGGCGGCGGATCGGCAGAATTCCAGGACGCGCCCGGAGAACGGATCCGCGCCCCCGCCAAGCCGGGCCAGCGGCAACTGCGCACGGTATTCCTCGGTCAGCCGCTTCAGGGCGTGGAGTTGGGCCTGGCGCACGCCGCGCGCGAGATCGTCGCCTTCCGGCCGTCTGGCCAGCGACGGCAGGCGGTCCTGGATGCGGCGAACGGTAGCCACAAACGTCCGGTCGGCAACGCCTTCCGCGATGCCTCCCATCGTCGCCGAGGCAATCCAGCCGATGCCCGCCACAGCAAGCGTTGTCACTGGTTCCATGACACCCTCATCAATCCGCTCACCTGCCAAATCCGATCTGGCATATCAGGACCCGCCGCCACGCACCAGCGACTCCCGTGTGATCTCCTCCAGCGAGCGGCAGCCGGCCAGCCCCATCGTCAACTCGAAGTCCGCCAGCAGGTTGCGGATCACCTCGCTCACCCCCTCCGCGCCAGCGAGCGCCAGCCCGTACACGTAGGGCCGCCCCAGGCACACGGCGCGCGCGCCCAGCGCAAGGGCCTTGAACACGTCCGTCCCGCCGCGGATGCCGCTGTCCATCAGCACCGGCATTCGCCCCGCGACGGCGTCCACCACCCCCGGCAGCGCGTCCAGCGTGGCGATGGCGCCGTCCACCTGCCGCCCACCGTGGTTGCTGACGATGATGCCGTCCATCCCCGCATCCACCGCCCGCCGCGCGTCGTCCGGGTGCAGAATGCCCTTGAGGACGATGGGCAGCCTGGTCCGAGCGCGAAGGAACGGAAGCTCGTCCCAGGTAAGCGAGGGGCGCGAGTAGGTGGCGATGAACTGCTGCACCGCCCGCAGCGGCTCCGCGCGGCGTACGTTCTTCCAGAACCCGCCGGGGTGCGACCGCGTCAGCTCCGCGAACGTCTTGAGCGACGAGAGGTTGATGGTGCGCCTGGCGTCCGCCGCGGGCCCGTCGGGAGGCGGCCCCTGCAGCGACTGGACAAAGACGGGGTCGGACAGGTACTGCGCGATCCCCTTGCCGCGCAGAAACGGCAGGTAGCCCAGGTCCAGATCCCGCGCGCGCCACCCCAGCATGGTGGTATCCAGCGTGACCACGATCGCCGAGCACCCGCACTCCTCCGCGCGCCGGACAAAGCTTTCCACCAGCGCGTCGCTCTTGCTCCAGTACAGCTGAAACCACCGCGGCGCATCGCGCATCGCCGACGCGCAGTCCTCCATGGGCCGCGATGCCTGCGAGGAGAAGATGAAGGGCACGCCGGACTCCGCCGCCGCCTGGGCCACCGCCACGTCCGCCTCGGGGTGCGCCATCTCCAGCACCCCGATCGGCGACAGCAGCACCGGCGCCGGCAGCCGCTCGCCGAACAGTTCCACCGACGTGTCGCGCGCCGACACGTCGCGCAGCATCCGCGGCACGATGCGCCAGCGTTCGAACGCCGCGCGGTTCTCGCGCACCGTGCTCTCCGAACCCGCGCCACCGGCCACGTACGCGTACGCCTCGGCGCTCATCGCCTCCTTGGCGGCCGCCTCCAGCCGTGCCGAATCCACCGGCACCGTCGGCGTTTTCCCCGCCACCCCCGCCAGGTAGATCTCGGACTGCCTGGCCAGCGCGCTCGGCCGCTCCGCCATCGTCATCCTCCTCCTGAAAGGATCCTGTCACGCCAAAGAGCCAGCGGAGCCGCCACGGACCAACTCCGTTGACTCCGTTAACTCCGTGTGAGGCCTTCTTTTCCCCTATTCCTTACTCCGCGCCTCCGCGCCCTCCGCGTCTTTCGCGTGAGACCCGCCGTTCCTCAGCGTGTGAGGCGATAGATGAGCAGCGCCGCGCGCTTTACCTGCAGCGGCAGCGTTTCCAGGTCAATGCGCTCGCCGGGCGCGTGGGCGCCGGAGCCGTTGGCGCCCAGCCCCGCCAGCGCGTCCACGTACGGCGCCACGAACGACACGTCCGCCGCGCCCCGGCGGCCGGGGTCCAGCGCCTCCATGGCCGGCGTGCCCAGGTCGCGGTTCACCGTGTTCAACAGGTCCAGCAGCGCCTGGTTGCCCTCCGTGGGCGGCATGGAGGGATAGCCTTCGCTGAAGACGATCTCCGCCTGCGTCTGCGGAAGGTGGCGTGCCACGATGGCCTGCATCCGCTCCCGCGTGCGACGCAGCTGGTCGTCGGTGAGGGTGCGGATGTCGCCGGTGACGACGGCCGTCTGCGCCACCACGTTGTTCTTGCCGAACGCCGTGCCGCGGCTCTCCCCCGCCTCGTGCCGCACGTCCGTCCCGCCGACGATCAGCCCGGGGTTGAAGGTAAGGTACTGCTCCCCGCGCAGCTCTTCGTGAAAGGCGGTCAGGATGCGCGCCGCCTCGTAGATGGCCCCGCTCCCCGTGCCCTCGCTGAACACGCCGGACGAATGCGCCGTCCGCCCGCGCACCGTGAGCGTCCACCCGCTGCTGCTGCGGCGGGCTACCGTGGCGTACTCCGCCGCGCTGTCGCGGGCGCCCGTCTCGAACTCCAGCGCCACGTCGCTGTCGCGCCCCGCCTGGATCAGCTCGCGCCGCGCGATCTCCAGCGGCCGCCCCGGCGCCTCCTCGTCCCCCGTCATGGCGACGGTGATCGTGGTCCCCTCCAGCGCCCCGGCCGCGTGCAGCGCCTTGAGCGCGTACAGGATCACGACGTCGCCGCCCTTCATGTCGTTCACCCCCGGCCCCGTGGCGTAGCGGCCCTGGCGCACGAAGCGCTGAAACGCGTCGTCGCGCTCGAACACCGTGTCCAGGTGGCCGATGAGCAGCACCTTGCGCCCGCGCGTCCCCTGCCGGTACGCGAACAGGTGCCCCGCGCGCCGCAGCGAGTCCGGCAGCGTGATCCACCGCGCGTCAAACCCCAGCGAGTCCAGCGGCGCCTGAAACGCGCGCCCTACCTGGCGCACGCCCTCCACGTTCAGCGTGCCGCTGTTGATGTTGACGATGCGCTCCAGAAACCCCACCGCCTCGTCCGCGTGCGCATCGATGTACTGCACGATGCGCTGCTCCTGCGGCGAAAGCCGCTGGGCCTGCGCAACGGCCGGCGCGGCGGCCAGCAGGGCGGCGGCGAGGATCGGGATGCGGATGGATCGGCTCACGGGGGCGGGCTCCTGCGGCTGCGGACAGGACGCCGCACGCGCCGCATGGGATGCGCGGCACCACGGCGGATGGACAGCGCAGGATAGCGAGGCGTGAACTCCGGATCAACCTGACACCGGAGCGGTTATTGCCAAACCTCACCTGCTCCCCGGAGGGACGGTGTCATCCTGAGGGAGCGCACACCCGTAGCGTTCCTGACCACAGAGCTTGTGCGCGACCGAAGGATCTTTGTCGGGTCGCGCGAGACCCAGCCCTCGGGAGCCGTTCAAGTCCCTCAATCAGGCAGACAAGGTCCTTCGGCCGGCGCCAACCCTTTGCGCGAAAGCAGTTTACGGGGCGGCGCCTCCCTCGGGAAGTCAACGCTGGTTGACGGTCAGCAACACTTTCTGAGCCTGAGGACGCTCGCTGGAAACGCGGAAGGCCCTAGCGCAATCTCACGCGACCTGCTTTGCAAGCGGGTCCAGCAGGTCGCACGCATAGTAGCTGCAAACCCGCTGCTTCAGTTCGGTGGCGCTCAGCTTCCGCGTGGGCTCCACCACCTGCTTCTTCCCGTGCACCCATTTGGGCTC
>NZ_JBMDXM010000149.1:0-26436 GCF_048594345.1 Longimicrobium sp.
CTCCGGCTCCACGGGGCAGCCGAAGGGGGTGATGGTGGAGCACCGGAGCCTGGCCAACCTGGTGGCGTGGCACCGCGCCGCGTTCGGGGTGCAGGCGGGCGACCGGTCGTCCAGCGTGGCGGGGTTCGGGTTCGACGCGACCACCTGGGAGGTGTGGCCGCCGCTCTGCTCCGGCGCGGCTCTGCTGCTTCCGTCCACGCGCGATCCGCAGGCGCTGCTGGAGTGGTGGGAGGCGCAGGCGCTGGACGTGAGCTTTCTCCCCACGCCGCTGGCGGAGGTCGCGTTCGCGCGCGGCCGGGCCAGCGCGGGGCTGCGCACGCTGCTGATCGGCGGCGACCGTCTGCGGAGCATGCCGGCCGAGCCGCTGCCGTATACGCTGGTGAACAACTACGGGCCCACGGAGACCACCGTGGTCGCCACCTCCGGCGAGATCGGTGCGTCCGCGAAAGTGCACATCGGCCGGCCGATCGCCAACATGCGCGTCTACGTGCTGGACCGGGCGGGTCATCCGGTGCCGGAGGGTGTGGCGGGCGAGCTGTACATCGGTGGGGCGGGGGTGGCGCGCGGCTACCAGCACCGTCCGGGTCTTACGGCGGAGCGCTTCGTCCCCGATCCGTTCGCCAGCGAGCCGGGCGCGCGGCTGTACCGAACGGGTGACCTGGCCCGGTGGCTGGCGGACGGGACGCTGGAGTTCGTGGGCCGCACCGACTTTCAGGTGAAGATCCGCGGCTTCCGCATCGAGCTGAGCGAGGCCGAGGCGCGGCTTTCCGAGCATCCCGCAGTACGCGATGCGGTGGTGCTGGCACGCCAGGATGTGTCCGCAGACCCGCGGCTGGTGGCGTACTACGTGGGCGAGGCGCTGGACGTGGAGACGCTTCGCGCGCACCTGTCGGAGCGGCTGCCGGAGTACATGGTGCCGGCGGCGTACGTGCGCTTGGCGACGCTTCCGCTTACGCCCAACGGCAAGGTGGATCGCAAGGCGCTCCCCGCGCCCGAAGGCGACGCCTTCGACGCGCGTGCGTACGAAGCGCCTGTGGGGGAAACCGAGCAGGCACTGGCGGAGATCTGGGCGGAGCTGCTGGGCGCGGAGCGCGTGGGGCGCGGCGACGACTTCTTTGCGCTGGGCGGGCACTCGCTGCTGGCCGTGCAGGTGATCTCGCGCGTGCGGCAGACGCTGGGCGTGGAAGTCTCGTCGCGCGACGTGTTCGAGCGGCCCCTGCTGGCGGACTTCGCGCGCGGGCTGCAGACGGCCGCACGCGCGGAATCCGCCGCCATCGAGCGGGTGGATCGCACGGGCAACGTTCCGCTGTCGTTTGCGCAGCAGCGGCTGTGGTTCCTGGAGCAGCTGGGCGGCACCGGCGCGGCGTACCACATCCCCATGCGCCTGCGGCTGCAGGGCGCCCTGGACCGTGGCGCGCTGGTCCGCGCCCTTGACCGCATCGTCGCGCGCCACGAGGTGCTGCGGACGACCTTCCCGACGGTGGATGGCGAGCCGGTGCAGCGCATCGCCCCGGCGGAGGAAAGCGGGTTCCGGCTGCTGGAGCACGACCTCCGCGCCGCGCCTGATGCGGAGGACGCGTTGCGCCGCCTGGTGCGCGACGAGGCGAGCGCGCCCTTCGACCTGGCGCACGGTCCGCTGATCCGCGGGCGCCTGGTGCGGATGGGGGCGGACGACCACGTGCTGCTGCTGACGATGCACCACATCGTCAGCGACGGCTGGTCGGCCGGCGTGCTGCACCGCGAGCTGGGCGCCCTGTACGCCGCCTTCGCGGCCGGCGAGACGGATCCGCTGCCGCCGCTGCCGGTGCAGTACGCTGACTATGCCGCGTGGCACCGCCGCTGGGTGGAGGGGGATGTCCTGCGGCGGCAGGCGGACTACTGGCGCCAGACGCTCGCCGGTGCGCCGGAGCTGCTGGAACTGCCGACGGACCACGCGCGCCCGACGCGGCAGGACTTTGCCGGCGCGTCGCTGCCGATCGAGCTGGACGAGGCGCTGACGGCGGCGCTCAAGACGCTGGGGCAGCGGCACGGCGCTACCCTTCACATGACGCTGCTGGCCGGATGGGCGGCCGTGCTCGCCCGGCTGTCGGGCCAGGACCAGGTGGTCGTCGGCACGCCGAGCGCCAACCGCGGCCACGCCGAGGTGGAGGGGCTGATCGGCTTCTTCGTCAACACGCTGGCACTGCGCGTGGACTTGTCCGGCTCGCCCAGCGTGGCGGAGCTGCTGGGGCGGGTAAAGGAGCGGTCGCTGGGCGCGCAGCAGCACCAGGACATCCCCTTCGAGCAGGTGGTGGAACTGGTGCAGCCGGTGCGCAGCCTGGCGCACACGCCGCTGTTCCAGGTGATGTTCGCCTGGCAGAACGCACCGGGCGGCGCGCTGCAGCTGCCCGGGCTGACGGTGGGCGCCGCGGGCGTGGGCGATGCCGACGCGGCGCCGTTCGACCTGTCGCTGGAGTTGTGGGAGGATGACGGACGGATCGCCGGCGCGCTGAACTATGCGACCGCGCTCTTCGACCCCGCGACCGTGGAGCGCCACGCGGGCTATCTGCGGCGGGTGCTGCAGGAAATGGCCGCGGACGACACGCGGCCCGTCGACCGGCTGGAACTGCTGTCCGCGGCCGAGCGCGCGCGGGTGGTGGTGGAGTGGAACCGCACGGCGGCCGAGTATCCGCGCGGGTCGTGCATCCACACGCTCTTCGAGGCCCAGGCGGCGCGGACGCCCGACGCCGTCGCCGTGGAATACGAGGACCGCGCGCTGTCGTACGCGGAGCTGAACGCGCGGGCCAACCGCTTGGCGCACCACCTCCGCGCCCTGGGTGTGGGTCCGGACGCCCGGGTGGCGCTCTGCGTGGAGCGCGGGGTGGAGATGATCGTGGCGATGCTGGCCGCGCTCAAGGCCGGCGGCGCGTACGTCCCGCTGGACCCATCGTACCCGGACGAGCGGCTGCGCTACATGCTGGCCGACAGCCGCCCCGCGGTGCTGCTGGCGCCGCAATCTCAGGCGGAACGGTTCGCGGCGGCTGGCGTGCCGGTGCTGGACCCCGCGGACGGCGCGGAGTGGGCGCATCATCCGGACACCGATCCGCGGCCGGGGGGGCTCTCGCCCGACCACCTGTGCTACGTCATCTACACCTCCGGCAGCACCGGGCGTCCCAAGGGCGTGGCGGTGCCGCACCGCGGTGTGGCGAGCCTGCTAGCGGACATGCAGCGCCGCGCGCCGATCGGCGAGGGTGACGGGTGCAGCCTGTGGACCAGCACCAGCTTTGACGTCTCGGTCTACGAGATCTTCTCCGCGCTGCTGGCTGGCGGGCGGCTCTGCATCCCACGCGACGACGTGCGGCTGGAGGCAGGGGCGTTTCTGGACTGGATGGAGGCGCGCGACGTCCACAGCGCCTACCTGCCGCCGTACTTCCTGGCCGAGTTGCGTGACCGCGTCGCCCGGTCACCCGGGCGGAGCCGCTTGCACCGCCTGCTGGTGGGGGTGGAGCCCATCCCCGAGCCGCTGCTGGCGGAGATCCGGCGCAGCGTCCCCGGGCTGCGGATCATCAACGGCTACGGGCCCACGGAAACCACCATCTGCGCCACCCTGCACGACGTGCCCGACACGGCACGTGGCGAGCGGTTGACGCCGATCGGCCCGCCGGCGGCCAACACCCGCGTGTTCGTGGTGGATGCGCGGATGCGGCCGGTGCCGGTCGGCGTCGTGGGCGAGCTGTACGTGGGCGGCGTGGGGGTGGCGCGCGGATACCTGAACCGCCCGGCGCTGACGGCGGAGCGCTTTGTCCCCGACCCGCTCTCGGGCGAACCGGGGGCGCGGCTGTACCGCACGGGCGACCTGGGCCGGTGGCTGCCGGAGGGGGCGCTGGCGTTCGCCGGCCGCACCGACGCGCAGGTCAAGGTGCGCGGCTACCGCGTGGAGCCGGGGGAGATCGAGGCGCGGCTGGCGGAGCACCCGGCGGTGCGCGAGGCCGTCGTCGTGGCGCGGGAGGACGCGCCGGGCGAGACGCGGCTGGTGGCGTACGTGGTGGGCGATGAGGCCGGGGCGGATGTTCTCCGTGCGCACCTGGCCGAGCGCCTTCCCGAACACATGGTTCCCGCGGCGTACGTGCGGCTGGAGACGCTTCCGCTTACCCCCAGCGGCAAGGTGGACCGCCGCGCGCTCCCCGCGCCCGAGGGTGACGCCTACGTGACGCGCGGCTACGAGGCGCCGTCCAGCGACGCGGAGACCCCGGTGGCCGGGATCTGGGCCGAGGTGCTGGGCGTGGAGCGGGTGGGCCGGCGCGACCACTTTTTCGAGCTGGGCGGGCACTCGCTGGTGGCGGTGCGCGTGATCTCCCGCGTGCGGGAGGCGCTGGGCGTGGAGGCGCAGGCGGGCGACCTGTTCGAGCGGCCGGTGCTGGCGGACTTTGCGCGCGGGCTGCAGACCGCCGCGCGGGCTGAGGCGACGGCGATTGCGCCGGTGGAGCGCTCCGGCCCGCTGCCGCTCTCGTTTGCGCAGCAGCGGCTGTGGTTCCTGGAGCAGCTGGGGAACCTGGGCAGCACCTACCACATCCCCAGCGGCCTGCGGCTGCGGGGCGAGCTGGACCGCGGCGCGCTGGTCCGCGCGCTGGACCGCATCGTCGCGCGCCACGAGGCGCTGCGGACAACGTTCCACGCGGTGGATGGCGAGCCGGTGCAGCACATCGCCCCGGTGGAGGAGAGCGGATTCCGGCTGGTGGAGCACGATCTCCGCGCCTCGCCGGACGCGGAGGGGGAACTGCGCCGCATCGTGCAGGACGAGGCGAACGCGCCGTTCGACCTGGCGCGGGGGCCGCTGGTGCGCGGGCGGCTGGTGCGGATGGCGGCAGACGACCACGTGCTGCTGCTGACGATGCACCACATCGTCAGCGACGCCTGGTCGGCCGGCGTACTGCACCGCGAACTGGGCGCGCTGTACACCGCCTTCGCGCGCGGCGAGGGCGATCCGCTTCCGCCGCTGCCGGTGCAGTACGCCGACTACGCCGCGTGGCACCGCCGCTTCGTGGAGGGCGAGGTCCTGGAGGCGCAGGCGGACTACTGGCGCCAGACGCTCGCGGGCGCGCCGGAGCTGCTGGAGCTGCCGGCCGATCATCCCCGGCCCGCGCGCCAGGACTTTGCCGGCGCGTCGGTGAACGTGGTGTTCGACGAGGCGCTGACGGCGGCGCTCAAGACGCTGTCGCAGCGCCACGGCGCCACGTTGTTCATGACGCTGCTGGCCGGATGGGCGACCGTTCTTGCCCGGCTCTCGGGGCAGGACGACGTGGTGGTCGGCACGCCGAGCGCCAACCGCGGCCACGCGGAAGTCGAGGAGCTGATCGGCTTCTTCGTCAACATGCTCCCGCTGCGTGTGGACCTGTCGGACGGGCCCGGGGTGGGTGAGCTGCTTCAGCGGGTGAAGGCGCGCGCGATGGAGGCGCAGCGGAACCAGGACATCCCGTTCGAGCAGGTGGTGGATCTCGTCCATCCCGCGCGCAGCCTGGCGCACACGCCGCTTTTCCAGGTGATGTTCGCCTGGCAGAACGCGGCGCGTGAAAGCCTGCAGCTGCCGGGGCTTGCACTGGGCCCGCTGGACGCCGTCGGGTATGCGTCGTCGCGGGTGAGCGCAAAGTTCGACCTTTCGCTGGATCTGTGGGAGGAAGACGGGCGGATTGAGGGGGTGGTGGAGTACGCCACCGCGCTGTTCGAGCGGGAGACGGTGGAGCGCTGGCTGGGCTATCTGCGGCGCGTGCTGGAAGGGATGGTGGCGGACGAGCAGGGCAGGGTGGAGCGGCTGGAGCTGCTCTCCGCCGCCGAGCGCCGCCAGGTGGTGGAGGAGTGGAACGCAACCGATGCGGCGTATCCCGCGGACCGGTGCATCCACGAACTCTTCGCAGCCCGGGCTGCGCGCACGCCGGACGCGACCGCGATCGTCTGGAGAGACGAGACGCTGAGCTACGCCACGCTGGACCACGCCGCCAACCGGCTGGCGAAGCACCTGCGGCGGCGCGGCGTGCGCCCGGAAACCCGCGTGGGCATCTGCCTGGAGCGCGGCCCGGAGCTGGTCGTCGCCATCCTGGCCGTGCTCAAGGCGGGCGGCGCGTACGTGCCGCTGGACCCGGCGTACCCGGCGGAGCGGCTGGCCTTTATGCTCGCCGACTCGGGCGCGCCGCTCCTGCTCACCCGGCTGCCGCTGCCGGACGGGCTCACGGCCGACGGCGTCGAGGTCGTCTGCCTCGACGCCGATCGCGAGCGCATCGCGGCCGAGAGCACCGAGGCGCCGGCCGCCGGCGTGCTGCCGGAGAACCTGGCGTACGTCATCTACACCTCCGGAAGCACCGGCCGCCCCAAGGGGGTGCTGGTGCCGCACCGGGGCGTGCCGAACCTGGCGTATGCGCAGGCGCGCCGCTTCGGCATCGACAACGCCAGCCGCGTCCTGCAGTTCGCCTCGTTCTCGTTCGACGCGGCGGTGGCGGAACTGTTCGACGCGCTGCTCACTGGCGCCACGCTGGTGATGGCGCCTCGCGAGGCGCTTCTCCCCGGTCCGGGGCTGCTGGAGACGCTGCGGCGCGGTCGCGTCACCGTCGCCACCCTGCCGCCGTCGGTGCTGGCCATCCTTCCGCCGGACGACCTGCCGGAGTTGCGTACGGTGGCGAGCGCCGGCGAGGCGGTGGACGCCGCGACGGTGGAGCGGTGGAGCGCCGAGCGCACCTTCGTGAACGCCTACGGGCCCACGGAGGTCACGGTTTGCGCCACGTCCGCGCGCTGCGAGCCGGACGGGCGTGCGCCGACGATTGGCCGCCCGCTGGAGAACGTGCGGGTGTACGTGCTGGACGCGGCCGGCGCGCCGGCGCCGGTCGGCGTTCCCGGCGAGCTGTACGTGGGGGGCGTCGGGGTGGCTCGTGGCTACATGGGCCGGCCGGGGCTGACGGCGGAGCGGTTCGTTCCCGATCCCTTCAGCGGTGAAACTGGGGCGCGGCTGTACCGGACGGGCGACCGGGCGCGGTGGTCGGCGCGCGGCGAGCTGGAGTTCCTGGGGCGGGTGGACGAGCAGGTGAAGGTGCGCGGCTTCCGCATCGAGCCGGGCGAGATTGAGGCGCGGCTGCTGGAGCACGCCGGCGTGCGCGAGGCCGTCGTTGTGGCGCGCGAGGATGCGCCGGGCGAGAGCCGGCTGGTGGCGTACGTGGCGGGCGACGAGAAGGCCGGAGCGGACGTGCTGCGGGCGCATCTATCCGAACGCCTTCCCGAATACATGGTCCCGGCGGCGTACGTGCGGCTCGATACGCTTCCGCTCACGCCCAACGGCAAGATCGACCGCAAGGCGCTCCCCGCGCCGGAGGGCGACGCGTTCGCCTCGCGCGGGTACGAGGCGCCGTCCGGACAGGTGGAGGAGGCGGTCGCGGCGATCTGGTCGGAGCTGCTGGGCGCGGAGCGCGTGGGACGGCACGACCACTTTTTCGAGCTGGGCGGGCACTCGCTGCTTGCGGTGCGCGTGGTCTCGCGCGTGCGGCAGGCGCTGGGCGTGGAGGCCCTGCCGGGCGACGTGTTCGAGCGGCCGGTGCTGGCGGACTTCGCGCGCGGGCTGCAGACGACCGCGCGCGCTGAAGCGGCCGCAATCGAGCGCGTGGATCGCACCGGCACCATTCCGCTCTCCTTCGCGCAGCAGCGGCTGTGGTTCCTGGAGCAGATCGGCGGGACGGGGGCGGCGTACCACATCCCGGTGAGCCTGCGCCTGCGGGGCGAGCTGGACCGCGGCGCGCTGGTCCGCGCGCTGGACCGCATCGTCGCCCGCCACGAGGTGCTGCGGACCGTCTTTGCCACGGTGGATGGCGAGCCGGTGCAGCGCATTGCCCCGGCCGAGGAGGGCGCGTTCCGGCTGGTGGAGCACGATCTGCGCGCCGCGCCGGATGCGGACGACGAGCTGCGCCGCATCGTGCGCGACGAGGCGAGCGCGCCGTTCGACCTGGCGCAGGGGCCGCTGATCCGCGGGCGGCTGGTACGGATGGCGGCGGACGACCACGTGCTGCTGCTGACGATGCACCACATCGTCAGCGACGGCTGGTCGACGGGCCTGCTGCACCGCGAGCTGGGCGCGCTGTACGCCGCCTTTGTGCGCGGCGATGCCGATCCGCTGCCGCCGCTGCCGGTGCAGTACGCGGACTACGCCGTATGGCACCGGCGCCGGGTGGACGGGCCGGTCCTGGAGGCGCAGGCGGAGTACTGGACCCGGACGCTGGCTGGCGCGCCGGAGCTGCTGGCCCTTCCCGCCGACCATCCCCGGCCCGCGCGGCAGGACTTTGCCGGCGGGCTGGTGAAGGTGGAGCTGGACGAGGGGCTGGCCACGGCGCTCCGGACGCTGTCGCAGCGGCACGGCACCACGCTGTTCATGACGCTGCTGGCCGGATGGGCCGCCGTGCTCGCCCGGCTCTCGGGCCAGGAAGACGTCGTCATCGGCACCCCGTCCGCCAATCGCGGCCAGGCGGAGGTGGAAGAGCTGATCGGCTTCTTCGTCAACACGCTTGCCGTCCGGATCGACCTGTCGGACGGGCCGGATGTGGGCGAACTGCTGGATCGCGTCAAGACGCGGGCGCTGGAGGCGCAGCGCAACCAGGACATCCCGTTCGAGCAGGTGGTGGAGCGGGTGCGCCCCGTGCGCAGCCTGGCGCACAGCCCGCTCTTTCAGGTGATGTTCTCCTGGGAGGAAGCGACGGATGGCGAGCTGGCGCTGCCGGGGCTGACCGTCGGCGACGCGGGCGTGGCCGGGACGGATACGACCAAGTTTGACCTGCTGCTGTCGCTGGGAGAGCGCGACGGGCGCATCGCCGGCTGGCTTACGTACGCGCGGTCGTTGTTCGAGCGCGAAACGGCGGAGCGCTACGCGGGCTACTTTCGCCGTGTGCTGGAGGCGATGGCGGCGGACCGGGGCGGCCGCATGGACCGGGTCGCGCTCCTTGCCGCGGCCGAGCACGACCAGGTGGTCCACGCGTGGAACCGGACGGCGGCGGACGTTCCCCGCGGCGCGTGCCTGCCGGACCTGTTCGAGGCGCAGGCGGCGCGTACCCCGGACGCCGACGCGGTGGTGTATGGGGACCAGTCGCTTTCGTTCGCGGCGCTGAACGCGCGCGCCAACCGGCTGGCGCACCACCTCCGCGCGCTGGGTGTGCGGCCGGATGCGCGCGTGGGGCTGTGCCTGGAGCGTAGTGTGGACGCCATCGTGGGCCTGCTGGCCGCGCTCAAGGCCGGGGGCGCGTACGTCCCGCTGGACCCGTCGTACCCGGTGGAGCGGCTGCGCGACATGCTGGCGGACAGCGCGCCCGTAGTGCTGCTTACGCAGGCGTCGCTGCGGGAGCGCGTCGGCGCGCTGGGCGTGCCCATGCTCGCGCTGGACGCGGACGCCGGCGCCTGGGCGGAGCTTTCCGCGGAGAATCCCGCGCGCCCGGGACTTACGCCGGAGCACCTGGCGTACGTCATCTACACGTCGGGATCCACCGGCCGGCCCAAGGGCGTGATGGTGCGGCACGGCTCGGTGGTGAACCTGGCCGCGGCGCTCCAGGCGCGCATCTACGCGGAGCATCCCTCCCCGCTGCGCGTGGGCGTCAACGCGCCGCTCGTCTTTGACGGGTCGGTCAAGCAGGTCATCCAGCTGCTGTCGGGACACGCGCTGTGCCTGGTCCCCGACGCGGTTCGCCGCGACCCCGCGGCGCTGGTGGCGTGGCTGCGCACCGAGCGCGTGGATGCGCTGGACATGACGCCCTCGCTGCTGCGGCTGGCGCTGGGCGCGGGGCTGGGCCGCGACGGCGTTCCGCGCTTCGTGCTGGTGGGCGGCGAGGCGGTGGATGACGAGCTGCGCGAGCGGATGTCGCGGGTCCCCACCCGCTTCTACAACGTCTACGGCCCCACGGAGTGCACCGTGGACGTGACCGCCCGCGAGATCGGGGCGGCGGGCCCCGCGGCGGCGATCGGCGGTCCGCTGCCCAACGTGGCGACGTACGTGCTGGATCCGGGGCTGCTCCCCGTCCCCGCCGGGGTGGCGGGGGAGCTGTACGTGGGCGGCGCCGGGGTGGCGCGCGGCTACCTGAACCGCCCCGCGACGACGGCGGAGCGCTTTGTCCCCGACCCGTTCGGCGGCGAGCCGGGCGCGCGGCTGTACCGCACCGGCGACCGCGTCCGCTGGCGGCAAGACAGTGCGGAAGTGAGTTCGCCCCTCGACTCCCGTACTGACGCACTCACGCACTCACGCACTGCGTACCTGGAGTACCTGGGCCGCCTGGACGTGCAGGTAAAGGTCCGCGGGTTCCGCATCGAGCTGGGCGAGATCGAGGCGCGGCTGGCCGAGCATCCCCAGGTGCGGCAGGCCGTGGTCCTGGCGCGCGAGGACGCGCTGGGCGAGACGCGGCTGGTGGCGTACGTCGTCGGCGGCGCGCCGGACGCGCAGGCGCTGCGGGCGCATCTCGCGCAGCGGCTCCCGGAGTACATGGTCCCCGCGGCGTACGTGCGGCTGGACGCGTTCCCGGTCACCACCAACGGCAAGGTGGACCGCAAAGCGCTCCCCGCGCCGGAGGGCGACGCGTTCGCGGCGCGGGCGTACGAGGCGCCGGTGGGCCCGGCGGAGCAGGCGGTGGCGGCGATCTGGGCGGAGCTGCTGGGGGCGGAGCGGATCGGGCGGCACGACCACTTCTTCGAGTCGGGCGGCCACTCGCTGCTGGCCGTGCGCGTGGCGTCGCGCATCCGGCAGGCGCTGGGCGTGGAGGCCGCGCCGGCGGACCTGTTCGAGCGTCCCGTGCTGGCGGACTTCGCGCGCGTGCTGGAGACGGCCGCGCGCGCGGAAGGGGCGGCCATCCAGCGGGTGGATCGCATCGGAACCATCCCGCTCTCCTTTGCGCAGCAGCGGCTGTGGTTCCTGGAGCAGCTGGGCAGCCTGGGCAGCACCTACCACATTCCCATGGGGATGCGGCTGCGGGGCGGCCTGGATGGCGACGCGCTGCGGCGCGCGCTGGACCGCATCGTCGCGCGCCACGAGGCGCTGCGTACCACCTTTCCGGCGGTGGACGGCGAGCCGGTGCAGCGCATCGCCCCCGCCGAAGGGAGCGCGCTGCGGCTGGTGGAGCACGATCTCCACGCCGCGCCGGACGCGGAGGACCGCCTCGTCCGCATCATGTCCGAGGAAGCGGCGGCGCCGTTCGACCTGGCGCAGGGGCCGCTGATCCGCGGGCGGCTGGTGCGCATGGCGGCGGACGACCACGTGCTGCTGCTTACGATGCACCACATCGTCAGCGACGGCTGGTCGGCCGGCGTGCTCTTCCGCGAGCTGGCCTCGCTGTACGCCGCGTTCGCGCGCGGCGAGACGGATCCGCTCCCGCCGCTGCCGGTGCAGTACGCCGACTACGCCGTGTGGCACCGCCGCTGGGTGGAGGGACCGTTCCTGGAGGCGCAGGCGGAGTACTGGACGCGGACGCTGGCCGGTGCGCCGGAGCTGCTGGAGCTGCCCACCGACCATCCGCGGCCGGCGCGGCAGGACTTTGCGGGTGCCTGGGTGGATGTGGAGCTGGACGCACCGCTGGCGGCGGCGCTGAAGACGCTGTCGCAGCGGCACGGCACCACGCTGTTCATGACGCTGCTGGCCGGATGGGCGGCCGTGCTCGCCCGGCTGGCGGACCAGGACGACGTGGTGATCGGCACCGCGAGCGCCAACCGCGGCCACGCCGAGGTGGAGGAGCTGATCGGCTTTTTCGTCAACACGCTCCCCCTTCGCGTGGACCTCTCGGACGGGCCGACGGTGGGGGAGCTGCTGCTCCGGGTGAAGTCGGGCGCGCTGGAGGCGCAGCGCAACCAGGACATCCCCTTTGAGCAGGTGGTGGAGCGCGTGCGCCCCACGCGCAGCCTGGCGCACGCCCCGCTCTTTCAGGTGATGTTCGGCTGGCAGGACGCGCCGGACGGCACGCTGGAGCTGCCGGGGCTGCGGTCCGCGGCCGTTCCGGTATCCGCCCCTGAGACCGCGAAGTTCGACCTTACGCTGACCCTGGCCGAGAGCGGGGACCGGATCGTCGGCGGGCTGAACTACGCCAGTGCGCTCTTTGACCGGGCGACCGTTGAGCGCTGGGCGGGGTATCTGCGGCGGGTGCTGGAGGGGATGGCCGCGGACGAGAGCCGGCCCGTGGGGCGGCTGGAGATCGTCCCGGAGGCCGAGCGCGCCCGGGTGCTGGACGCGTGGAGCCGCACGGAGGCGGTGCAGCCGGGCGCGTCGCGCGTGCACGCGCTGTTCGAGGCGCAGGTGCAGCGCGCGCCCGGCGCGGCGGCGGTGGTCTTCGGCCACGACCGCATGAGCTACGCGGAGCTGAACACGGCGGCCAACCGGCTGGCGCGGCGGCTCCGCACGGCCGGCGTGGGTCCGGACGCGCGCGTGGGGGTGATGCTGGAGCGCTCCGCCGAACTGGTGGTCGCGCTGCTGGCGGTGCTCAAGGCGGGCGGGGCGTACCTGCCGCTGGACGTGTCGCTCCCCGCCGCGCGCCGCGCCGCGCTGGCGGCGGACGCGGGCGCCGCCGTGCTGGTGACGCGCGAGCCGGCGCTGGAGGGCTTCGGCGGGACCCTCGTTTCCCCCGCGGAGGCGGAGGGGGAGGACGGAGATGATCTCGGGCTCGAGGTCCCGGCCGCCGCGCTGGCGTACGTCATCTACACCTCCGGATCCACCGGGACACCCAAGGGCGTCGGCGTGGCGCACGCGGAAGCCGCCGCGCACTGCCGCGCGGCCGTGTCGGCGTACGGGCTGACCCCGGCGGACCGGGTGCTGCAGTTCGCCGCCGTTGGCTTCGACGTGTCGCTGGAGCAGATGCTGGCGCCGCTCTCCGTCGGCGCCTGTGTGGTGATGCGGGGGAGCGAGGTTCCGACGCCACTGGAGCTGGCGCGGCAGGCGGCGGAGCAGGGGATGACCGTCATCAACCCCCCGACGGCGTACTGGCACCAGCTGGCGGCGGACGCGGACGCACTGGAGATTCTTGCCCGCACCGTCCGCCTGGTGATCGCCGGCGGCGAGGCGATGAGCCCCGCGGCGGCGCGCGGCTGGGCGTCCGGACCCGCGTCCGGGGTGCGGCTGCTGAACGGCTACGGACCCACCGAGGCGGTGGTCACCTGCGCGGCGTACGACGTGCCGCCCACGCTGCCGGAGGGGGCGGTGCACGTCCCCGTGGGGCGGCCCCTCGCCGGGCGCGCGGCGTACGTGGTGGATGGGTGGATGCACCCGGCCCCGCTGGGCGCGCCGGGCGAGCTGTGCATCGGCGGCGTGCTGGCGCGCGGCTACCTGGGGCGCCCGGCGGCAACCGCGGCGGCGTTCGTCCCCGATCCGTTCTCCGCCACGCCCGGCGCGCGGATGTACCGCACCGGCGACCGTGCCCGCTGGCTGGAGGAACGCGCGGACGTGGGTTCGGGATTCGACAGCTCACGCACGCACGCACTCCCGCACTCACGCACCCGGGTCCTTGAGTTCCTGGGGCGGCGCGACCACCAGGTCAAGGTGCGGGGCTTCCGCATCGAGCTGGGGGAGATCGAGGCGCGGCTGGCCGGGCACCCGGAGGTGCGCGAGTCCGTCGTCCTGGCGCGCGAGGACGCGCCGGGCGACCGGCGGCTGGTGGCCTACGTGGTCGGCGGCGAGGGCGCGTCGGCGGAGGCGCTGCGGGCGCACCTGGCCGAAACGCTCCCCTCGTACATGGTGCCGACGGCGTTCGTGCGGCTGGACGCCTTTCCGCTCACCCCCAACGGCAAGCTGGACCGCGCGGCGCTCCCGGCGCCGGAGGGCGACGCCGGTGCGCGCGAGTACGAGGCGCCGGTGGGGAAGGTGGAAACGTCGCTGGCCGAGATCTGGGCGGAGCTGCTGGGCGTGGAGCGCGTGGGGCGTGGGGACGACTTCTTCATGCTGGGCGGGCACTCGCTGCTGGCGGTGCAGATGATCTCGCGGGTGCGGCAGGCCATGGAGGTGGAGCTTGCGCTGGTCGCCGTGTTCGAAACGCCCGTGCTCTCCGCGCTCGCCGACCGCATCCTGGACCTGCGGCTGGCCCGCTTCGACCCCGAAACCCTCGCGCGGCTCGCGGCGCTCGTTCGCGAGCCCGGCGCGCCGACCCCGTAACGCACCGTGACCGTACACCACTTCCCGGACAGCCGTCCTTGAACATGCAGAACCTTTCGGCCGCCGAGCGCCTGGCTCTTCTCGAACTGCTCGAGGCCACGGCGCCCAAGCAGGCCGCGCCCAAGCTGTCGCAGATCGAGCCGGCCAACCGGAGCGGACTGCTGCCGCTCTCCTTTGCGCAGTGGCGGCTGTGGTTTCTGGATCAGCTGGGGATCCCCGGCGCGGTCTACCACATCCCCACCCGCCTGCGGCTGAAGGGCGAGCTGAACCGCAACGCGCTGGTGCGCGCGCTGGAGCGGGTGGTCGCCCGCCACGAGGCGCTGCGCACCACCTTTGCCGAAGTGGACGGCCAGCAGGTGCAGCGCATCACGCCGGCCGAGCAGAGCCCCTTTCAGCTTACCGAGCACGACCTGCGCGGCTACCCGGATTCGGCGGCGGAGCTTGGCCGGCTTCTGGACGAAGAGTCTGCCACCCCGTTCGACCTGGCGCGCGGGCCGCTGATCCGCGGGATTCTGATCCGCCTGGCGGACGATGAGCAGGTGCTGCACATCACCATGCACCACATCGTGTCCGACGGGTGGAGCATGGGGGTGTTCACCCGCGAGCTGAGCGCGCTGTACGCCGCCTATCGCGAAGGTCAGCCGGATCCGCTTCCCCCGCTGCCCATCCAGTACGCCGACTTCGCGGTGTGGCAGCGCAACTGGGTGAACGGCGAGGTGCTGAAGGCGCAGGCGGAGTACTGGAAGCAGACGCTGTCCGGCGCCCCCCGGCTGCTGGAGCTGCCCACCGACCGCCCCCGGCCGCCGCGGCAGGACTTTACCGGCCGCGACGTGGAGATCGAGCTGGACCCGGAGCTTACGGCGGCGCTCAAGGCGCTTAGCCAGCGGCACGGCGCCACGCTGTACATGACGTTCCTGGCCGCGTGGGCCGTCGTCCTGGGCCGCCTCTCCGGCCAGGACGACGTGGTGATCGGCACGCCGGTGGCGGGGCGCGGACGGGCCGAGATCGAGGGATTGATCGGCTTTTTCGTCAACACCCTGCCGGTGCGCGTAAGCCTGTCGGGCGCGCCCACCATGGCGGAGCTGCTGCGGCGGGCCAAGGAGCGGGCGCTGGAAGCGCAGCAGCACCAGGACATCCCCTTCGAGCAGGTGGTGAACCTGCTGCAGCCGGCGCGCAGCCTGGCGCACACGCCGCTCTTTCAGGTGATGTTCAACTGGCTGAACATGCCCGAGCGCGACCTGAAGCTTTCCGGCCTGGCGCTGGCCTCCGCGGCGACGTCGTCGCCCCCGCCGCCGCGAGCGGGGCCCGGACCGGGACCGGGGGCGCAACCGGCGGCGCCCGCGCCGCCTCCGGCGCCTTCGGAGGCGTCGGCGCAGTTCGACCTGACGCTCACCCTGTTCGAGCGGCGCGGGCGGATCGCGGGGAGCATGGAGTACGCGACGGCGCTGTTCCATCGGGAGACGATCGAGCGCCACCTGGCGTACCTGCGGCGGGTGCTGGTGCAGATGGTGGCGGACGAGCGCCGGAGCGTGGAGCGGGTGGAGCTGATGTCCCCCGCGGAGCGCAGGCAGGTGGTGGAGGGGTGGAACGCCACGGAGCTCCCCGTCCCGGACGGCCCGTGCCTGCACGAGCTGTTCGAGGCGCGGGTGGAGGAGACGCCGGGCGCCACGGCGCTGGTGTTCGAGGGCGGCGAGCTTACCTACGCGGAGCTGAACGCCCGCGCCAACCGCCTGGCGCACCGGCTGCGCGCCCTGGGGGTGGGACCGGACGCGCGCGTGGCGGTCTGCGCCGAGCGCGGGCCGGAGCTGGTGGCGGGGCTGCTGGCCGTGCTCAAGGCGGGCGGTGCGTACGTCCCGCTGGACCCGGCGTACCCGGAAGACCGGCTGCACTGGCTGCTGGAGGACGCCGCGCCCGTGGCGGTGCTGGCGCACGCCTCGCTGGCCGCGCGCTTCGCGGGCGCGGGCGTGCCGGTGGTGGAGCTGGACGCCGCCTCGCCGGCCTGGGCGGCCGGGGCGGAGACCAACCCCGGGCGCGGGGCGCTGCTGCCGGACCACCTGGCGTACGTGATCTACACCTCCGGCTCTACCGGGCGGCCCAAGGGGGTGATGGTCACCCACCGCGCCGTGGGGCGGCAGGCCGCCGCCGTGCGGGCGGGCTTTGGCCTGCGGGCGGACGACCGCGTGCTGCAGTTTGCCTCCGTGGCGTTCGACGCCGCGGTGGAAGAGATCTTTGGCGCGCTGCTCACGGGGGCGGCGCTGGTGCTGCGCACCGACGCGTGGCTGGAGGGCGCGCACGGCTTCTGGGGCCGGTGCGCGCAGAACCGGGTGACGGTGGCCGACCTGCCCACCCGCTTCTGGCAGCTGCTGGTGGACGAGCCCTCAGCCGCCATCCCGCCGTGCGTGCGGCTGCTGGCCATCGGCGGCGAGGCGGTGGAGCCGGCGGCGCTGCGGGCGTGGTTCGGGACCGGCGGGCACCGGCCGCCCCTCCTCAACACCTACGGCCCCACCGAGACCACGGTCAACGCCACGCTCCGCGAGATGGTGGACGATCCCGCCACCTGGCGCTCCATCGGCCGGCCGGTGGCCAACACGCGCGTCTACCTGCTGGACGCGCGGGGCGCGCCGGTGCCGGTGGGGGTGGCGGGCGAGCTGTACATCGGCGGCGGGCAGGTGGCCCGCGGCTACCTGGACCGTCCGGGGCTGACCGCCGGGCGGTTCGTTCCCGACCCGTTCGCCGGGGAGCCCGGGGCGCGGCTGTACCGGACGGGCGACCTGGGGCGGTGGCTTCCGGAAGGGACCATCGAGTTCCTGGGCCGCACCGACTTCCAGGTAAAGATCCGCGGCTTCCGCATCGAACTGGGCGAGATCGAGGCGCGGATCGCCGAGCACCCCGAGGTGCGCGACGCGGTGGTGCTGGCTCGCGAAGACGTGCCCGGCGACCGGCGGCTGGTGGCGTACTGCGTGGCCGGGGAGGGGCTGGACGTGGAAGCGCTGCGTGCCCACCTGGCCGGGCAGCTTCCGTCGTACATGGTGCCGGCGGCCTTTGTGCGGCTGGATGCGTTCCCGGTCACCGCCGGCGGCAAGGTGGACCGCAGGGCGCTTCCGGCGCCGGAGGGCGACGCGCTCGCCACGCGCTACGAGGCGCCGGAGGGCGAAACGGAGCAGGCGGTGGCCCAGATCTGGGCCGAGGTGCTGCGCGTGGAGCGCGTGGGCCGCGGCGACAACTTCTTCGAGCTGGGCGGGCACTCGCTGCTGGCGGTGCAGGTGATCTCGCGGCTGCGGCAGCGGCTGCAGGTGGAGGTGGCGCTGCGCGACCTGTTCACCCGGTCCGTGCTGGCCGACTTTGCGCGCGGGCTGGAGACCGCTTCGCGCGCCGAGCTGCCGGCCATCGCGCCGGTGGCGCGGGGGGCGGACCTTCCGCTCTCGTTTGCGCAGCAGCGGCTCTGGTTCATCGAACGGCTGGGCGGCGCGGGCGCGGCGTACCACATCAACCTGCGCCAGCGGCTGCGGGGTGAGCTGGACCGCGACGCGCTGCGGCGGGCGCTGGACCGCATCGTGGCGCGGCACGAGGCGCTGCGCACGACGTTCGCCGAGGTGGACGGCGAGCCGGTGCAGCGGATCGCGCCGGCGGAGGCAAGCCCGTTCCAGCTGGCGGAGCACGACCTGCGCGGCCCGGCGGACGGCGGGACGGAGCTGCGCCGGCTGATGGCGGACGAGGCGGCTGCGCCGTTCGACCTGGAGCGGGGCCCGCTGATCCGCGGCCGGCTGGTGCGCATCGGCGACGACGACTACGTGCTGCTCATCACCATGCACCACATCGTCTCCGACGGCTGGAGCATGGGGGTGCTCACCCGCGAGCTGGGCGCCCTGTACGGCGCCTTCCGCGCCGGGCGGCCCGACCCGCTGCCGCCGCTGGGGGTGCAGTACGCCGACTACGCCGCCTGGCAGCGGCGCTGGGTAGAGGGCGAGGTGCTTCGGGAGCAGGCGGAGTACTGGCGGGGAACGCTGGCCGGCGCGCCGGAGCTGCTGGAGCTTCCCGCCGACCGCCCCCGTCCGCCGCGGCAGGACTTTACCGGCGCCACCGTGAACCTGGTGCTGGACGAGGCGCTTTCGGCCGCGCTCAAGGAGCTTTCCCGGCGGCACGGGACCACGCTGTACATGACGCTGCTGGCCAGCTGGGCGGCGGTGCTCTCCCGCGTGACGGGGCAGGACGACGTGGTGGTGGGCACGCCCACGGCCAACCGGGGACGCACCGAGATCGAGGGGCTGATCGGCTTCTTCGTGAACATGCTCCCGGTGCGCGTGGAGATGTCCGACGGGCCCACGGTGGCCGCGCTGCTGGCCCGGGTGCGGGAGCGCGCGCTGGGCGCGCAGCATCACCAGGACATCCCCTTCGAGCAGGTGGTGGAGATCGTCCACCCGGCGCGCAGCATGGCGCACGCGCCGCTTTTCCAGGCAATGTTCACCTGGCAGAACGCCCCCGGCGGCGGCGCCGGGCTCGCCGGGCTCACCTTTGCGCCCATGGCGCCGGCCGGACCGGCGGAGCGCTCCGGCGGGGGAACGGCCGCGCCGGCACCGTCCGGGCCGGCGACGTCCGCGCAGGCGCCGTCCGGACAGGCACCGTCTCCGCACGCACCGTCTCCGCAGGCGGCGGCGCACGTCGACCTGTCGCTGGTGCTCTCCGAGCAGGGCGGGCGGATCGCGGGGAGCGTGACCTACGCCGCCGCGCTCTTTGAGCGGGACACGGTGGAGCGCTGGGTGGGATACCTGCGCCGGGTGCTGGAGGCGTTCGCCGCCGACGACGGCCAGGCCGTGGACGCGCTTCCGCTGCTGCCGGACGCGGAGCGGCGGCTGGTGGTCGAGGCGTGGAACGCGACCGATGCGGAGTACCCGCGCGGGCTGTGCATGCACCAGCTGTTCGAGGCGCAGGTGCGGCGCACGCCGGACGCGGTGGCCCTGATGTCCGGTGACGGATCACTGACGTACGCGGAGCTGAACGCCCGCGCCAACCGGCTGGCGCGGCGGCTGGCCGCGCTGGGCGCCGGTCCGGAGCGGATCGTGGCGCTGGCGCTGGAGCGTTCGGTGGAGATGGTGATCGCGCTGCTCGCCGTCGCCAAGACGGGCGCCGCCTTCCTCCCCGTCGATCCGGAGTACCCCGCCGAGCGCCGGAGCTGGATGCTGGAGCGCTCCGCCGCCCCGGTGATCCTCACCACCTCCACGCTTGCCGCCGATCTGCCGGAGACGCAGGCGACCGTCGTTGCGCTGGACCGCATTGCGGCGGAGGTCGCGGCGGAAGATGACGGCGATCTTGCGGTCGATGTGGACGCGGAAAACGCGGCCTACGTGATCTTTACCTCCGGATCGACCGGGCGGCCGAAGGGCGTGGTGGTGCCGCACCGGGGGATCGGAAACCTGGCGGCGGCGCAGCGCGAGGCGTTCGGCATCGAGCCCGGCGCGCGCGTGCTGCAGTTTGCCTCGTTCTCCTTTGACGCGGCGGTGGCCGAGGTGGCGCACACGCTGCTGGGCGGCGCCACGCTGGTAATGGCGCGCTCCGGCCAGGCCGGCCCCGAGCTGCTGGCGCTGCTTCGCGACCAGGCGGTCAACGTCGCCACGCTGCCGCCCGCGCTGCTGGCCGTGCTTCCGGCGGACGATCTGCCGGCGCTGCGGACGATCGTGTCCGCCGGCGAGGCGGTGTCGGCTGAGGTGGTGGCGCGCTGGGGCCAGGGGCGGCGCTTCGTGAACGCGTACGGCCCGACGGAGACCACCGTCTGCGCGACGGTCTCCATCGAACCTTCCGCGATTGGCCGGCCGGTGATCGGCAGGCCGATCGCGAACGTGCGGGTGTACGTGCTCGACGCGCGGATGCAGCCGGTGCCCGTCGGTGTGGCGGGCGAGCTGTACGTGGGCGGCGTGGGCGTGGCGCGCGGCTACCTGGGCCAGCCGGCGCAGACGGCGGAGCGCTTTGTCCCCGACCCGTTTGGCGGCGAGCCCGGCGCGCGGCTGTACCGCACCGGGGACGAGGGACGCTGGCTCCCGGACGGAACGATCGAGTTCCTGGGGCGCACCGACTTTCAGCTCAAGGTGCGCGGCTTCCGCATCGAGCCGGGCGAGATCGAGGTGCAGCTGCGCGAGCACCCGGCGGTGCGCGAGGCCGTGGTGGTGGTGCGCGAGGACGCGCCCGGGGACCGGCGCCTGGTGGCCTATTTCGTGGGCGAGGCGGTCGGGATCGACGCGCTGCGGGCGCACCTGTCGGAGCGGCTGCCGGAGTACATGCTGCCGGCGGCGTACGTGCGCCTGGATTCGTTTCCGCTTACGCCCAGCGGCAAGCTGGGCCGCCAGGAGCTTCCCGCGCCCGAGGGGGAAAGCTACGCGCGGCAGGGCTACGAGGCGCCGGTGGGGGAGACGGAAGAGGCGCTGGCCGAGATCTGGGCCGAGGTGCTGCGCGTGGAGCGGGTGGGGCGCCACGACCACTTCTTCGAGCTGGGCGGCCACTCGCTGCTGGCCGTCCGCGTGATCTCGCGCGTGCGGCAGGTGCTGGGCGTGGAGCTGGGGATCGCCGACCTGTTCGAGAAGCCGGTGCTCTCCGCGCTGGCCCAGCACGTGGTCCATGCGCTGCTCGCCCAGTTTGACCCCGAGGAGCTGGCGCGGCTCAGCGCGCTGCTGGACGAAGATACCACGCCGGGGTGATCCCCCCGGGCGCGGCGATGCGGGGCCGGCCGGCTCCGCTTCGCCCCCCGCCGGCACACCTCAGACGGGCCCGGCCGGCCCGTTCACCGCGACCTTTGTATCCGCCCCATGACGTTGACGCCCCCGGTTACCAGCGCGGAAAAACTGCTGAAGCTCGCCCGGGCCGCCAGGCTCCAGCGCAGTCCGGCGACCGCGCCCATCGAGCCGGTGGAGCGTGGCGGCGCGCTGGCGCTCTCCTTTGCGCAGCAGCGGCTGTGGTTCATGGAGCAGCTGGGCGACCTGGGCGATGCGTACCACATCCCCGCGCAGCTGCGGCTGGAACGGGCGCTGGACCGGGCGGCGCTGCGGCGTGCGCTGGACACGATCGTGGCGCGCCACGAGGCGCTGCGCACGACGTTCGTGGAGGTCGATGGCGAGCCGGTGCAGCGCATCGCGGCGGAGAGCCGGTTCCATCTCCTGGAGCACGACCTTGGAGAGCACCCGGCCGCGGCGGCGGAGCTGCGCCGGCTGGCGGCGGACGAGGCGGGGGCGCCGTTCGACTTGGAGCACGGGCCGCTGATCCGTGGCCGTCTGGTGCGCCTGCCCGGCGACGAGCACGTCCTGCTGATGACGATGCACCACATCGTCTCCGACGGCTGGAGCATGGGGGTGCTGACGCGGGAGCTGGGCACGCTCTACGCCGCCCTTCGCCGCGGCGAGCCCGATCCGCTGCCTCCGCTCCCCGTGCAGTACGCGGACTACGCGGCCTGGCAGCGCAAGTGGGTGGATGGCGAGGTGCTGCGGCAGCAGGCGGAGTACTGGGAAACGACGCTCGCCGGCGCGCCGGAGCTGCTGGAGCTGCCCGCCGACCGTCCGCGCCCCGCCCGGCAGAGCCATGCCGGGGCCCTGGCCGGGGTGGAGCTGGATGAAGCGGTGACGGCGGGGCTCACGTCGCTTAGCCGGCGGCACGGCACCACCCTCTTCATGACCGTGCTCGCCGGGTGGGCCGCGGTGCTGGCGCGCCTGTCGGGGCAGGACGACGTGGTGGTGGGCATGCCCAGCGCCAACCGCGGGAGGGCGGAGATCGAGGGGCTGATCGGCTTCTTCGTGAACACGCTGGCGCTGCGGGTGGACCTTTCCGGCTCGCCCACGGTGGCGGAGCTGCTGGGGCGGGTAAAGGCCCGGGCGCTGGGTGCGCAGCAGAACCAGGACATCCCTTTCGAGCAGGTGGTGGAGCTGGTGCAGCCGGTGCGCACCCTGGCGCACACGCCGCTCTTTCAGGTGATGTTTGCCTGGCAGACCGCGTCCGAGGGTACGCATGAGCTTTCCGGCCTGGCGGCAGCGGAGTCGGCCCCGCTGCGCGCGCCGTCCACGCAGCCGGGGGCCGCGCGGACGACGGCCAAGTTCGACCTTTCGCTCTCCCTCGCCGAGCGGGACGGCCGCATCGCCGGCACCCTGACGTACGCCACCGCGCTCTTCGACCGGACGACGGTCGAGCGGCACGTGGGGTACCTGCGGCGGGTGCTGGAGGCGATGGCCGCGGACGAGAACCAGGCCGTGGACCGGCTGCCGCTGCTTCCGGAGACGGAGCGCCGCCTGGTTGTGGAGGAGTGGAACGATACGGACGCCGGGTACCCCCGTGGCGCGTGCGTCCACGACCTGTTCCGTGCGCAGGCGGCGCGGACCCCGCACGCGGTCGCGCTCTCCTGGCGCGGCGAGCGGTGGACGTACGCGCAGCTGGAGGCGCGCGCGAACCAGCTGGCGAACGCGCTGCGCCGCCGCGGGGTGGGGCCGGAGACCCGCGTGGGCATCTGCCTACCGCGCACGCCGGAGCTGGTGGCGGCGATGCTGGGCGTGCTGAAGGCGGGGGGCGCGTACGTGCCGCTGGACCCGGCCTACCCGCGCGAGCGGCTGGGCTACATGCTCGAGGACGCGGGTGTCGCCCTCGTCATCACCGACTCCGTCCTCGCGGATCGCCTGCCTGAGGACGCATCCGCGCTGCTCCTGCTCGACCGCGAGCGCGACGCGATCGCGGCGGAATCCGTCGATGCGCCGGACAGCGGCGTGCTGCCCGAGAACCTGTCGCACGTCATCTTCACCTCCGGGTCCACGGGTCGGCCCAAGGGGGTGATGATCCGCCATTCCTCCACCGTCGTCCTGCTGCACTGGCTGCGGGAGAACGTGACGGACGAGGAGCGCTCGTCGGTGCTCTTCTCCACCTCCATCAACTTCGACGTCTCGATCGCCGAGGTGTTCGGCACGCTGGCGTGGGGCGGAAAGCTGGTGATCGCCGAGAACGCGCTGGAGCTGGCGACCGTCGACGAGGCCGTGGTGCACGTCAGCATGGTGCCCAGCGCGGCGGCGGAACTGCTGCGCAGCGGTGGCATCCCGGCGAGCGTAAAGACGCTGAACCTGGGCGGTGAGGCGCTGCCGAGCGCGCTGGCGCAGGGGTTGTACGGGCTGGGCACGGTGGAGAAGGTCGGCAACCTCTACGGGCCGACGGAAGACACGACGTACTCGACCTACTACGTCGTGCCGCGCGGCGCGGACCAGGTGCTTGTGGGCACGCCGGTGGCGAATACGCAGGCATACGTCCTCGATCACCATCTCCAACCCGTGCCGGCCGGTGTGGTCGGCGAGCTCTACCTGGCGGGCGACGGCCTGTCGCGCGGGTACGCGAACCGTCCGGCGATGACGGCGGAGCGCTTCGTCCCCTGTCCGTTCGGCGCGCCGGGGAGCCGGATGTACCGGGTGATGGACCGCATCCGCTGGCGGGAGAGTGGGGAGGTCGATTCCGTGTCCCCGAACTCACGTACGGACGCACCGACGCACGCACGCACTGCCGCACTCGAGTACCTGGGCCGGATCGATTTCCAGGTCAAGGTGCGCGGCTACCGCATCGAGCTGGGCGAGATCGAGGCGCGGCTCGCGGAGCACGCGGGCGTGCGCGCCCCCGTCGTTCTCGTCCGCGAGGACACGGCCGGCGACCGGAGGTTGGTCGCGTACTACCTGGGGGATGAGCCGGTCGCCGTGGACGCGCTGAAGTCGCACCTTGCCGACCGCCTGCCGGGGTACATGGTGCCGGCGGCGTACGTGTGGATGGAGGCGTATCCGCAAACCCCGAACGGCAAGACTGACCGCAAGGCGCTCCCCGCGCCAGAAGGGGATGCGTATTCGGCCCACGAGTACGCGGCGCCGGTGGGCGAGACCGAGGAGGCGCTGGCGGGGATCTGGGCCGAGGTGCTGGGCGTGGAGCGGGTAGGGCGCCACGACAACTTCTTCGAGTTGGGCGGGCACTCGCTGCTGGCCGTGCGGGTGACCTCGCGCGTGCGGCAGGTGCTGGGCGTGGAGGTGGGGATCGCCGATCTGTTCGAAAAGCCGGTGCTCTCCGCGCTCGCCCAGCACGTGGTGCAGGCGCTGCTCGCCCAGTTCGATCCCGCGGAGTCCGCGCGCCTGACCACGCTGCTTGGCGACGATGCCGTCCCGGGAGCCGCTGCCCTTCCGCACGACGCCGACGGTGCCAGCCAGCCCGTTCGGCACGACCCCGGCTTTCGCCCCATGACGCCCGATCCGCCGGTCACCAGCGCGGACAGACTGCTGCAGCTTGCCCGCACCGCCAGGCTGCGGCGCGACACGGTGTCGGCGCCCATCGAGCCGGTGGAGCGTGGCGGCGCGCTGCCGCTCTCCTTTGCGCAGCAGCGGCTCTGGTTCCTGGAGCAGCTGGGCGACCTGGGCGACACGTACCACATCCCCATGCGGCTGCGGCTGGGACGGGAGCTGGACCGGCCGGCGCTGCGGCGTACGCTGGATGCGATTGTCGCGCGCCACGAGGTGCTGCGCACCACGTTCGTCGAGGTGCAGGGCCAGCCGGTGCAGCGCATCGCGCCGCCGGGCGCCTTTCACCTGGTCGAGCACGATCTGGGCGACCACCCGGGCGCCGCGGCGGAGCTGCGCCGGGTGTCGGCCGAGGAGGCGGGCGCGCCCTTTGACCTGCGGCAGGGGCCGCTCATCCGCGGCCGGCTGATCCGGCTGCCGGGGGACGACCACCTGCTGCTTCTGACGATGCATCACATCGTCTCCGACGGCTGGAGCGTGCAGGTGCTGAGCCGCGAGCTGAGCACGCTCTACGCCGCGTTCCGGCGCGGGGAGGCCGATCCGCTCCCGCCGCTCCCGGTGCAGTACGCCGACTACGCGGTCTGGCAGCGCAGGTGGGTGGATGGTGAGGTGCTGCGGCGGCAGGCGGAGTACTGGAAGACGACGCTCGCCGGCGCGCCCGAGCTGCTGGAGCTGCCCGTCGATCATCCGCGCCCCCCGCGGCAGGACCACGCCGGGGCCGCCCTGAGCATCGACCTGAGCGAGGAGCTGACGGCCGGTCTCAAGGCGCTGGGGCAGCGGCACGGCGCCACGCTCTTCATGACCGTGCTCGCCGGGTGGGCCACGGTCCTGGGCCGCCTGTCGGGGCAGGACGACGTGGTCGTCGGCACGCCCAGCGCCAACCGGGGGCGCACTGAGATCGAGGGGCTGATCGGCTTTTTCATCAACACGCTGGCGGTGCGGATCGGCCTCGGCGGCTCGCCATCCGTTTCGGATCTGCTGGGGCGGGTGAGGGAGCGGGCGCTGGGCGCGCAGCAGAACCAGGACATCCCCTTCGAGCAGGTGGTGGAGCTGGTGCAGCCGGCCCGCAGCCTGGCACACGCGCCGCTCTTTCAGGTGATGTTCGCCTGGCAGAACGCAGCGGGGGACCGGGCGGAGGCACCCGCTCCCAGGCCGGGAGACGCGGGCGCGGCCCCGGGCGCGGGGGCGCCATCGCAGGCGACGGCGAAGTTCGACCTGTCGCTCGCCCTTTCCGAGCGCGACGGGCGGATCGTGGGGAGCCTTACCTACGCCACGGCGCTCTTTGAGCAGGCGACGGTGGAGCGCTGGCTGGGCTATCTGCGCGCGGTGCTGCGCGCCATGGCGGCCGATGACGCGCAGGCGGTGGATCGCATCGAGCTGCTTTCGTCGGATGAGTGGCGCCGGGTGGTGGAGGACTGGAACCGCACGGAGGCCGAGTATCCGCGCGAGCTGTGCATCCACCAGCTCTTCGAGGCGCAGGCGGAGCGCGCGCCGGAGGCCGTCGCCGTCGTCCACGAGCGTGAGCAGGTGACGTACGCGGAGCTGAACGCGCGCGCGAACCGGCTGGCGCACCACCTCCGCACCCTGGGCGTGGGTCCCGACACACGGGTGGCGATCTGTGTGGATCGCGGCGTGGAGATGATGGCCGGCCTGCTGGCCATCATGAAGGCGGGCGGCGCGTACGTCCCCCTCGACCCCGCCTATCCCGCCGAGCGTCTGGAGTACATGCTGGCGGACAGCGCGCCGGCCGTCCTGCTGACGCAGGGCTCGCTGGCGGGGCTGTTCTCCGGGACGGATGTACAGGTGATCGACCTCGCGGCGGATGCGGGGACATGGGCCGGGGAGCCGGAGACGAACCTCAGTCCCGTGAGCATCGGGCTGACGCCGGATCATCTCGCGTACGTCATCTACACCTCCGGCTCCACGGGGCAGCCGAAGGGGGTGATGGTGGAGCACCGGAGCCTGGCCAACCTGGTGGCGTGGCACCGCGCCGCGTTCGGGGTGCAGGCGGGCGACCGGTCGTCCAGCGTGGCGGGGTTCGGGTTC
>NZ_JBMDXM010000015.1:0-47374 GCF_048594345.1 Longimicrobium sp.
TGTGCTGGTGTGAGGGTGTGATGGTGTGATGGTGTGATGGTGTGATGGTGTGATGGTGTGATGGTGTGATGGTGTGATGGTGTGATGGTGTGATGGTGTGATGGTGTGATGGTGTGATGGTGTGATGGGCCCGCGACCCGCCGGAGTGCGGAGAGAACCGGCGGCCCGCGTGTCCGCGAAGGCGGACAGTGTGAGGTTGTTGCCGCGATTTCAATCGCTCTTCCGAAGCCAGGGACACGCGTGGGCCACGCGGTGAACCCTCCACGCGCATCGCACCGTGAGTTACCGCGAATCCACCATTCCGCGAAGGCGGAATTCGTGTAGTTGTTGCCGCGAATTTATTCGCCCTCGCGGTTTTTCTCATCCATCGAATCTCAATCCCGTGCGCCGGCGTTCGTCCGGCGCGTGGCAGGCAGGCTGAGTGAGCAACCCCTATCAGGCAGATCTGGAACTGGCGGTCCGCGCCGCACGCGCCGCGGGTGAGTCCATCATGCGCGCGTTTCGCGTGGAGCAGGAGGTGCGCTTCAAGTCCGCCGACCAGCCGGTGACCGAGGCGGACCTGGCGGCCGACCGCATCCTGCACCGCATCCTTCTGGGCGAGCGACCGGACTACGGCTGGCTTTCGGAGGAGACGGCGGACTCGCCGGAGCGGCTGAAGCGCCAGCGGCTGTGGGTGGTGGATCCCATCGACGGCACCAACAGCTTCGTGGCGGGGCGGCCGGAGTTCGCCGTCTGCGTGGGGCTGGTGGACGGCGGCCGCGCGGTCGCCGGCGTCGTCCACAACCCCGTCACCGGCGAGATGTTCAGCGCGGTAGAGGGTGGCGGCGCCTTTTGCGACGGCGAGCCGATCCGCGTGTCGGAGGTGGATGCGGACGGGACGCCGCGCATCGTGGCGTCGCGGTGGGAGATGAAGCGCGGCGAGTTCGACGCGTTCCACGGCGCGTGGAGCGTGGAGCCGCTGGGGAGCACGGCGTACAAGATGTGCCGCGTGGCGCAGGGCGGGGCTGAGGCGTTCGTTTCGCGCGGGCCCAAGGCCGAGTGGGACGTGGCCGCCGCCGTGGTCATCGTGCAGGAGGCCGGCGGCCGGGCGACGCTGCTGGACGGCAGCGCCGCGCGCTTCAACCAGCCCGAGCCCACCTGGCGCGGCATCGCCGCCAGCAACGGCCGCGTCCACGACGAGCTTCTGCGGCTGTCCCACGCCCCGCACCCGTCATCCTGAAGGACGCCGCCGTGCGTCCTTGCCCTCGCGGGACGTACGGCGCGACCGCGGAGACCCGCGGGCAAATCCGTGAGGCGGAATCCCTGCCGACCGCGCGCCCCTCGTCACGGGAGAGAAGGTCCTTCGATCGCGCACACGCTTATCTGTGATCGAAGGATCTCACGATCGACGCACCACCAAGGCTGGCGGCGCCGCGCTCTCGTTGCCGTGAACGCCACGACGTGAGTGTGCGGCATCTCTCCTTTCTGGAACAAAAACACCACGAATCTGGTTACACGCGGCCGCGGAGCACCGCGCGGCCGCTCGCCGTGCGCCGCCGGTCCGAATCGTCCCTTCCCTAGCCCCACGGATATCACCCTTCAGCTCCCTTCGCCCATGTCCCCTTCCGAAGGCAGGCCCAGGAAAAGGAGGCGCTGGCTGCGCGGCATCCTCTGGTTCTTTGGCGGCGCCGCCACGCTCATCGGCCTGATCGTCTCCTTTGTCCTGGCGACCGAGGCCGCCGCCCGCAAACGGGAGATCCAGGAGCGCAGGCCCGGCAGGGTGGTGGCCAAGGAGTGGAGCCGTGAAATCGTGCTGCTGGAGCGGCGGTGGCGCGAGGACGAAGGATGGGAGGTCCCCGACAGCGGGGAGGTGGTGCGCAGCGAGCGGCGGATCCGCGATACCGTGCGCGTGCAGGTGGGCACCGAGACGGTCATGCAGGAAAAGGCCAGCCGCAACTACCGCATCAGCGGGCGTCGGCTTCGGCGGGGCGAAACCACGTACGACACGGTGGCCGGCGAGGTCGCCGTGTACCGCACGGACACCACCTACGCTCCCTGGTACGTGTACCGTGTGGCGGAGTGGGTGCCCGCCGACACGCTTCTCGAGACGGCTCGCACGGACACGGGCACCTGGCGGGCCCCCGTGTGGCCCAGCATTCCGGCCGCCGCGCGGTCGCGGCCGGTGTACTCCCGCATCGACCAGTACGCCGTCATCGTCGAGGTGGAAGGGCATACCGGCACGTTCCCCGGCTGGATGCGCCAGCCCGCGTGGGAGGGCTACACGGTCGGGCAGAAGGTTGCCTGGGGGGGCGGGGTGATGCACCCGGACAGCCTGGCGGCGTGCCTGCGATGGCACCAGGGCCGCGGCGAACCGCCTCCCGATTCGCTGGGCTGCTCGCCACGCCGCGCGCCGGCCCGGTGAGATCCAATCCGTATGTGACTTGGTCCCGTACAGCATCCGGAAACGACCCAGGTGATTTTCCCGGAACGATGGTGCCACACCTGCCCACACGATCCGTCATCCTGAGGGAGGCGCCGCGTCGCATCTTGCTTGTACGAAATGGTGTGGCGCCGACCGAAGGACCTTGCCAGCAGAACCCAGAGGCTGGATTTGTAGCGCAGAAAGTGCCCCTCGCGAGCGAGCGGAGGTGCGGTGTCATCCTGAGCCTGAGGGAGCGCACGCCCGTAGCTTTCCTGGCCACGAAGCATGCGCGACTGAAGGATCTTGATCGGGTCGCGCGAGATCCAGCCTTGCCGGGAGCCGTTCCAGGTCCGCCGGTCAGGCAGGCGAGGTCCTGCGGCCGGTGCCAATCTTCAGGGTACAAGCAGGTTACGCGCGGTGCCTCCCGCAGAAAGTCAACGCTTCTGGACGGATCGGCTCCACTTCGTACGAATCCTTTCTCCTTCCCCTCAGCGATACGAGTTTGGCGATGTTGTTCGAGATCATCGACGGATTTACCACCGGGCTGATTGCGGCGAACGGAAAGTACTGGAGCTGGCGCACGGCCATGTGGATTTTCGTGGCCGCGGTGTGCCTGTACGGCGGATGGCAGGCGCTTCAGCCTGGCCTGACGCCCGGGCAGCGCTTCGTCCGCTTTGGCGTGCCCGTAATCCTGGTCGCGATCGCCTTCCTGGTGCCGATGCCTCGCAAGCGCGCCTGACGAGACGGGTTGACGATCGACGGGCCGCCCCCCCCGCGGAGGCGGCCCTTCTCCCATCGACCGTGCGTGCGACGTTCCTCAGCCGTCACTGATGACGCGGGTGATGGCGGCTTTCTCCGCCTCGAGCCTTTCCTGCCGTACCTGCGCCGAGAAGCCTGCGGCGGCCCTTGCCTCCGTCGCCAGCTCGTTGGCGCGGTTCATCTCGTCCTGGCTCTGCCAGCTCAGCATGTCTCCCCCGGCGGGGCGCACCCGCGGGTCCACGCGCACCCAGTGGCGGTGGATCTCCAGCAGCGCGTTCAGCTGCCGCGCATCGTCGCGCGCCTGGCCGCCAAAGTCGGGCGGAAAGAGCTCGCGGATCTCGCCTGCGGGGATCCCCGACTCCCGCGCCAGCACTGCCGTGCGCTCCTCTACCCACGCGGCCGACTCTTTTTCGATTTCCGCGATCGCCGCGACGCGGCCTTCCAGGTACTTGCCCACCTGGGGGTAGTCGCGCGCGTTCGCCTGGTAGTGCGCCGTCTCCATGGTCGCGGGTACGGTGTGCCGGGTAACGCCGTGCCGCGTCATGATCTGCCGCTCCCACGCCCAGCGGTCCACCAGCATGCGGCTGATCACCCACACCCGCTTGGCCCGGTCGGTGGTCGGCAGCGGCCTTGCGGTGGTGTCGAGGGACGGCGCGTTGGGCAGGGTGTCCTGCATCATCCCGAACACCGTGCGGACGTGCGGCGTTTCCCGCGCCATCTCGGCCTGTTCCGTCTTGCGCCGTCCGCTCTCCGCGGAGCCGCGGACGAACGCGACCACGACCAGCCCCAGCACTCCCAGGATGACCGCCCATCCGACGAGGTTCCCCAGGGTTGCCCACCAGGGCCGCTTCGCCGGAGGCGGACGGGGCGGCGGCGGGCGGTACACCGCGGCGGGAACGGGCCCCATCGCGGCCCCGCAATTGGGGCACGCCTGGGAACCGGCGCGAACGGCGGCGCCGCACGCGCGGCAGGAAGTCAGGGCCATGATCGAGAGGTGTGCAAGTCGTGGGGCCGACAAGCGCCGGCGATGGTGAGGCAATGCGGAAACGATCGAAGGCGGTGAACCTTCAACGCCGGCCCGTTACGCCAAGGCCAGCCATCACGCCGTGCCCGGCTGGCGCAGTGCCCGCTCCAGTTCCAGGGCAAGCTCCACGAACTTCTGCTCCCGCTCTCCGCGGGGAAGCTGGTCGATGGGCCTCCGCGGATCGTTGACGGCCTGGAGCTTTTGCAGCCAGGGCGTTTCCGAGTATCGACACGCGCTTACGATCAGTGGCAGGATCAGGGTCCCGTGCTGCTCGGCCTTCACCAGCAGCTTGGGCAGCTCCACCTCGTGTACAAAGTCCGACGCCAGGAAGTCCGCGCTCACCAGCATCAGAGCGGCTCCCGCCGTGTCGATCGCCTGCTCGATCTGCTCGCGCCAGTCGGAGCCGGCGCTGATCCGGCTGTCGTCCCACACGTCCAGGTCGTATTCCCGGGCGAGCGGCTTCAGGTGCACGCGGATGCGTTCGATCCACCGCCGGTCCTTGCGGCTGTAGCTGATGAAGACGCGGAGCGGGCTGGACCGTGGCGGTGGGGCGACGGGCTTCGGAGGCGTGGATTGGACGCGCACCAGCGCCCTCGCTGAATACGTTTCCCCGCCACGAGCCACCGCCGTGAGCGTGTACGAGCCGTTCGCGAGGGGAAAGACCTCGCGGCTCCCCGTCTCGCCCACCTCCCCGATCCCGCGGTCGATGCTGACCCGGTGCGCTCCCGTCACTTCCCAGACAAGGCGCACGGGGTGTCCCTCCGCGACCGCATCGGGCTCCACCTGAAAGCGAAGGATCTCCAGCGGCGCGTGCGCATGGCGCAGGTCCGTGATCCACTGGTACGGCACGGGTCGCCGCGCGGGCTCCGCCCCGCCCCCGTTCACCGCGTCCGACATCCGCTGAAAGATCCGGGCGGGAAGCTGCGCCAGCAGGGTCACATAGGTGGCGTGGTTCCTCTCGAGCCCGGGCGCGAAGAGCGGGTCCGCGGGATCGTAGGCCGGCCATTGGAAGCGGGTCAGATAGTCGCGGATGCTCCTGCCGCTGGAGCGCTGCAGGAAGAAGAATGGCCCGCAGAGAAAGAGCAGGTAGTGGATGCCCACCGTGAGCGCCCAGTCTTCGGTGTAGCGGTCCACACGCACCACGGTGGGGCTGCCGAATTGGGCCAGGATCTGGTCCACGAGTTCCGGCGCCATCCACTCCCCGTCCGTCCTCCTGCCAAAAACGGTGGGCACCTCGTCCGGCGCGTCCGTCGCCGCCCCGCTGTCGAAGTCGATGAGGGCCACGTGGCACTCCCCGACGTTAATGAACAGCCTGGGCGGGTTGATGGCGCCATGGATGTACGACAGCCTGCGGAGCGCCTGTATCCCGTCCGCCAGCTCTTCCGCCAGCAAGAGCCTGTCTTGCAGCGAGAGCTCCTCCACGTACCGCAACCGCGGCTCGGGATCGACGTCCGGGTCCAGCACTGTCGAGAGCGGAACATAGCCCGCGGTATCCAGCCGGTCCGCGGAATAGCCGAACACCGTCTGGCCACCCATCTGACCGCTAAAACTGAACTGCGGAAGCGCGCGCAGGGCGGGATGGGTCTGGATGAGGGGCTGGCCCGAAGCCGCCCGGTCTTGATTGTCGTCCAGGATCCTGTGCTGCAGCTTCCGGATGGTTTCAAAGCCCTGGCGCGCGCTGTCCAGCCCGTTGTCCCGCAGCACCTTGACGATTTGCGGCGAGGTTGGCGGCGCGCCGTTCACCGCCACCAGGTCGTACACGTCGCCGAACGCACCGCCGTCGAACCCCGCCTCCCGCAGTTCCAGCGTTTGAACGTTTCCGTACTCCGGCAAGAACCCCGAGCTCAAGCTGCTGATCGCGGTGATGCGGAGCATCAGGGATGCTCCCGGGCTTCGGCAGCCTCACCGGTTTCCATGATCAAGTCCGCGCGCAGGGCGTCACCGTCCAGAGGGTGGACACGGGGTCTGAGGCGTGTGCCGCGCCATGCCATCCGGCCGGCCGAGCGTGCTATAGTCATACCGATAAATTGACTCCAGCCGAGACGGACGCGAGAAAGAATTTGCGCAGGGTCTCGGCGTCGTAGATGGTTTTGAACCCTATCCCAGGGTTGCTGGCCAGGGCGCGTAGATGGTCCTGTGCCGCCGGCTCAAGTGCTCCAACCTCGGCGAAGTACGTGCTGCAGATGGTGATTCTCGGGTTGTTCCGGATCTCATCAGCGAGGCGCATGGAGCCGGTGGGATCGAAATCCAGGCCGTCGGACAGTACCACGATGACCACGCTGGCCGGAAGATCATCCGGTGCGGTGCGCAGAAATCCCTCCGCGATCTGCTGCGCCTCCCGTAGCCCTGCGCCGATGTTGGTGCCGCCGCCGTGGCCGCGCATGGGATCGTAATCGGCGTTGTCGTCGACATCCGCGACGGGAGTCACCGGTGTGTGGACGCGGGCCTGACCGTCGAAGGTAATGACGGCGAAGTAGAAGTTCCGCATGTGGCGTGAGACG
The DNA here is from genome assembly GCF_048594345.1 of Longimicrobium sp. Classification (GTDB taxonomy): domain Bacteria; phylum Gemmatimonadota; class Gemmatimonadetes; order Longimicrobiales; family Longimicrobiaceae; genus Longimicrobium. The sequence goes on from NZ_JBMDXM010000015.1 coordinate 6,686, forward strand.
CTCATCCTTGTGAGCATCTCACGCACGGCGGCGCTGACGGCCTGCGCTTTCGAGATCTTTCCTGGCGTGGAGCCAGCCATGGACCCGCTCCCGTCGAGTACAAGGATGCCGAGCTGGCTGAAGGTCTGCGGGGTGTGGATGACCCCTATGTCCATCCTGCGTGCTGGATCACCCATGCTCGTGGTGTAAGCCGACTCATGATGATTGCTTCACGCGGATCGCGACATCGAAGCGAAAGCTGCCTGCATGGCGCCGTCCCGGTCACTCCGGCTGGCGCGCGGGCGGAGCGACGGCGGCGCGGGCGGCTTCGTCCTGCGCCAGGCGCAGCAGGCGCTCGCGCTCGGCCGCGTCGATCAGGCGGCCGCCATGGACGACAGCGAAGATGCGCATGGTATTGCGGATGTCTGCCAGCGGATCGGCGTCCAGCAGCAGCAGGTCCGCCACCTTCCCGGCCGCGACGGTGCCCATGGAATCCGCGGCTTCCAGGTAGCGCGCCGGGTTCAGCGTCGCCGCCTGCAGCGCCTGCAGCGGCGTGAGCCCCGCCTCCACCAGCAGCGCCAGCTCGTCGTGCAGCCCGGAGCCGGCGAACACGTACGCCTCGTCGCTGGCGTCCGTCCCCGCCAGAATGCCCACGCCGGCCGCCTGCGCCATTGCCACCATCCGCGCGGATGCCGCGTTGATCCGCTGCTCGATCCGCGCCTCTTCGCCCCTGCGCCGCCCGCTCTCCCACCGCCGCGCCAGGTTGGGCGGAACAAAGCGGATGCGTGGGTCTGCCGCTAGCTCGTCCGTGGGGCTCATGCCGCGGTGCACGGTGAGCGTGGGGGTGAACCAGGTTCCGTGGGCGGCCATCCGGCGCAGCAGCGGCGCGCACTCCGCGGCGCCGGGGCCGGCCTGCAGGGCGCCCAGCAGCCGGTCCAGCGCGGGCTGAACGGAATCCGCCGGCGCACCCGGCGCGCGGGCGGCAAGGTAGCGCTGCTGCAGCGCCGCGCCGCCGGGGACGCAGAGAAGGTACAGGTCGTCGTTCAGGTGCTCGATGCTGCGCTGCCCCGCGTCGATGGCCTCCATGGCCGTCACCGACACCGGGATGTGGCCGGCGAAGGGGATGCCGCGCTCCCGCGCCCGCCGCGCGATGGAGAAGTAGGCGTCGCGCGGCAGACGGGCGTACACCTTCAGAAAGTCGAAGCCCAGCGCGGCCATGGTGTCCACCGCCGCCACCGCCGCGGCGGAGTCCGCGACACCGTAGCCGTGCCGCCAGGCGGGCGGGCTGCCGTCCAGCATGGGGCTGGAGAACACGATCCGCGGCGCGCCAGAGCCTGGCTGGCGCGCCCGCCCGCGCCAGTACTGCAGCGAGTCCAGGTAGCTCCCCATCTCACGCACGCCGGTCACGCCGTACGCCAGGAACTGCGGCCAGAAGTGCGCCGCCCGCCCCTCGCGCGAGGTGTGCACGTGCATGTCCCACAACCCGGGGATGGCGTAGCGTCCGGTGGCGTCCACGGTCCGCGCGCCGCTGGGGATGCGGGCCTCGCGCGAGGGGCCCGTCCAGGCGATGCGGCTGTCGCGGATCAGGACCGTCTGGTCCGCGCGCAGGCCGCCGCTCTCCACGTCGACGATGGTGACGTGCGTCAGCGCGAGATCCTGCGCGCCGGCGTTCGCCGGGGCCAGCGCGGCGGTCGCGAGGCAGAGGGCAAGCAGGGCGGGGAAGCGCTTCATGTGCGTCCTCGAAACGGTGGGATGATGTGGATCATCGTGCTTCTTCCGCCAATCGCGCCAGTTCGGGGCCGGTGAGGCGAAAGACCGTCCAGTCGTCCATCGGCTGCGCGCCCAGGGAGCGGTAGAAGCGAATGGCGGGCTCGTTCCAGTCCAGCACCCACCACTCCAGCCGGCCGCAATTCCGCTCCTTCGCCAGCCGCGCCAAATGGGCCAGCAGCGCGCGCCCGGCGCCGCGCCCGCGCGCCTCGGGGCGCACGTACAGGTCTTCCAGGTACAGGCCGGGCTGCGCGAGGAACGTCGAGTAGTTGTGGAAGAAAAGCGCGAAGCCGATCGCCTCGCTCCCATCCTCCGCGATCACCACCTCCGCCGCCGGGCGCACGCCGAACAGCGTGTCGCGCAGCCGCTCCTCCGTCGCCACCACCTCGTGCAGCAGCCGTTCGTACTCCGCCAGCTCGCGGATAAAGCGGAAGATCAGCGGCACGTCCGCCTCCGCCGCGGGGCGCACGCGGGGAGCGTGCACGGGCGCCGCGTCTGCATCCACCGTCATTGCATGGTAAAGCCGGCTTCGGGGATCGCTACGCCGTTCACGGTGCAGGCGACGCGGTAGGTGCCGGGACGCCAGTGGCCCGGGTCCGCCGTCCCGAACCCCGTGGAGAGCCCCGAGCTGGCGTTGCCCCGGCGCACCTCGGCGGGCCACTCCAGGAGAAACGACGCCCCCAGCTCCACGTTCACAAAGTTGCACGCCACGGGGAGCGTGCCGTCCGCCAGGGCGATGGGGTGGGACAGGTCGATCTGCACGTTCACGTAGCGCGTGGAATCCACCCGGAAGGCCGTGGCGTAGCGGCGCTGGGGGCGCGGCATGGGCCCGCCGTCGCTTTCAAAGAACGTGACCGACTGCACGAAGGCGTGAATGCCGGGGATGATGCCCGGCACCACGGCCGGTTCCGCCGGGGCGCCCGGCGGGGCCAGGGTGTATTCCATCGTCTCCCCGCCCCCCTCCCGCCACAGGAAGATGCGGTCGCCGATGTGGCGGACGGCAAAGGTGTCCACCGCCATCCGCCCGCGGTTGTCCATGTCCGTGCGCGGCAGCAGGAGCAGGTGGCCCTCCGTGCGGTACGATCCCATGCTCTGCAGCGTGGCGCCCTCCGCGGTGCGCAGGTGGTCGTGCAGGCCGCCGGCGACCAGCCGCAGGTGGCCGGTCGCGGCTTCACGGCGCACGTTGCCGTCGGCGTCACGGCGCGTGAGCCAGCGGTACTCCCAGTTCCCCATCGGCACCTCGTACGCGCCCGCGGCGGGCTGCGCGGCGGCGTCCGTGGCACCGAACAGGACGAGGAGAAGGGCGAGGATGCGCGTCATCAGATCGTGGGCGGACGGTGCGATTTGAAAAGTGGGGGAGAGGCGGGCTTCCGGCGCCATCAGGTGACCTGGAAGGTGCCTTCCATCATCTGCACGCCGTCGATGGCGCAGTTGACGCGATAGGTGTCGGCGTGAAAGAAGCCGCCGCCGTTGCTCCCCAGGCCGTACACCTGGTACGCGGAGGTGCTTCCGGCGCGGTACGGCATCGTCCAGCTTACGCGGTCGATCTCCGTTCCGGCGGAGTCGTGCATGGCGCACTCGACGGTGACCTCGCCGGCGGCGGGCGCGGTGGGCCACTCCACCTGCAGCTGCGCCCAGATCCAGCGGCTGGTAGCCGCGGGAAACGACGTCGCGAACCGTCGCTGGGCCCGGGGGGGCGCCGTGTCGGTGCCGTGCTCGAAGTAGCGGATCTCCACCACGTGGCCGTACAGCGAGGGGATCAGGTCCGGGGCCGGGGCGCGCTGCACCGGCGCGCCCACGGGGGCCAGCTCGTACTCCAGCTTGCCCTCGCCGTGCAGGTTCTGCCACAGGAACAGCCGGTCGCCGGGGTGCCGGACGATGAAGGTGTCCCGCTGCAGCGTCATGGCGCTGACCACGTCGCCGCCGCTGCCATCGACGTTGTTGATGTACAGCATGTTTCCGCGCGCGTTGAAGGCGCCGCTCTGGTGCGACCACTCCAGCCCCGGCGTCTGCCGCTGGTGCGCGAACCGCCCGTTGGCGTGCAGACGAAGGTAGCCGCGGATCGCCGTCCGCTCGATGGTGCCGTCCGGCCGCACCAGCGTGCGCCAGCGGTACTCGTAGTTGCCCGTGGGAATGGTGAAGGCGCCAGAAAGGGTCTGCGCCGCGGCGTCGGTGCCGCACAGAAGGGCGATGAGAAGGGTGAGGATGCGCGTCATCGGGAGTCGGCGGATGGGAGGCGGGCGATGGGAGGACAGGCGGGGAAGGGAAAGGTGCCGCGCGGCGGCCCGATCCGCCAGACCCCGCGGCGGGAGGGATGGCCCTCGTCGCCGCTGCTACGCGCGGACACTCACCATCGTTCCATCCACCGTGACATCAGGGTCGCGATGCGGCGCATGCGCGGGCCGTACGGCGGATAGTAGAGCGGCGCCAGGCTCCACCGCCCGGTGTGCAGCACCGCGCGCTCGTGGCTGAAGGCGCGGAACCCGGCGATCCCGTGGTAGCTCCCCTGGCCGCTTTCCCCCACGCCGCCAAAGGGCAGGTCCGGGTTGGCCAGGTGGCAGATGACGTGGTTGACGATCGTCCCGCCGGCCGTCGTGCCGCGCAGCACGCGCTCCGTGGTCCGCGCGTCGCGGCTGAACAGGTAGAGCGCCAGCGGTTTGGGGCGCGCGTTGACGAACGCCAGCGCCTCGTCCGTGGAGGCCACCGTGAGCACGGGAAGGATGGGGCCGAAGATCTCTTCGCGCATCACCGGCGCGTCGGGCCGCACGGTGGAGAGCACCGTGGGCGCGATAAAGCGCTCCTCCGCGTCCGTATCGCCCCCCGCCTCCACCCGCGCGCCCCCGGCGATCGTCTCCCGCAGCGCGTACGCCAGCCGCTCGAACGCGCGGCGGTCCACGAGGCGCGCGAAGTCCCGGCTCATCCGCGCCGCCTCGCCGCTGCCGTAAAAGCGGGCGACGGTGTTGCGCGCGGCGGCCAGAAAGGCGGGCGCGTCCGCCTGGTGCACCAGCACGTAGTCGGGGGCCACGCACGTCTGCCCCGCGTTCACCATCTTTCCCCAGACAATGCGCTCCGCCGCCTGCGCCACGTTGGCGGAGCGGTCCACGATCGCGGGTGATTTGCCGCCCAGCTCCAGCGTAACGGTGGCCAGGTGCTCCGCCGCCGCGTGCATCACCTTGCGGCCCACGGCGGTGCTGCCGGTAAAGAAAAAGTGGTCGAAAGGCATCTCCAGCAGCGCGTCCGCCGTCGCGATCCCGCCCCCCACCAGCGCCACCTCGTCCTCCGCAAATGCGTCGGTGACAATGCGGGCCATGGCGGCGGAGGTGGCGGGCACCTTTTCCGACGGGCGCACAATGGCCACGTTCCCCGCCGCCACGGCGGCCACCAGCGGGCCGAACAGGAGTTGAAAGGGGTAGTTCCACGGCGCCAGGATCAGCACCTGGCCGCGCGGCTCGTGGCGCACGCGGCCGGCGGTCCCGGCCAGCAGCGGCGGCGTGGGGACGCGGCGGGGACGCATCCACCCCCGCAGGTGCTTGATGGCGTGCGCGATCTCGCCGAGCACGATCTGGATCTCGGTGATCTCGAACTCCGCCTCGCCCTTGCGAAAGTCCGCCCACACGCCGTCGTACAGCGCCTGCCGGTGTGCCAGAATCGCCGTCCGCAGCCGCCGCAGCCGCGCGATGCGCTCCGCCGCCCCCGACTGCGCCACGCGCCACCGCGCCCCGCGCTGCAGCTCGAACACCCGCCGCGCGCGGGCGGTCTGCTCCGCGTCGTCGTCGGTTTCCGCCGCGCGGGGCGAGAGCATGGGATCGGTGAGGACGAGATCCGTCATGGAGTGGCCGTAGGGATGAGGGGACCCGGCAGCCCGTGGGGAGCCGGACCGCGTCGGCGTGCCGATTGACTTAGACGCTCGCCGCCATCTCGGCAAGCGTTTCCCTGCGCTCCCTTCCCTCGGCGCTGTCCAGGTCCTCGGCGGCGGCGATGATCGCACCCTTCACCATGTCCGTCTTGGAGCGCACGCCCGCGTTGCGCGCCGATTCCCAGGCCCGGGCAAGCACCGGCTGCTGTACCTTTACGGACAGCCGCTCATCCGCCGTGCCCCGAGCCAGCTCCCCGGCCGCCAGCTCGCGGACGTGCCGCGCCAGCGCATCGCTCTCCCCCAGCGCATGCAGGTAGTAGCGCAGGATGACGCCGCGGAACTCGCTGTCGTTGCGCCCGTAATGGGTCGCCACCACCGCCAGCACGTCCTCCAAGTGCCGGGGGATTCGCGCCTCGAGCGGCGCCTCGGCCGCCTTGCGGGCCTCGTTGAGCCTGGGCGACGACTGGTGCGGAACGGCCACCGTGCGGTCGCACACCGAGCACACCGCCACCAGCACCCCGGGGACGTCTACCCGCGGCGTTTGCAGCGGGTAGGTGCGGTACTCGAAGAGGGTTTCCACCAGCCCGCAGTCCTCGCAGATCGCGCGAGAGCGATCGCCGGCTCGCCAGAACTTCTTCATGTGCCAGTCACTCCTCGCTACGGTGAACGCTGATGAAGATCGCGGGCTCAAGGTCAGGCGTAGCATTGAGAAAGTAGACCTTGATGTACCACCGTGTCCCGCCGAGCACCGGCTTGAACGTGTGAACCGGGATCGAGGGTTCGCGGTGGTGCGCGGTTTGGCAGTACTGGTCCGGCGATCCGCGGCACCTGTGCAGCAGGGCGACCACCTCTTCGGGAGCAACCTCGCCGGTGTCGAGCAGGTTTTTGCCTTCGCGAACCGCCCGCTCCTCGAAAAGGATGTACGCGGGCCCAGCCCGCAGCGCGGCGATGGCTTTGGACCTGGCCACCTTGAACCCCAGCTTGCGCATCGCAATGTACGAAATTCAGCGTACACGGTCAACCCCCCGCTGAACTGTTCATGCGGGGGCGCGGATGTGCGCAGAGTAAACGGGGAGTGCCGGCTTCGGCAAGGGTGGCGTGTGAGCCGTAAGTGGCCAGTGTGCAACGAGATGCGCCAACCGAAAATTTCGCGGCTGGCGCATTGGGAGCGATGTGTGCGGTCGCGTGAGCCGTTCCATCCTACCCGGAGCGTGCCCTCGTCTCGCGGAAGCGCCGAACGCCTTCGCGATACGCTGGAGCACGGAGGTGGCGCGTTGGGATCTGTGCGGCTGCCGTAAGCGGAGGACGGCCGATGTTTTGGGCTGCGGTGCATCGCCCCGCGCCTTCGACTGCGCCACGCGCCACCACGCGCCGCGCCGCAACTCGAACACCCGCCGCGCGCGTGCAGCCTGCTCCGCATGGTCGCTGGTCTGCGCCGCGTGTGCGGGTCCTGGCCGCCTTGTCAGCAGGCTGGACATCGGGGGTCAGGCCGTTTCAGGAGAGACCACGGTCTTCCTCGCCCTTTTCCACGGGCCACTCGCTGCGGACGGTGCCCACGTGCACGATGCCGCGGTCGTCCGTCAGCTCCACCTGGCACACCAGCGGCAGCATCACCCGGGGAAGGGCCGGCGAACGGAGGCGGGACAGGTCGGAGCGCACGGACAGGGTTGCCTCGCGCAGCTGTTCCGGGCGAACGCCGTGTTCGCGCAGCTTTCCGGGAAGCCACGCGGCATGCATGTCCAGGCTGGCCCGCACCAGCGGCACCACCAGCGCCGCGGGCTCCGCGGCGCCCGTCAGCAGGTCCACGCGCAGTTCCGGCTCGCCCGACGCGGCGGCGGCGCGGGCCAGGTGGTCCATCACGTAGTCGTCGGCCACGTAGTTCGTCAAACTGACGAACGCATGCCCAAAGTCGTGCGCGACGCCCTTGATGACTTTGTACTTCATGCTAATCAGCGGGAGCCTGGCGGATGGAAGAGCGGCGACGCGCTCCGTCATCGTCCTCACCGTTCAGCAGACTTCGCGTCGCAAGCACAGAGGCAACGGCACGAGAAAACTCCGTTCACTCCGTTGACTCCGTGTGAGACCCGTCTTTTCCCGAATCAGCCGTTTAGCAGAGGAAACGCCACGTAAAACTCTGCTGACTCTGGTCACTCTGCGTGAGGCCTTCTTCGGCTTGCAAAGCGTCAGCCCACCTCGGCCGCATTCGCCGCGGGCTCCGGCCCAGAAAGGTCGCCTTCGCCCGCCTGGCTGGCCCACAGGCGGCGAAAACGGCCGCCGGGGCGCGCGACCAGCTCGTCGAAGGAGCCCGACTCCACCAGCCGCCCCGCCTCCATCACGTGCACCACGTCGGCGTCGCGCACGCTGGGGAGGCGGTGGGTAATCATCAGGATGGTAACGCTGCCGTGCAGCGCGCCGATGGCGTCGCGGATGCGCCGCTCGTTCTCGCCGTCCAGCGCGCTGGTGGCCTCGTCCAGGATGAGCAGGGCGGGGCGGCGCAGCAGCGCGCGGGCCAGGGCCAGCCGCTGCCGCTCGCCCCCGGACAGGCGCACGCCGCGGTCGCCCACCTCCGTGGCCAGTCCCCGCGGCAGCGCGCGCACGAACTCGTCCGCCGCCGCCAGCCGCAGCGCCTCCCACACCTCCGCCTCCGTGGCTTCCGGGCGCGCCCACACCAGGTTGGCCAGCACCGTGTCGTTGAACAGCAGCGTGTCCTGGTCCACGTACCCGATCCCCGCGCGCCACGCCCGCAGCCACGACTCGTCCAACGTGCGGCCGTCCACCTGGATGCGCCCCGTGCTCGGCGAAACCAGCCCCATCACCAGGTCCGCCACCGTCGTCTTGCCGGCGCCGGACGGGCCCACGATGGCGGTCGTGCGCCGTGCCTGGATCTCCAGCGTCAGCCCCTCCACCACGTTGGTGCGCGCCTCGCCGTACGAGAACCACACGTCCTCGAAGCGCAGGGCGCGCGACAGCTCCACCGGCCGTGCCTGGTCCGCCGAGAGCGCCTCGTGCTCCGCCTCCAGCGCGCGGGTGTGTGCGTCCAGACCTTCCCAGGCGGGCAGGTCGTGCGAGAGCTGCTGGTAGACGGTCTGCACGCTGGACAGGCGCGGGACCAGGCGGTAGAAGAGAAAGATGAGCAGCAGCACCGTGGCGCCGCTGACATCCAGCACCTCCAGCGCCAGCCAGGCCACGATGGCCAGCATCACCACCGTCCCCGCCATGAACGCCGCCCGCGAATCCGCCAGGGCGCGCCAGGCACGGTAGTGCACCACGCCCGAGCGCTCCGCCGCGGCAGCGAAGATGGCGGCGTTGCGCTCTTCGGCGCCGTAGCTCTTGACCACCTTGAGCGCGCCCAGGTGCTCGGTGGCCGCGTTCAGCACCTCCGCGCGCGCATCGCTGAGCCCCTTGCCCATCAGCCGCGACGTCACGCGAAACCGCCGCTGGGTCAGCAGCAGCACCCCTCCGCACGCCATGGCCACGCCGGTGAGCACCGGCGACACCCGGATGGCCAGAGCCATGTAGCCCAGGGAAAGGAGCGCGTGCACCAGCAGGGTAAGCAGCAGGTACGCCGCGCTCCCCACCCGGTCGGCCTCGCTGGTGAGCGCGTTGAGCAGCTCCGAGCCGCGGGTGCGCGCCATGGGCAGCCAGCGGGCGCGGGCGATGGCGCGGTACAGCCGCACGCGCGCCTGTACCGCCGTGTCCAGGTACACGCGGTTGCCCACCAGGGTGGCCGTGCGCTGCAGCATCGCCACCCCCACCGCGACGAAGACGAACACCGCCAGCACCGCCCCCAGCGTGGGCCGCACGTTCACCGCGGCAAAGGCGCGGTCCACCGCGCGCGGCAGCGCCCCGGCCGAGCCGCCCAGCGAGCCCACGCCGGCCAGCGCCAGCAGCCGCGTCAGCAGCAGCACCCCCGCCGCCTCGCCGCTGGTTACGGCCAGGGTAAGCACCATCGCCAGGGTAAAGCGGCGCGGCATCATCCGCGCGATCTCGCGCCCAAAGCGCACGGCCACCCGCGCCGTCACGCGCCCCTCCGCACCCCATAGCGCAGCGCCAGCCGCAGCGGCCGCACCGCGCGGTACAGCGGCGACAGCGCGTCCGGCAGTGGCACCCACGCCCAGTCCTCCGGCGACGGCGTGAACAGCCAGCGCGCGGCGTACCGGGCGCGGTCCGCCGCCCCGTCGCGCACGCGATAGTTGAAGCGCAGGTTGGCCGCCGTGTCGTGCTCGTCCGCCTCCGCGCTGAACCAGAGCGCGCGCGCCTCGGCCGCCAGGGCGGGGAGGCCGGGATCTTCAGCGATGGTTGGTTCGATGGAGGGCGGCAGCGGCAGCCCCAGCGCGTCGCGCGCCAGCAGCAGCGCCAGCAGCGTGGCCCGCCGCGCGCCGAAGGCATGCGCGCGGATCACCGCCTGCTCCATGTCCAGCCTGTGAAAGGCCAGCGCGGCCGCCGCGGCCAGCCACTCCAGCCGCGACCAGCGGTGCTTGGCGCCGTGCAGGCAGAGCGCGATGAACAGGTCTTCGTCATCCAGCGCCGGGACCGTTCCCCCGCCGATCGGCACCGGCTGGGCGCGCGCCAGGAGCTCCGCCGTAGGGAGGACGGCGCAGAAGCGGGCGGACGAGACGTGGCAGTGAAGCTCCACCAGCGCGGCGGTGTGGGGATGATGATACGGATAGTCGCCGTCCGTGCGGCGAAAGACGGCGTCCTGCGCCGGCGAAAAGCGATGTGCGGAGACGTATCCGAACCCCTCCAGCACGCGCGCGGCGGCGGGGACGTGGTCCGGCGCGACCAGAAGGTCCAGGTCCGCGTACATCCGGAGCGCCAGGTGGCCGTACGCGCGCACCGCCAGCGCCGGCCCCTTGTACGCGGCCGCACGAACCCCGGCCTGCTCCAGCGCCCCGATCAGCCGCCGCAACTCCGCCGAACGCGTCAGCGCCTGGTGCCCGTTGGCCACGTACTCCGTGTGCAGCGTCGATCGGACGGCATCCGGCACCTCCGTCCGCGCGGCGAGAAAGCGGTGCGCGTGCGGCAGGAGCCGGTTGCGCGCCGCCAGGGCCAGGAACGCATCCCAATCCACTGCTTCCACCGCCGCTTCGACGTTCGCGATGATTCCCACGGCCCTCCGTGCGACGGCCAGCAGCAGGGCGTGCTCCGGATGTGCGGATCGTGGCGGGGAAGGAATCTTCGTCATCCGCGTCCGCCGCGGCGGCGGAACGGGCGGCGCCGCCCGCGCGGCGAAGCCGTTGGGCCGTAAACGCTTCCGTACATCGTTCGGTAAGGTCGCGAGACTTGCCATCCGGGCGTTTTGGCTGCACCATTCAGGTGCGGACACCGTCCAGGAGATTCGCGCCCGGCCCTGTCCACCACGGTCCACGTACAGTGAGAGATGATGGGATCCACGAACCCGGAACGCCGCTCATACGTCCCTCCGCGCCTGGTGGTCTATGGCCGGCTGGAAGAGCTTACGCTGACCATCAACAACAACATGAACAAGAACGATCCGGTGCAGGGCGGCAACAACCTCAAGACCTGATCTGCGGGTACGCGTCCCGCTCCGTTCATCTGCCGCCCCAAATCGTTGCCGCACGGGTGTTTTCTCGTCTCCCCACGGCCCACGAGGGGGTTGCGCATCCGGTCAGGCTGATACACACTTAGCGATGTGGCGGACACCGCCCGGCGTCTTTTCCCGCCCGGCCGCGTCCGCCGCTTTTCTTTTGCTGCGAAACGACAATGGAATCCACCGATCGCGCCCGCCGTTCGTACACCCCTCCCCGCCTGGCGGTCTACGGCCGGCTGGAAGAGCTTACGCTCACGGTGCAGGACAACATGAACAAGAACGACCCGGTGCAGGGCGGCAACAACCTCAAGACCTGAGCCGGCGCGGGCGGGTCCTCCGTCCGCCGTCATTCTTCCTCCGCATACGCCTGGCTTAGCCGGGCCACGCGTGAAAGCGCGTCTTCCCAGTCGCGGAACCGCTCCGAAAAGCGGCGCCGCAGCTCGTGCGCGATCGCTTCCAGCGTGGCGCCGCCGTCCATCATCCCCAGCACCAGCGCGTCCATCCGCCCCTGCTCCCCCAGCACGGGGCGAAAGTCGTGCGCCCGCTTGCGCAGCTCGGCCGGCCGCACCGGCTGGGAAAGGAAAGTGGACTGCCGAAAGTCCGCCGTCACTCCTTGGGGACCCGTCACCCGCGTGTTCCACACCCACAGGTAGTCGTCGGCGATCACCCGCGCCTGCAACTCCGCCGTGATCGCGTCGCCGGGGTTCACCCGCACCGGCTCCAGCAGGGGAAGGAACGCGGTGCCGTAGACGGTGTCCGGCGTGTCCAGCCCGGTGCTGAACCCCACCCCCTCCGCCAGCTCGGCGTGGAACCAGGCGGCGATCCCGTGCACCGTCCCCTCGCGCCGCGCCGTCCACTGCACCGTGGCGCGCACCTCCGGCTCGCGGATAGTGCGCCAGTCCAGCTCCGCCCACACCCGCGGTTCGCCCAGCAAGTGGTCGGGTGGCACCCGCACCTTGCTCCAGGTGTTGAGCGCGGCGCGGCGGGCCACGGACAGGTCAAAGCCGCGCGCGTGCTCGTCCCAGGGCCGGGTGATCCGGCCGTACTCCTCCTCCGCCTCCACCGGCGCGGCGTACAGCGTGTCCCTGCGGCCCACCAGCACGCCCCCCGGCGCCAGCAGCCGCTCGCGCGCGTCGGCGATGGAGGCCACGTGCTGCTCGAACAGCGGCAGCACCCCCCGCAGGTCCGAGACGACCACGTCCGCGCGCTCCGGCAGCTCCACACGCGTGGAGACGTCCTGGATGAACTGGATGCGGTCCGCGAAGCCGCTGGCCCGGGCCGCGGCGCGGGCCAGGTGGATGGAGTCGCCGGGATCGACGGCGAACACCCGCCGCGCCCCCAGGCGGCAGGCAAGCAGCGCCATCAGCCCCGTCCCCGTGCCGATGTCCAGCACCACGGCGCCGGGGCGGATGGTCCGCTCCAGCGCGGCGGTGTAGGCGTCCATCCGCACCGTGTCTTCGATCATCGACCCGTGGCCGCGGATGCTGTAGGTTTCAGCCACGGCGCCCCCGCACGTCCGCCTCGATCATCCCGCACAGCTCGCCCAGCCGCGCGGGATCCGCGCTGGGCGTCGCCCACGCCACGGGAACGGTGCGCCCCACCAGCCCCAGCACCTCCAGCTCCCGTGCCTGCGCCGCGCGGTCCGGAAACCAGCCCACGTAGCCGTTGGCCACCAGCGCCAGCATGGCGTCCATGGCGCTCATCGGCTCCAGCCGCGGCGCGTGCGGACCCGGCTCGCGGCCGCAGAGCACGTACACGGCGCCCAGGGGGAGGGGATGGGGATGGAACGCCTCGTCCAGGCGCAGGCCGCGCTTGTCCCAGTTGGGCGTCAGCGGGGGCAGCTCCGCGCCGGGGCCCAGCAGGGCGGGGACGATGTCGGGCCACAGCCGCAGGTGCGGATACGCCGGCTGCGCCACGATGCCGTCCGCCTCGGTCCGCAACGCCAGCACGTCGTCCGCCAGCAGCGCGTGCCCCCGCGCGGCCAGGGCGGCGGCCGTGGTGGACTTGCCCGTCCCCGCCGCCCCCGCCAGCGCCACCGCCACGCCGTCCACGGCCACCGCGCTGGCGTGGAGGGAAGGGATGCCGCGCAGCCGCAGAACGAGTCCAAAGACGGGCCCCAGCAGGTAGGTCGCCGCGTCCTCCACCGTGAAGTGCGCCGGCCAGGTGCAGGCGATGCGCGTTCCCGCCGCGTTCACGTGGTACTCGCACCCGTCCGCGTAGCGCAGGCGGAACGCGCCGCCGCCCAGCCGGTGCACCACCACCGTCGGCGCCTCGTCCGCCGTCGTCCGCGGCGAGACGTACCACTCCTCCTCCGCGGCACCCGGCTGAAAGACGTCGGCCGGGACGCTTCCCATCCAGATCCGCACCCGCGGCTCCGCGTCTTCGTCCACGGTCGCCAGGCCGGGGATTGGCAGATCGGCTTCGACCAGGAAGCCGAACAGGCGGTGGCGCACCGGCGTCCGCGGAGCGTCGTCCGCGGCCAGGGGTGTCGCGGCCCGCGGGTGGGGATCTGCGGTCAGGGGGCCTCCGCGGCCGCGTTCAGCGGTGGTGATGGGCAAGCCAGAGCGACAGGGCGAGCGGGCGGATGTCTTCGTACAGGTAGCGCGGCGCGGCGTCGGAGGCGCCGCCGGCCAGGCGGGGGACACGGGACAGGTCCACCCACGGCGCCACGCGCGCGTCCGCCGTGCGTCCGCCGAGCCAGCGGTCTCCAAGGTCCGCCGCGCGCACTTCGAGCATGTCTTTCGCCACGGGGGTCTTGGGCCGGGCCAGCACCGGCGCGGGAAGCCGTCCGCGCATCCCTATCCGCAGCAATCCTTTGTCATTATACCACTGCGCCGGAGGAATGGACAACGCCAGCCGCACCAGCCGCAGGTCCAGGTACGGGTGACGCTGCTCGATGGGCACGCCGGTGACGCCGGGGTCCCACAGGGGAAACAGGATCGGCCAGAAGGGGGTGGAAAGCAGCCCGTGCGCCTCCGGCCGCAGCGGATGGGCCGATACTATCGGTTGGCTCCACGCCGCCAGCCGCTCCGCCATCCCCACCCGCCGCGCGAAGCCGGGGTCGATCCACACCGGCGGATCGATCGGCTGCGGCCGGGGGCCGCCGCGCTCCCGCAGCCAGGTGCGCACGCCGGGGCGGGGGATGCGGTGGTGCCAGCGCGCGTACTGCGCCGCCTCGCGCGCGGCCGTCCACAGCTGCCCACCCGCGGCCAGGCGGGCCAGGCGCGACGTGCTTTCGCGCAGCAGCGCATCCGCGCCCTGGCCGGTGAGCAGCACGGGCGCGTGCCCCGCCGCCTGGCGCAGTTGGTCCGCCTCCAGCGCCAGCAGCGGGGATGACGTGGGCTGGGGACGATACAGCTCCGGCATTTCCCAGCGGGCAAAGGGCGCGTAGTCGTCCGCGGGGAGCAGGCGCAGGGGGATGCCCAGCGCTTCCGCCGCCATCGAGGCGAAGCGCGGCTCGTCGTCGGGCATCAGCCGCGCGTGGTACGCCGTGTAGCCGCGCAGCTTCGTGGATCGGATGCCGCGGTCCACCACGTCCCGCCAGGTGGCGGCCAGCGCGGTGGAGTCGCGCCCGCCGCTCAGCAGGATCGACGCGCGATCCCGCGGCAGCCGGTCGGCCACCGCCTCGCGCAGAACCTCTAGGAACGCCTCCGCGTACTCCGCCGGCCCCCGCAGCCGCAGCGGCTCGACGTCCTCCGGGAGCGAGGCGTAGCGGCGGATCCGCATCCGCCCGTCCTCCACGGTCAGCAGGTGCCCCGGAGGGAGGTGGCGGATGGCGGCGTAGACGGTGCCTTCCGTGGACTGCGAGTCGCCGTGGAGCAGGAAGTCCGCGATCCACCCTTCGTCCAGTTCGCCGGAGACGGCGGGATGGAGGCGGACGCAGTCGATGGAGTTGGAGAAGACGAAGGCGCCGCGCGTGGCCGCGTAGTAGAACGGCTTTACGCCGAACAGGTCGCGCGCGCAGAGCAGCCGTCGCCGCTCCGTATCCCACGCGGCGAAGGCGAAGTCGCCCAGCAGGTGCGCAGGCGCGTCGTCGCCCCACAGGCGCAGGGCGTGAAGGATCAGCTCGGCCGCGGGCGCGCCTGCGTCCGCGTGGACGCCGCCGGCGCGGAGGACGCGCACCAGCTCCGCCCGCCCGTCGATCCGCGCGTCCGCGACGATCCAGCTTCGTCCATCCACCGAAACAGGCTGCGGGACGTCTTCGACGAAATCCCCGGTGCGCAGCAGGGCGTGGACGAAGCCGGCGGGGCCGATGGACCGAAACGCGGTGCCGTCGGGACCCCGGGACGCGAGCGAGCCGGCCATCCGGTCCAGGAGGGCGGCGTCCACGGGGGCGCCGTCCAGGGCCACGATGCCGGCGATGCCGCTCACGTCGTGTGGGGGAAAGGTGGGGAAGGGGAGGGGATCAGTCCGCCGGGCGCAGCTCCACCAGGCCGCGCGCCAGCATGTCGCCCATCAGCTCGATCAGATCGGCTTCCGCCGTGGGGGCATCCACCTCGAACTCGTCGGTCACCGCGTCGCGCAACTGGGCGACGCTCTGCGGCCCGCGCTCCAGCAGCGCCCAGACGGTGGCGCCCACGGGGTTGAGCCCGTAGTACACGCCGTCGTCCAGCCCCAGGATCACCGCCTGCCCGTCCAGCTCGCACGACACCTGGTCGCGCGCCGCCACCAGCCGGGTATCCGCGTCCAGCCGCGGGGGATCGGCGAACTTCACCGCCCCGATGCGGCCAGACCCGCGTCGACCACGCGGTCCAGGATAATGGCGATGGACACCATCTCCGCGGAGGGCGGGTCCATCACCGCGTCCGGTGCGGTGGCCAGGTACAGCTGGTAGGCGCGCAGGGCGTTCTCCCACCGCGCGCCGTCGATGTAGCGCTGCCGCTGGTCCACGAACCCGGGCCGCTCGGCGCCCAGCCCCGCCAGCGCCGCCACCAGCAGCCACGCCGCGTCGCCGTCGGTGCCCGGCTGGCCACCCCGCAGGGCGCACAGCACCAGCCGCGCCTCTTCGCTGTCCATCCCCGGCCTGGCCAGCAGCCCGCAGACCACGCGCTGCGGAACGGTGTCCAGCGGCAGGCTGTCGGGCCACGCGGCCGGCCGCTGCAGGGTGCCCGCGCACGCCGCGCGCTGCGCCTCGGCGGCCTCACCCAGCACGGCGCCGGCCACGGGCGAGGTGCGGAAGGCCGTGCGGCCATCGCTCATGTCGCGGAAGAGCGCGCCCTCCAGGTCGCGCACGGGGAGCACCGGGTAGCCGGCGATTCCGCTTCCCGTAACGATGGGGCCGGTGGGATCGGACGTAGGAACGCCGTCTTGCGCGCGCAGCGGGGCCGAGGCCAGCACGGCCGCCGCCAGCAGCGCGGAGAACAGGGTGCGGTTCATGGGTGTCCCTGGCTTAGAACGGCTGGCGGAACGCCAGGCCGTAGCCCAGCGAAAGGATGAAGCGGGCGCCGTCGCCGGCCGAGCCGGTAAGGTCCGCCAGGCCGACGGTCACCACCACGGGAATGTGCCGCAGCGGGGTGAGCGAGGCGGCCGCGTTCAGGTCCTGCCCCGTCCAGTCGGCCACCAGCGACACCTGCGGGGTCACGCGCGCGCCCGCCGCGGCGAACAGGTTCAGCGTTTCCTTTTCGGCCGCGTCGTCCTTTTCGAATCGAAAACGGCCGTTCCCCAGGCCCACCGTAAACACGGCGGTGTTGAACGGCGCTTCGGGGTCTTCGCGCAGGTTCACCAGCCGGGTGACCGCCCCGTACAGGCTGCCGTCCCCGTCCGAGCCGCCCCAGCTGAGGGCGTTCTCGTAGCCGACGGCCAGGCTGGTCTGCCGGGGGAACGCGCGGTGAAGCTTCAGGCTCACGCCGCCGGTTTCGAACGGGTAGCTGCGGATGGTGGAGTACGACGTGAACGCCGCCTCCAGCGCGACCACCCGCCGCGTGCCGATGCCGAAGCCCAGCACGGCCGCCGCGTCGTCGTCTTCCGTGTACCGCGTGCGGCCCTGGTACGCCACGCCCATGAACACCTCGCCGGCGTCCACGCCAAACGCGGTGGGGACGGAGACACTGGCCGCGGGTCCCAGCCGCCGGCGGTCGCCCGACTCGCTAAGCCCCAACCGCAGCGCGTCGCGGTTGCGCCGGGCCGCGCGCGGATCGATCGCCGGCGCCGTGCTGGCACCCGCGGAGCCCGCCGCCATCGTGGTGCACGTGCTCCCCGCGTACGCGTAGGCGGACCCCTGCGGAACCTGCCCGCCCGTGGCCCCCGCGACGGCCGCGGAACTCATCCCCTCGGCCATGCCGCTGGCCTGGGGGGGCGTCTGCGCGCCGGATGTCCCGGAAGACGCCGGCTCCGCCGTGCCCGGGGACGGGGAGGACCCGGCCGCTCCGCCGGCGGGGGTGCCCAGAACGTGCGGCGGCTGGGCGGCGGGCGCGCCGCCCGAAGCCGGGGGCGTGGCGGTGCCGCGCCGGGGCCGGGGCGTCGCGGGCTTGCCGCACTCGTCCACCGGCCGCGACGGCTGCGCCCCGGCGCCGGGCTGTGCCCACGCGGCGGAAGGCGCGGCGGCCAGGGCGGCGGCCAGAAACAGGGTCAGGCGCGACATGCGGTGCATGGGCGTGCGCGGCTCGGGATGCGTCGGGAAGTGTGCCGGGGCCTGCGAGCGCGGCAGATGCCGCAAACCGGGGTGGAAACGGAAGTTGCTGGAATATGAACCCTGCTACGTGACTGCACAAGCCTTGCGGACGGGCGCCGGCTCTGGCGCGCGTGGTTCACGGGTTGCACCATGTGTGCGGAGGACCCGATCTCACCCTTACGACCGCACCATGCGCCGACTTCTGCTCCCGCTTCTGCTTGCCCTGTGCGCCGTGTCCGTGCCCGCCGCCGCGCAGGATACCACCGCCGCCGTGCGCCCCGCGGACGTCATTCGCCTGAACGTATGGCGGCAGCCGGAGATGACGGGCGAGTTTCCCATCGGCCCCGACGGCACCATCCTGCACCCGCTGCTGTCGGAGGTGCGCGTGGTGGGCCGCACCCGCGACCAGGTGCGCGAGCAGCTGCGGCAGGTGCTGCTGCGGTACGAAAACGATCCGCAGTTCGTGTTCGATTACCTGTACCGCGTGGGCGTAACGGGCGAGGTGCGGCTGCCCAACCTGTACACCCTGCCCCCGGAGACGACGATCGCGCAGGCGGTGGCGGCGGCGGGCGGGGTGGCGGAGTTCGGGCGGCTGGAGGTGGTGCGGCTGATGCGCGGCGGCACCGAGACCATCCTGGACCTGCGCGACCCTTCGCCCGAGGTGGCGGAGATGCGCATCCGCTCCGGCGACCAGATCCGCATCACCCGCCGCGGCGCCGGCTGGCGGGACTTTCTGGGCCTGGGGGCGAGCCTGATCGCCGCGGTAGCGTCGGTCGTAGGCGCGGTCGCGGTGATCCAGGGCAGTTGAGGTGAACGGGTGAACGAGTGAACGGGTGAACGGGTGAACGGGTGAACGGGTGAACGGGTGAACGGGTGAACGGGTGAGTAGGCCGCGACCCTCGGGGGCCCTCTCCCCCGCCGACTTCGCCGCTCGTTCCTCGCGGCTCGCGGCGACCCCTCCCCCAACTTCGGGGGAGGGGTTGGTCGTTACGTCAGGCGATCGTGTGCTCGAACGACCTCTCCCCCGTAATCTGGGATTCGCCGGGACGACAGCCATGCGCGCACACAACCCCTCCCCCGAACTTGGGGGAGGGGTCGACCGCCGTTGCGAGGAACGAGCGAAAGGCCGGCCGGGGGAGAGGGCCCCGAGGGTCACGCCACCCCGTCAGCTCACACCTTCACACCCTCACACCCTCACACCCTCACCTTCGGTTCGGCACCCGCTCCCGGATCGGAATCACCGGCGGCATGACGGTGGGATAGAACGGCACGGGCTGCGAGATGAAGTCGCGGGCGCGGCGGCGCCAGTGCTCCAGCGCGTTGGGCGCCTGCCACTCGCCTTCGGGGCGGCCGGTGGCCAGGGTCACGTGCATCACGCGCGGCACGGTGCGCAGCACGGCCAGCTCCAGCCCCACGGCGGCGTCGGTGTCGGGAAGGTACACGTGGCCAGGGTCGTTGCTGTCCGCGCCGTAGCTCTGCAGCCCGATCTCCGCCGCGATGGCGTGAAAGCGGGGCAGACTTCCGCCTGAAACCGAGTAGTCGGCGGCGCGGGCGGCGGGGCGCCCCAGCCGGTCCACGCGGCTGTGCCAGGAGGTGAGCGTGGTGGTGGCGAACGGCCCGGGGCGCACGCGCCCCTGCTGGAATATCCACGCCTGCCGCTCCGCCGTGCGGTACGTCTCGCGCCGCGACGCGCGCACCCCGCGAGCCCGCAGCTCCCGCTCAAAGCGGCGGATCATCGACATGAACACGGGGTCCAGCTGTGCCAGGTCGTTGTACACGTTGCGAACGGCGGGGCCGTAGCTGGTCCGCAGCACCCGCCACTCCCACTGCTCGTAGCTTTCCCCCGGCGCGGGGTGCGGCATCCCCGGCACCCCCACGGTGTGCGTGCCGGGCAGCGGCGTGACCGGGCGGTAGACGGGCACGTCCAGGTACGAAAGCAAGCCGAACGCCCCCGGCCCGCGCCCGCCGAAGCGGCAGCGCAGCTCCGCCGCCGTGGGGTTGCGCCGCAGGTTCTGCAGCCCGTCGATCCCGCATTCCTCCCAGGTGAGCGGCGCGGACGTATGCTTTCGCGGGGAAACCGGCGTGGCGTGGCCGTTCTGCGCCCCCGCGGGGGCGGCGAGCGCCAGCGCGGCGGCGGCCATCAGGATCGTGTGCTTCATGCGTCGTGGTGCGGGGACATCCGGTTGATTCAGAGCAGCCCCTGCACGTACCCGCCATCCACCTGGATGGTCGTGCCCGTTACGTAGCTCGCCCGTTCCGAGGCCAGGAACGCGACCACGGCCGCCAGCTCCTCGGGGTTCCCCATCCGCCCCGCGGGGATCCGGTTGCCCATCTCGTCCAGGATCTCGTCCACGGGCCGCTGCTCGTGCTCGGCCCGCTCGGCGGCCAGGTCTTCCACGCGGCCGGTGTGCATGTACCCCGGCGCCACCACGTTGCAGGTAATGCCGTGCGGCGCCAGCTCCGTCGCCATTGTCTTGACCCAGCCGACCACCGCCGCGCGCGCCGTGTTGCTGAGGATGAGCCCCGGCAGCGGCTGCTTTACGGACACGGAGGTGAGTGCGATGAAGCGCCCCCACCGCTTTTTCTGCATCAGGGGCGTGACCTCCTGGGCCAGGCGCACGGTGCTCATCAGGTTCAGCTCCAGGGCGCGCTCCACCTGCTCAGGGCTGGTGGATTCGTACCGTGTCCCCGGCGGCCCGCCCGCGTTGGCAAAGGCGATGTCCACGCCGCCCCAGCGATCCGTCGTCTGCTCCACCAGGGCGCGGATGTCGTCGGCGCGCGTCATGTCCGCGCGCACGGCCAGCACCTGTCCGCCTGTTTCGCGGCGGATCTCCTCGGCGGCGCGCTGCAGCCGCTGCTCGTTGCGCGCGGCGATCACCACCCGCGCCCGCTCGCGCGCCAGTTCCCGCGCGACGGCCCTGCCCAGCCCCATGCTGCCGCCGGTGATGATGGCGACGCGGTCCTTCAATCCCAGATCCATGATTTCCCTCCCGCGCTAATCGTCCATTCCGACGCGCGGGAATGTATCACGGTGGATCGGCGGAGTGCGAGAGGGGAAAAGGGTACGAGGGTACGGGGTACGAAGGTACGAAAGTGCGGGGGTACGAAAGTACGGGGTACGAAAGTACGGATACGAGGTGATCCAGGAGGATTCCGTGATCGTACTTCGTACTTTCGTACTTTCGTACTTTCGTACTTTCGTACCTTCGTACCTTCGTACCTTCGTACCTTCGTACCTTCGTACTTTCGTACCAAAAGTCCGGCCCGAGAGCATCCGAAGTCGCTCCCGGGCCGGCCTTACCGCATCCCGCGCGGCGGCGTCAGCAGCCGGCGCCGGCGCAGGTGTAGCCAAAGCAGGTGCCTACCAGCGGGTCGCAGGTGTAGTTGTTCCCCTGCGTGCGGTGGGCGACCACCGTTCCCTCCGCCTGCACCGGCGCGGCGGTCTGAAAGGTCTCGATGGCAAGGTCGTCGATCTGCAGCTTGAGCTTCTTCATCTGGAATGCCTCCGCTGTTTGAGTCACCTGGGGGAGCAACGGGATGTGCTCCGCGTGGCCGAAAGCGGACGCAAGTACTTTGCCGCATTCACGTTATCCGCATAAAACTACCCGTGGAGAACACCTGTTCCAGGCTGCGCTGCAGCTCCGGCGCGGGTTTTTCCGTACGACGCGGCGTAAACATCAGCGGCATCGTACGATAGGCGAAATCCCTCCGCGCCTCCAGACGTCGTCCCACGTGGGTCACCCACTCCACAGAATCCCGCTGAAGCGCTCCACCCGTAGCCTGGGCACGACACAACTCCGTTGACTCCGTTAACTCCGTGTGAGACCCGGTCTTTAAGACCTTGCGAAACGACAAAGCCGCCGCCCCCGCGCATGGGGACGGCGGCTGACGTGCCCGTCGGTGACCGGATCAGCAGCAGTTGGTCAGCAGGCGGTCGGTGGCGCAGCACTCCGTGTTGTGATGCGACGGGCAGATGGGCGTGCGCAGGGCTGCGTTCAGGCCGTGCGCCTGTACGGTGCCCTCAGCGGACTGGCCCTGTCCGGCGTCGAACGACTCCACGCGCAGCGCGTCAGGGTTCAGCGTGAGCTTCTTCATGGTGCGATCTCCTCTGGTGATGTCGGAAACGGACCGGGTGGCTGGACGGTCCGGCTACCCGGCGGGGGTTCGCGTCAGAACGTGCACTCGGTGGCGTGGTGCGACGGACAACGGCAGGTGTTCCAGCAGCTGTACACGCCGGTGGCCAGGCGCGCCTCTACCGTGCCGCGCGCGGCGGCGGGCTCTGCCTGCGCGGCAAAGCTGTCGATCGCGAGCGCGTCGGGGTCCAGCCTGAGCTTACGCAAGGCTTCCTCCAGGGAACGGGTCGGTGGATCGGCTGACGTTTGACGACGAATATCGTCTCGTAGTGGAGCGTGCGCAACCTGCCTGGCCAAGGTGCACGGACGATTCGCGGCTCCCGCGGATTGCGCCGATCCACCGCTCCGGCCTATGCTGTGAGCCCGCGTCGAACCCGTCGGCGCGGCCGCAAATCCATCGCCGCCGACCGCCGTTACGATCGATGACCGAAGCCATGCCAGCCGCCGCATCAACCCAGCCCACCTTTGCCGAACCGGCCGAGGGCGCCGTCGAGCACGCGGAGGCGGCGGATGCGGTACGCAGCCGTGGGCCGGAGGAGTTCCGCGCCCGGCGCGAGCGGTTCATGGCGTCGATCGGCGAGGGCGTGGCGGTGCTCGCGGCCGCGCCCGAGCTGGTAAAGTCGCGCGACACCGACATCCCCTTTCGCCAGAACAGCGACTTCTTCTACCTGACGGGCTTTCTGGAGCCCGGCGCCGTAGCCGTGCTCACGCCGCACGACGGCGCGCACCGCTTTACCCTGTTCGTGCGCCCGCGCGATCCCGAGCGCGAAACGTGGAACGGCCGGCGCGCCGGCGTGGAGGGCGCGATGCAGGCGTACGGCGCCGACGCCGCCTATCCCATCGAAGAGCTGGACAGCCGGCTGAAGGCGCTGCTGGAGCCGGCGGATGCGCTGTGGTACGCCCTGCGCGCGGACGGGGGCGAGATGGACCGGCGAATGCTGGCGCTGCTGACGGGCTTTCGCGCGCCGCGGCCGCGGGCGGGGAAGGGGCCGTGGGACCTGCGCGACCCCGGTCAGCTGCTGGATCGAATGCGCCTGATCAAGGAGCCCGGCGAGCTGGCGCTGATGCGCGAGGCGGCGGAGCTGGCCGCGCGCGGGCACATCGCCGTGATGCGCGCCGGCCGGCCGGGTGTGGGTGAGTGGGAGCTGCAGGCGCTGCTGGACCAGACCTTTCGATCGTATTCCGCCACGTCGGGCACGTCGTTTCCGGCCATCGTGGGGTCGGCGGCCAACGCGACGGTGCTGCACTACGTGACCAACGACCGGCGCATCGAGGAGGGCGACCTGGTGCTGGTGGATGCCGGCGCCGACGTGGGCTTCTACTGCTCCGACATCACCCGCACCTTTCCCGCGTCCGGCCGCTTCAGCGCCCCCCAGCGCGCCGTGTACGACATCGTTCTGCGCGCGCTGGAGGCGGGCATCGAGGCCGTGCGCCCCGGTGCGCCCGCCAACGCCATGCACCTGGCGGCGCGGCGGGTGCTGGTTGAGGGGATGATCACCCTGGGGCTGCTGGAGGGTGATCCGGAAAAGCTGATCGAAGAGGAGAAGTTCAAGCGCTTCTTTATGCACAACACCTCGCACTGGCTGGGGCTGGACGTGCACGACCCCGGCTCGTACACCGCGCGCGACGGCGAGCCGATCGTGCTGCAGCCCGGGATGGTGCTCACCATCGAGCCCGGCCTGTACATCCCCGAGCACGGCGACGACATCCCCGCCGAGCTGCGCGGCATCGGCATCCGCCTGGAAGACGACGTGCTGGTGACGGAGGACGGCCACGAAATCCTCACCCGCGCCGTTCCCGTCGACCCCGACGACGTGGAGCGTATCTGCTCCGAAGCCAGGTCCTGACGCGCGGAAGGGCGGCCGGTGAGGCCGCCCTTTCGACTTCCAGAGCCGGCGTGCGCGCTATCCACCCGTGCCCCAGAAAGTCATTTCGAAGGACGCGCCACGTGGAACCTTTCCCCCGCACAACCCTGTGGCGCCTGCTGATACCGGATTGCGCTGATCATCGTGCACCCGATCCGGTCATGGAAACGACTTGTCTCACACGGGACGGGGTCAACGGGGTCAACGGTAACGATCAAAACCGTTGACCCCGTTGACCCGGTGTGAGGTATCGTTTCCGGAGGTGCAGCTGCCGTTTCTGCAGTTCTAATTCGCTGTGCATTCAGGACTTCCACAACGAAATCTCACGCGGAGGCGCGGAGAAGCGGGACGTTCTCCGCGTCTCCGCGCCCTCCGTGTCTCCGCGTGAGCCCGGCAGTAGCACTCCGACTGCACGGCGAATCATGGAAACTGGTGTGATGCGAAGCCGGAGCGCCGGACCCCGATCACGCCCTCATCGGACCGGAATCGATTGCGCGTGGTGAAAGTAGTTTTCCGGATCCCATCGTTGCTTCACCTTCACCAGGTTGCGGGGATTCTGTCGAAAATTCTCCAGGAAGTAAAGCCAGAGCGCCTGATCGGCATCGCCGCGCTCATGGCTGCCCAGGTCGATGTCGGGATAGTTGTAGTAGGCGCCATCGACGGTGCCGGTACGGTCCCGGGCCGGGTCGGGCGTGCCGCCGTATTCGGCATACACGTCGCGATAGAAGTCGTTGATCCACTGCAGGTGAGCCGCGGCCTGATCCGAGTAGGGCTGCAGATGGCTCTCGCCCGGTTTGGAGGCGTTGATCCAGTAGGTCTGGTACTGAAGCTTCAGCATGGAGCTGCGCTGCGGGACGGCCGTGGACTCCGCGGACCGCCTGTTGACCGCACCACCGTAGCTGTCCACCTGCAGGAGCGATTGATTCATGTCGGCGGCAGGCAGCCCCGGCGGGGTCGTATTCAGCCACCGGTAGATGGCTGCGACCTGATCAGCCGGAAAAGGCTTCTTCATGTACGCCGACTTGTATTTTCCGAACTGGTTGGGGCCGGAACCGTTCAGGGTTTGCAGCGCCTCGAGGTACGTGACGTGCTGCGCGGCGTCGCTGGCCGGCATCGTCGTCATGTAGCCAGGGTGCCCGCCCAGCGGCTTCTCGAGCGGCACGGTGGGAACCACCCGCTCCAGCAGCGCCCTCCAGCGGCCGGTGCTCATCTCCGCCCGCGCTTGATGCTCGCGCATGCCCACGCCGGGGGCAGACGCCATCTGCAGGATCAGCCCGATCTGTCCGTTCGAAACGTGGTTCAGTTTCAGCAGCCCAAAGTCGGTCTCGGGCATCTCCGCGACCAGCTCGGCGTATGCCGCCAGCAGGTCCGCGAAACTGTTCGGGTCCAGATCGGACCAGTTCCACGCCAGGGTCGAGATCGTGGCGTGATCGGGCGCGTTAGGGAGGTCGGCAAAGTAGTAGCGCACGATGACGCCGAAATTGCCGCAGCCGGCGCCGCACAGCGCCCAGAAGAGGTCGCGCTCGTCGCTCGTCGCGCTGTCGGCGGAGACATGGCGTAGTTGCGCCTGTCCGGCCCCGGCGTCCCACGTGACGATGTCCACGGCGTGCAGGTGATCGACGGTCAGACCGTGCAGCCGCGACAGCAATCCATAACCGCCGCCGGTGATGTGGCCGCCCGCGCCGACCGAATAGCAGCTGCCGGCGGGAAGCGTCTTGTTGTATCCATTCAAGAGCGTGCGGTAGACGCTCCAGTTCTCGCAGCCCGCGTCGACGAAGAAAGCGTTCCGCGCCCGATCGAACCCCACCTGGTTCAGTGCCGACAGGTCGATGACGGCCCTGGTGGTGCTGTTGTAGACGAAGTTTTCGTAGCAGTGGCGACCCGAGGTTGCCTTGACGTCCCTTCCCCAGGCCCGTATGGCGGCGGTCAGGCAGTCCGCCACCTGTTCCGGATGCGTCGGTACGTAGACCGCCTGCAGGTTGGGCGCGAACCAGCGGCGGTCGAATCCCTGACGATCACTGATGACGACGGGACGGCTACCACCCTGCGCGATTGAATGGCTCAAGACGGCACTCCTTCTTCCGTTGAATTGTGCTTGATTGGATTTAATCGCCCTTGCTGCTCACTGCCTCCCTTTCCTGCCCTCCGGCTCGCCCGGTCAGCAGCCCGGCGTTTCCTGCCGCGTGCCGCACACCTGGTAGTTCGTGTTCGGGCAGTCGACCGCGGTGCGCTCGCACAGCTCGTTGTTGGTGTAGTCGCACGAGTGGATGGTTTCCATCCCCGTTCCGCACCAGTAGTACGCGGTGTCGCACAGGCAGCTGTCCATCCAGGTGCAGTCCTCGCCGCGCCCAACCACCGTGCCCGGCCCGCGGCGCGCAGCGCTCGTCCCGAACGATTCCACTTGCAGGTTCTCCACCCGCAGCCGCAGCTTCTTCATCGTCCACCTCCGTTCCGGGGGATGTTAACCCGGCCCGCGCTCGGCGGGCCGGCGTGAACCGCGGCGGCGTTCCGGCGTTTCCGCCAGCGATGCAGTGTAATGCCGATGTCCCGTGTTTCCCAGCAGATTGTGTCGCATGGCGCGACGTACGATCCCGCAGGTCCGCACGCCCAGGAGGCGCGATGATCCGGTCCCCGATGGTGATGGACGGCAGCACGGTCGACGCGAACGGCTTTCGCCTGCGCGGGCGCGAGGTGTCGCGGCTCGAGGCGCTGAGCGACGCCGTGTTCGGCTTTGCCATCACGCTGCTGGTGGTGTCGCTGGAGGTGCCGCGGACGGCGACTGCGCTGTTCGACGCGATGAGCGGCTTTGTGGCGTTTGCCGCCTGCTTTGCGCTGCTCTTCTTTATCTGGAACAGCCAGAACCGCTTCTTTCGCCGCTACGGGCTGAACGACGGGTGGACGGTCGCGCTGAACGGCGTGCTGCTGTTCGTCATCGTCTTCTTTGTGTATCCGCTCAAGTTCGTGTTCACCCTGGTGATCGACATGATGCGCGGCGGCCGCCCCTGGCTGCAGACGCACGACGGCGTGCAGGTGCTCACGGCGGACCAGTGGCCGGGGCTGATGATGATCTATGGCGGCGGATACATGGCGGTGTTCCTGCTCTTTGCGCTGATGCACCTGAACGCGCTGCGCCTGGGTGACGCCCTCGATCTGTCGGAGATGGAGCGCTACGACACGATGGACAACGTGCGCGAAAGCCTGCTGAACGTGGCGATCGGCGCGGTGTCGGTGCTGCTGTCGGTGTTTGGCGGGGAATCCGGACCGCTGCTGGGCGGGCTGTCGTACTGGCTGGTGGGGCCGGCGCTGCTGGCGCACGGCTGGCTCAGCGGCCGCCGCCGCAAGCGGGTGGAGTCGGTGCCGGCGATTGGATAAGACCTGATCCGCAAATACACTCCATATTCCCCAACTGCAGGTTCTCACGCAGAGGGAGCAGAGGAAGCAGAGTTTTTACATCAGTTCTCTGCTTCCTCCGCTTCCTCTGCGTGCCCAATGTTTTTACGGGTTTGTGGATTCGGTACAAGGCCGGTAGATCCGCACGTCCGAGCGCGGCCAACGCCCGGCCGGGAGCGGCTGTACTGTGATGTGAACCGCTCCTCAGCGGGCGCAGACACTGGACTCCCGGACCGAGGTTCACACCCATGAAGCCGTACTGGATGCTTGCCCTGGCGCTGGCCGCAGCGCCCGCCCCGCTCGCCGCGCAGCACAGCCATCACCGCGACCGTGCGGAAGACGTGCGCGACCGCCGTGAGGACCGCCGTGACCGGCGCGAAGACATCGCGGATCGCCGCGAAGACCGGCGCGACCGCGCGGAAGACCGACGCGACGCACGGCACTTTGGCGGCGCGCGCGACATCCGCGAAGACGTGCGCGACCGGCGCGAAGACGTACGGGACCGCCGCGAGGACGTGCGCGATCGGCGCGAAGACGTCCGCGACCGCCGCGAGGATCGCCGCGACCGGCGCCGGCCCGCGTAGCTTCCAGCGTCTTCCCCAAGACAGCGGAGCCCCGGCTGACCGGCCGGGGCTCCGCGTCGTTCATCGCCAGCACCGCGTGTGAAGCAAATCCGTCGGCTGTGTGATAGTGATTGCAACCATTGGGCTTCATGGGGAATCCATTAGGAGTCGGCGGCACCGCAAACATCGGCGATTGCCGCGCTGTACTGTGGAAATGGGTACGGGACGGCGCGCCCGCGCCGTGGTCGCCGGACGCCCCGCCGATTCCTTTCCTGAACGGAGATCCATTCCATGAAACCGCACTGGATGATTGCCCTGGCGCTGGCCGCCGCGCCCGCGTCGCTGGCCGCGCAGATCGCCCCGCCCGCCACCAGTTCTGAAGACCGCGCCCGCGCCGAAGCCCGTGAGCACGCCGAACACGCCCGTGAGCGGGCAGAGCACGCCCGTGAGCACGCGGAGCACGCGCGTGACCGAGCCCGGGCGGACGCCGAGCGCGCCCGCGAGCACGCGCGTGAGCATGGCCGCCGCGCTCGTGAGCACGCGGAGCATGCGCGTGAGCGAGCCCATGCGGACGCCGCGCGCGCCAGGGAGCACGCGGAGCATGCGCGTGAGCGGGCCCGTGAGCACGCCCGCGGCGACCACGTCCGCGCCCGGACGCAGGTGCGTGTCCGCGAGCATCAGCACGAGGCGCGTGCACATGCGGAACGCGCCCGGATGCACGCCGAGCGCGCCGGACGCGACGCGGAGCGGGCAGCCCTTCGCGCCCACGAGGAAGCCCGCCGCGCCGGGGTGCACGGCCGCGAGGCCGCCGACCACGCCCGCCGCCACGCGGAGATCGCCGCCCGCCACGGCGTCCAGCACCGCGAGCATGCCGCCCGCGCCCGTGTGCACGAGCAGCGCGCCCGGCAGCAGGCCGACCGCATCCGCCAGCGGCGCCTGCGCGAGCACCGTGAAGAGCGCCGCGAGAAGTCCGAGGAGCACCGCGAGGAGCACGAGGACCGCCGCGACGACGACACCCTCTGACCCGCGGATTCACAGCCGCAGCCGAAGGTTCGAAGCCCCGCCCCGTGCGGGGCTTCGTGCGTCCGGATCCTCGCGTCGTCCCACTGGGTACGTACCGGCGGTTGACGGGTTCGGCTAGCGGCGGTAACTCTCCGGCCCGCCGGCGAACCGCCATCCACACGTCCTCATGAATCACCTTCCCGTCACCTCCCGCATCCGGCTGCCGGAGCCGCTGAGCATCATCCACTCCCTGGTTCGCCACGACGGACGGCGCGCCGTGGCGGTGGGCGAGCGCACCGGGCAGCTGTGGCTGCTGGACATCGATCCCGATTCACGGAGTTGCGTGCCGAGCGCGCTCCCGATCCACCTGCCGCGGAACGAGGACGGCCGGGACTGGAACGTCCGTCTGATGACGGCATCCCACGCGCTTGACCGGCTGCTGCTGTGGACCGACCAGGCACGGGTGCACGCGATTTCCTCCGGCGACGTGGTGGCGGAACTGTGGCCGCATTCGGAGGGAGCGCTGTGCCTGAGCCCGTCCGGGCGCTGGGCCATCCGGCTCGAGGAGGAGCGGGGCGCGGTCATGGATCTGGATGCCCCGTTCCCGGCGTGGCGCGAAACGTCCGCGTTTCACGTTACGGAAGGCGCGTCGGGCGAGCTGGAGTGGATCTACCTGGACCACGTGGACGACGTCGTCGCGCATCCCTGCGAGGGTGAGCCGCTGCTGGCGGAGGAGGAAACGTTCTGGCTGGCGGCGGGATGCTACGGCGAGGTGTTCACCCACCAGGTGGAAGGGGATTTGGACGTCCGGCGCGTTCCCGGGCGCACGCGGGGCTTCGGCGGCCTGGTGTACGATCCCACGCAACTGGTGCGGCCGTTCGGACAGCGCCACCTGTTCGTGCTGCACGGCTTCGGCATGGGGCTGGCCGCCCTGGATCCCGCGACGGGCGAGCGGTACGACTGCCTGATGCGCCCGCCGCAGCGAAGGACCTACGCCTTCTTTCACCGCGTGGTGCCCTGCGGTGCGGCGCCGCTGGCGTGGGGAACCAGCGTGGACGGCTCCTTTCTGTGGCGCGTGGGCGACCCCCCGGTGCGGATGCCCGATGCGCCCGGTCCGGTGGTCGCGCTGTATCCTGACGCGCTCCTCTCCCTTGCGCCGGACGGCACGGAGCTGCTGTGGGGCGATCTGACGGTTCCGCCGTCATGATGCCGCCTGGAATCACGAGAATGCCGCGGTCCGGCCGGGCGCTCTCCGGTTGATGGCTTCTTCCGCCCCAACGATCCTCGGTACATCCGGCGTCCTCCATCCGCACCTCGCCTTCCATGGATCACCTCGCTGTCACCGCCCGCATCCCGCTGCCGGAGCCGCTGAGCCCGGGCTACGGCTTCGTTCGCCACGACGGCCGGCGGGGCGTGGCGGTGGGCAGGCGCACGGGACAGCTGTGGCTGCTGGACATCGATCCGCGGGCGCGAACGTGCGAGCCGCGCCCGCTCGCCATCCACCTGCCGCGGAGCAGCGACGGCAGGGGATGGAACGTCCACGTGATGTCGGGCTCGCACGCGCTGGAACGGCTGCTGCTGTGGTCCAGGGACCATCAGCCCCGTGTGTACGCCATCCCTTCGGGCGAGCTGGTCGCCGCGCTGCCGACGCTTCCGGGCCCGACCCTCTGTCTTAGCCCCGACGGGCGCTGGGTCATCAGCGTGGGCGAGGGCCGCGGCGGCACGCTGGATCTGGATGCCGGCGAGGCGGCGTGGAGCGAGACGTTCACCTTTCACCACCGGGAGCGCGACTCCGACGGCGAGTTGGAAGGTCTGGCGCTGCACGGCGTCCAGAGCGTCGTCGCCCTTCCGTGTGCGGATGGCGACGTGCCGGAGGGTGAGGAGCACTTCTGGCTGGCGGCGGGATGCTACGGCGTGGTGGTCACGCATCGCGTGGACGCGCTGCACGGGCTGGGCGAGCTGCGCCGCATCCCCGGGCAGACGCGCATCGTGGGGGACCTGGTGTACGACCCCACCGACGTGCTGTGGCCGGCGGCGCACCGGCACGTGCTGGTATGGCACGGCCACGGCTGCGGGCTGGCGGCGATCGACCCGGCCACGGGCCAGCTGCACCACTGCTGGGTCCGCGGGCGCGGCCAGCAGCCGTACGGCTTCTTTTCCGGCGTGCTCGCCTGCGGTACGGCGCCGGTCGCGTGGGCCCCCTGCGGCGATGGAGACTTCCTGTGGCGCGTGGGCCAGCCGCCCGTCCCCGTTCCCGCGCCGCCGGACCTGGCGATGCCGATCGCGCTGTACCCGGATGCGCTCCTCTGCCTCTCCGTCGACGGCGGCGAGCTGCTGTGGTGCAGCCTGCCGGACGCGGCAGGCGAGTAGCGGACATCCGTGCACGAAAGAGCCCCCGGCACTCCACGAGTTCCGGGGGCTCTTTGCTGATCTTCTTTCGAACCTCGCGTCCACAATCAGTCATCCTGAGGAAGGCGTCGCGGCGGACTGTCGCGAACGACGGAGTCCGGGCGCCGACCGAAGGACCTTGCCGGCAGAACTGAGCGGCTGGATGTACGCCACCAAACTTGCCCCCGCTGGCGTAAAGCAGGTCCTTCGCGCACAAACGACTGGGTACGGATGGTTACGCGTGTGCGCTTCCCTCAGGCTGAGCCTCAGAGGGTGTTGAGAAACCTCGAATCATGCCAGTCATCCTGAGGGAGGCGCCGCTCCATAACCTGCTCATACACAACACCCTGGCGCCGACCGAAGGACCTTGCCGGCAGAAGCGTAAGGCTGGCTTCAGGCCCCGCATCTGGCCTCACGGTCGCGGAGAGAAGGTCCTTCGGTCGCGCGTAAGCTCTTGTGGTCCTGAAGGTTATGCGTGGCGCTCCCTCAGGATGACTGTGCGCTTCGTACGAAGAGCTGCGATTTCTCAACACCCTCTCAGGATGACTGACGGGCTCATCCCGTCAGGAGCACTCCACGTCGCTGATGGGGCACACGGCGTAGACGGACGGCACCTGGCAGAACGGGTTGCGGGTGTTGCAGTTGCGCGTGGGATCCGCCTCGTGCGCGTGCACGGTGCCGCGCGAGGTCACGTCTGCGCCCGCGGTTTCGAACGAATCCACCGACAGCGCGTCCAGGTTCAGCTTGATCTTCATCGTCTGCCTCATGGGTGGCGTGAATGGGATGATGCCAGCACAGGTTTGAAGATCCGTCCGCCCGCAATGTTGGAATCAAGTTCCGTCGATCGGGCGGATGGAATCCACCCCCGGCCGTGCGACGAAAGCCCCGGCCACGCAACGCGCGGCCGGGGCATCGTGCATCATCCCGTCTTTGTGGAGGGCACGCGCATGTGCTGCGTCATGACCACCGGGGTGCGGTCAGCCTTTCGGCACGCAGGGCATGCAGCTCTCGGCGCAGCTGTACTGGCCGCAGGTGTTTTCGCCGCAAGTGACGGCGCTCGGGCAGCCGCACGACCAGTCGCAGGTGGCAAGACCGGAGCAGGCGCTGCTCTGGGGGCACTCGCAGGTCGCAACGATGCTCTGCGGCTCCTCGGGGCCGCTCTGGTGCGGGTGCACGGTGCCGCGCGCGTCCGCCTGCAGCGGCGCGGGGACAAACGACTCCACCCGCAGCGAATCGACGTTCAGCCTGAGCTTGTTCATGACCGGTTCATCCTGGTTGAGAGAATCTTGCATGGGGAGGCGGATAAAGTAAGGCATGCGGACCCGCTTTGCGCAAGCGCAAGCCCCGCCCCCTTGCGCGATTTGCGGGGGACGCTAGATTCCGCCCCGTACGCATCAACTCCGCGTGCCGAGGGGATTTGCGCGACCGCTTGCGCCTCGTTAAAAACGCTAAAGAGTCGGGATGGACCGGAGCCGATGTCGGACAGCCGATCCAGCGCATTTTCGCCCCGCACTCTCCCTTCCGAGTCGTGGGGTTTTCTGTTTTGGGATCTGACACGATGACGCAGCAGCGCTCGCCGTACCTTGCCGCACTGAAAGACCGCGTCCTGGTGTTCGACGGGGCCATGGGCACCAGCATCCAGCGCTACGAGCTGACCCCCGACGACTTTGGCGGGCAGGCGCTGGAGGGGTGCAACGACTACCTGGTCATCACCCGGCCCGACGTGATCGGCGAGATTCACGCGTCGTTCATGGAGGCGGGGTGCGACGTGCTGGAGACGGACACCTTTCGCTCCAACCGCATCACCCTGCGCGAGTACGGGCTGCACGAGCGCGTCCGCGAGATCAACGTGGCCGCCGCCCGGCTGGCCCGCTCCGTGGCCGACCGCTTTGCCGCGCGGGACGGCCGGGCGCGCTTTGTCGCGGGCTCCATCGGCCCCTCCGGCTTTCTTCCCTCGGCCAGCGACCCCACGCTGGGCGGCATTACCTTCGCCGAGCTGGTGCCGGTGTTCGCCGAGCAGGCGGCGGCGCTCATCGAAGGCGGCGCCGACGTGCTGCTGATCGAGACCTCGCAGGACATCCTGGAGGTCAAGGCCGCCATCTTCGGCTGCCGCGAGGCGATCGCCGCGGCGGGGCGCCCGGTCGCGCTGCAGGTGCAGGTGACGCTGGATACGTCCGGCCGCATGCTGCTGGGGACCGACATCGCCGCGGCGATGGTGACGCTGGAGTCGCTGCGGGCGGACGTCATCGGCCTCAACTGCTCGACCGGTCCCGAGCACATGCGGCAGGCCATCCGCTACCTGGGCGAGAACAGCCGCCTGCCCGTCAGCTGCATCCCCAACGCCGGCATCCCGCACAACGAGGGCGGCTGCGCGGTCTATCCGCTGGGCAGCACCTCGTTCGCGGAGCAGATGGAGGAGTTCATCCGCGAGCACGGCGTGAACGTCGTCGGCGGATGCTGCGGCACCACGCCGGACCACATCCGCGAGCTGGTCGCCCGCATCCGCGACGTCACGCCGAAGTCCAGGCGGGTGGAGTACGTCCCCCGCCTTTCCTCCGGCATCCGCGCGACGGACCTGGTGCAGGTCCCCGCGCCCACGATGATCGGTGAACGGGTGAACGCGCAGGGGTCGCGCAAGGTCAAGCGGCTGCTGCTGGCGGACGACTACGACGGCATTCTGGACGTGGCCCGCGAGCAGACGGAGAGCGGCGCGCACGTGCTGGACGTGTGCGTGGCCCTTACCGAGCGGCAGGACGAGTCGGCGCAGATGCGCACGGTGGTCAAGCTCCTGAGCCAGGGCGTGGAGGCGCCGCTGTGCATCGACAGCACCGAGGCGGACGTGATCCGCACGGCACTGGAGCAGTCGCCGGGGCGCGCCATCGTCAACTCCATCAACCTGGAGAACGGCCGCGAGCGGATCGACGCCGTGCTTCCCGCCGTTGCGGCGCACGGGGCGGCGGTGGTGGCGCTGACCATCGACCGCGACCTGGGGGGGATGACCAAGACGGCGGAAACCAAGCTGCAGGCGGCCAAGAAGATCCACGACATCGCCGTCCACGAGTTTGGCCTGGCGCCCGACGCGCTGATCTTCGACGCCCTGACCTTCACCCTGGCCACGGGCGACGAGGAGTTCCGCCGCAGCGCCGTGGAGACGATCGAGGGGATCCGCGCCATCAAGCGCGAGCTGCCGGGGGTGCTGACCACGCTGGGCGTGTCGAACGTGTCGTTCGGCCTGCAGCC
The DNA here is from genome assembly GCF_048594345.1 of Longimicrobium sp. Lineage (GTDB taxonomy): Bacteria > Gemmatimonadota > Gemmatimonadetes > Longimicrobiales > Longimicrobiaceae > Longimicrobium. Next base: position 41,030 of record NZ_JBMDXM010000015.1, read on the forward strand.
GCACGCGCGCGCGGTGCTGAACTCCGTCTTTCTGCACTACTGCGTCGAGGCGGGGCTGGACACGGCCATCATCAACCCCGCGCACGTAAAGCCGTACTTTGAGATCGACGCGGACGAGCGCAGGCTGGCGGACGACCTGATCTTTGACCGGCGCACGGAGACGCACGACCCGCTGGCGGCGTTTATCCAGCACTACGAGGGGAAAAGCGGCGAGGTGGAATCCGCCGTGGATCCCACGGAGCAGATGACGCCGGAAGAGGCGCTGCACTGGAAGATCCTGCACCGCAAGAAGGACGGGATCGAGGAGTGGGTGGACCGCGGCGTGGAAAAGCTGGGCGCGGTGCCGGTGCTGAACACGGTGCTGCTGCCGGCGATGAAGGAAGTGGGCGACAAGTTTGGCGCCGGCGAGCTCATCCTCCCCTTCGTCCTCCAGAGCGCGGAGGTGATGAAGAAGGCTGTCGCGCGGCTGGAGCAGTATCTCGAGAAAGCCGAGGGGCAGACCAAGGGCAAGGTGGTGCTGGCGACCGTGTACGGCGACGTGCACGACATCGGCAAGTCGCTGGTGAACACCATTCTGACCAACAACGGCTACACTGTGTTCGATCTGGGCAAGCAGGTGCCCGTCAACACCATCCTGGAAAAGGCGGAGGAGGTGGGCGCCGACGCAATCGGCCTGAGCGCGCTCCTGGTTTCTACGTCCAAGCAGATGCCGCTGGCGGCGCAGGAGCTCTTTCGCCGCAACCTTAAGTATCCGCTGCTGGTGGGCGGCGCGGCGATCAACCCCAGCTTTGTCCGTTCCGCGGCGCTGGTGGGGGCGGAGGAGCCGTACCCGTCGGGGATGTTCTACTGCAAGGACGCCTTCGAGGGGCTGGACACGATGGACCGCATTGTCGCGGAGGACGGCGACGCGTTCATCCGTGCGCACAACGTGGAGATGCTGCGGCGCCAGGCGGAGTACGAGGCGCGCAAGGCGTCGGCCGGCAGCATGCGGCCCGCCAGCCGCGAGAACCCCGCGGTGGCGCTGGCGGACGTCCCCACGCCGCCGTTCTGGGGATGGAAGACGCTGCTGGGGATTCCCGTTGACGACGTGGTGGCGTGCATCGACCGCAACACGCTGTACCGCATGCAGTGGGGCGCGCGCAACCTGAAGGGCGAAGAGTGGGACCGCATTGTCCGCGAGGACTTTGAGCCGCGGCTGGCCCGCTACACGCTGGAGGCGCGCACGCAGCGCTGGCTTTCACCGAAGGCCGTCTACGGCTACTTCCCCGCGGGCCGCGACGGCGACGCGGTGGTGGTCTTCGACCCCGCGGATCGCACGAAGGAAATCGGCCGCTTTGAATTTCCGCGGCAGGAAGACCGCGAGGAGCTGTGCCTGGCGGACTACTTTCGCCCGCTGGACGGCGACGGGCCGCGGGACGTGCTGCCGCTGCAGGTGGTGACCAGCGGCGATCGCGCGGCGGAGTTCATCGAGCGCAAGAACCAGGGCGGGGACTACTCGGAAGGGTACTTCCTCCACGGGTTCAGCGTGCAGACGGCGGAGGGGACGGCGGAGTACGTGAACCGCCGCGTGCGGCAGGAGCTGGGGCTTGAGGGCGAGCGCGGGCTGCGCTACAGCTGGGGGTACCCGGCGTGCCCCGACGTGGAGCAGCACGAGACGCTGTTCCGCATCCTGCCCGTGAAGGAGACGATCGGCGTGGGGCTGACGGCCGGGTTCCAGCTGGACCCCGAGCAGTCCACGGCGGCGCTGGTGGTGCACCATCCCGCGGCGAAGTACTTCTCGACGAGCTGAGATCGGCGCGCTCCGGACGCGCCCTCTCCCCCGACCGGCCTTTCGCTCGTTCCTCGCGACGGCGGTCGACCCCTCCCCCAACTTCGGGGGAGGGGTGGTGGATGGGGCAGGGGGTGGAGTGCTTCGGAGGGCCCGCAGGCCCCCTCCGGGCCGGCACCACCGGCCCACCTCCCCCGAAACTGCCGGGGGAGGTGTTGTGGGTGGGGCAGGGGGCGGAGTGTTTCGGATGGGGTAGCGCGGGATGGTGCGACGCACCGGGTCGAAGCGGGATCGAAGTCCACCTCCCCCAGGGGTTTTTGGGGGAGGTGCGAGCCTAGGCGAGTAAGGGGGCGCCCCGCCGACGCCAGTTCGATCTGTTTCGACGCGCCTCGATGGCGGCGGCAACAACCTCCCCTCTCCGTGAGGAACGAACGGGGAGGGGCCGGGGGAGGGGCACCCCGCGCGGACGCAGTTCGATGTGTGGTGAACCGCTCCGATCCGACGGATGAGGCGGCGTCAGGGCGACAGCGGCAGGGAACGTGCAGACACGCCAACGTTTGCATCGGAAGTTCACACACCCGCCGCACGCCGGCTCCGCCGCAGGAGGACCCTATCGCCAACCGGTACGACGCGTACGACGCCCGCATCGACCAGGCGCTGCGCACGCACAAACGCAAGTCGCGCATCGTGAGCGTCGCCATCATCGCCATTGGCCTGCTGGTGGTGGCCGTCGCGCTGCTGATGGGCGGCCGCCGCCGCGAGAGCCGCGCCGCCAGCGTGGCCGTCGGCGACGACAGCACCATGGTGGCGCAGACGCTGGGGCAGCCGCCGCACCGCTGCGAGGCCAGCAACCTGGCGCACCTGGAGAACCAGTTCCCCGCCGGAACGCCGCGCCCCACCATCGACGAAGAGATGATCCGGCTGCGGCGCGGCACGGTGACGCGCTGGGTGTATCCCAAGGGCCAGGGGTGCGTGCCCGACGACGGCGCCGTCGAGGTGGGGTTTGACCGGCAGGGACGCGTGCTGTGGGTGGTGCCCACCCGCGACAAGCGCCCGCTGGTGTATGAAGGCGCCCCCACGTAACGCGCGGGGGCCGTTACCCGTGAAGAAGACCGATGCGCGATTTTCGCCGGCTGCTGGAGGACGGCCGTCCCCACCTCTTCGACGGGGCCATGGGGACGATGCTGTACGCCCGCGGCGTCTACATCAACCGCTGCTACGACGAGCTTTCGCTCACCCAGCCTGACCTGGTGCGCGACGTTCACCGCGCCTACGTAAAGGCGGGCGCGGAGATCATCGAAACCAACACCTACGGGGCCAGCCGCACCAAGCTCGCCCGCCACGGCCTGGAAGACCGCCTGCACGAGATCAACGTGGCCGCCGCCCGCCTTGCCCGCGAGGCGACGGGCGACCGCGCGTGCGTGGCGGGCGCCATGGGACCCCTGGGCGTGCGCATCGAGCCGTACGGCCCCACGGCCCGCGACGAGGCCCGCGGCATCTTTCGCGAGCAGGCGTCGGCGCTGGCGGAGGGCGGGGTGGACCTCTTCATCCTGGAAACCTTCGCGGACCTGGAAGAGATTCACCAGGCCATCCTGGGCGTGCGTGACGCTTCGCAGCTCCCCATCGTGGCGCAGATGGTGATTCGCGAGGACGGCCGCACCGCCTTTGGCAGCGACGCGCAGCTGATCTCGGAGCGGCTGGCGGAGTGGGGCGCGGACGTCGTGGGCCTCAACTGCAGCGTGGGGCCGAGTGCGATGCTGAACGCGGCGGATCGCCTTCTCGCGTCCACCACCACGCCGGTGTCGATGCAGCCCAACGCCGGGCTGCCGCGCGAGGTGGAGGGGCGCACGATGTACATGGCGTCGCCCGAGTACATGGCCAGCTACGCGGCGCGGATGATCCGCAAGGGGGTGCGCTTTGTGGGCGGGTGCTGCGGGACCACGCCGGAGCACGTGGCGGCCATGGCGGGTGCGGTGCGCATGCTGGCGCCGGCGTCGGAGCCGCGGGTGACGGTGGAGCAGGCGGAGAACGAGAACGCGATCGCGCAGGAGCCGGCACCGCTGGCGGAGCGCTCCAACTGGGGGCGCAAGCTGGTGTCGGGCGAGTTCCTGACGACGGTGGAGATCGTCCCGCCGCGCGGATCCAACCCGGAGGCCATGCTGGAGGGCGTGCGGCTGCTGAAGGCGGCGGGGGTGGACGGCGTGAACGTGCCGGACGGCCCGCGCGCGCAGTCGCGGATGGGCGCGCTGGCGACGGCGGTGCTCATCCAGCAGCGCGTGGGGATCGAGGCGGTGGTGCACTACTGCTGCCGCGACCGCAACCTGCTGGGGATGCTGTCGGACCTGCTGGGCGCGCAGGCGCTTGGGCTGCGCAACCTGCTGCTGATCACCGGCGACCCGCCCAAGATGGGCCCGTACCCGGATGCCACGGCGGTCTTCGACATCGACGCCATCGGGCTGACCAACCTGGTCTCACGGCTCAACCGGGGGATGGACCCCGGCGGCAACGCACTGGGCGAGCCCACCCGCTTCGTGGTCGGCGTGGGCGTGAACCCGGGGGCGGAGGACTTCGAGAACGAGATGCGGCGCTTCTACTGGAAGGTGGAGGCGGGGGCGGAGTACTGCATCACCCAGCCGGTGTTCGACTTGCGGCAGCTGGAGAAGTTCGTCCGCCGGATCGAGAAGGACGGGCTGCGCATTCCGGTGATCGCGGGCGTGTGGCCCTTGGTCAGCGCGCGGAACGCGGAGTTCCTGGCCAACGAGGTGCCCGGCGTCGTGGTGCCCGAGCCGGTGCTGGCGCGGATGCGGGTCGCCAGCGCGGAGGGCAAGGAGCGCGGCACGGAGGAGGGCACCCGCATTGCGCGGGGGATGCTGGCGGAGGCGCTGCCGATGATCCAGGGCGTGCAGGTGAGCGCGCCGTTCGGCAAGGTGCCGCTGGCGCTCAAGGTGTTCGAGGCGATCCCGGGGTGGAGCGCGGCTGCGGCGGAGGAGGAGGAGGAGGAGCGGGTGGTCGCGGGGGTGTGAGGCGCGACCCTCGGGCCCTCTCCCCCGACCGGCCTTTTGCTCGTTCCTCGCAACGGCGGTCGACCCCTCCCCCAACTTCGGGAGAGGGGTTGGTTTATTCAGGGTGGTGGCGCGGGGGGATCAACGTGGTGGCCCGGAGCGTGTCACCGCTCCGCCAGAGCGCGGGACAGCAGGTCGTGGAAGGTCTCGCCGGCCTGCAGGCGCTGCTTCCAGTCGGACACGTTCAGGCGGTCCAGGAGGATGGCGATGGCGGCGCCGGTGCCGTAGCTGCGCACCCGGATGGCCCATCCTGGATCGGAGGCGTCGATCTCCGTCGTCAGATGCTCGCGCACGGCGGCTGCGATCGGCTCGGGCCGCCGCCGTCCGTCGCCAAGCGCCGCGACGATGGATCCCACGTACTGGGCGCTCCCTTCGATCCGTTCCAGGTGCAGTTCCTCCGCGCGGACGCTTTCGGCCGTTGAGGCGTACCGCCGCGCCCGCACAGCCAGGTACGACCGGACCACCCGCTCCAGGCTGTCCCGCCCCGGCGCGTCCAGCGCGGCGACCAGCAGGCGGCGCTCCGATTCCACGAGCGAGGCGAACTCGGGACGCGCGGCCGATGCCCGGTCGAACGCGTCGTCCTGCCGCTCGGGCCGCGCAAAGGCGCGCAGTTGGAACGCGTGAAAGGACTCGTGGACCAGCACCTCGACGGTGGATTCCACTTCGTCCCGGACGGGCAACACCGTCATCTCCGGCCCCATCAGGCGCGTGCGGAGATCGAAGCCGATGCCGCGCGCGGAGTTGAGACGGGGGACCTCACCGTACGCCACGTACGCGCGTCCGCGCAGCGCCCGCGGAAGGACGCGCGGCGGAAGGGCGGTGAACAACGATTCCGGCGCGACCTCCGACACCACCAGCACCACCTTGTGCGGATTCGCGATGCCGAACGGCTGGCCCGGCGGCCAGAACCCCGGCCAGATCCTGGAAATCGCCGGCGACGCCATGACCAGCCGCGCCGCCGGTTCCAGGAGCGGCTGCACCGCGGAATCAGCCGATACGACGGCGGGGGGCGGGCTCTCCGTCCGCGGAGGAAGCGCCCCGCAGCCGGCCGCGAGGACGATCGCCGCCGTCCAGGCGTACGTGCGACGACGGTTCGCGGACGTCATCCCGTGTCGCTCATTGGCCACTCGTCCTCCGAAACGCTCTCCCATCCTCCATCCGTTGATCGTGTGCCCTGGATGCCGCGCGCAAAGCATCGTCAGCGCCGGCTCTATCGTCAACTAGGATCAACGCTTCTTAACGAGTCCAGAATAATCCACGTCGCCGTCGTACGGCACGAGAAACTCCGCCATCTCCACTGATACCGATTGCCGTGATCGACGTGCACTCCGAGTTCTACTCCCGGGCGTGATGGTGATACCGAATCCGGAAAAACAACATCGGAAGGTACAGAGGAACCGGGAACCGCCAGAGAAACAGAGGTGATCCGCATTCCTCCTCTGTTCCTCTGGCTGTTCTCTGTTCCTCTGTACCCTGACCTCTGTTTTCGGTAGCCCGACGTGAGGTGAGGTGGTT
>NZ_JBMDXM010000150.1:0-25896 GCF_048594345.1 Longimicrobium sp.
GCGGGAGTGCGGGAGTGCGGGAGTGCGGGAGTGCGGGAGTGCGGGAGTGCGGGAGTGCGGGAGTGCGGGAGTGCGGGAGTGCGGGAGTGCGGGAGTGCGGGAGTGCGGGAGTGCGGGGAGGATTACTCCGCGCGCACGTCCAGGCCAAACGCTTCCGCGATGGCGATGGTCTGGTCGATGGTGATGATGGCGCCGCGCAGCTTTACGTTCTCCGGGTCCAGTCCGGCCAGGTCGCTGCCGCGCAGGTCGCAGCCGGTAAGGTCCGCGCCGTGCAGCGACGCGCCGAAAAGGTCCGAGTCGCGCAATGGGGTGCCCTGCAGCCGGGCGCCCGCCAGGTCCGCCTCGCGCAGCCGCACGCCGCGGAACGACGCGTTGCGCAGGTCCGCGCCCGACAGCCCCACGAACGACCAGTTGCCGCCCTCCACCTTCATCACGTCAAAGGTGCAGCGGTCGAACACGCTGCCCAGAAACTTGCATTCCGTAAACGTGGTGTTGTAGAACGTGCAGCCGTTGAAGGTGCAGTTCACGAACGCCGCGTCACGGTGGGTGCTGACGTTGAACTTCACGCGGCGAAAAGTGCACTCCGTGAACACGGCGCCGGTGTTCTCCACCTCGGTAAGGTCCAGATCGGTGAACAGCACCTTCTCGTGCGTCTGGCCGGAGATGTCCTCGCCGTACCAGTCCGCGGCGGACACGGTGCTGGTGGTCGCGGGCGCCTTGGCCCCGTGCTTTCGCTCCGCCACGTGCTTTCTCGTACGATGGGGATGATGATTCCGGCGGCTTCTTCCGCCGCGGCAATCTAAGGTTTCAGGGACCCACACGGACAAGGGGAGGGATGGGATGACGACGGACAGCAGCGAGCGGCACCACCGCGCGGCCGAGGCGGAGCGCGGGCCGGTGGCGGTGGCGGTGGTGACGGTGAGCGATTCGCGCACGGAAGAGACGGACACCAACGGCACCTGGCTGCGGCAGGCCATCGAGGCCGCGGGCCACCAGGTGGGCGGCTACCGCCTGATTCGCGACGAGCCGATGGAGGTGGAGGCGGCGCTGCACGCCATGGCGTTCGGCGCGGCGCGGGTGATCGTGTTCAACGGCGGCACCGGCATCGCCCCGCGCGACACCACCTACGACGTGCTGGTGCGCCACCTGGAAAAGCCCATCCCCGGCTTTGGCGAGCTGTTCCGCATGCTCAGCTGGGAGCAGGTGGGCGCCGCCGCCATGCTCTCGCGCGCCACGGCCGGCACGTACCGCGGCCGCATCGTCTTTTCCCTCCCCGGCTCCCCCGCCGCCGTGCGCCTTGCCTGGGAGCGCCTGATCGAGCCCGAGCTCAAGCACATGGCCTGGCTGGTCGCGCCGGAGCCTGCGCCGAACCACGCGCCGGACGACGGGGCGGAGACGACGCGGTAGGGGATCCACGCGCGGGGATGAGCGGATATGAGCGGATAAATCCGCTGCTGAGAAAGCGATAAGCCCCGTCTTTGCTCGTTCCTCGCAAAACGGGGCTTCACCTGCTCGCATGGGCCGCCCCGCACTCCGCAGGATGGTTTGGTGCGCGCGAAAACTCCCCCGGCGCGCCGGCCCCGGACGACCCGAGAAGGTGAAGCCCCGCCGGGCGAGCTCCGCGAGCCCAGCGGGGCTTGTCGCTTTCCCAGCAGCGGGTTTACCCGCTCATCCCGGCGGGGCTTATGGCCTTCGAGCCGCGGCTTTAGCCGCCCCGGCGCCCCGCCCCCGCCCGGAACCCCGCCCCGGCGCCCACCCCGGCGCTCCGCGCACACCCCAACACCCCGACACCCCAACACCCCGACACCCTGACACCCTGACACCCCGCCCCAACCTCCCCACCCCATCACCCGCTAACCGATCGCTAACCCAACCCCTTCAAACAACCACCATACCCGGCGGCATCTCACCACGCGTCCGGAGTGAACGGCGTTCACCCGTTCCACCCGGCACGCGCGGCGTTCTCCGCGCCGCGCCCAGCCTCCTTTCAATGTGGAGCATTTCGACCTATGCGCAGTGCACTCGCCCTTGCGGCCGCACTCGCCCTGGCCGCGCCCGCGGCCGCGCAGCAGCAGGCCGCCGCACCCGACGCCGGCGGCACCGCCGGCCGCCGCGTGGCGCAGGCCGCCCGCACCGCGGAACCGCCGCAGATTGACGGCGTGCTGAACGACGCCGCGTGGCGGCAGGCGCAGCCGCTCACCGGCTTTGTGCAGCGCGCGCCCAACCCGGGCGCGGCCGCCACCCTTCCCAGCGAAGCGCGCATCCTGTACGACGACGGCGCCGTGTACGTGGCCATGCGCATGCACGACCCCTCGCCCGACTCGCTGCAGATGCCGCTGGGACGCCGCGACCTGGCCGGCATCTCGTCCGAGTGGGCGCACGTGATGCTGGACAGCTACAACGACAAGCGCACCGCCTTTCGCTTTTCCGTCAACCCGCGCGGCGTGCAGAAGGACGCGTTCCACAGCAACGACACCAGCGAAGACCTGGGCTGGGACGCCGTGTGGGAGTCCGCCGCACGCGTGGACAGCGCCGGGTGGTCCGTGGAGTACCGCATCCCCCTGTCGCAGCTTCGCTACAGCGGCACCGAAGGCGAGCAGACGTGGGGCATCCAGGTGACCCGCGAGATCGCCCGCCGCAGCGAGATCGCCGACTGGAGCCACATCAACCCCGGCCGCAACGGCTTCGTCTCGCAGTTCGGCGAGGTGGCGGGGATCCGCGGCATCCGCTCCGCGCGGCGGCTGGAGGTGCTTCCCTACTCCGTGGCCCGCGTCACGCGCGAGCCGGGATCGCGGGACGACCCGTTCTGGAGCGAGAACGCGCCGTTCGGCTCCGTGGGCGCGGACGTCAAGTACGGGCTCACGTCGGACCTGACGCTCACCGCCACCATCAACCCCGACTTTGGGCAGGTGGAGGCCGATCCGTCGCAGGTGAACCTGAGCGCCTTCGAAAGCTTTTTCCAGGAGCGGCGGCCCTTCTTTACCGAAGGAGCCGACATCTTCAGCTTCGACGTCGGCTTTCCGTACGGCGTGCGGGGCGGGCAGTTTGGCAACGACCAGCCGTTCTACTCGCGCCGCCTGGGCCGCGCGCCCCAGGGCAGCGCCCCCGACGACGCCCGCTTCACCGCCGCGCCCGAGGCCACCACCATCCTGGGCGCCGCCAAGCTCTCCGGCAAAACGCGCAGCGGGTGGTCCATCGGCCTGCTGGACGCCGTCACCGCGCGCGAGGACGTGCGCTTTGCCACCGCCGACGGCCGCGGCCAGACCGTCGTGGAGCCCATGACCAACTACGCCGTGGGGCGGGTGATCAAGGACTTTGGCGGCGGAAACAGCGCCGTGGGCGGCATCGTTACCGCCACGCACCGCGACCTGGACGGGGCCGAGGACCTCAACTGGCTTCCCGGGCAGGCGTACCTGGCGGGGATCGACGGGCGCCACCGCTTTGGCGGCAACGGCTACCAGGTAGAGGGCGCGCTGGTGGGCACGCACGTGCGCGGCGGCACCGGCGCCATCACCGCCATCCAGACCCGCGCCGGCCACTACTTTCAGCGCCCCGACGCGGACCACCTGGAGCTGGATCCGGACGCCACCAGCCTGACCGGGTGGATGGGGCGCGCGTCCATCGAGAAGCTAGGGGGGCACTGGCGGGCGGGCGCGTACGGCCACGCGCGCTCGCCGGGGCTGGAGATGAACGACCTTGGCTACGTCCGCAACGCCGACTGGGCGCTGGCCGGCGCGCGGCTGAACTACGTGGAGTTTCGCCCCGGCAAGGTGTTCCGCGCCTGGGACGCGGGCGTCCACGGCTGGAGCGGGTGGAGCTTTGGTGGCGAGCGCCTTTCCACGGGGATGAACGCGGGCGCGGCCGGCAACTTTCTGAACAACTGGGGATCGTGGGTGAACGTGAACCACGAGTTCGTGGCGCTGCGGGCCGACGTGCTGCGCGGCGGGCCCAGCTTTGTGGGGCCGGCGTACACCAACTTCGAGAGCGGCTTTTACACCGACGGGCGGCGGCGCGTGTCGGGTGAGCTGTTCTACGGCGGATGGAACGAGTGGGGCACCCGCGGCGGGGGATACTTTGCCGGCGGCACCATCAACGTGCGCCCCAGCTCGCGCATCCGGCTTTCGCTGGGGCCCAACGTCAACATCGGCGAGGATCCGTGGATCTTCGTCTCCGAAGGCCACACGCCGGACGGCCGCACGCACTACGTGTTCGGCAACATCCAGAACCGCACCGTCTCGCTCAGTACGCGCCTGAACTACGCCTTTACGCCCAGGCTGACGCTGGAGCTGTACGCCCAGCCCTTCGTGGCCGCCGGCGAGTATTCGAAGTTCCGCGAGGTGATCGACGGCCACGCGGATGATTTCGACGGCCGCTTTCACGACTACGCCGTGGGCACGGAGATCGACGCGGGCGATCCGGAGCAGTACGGCGTGCGGCTGGACGGCGCGGGCGATCCGGACTTCACTTTCGGCAACCCCGACTTCAACTTCAAGGAGCTGCGCACCAACGCCGTGCTGCGGTGGGAGTACCGGCCCGGCTCGGCGCTGTTCGTGGTGTGGAGCCACGGCCGCAGCCACTTTGCCCAGGACGGCTCGTTCCAGGCCGGCCGCGACTTCGGCCGCCTGTTCGACGACTCCCTTGCGCCGCCCACCAACGTGCTGGCCATCAAGCTGAACTACTGGCTCAACCTGTGAACCGCGGGGAACAAGGAACGGGGAACGGGGAATAGCTGGACGAAAAGCCCCGCTCGGCAGCTGCCGGGCGGGGCGTTTTCGTGTCTGCCGGCTGCGGTTACCGCGGCGGGAACAGGCGCGCGCGGACGGCGGCCAGGGGGAACGCGGGGCCTGGATCGATCTTTCTTCCCGGGCTGATGTCCTCGTGCCCCACCACGTCCTCGATGGTGGGATACGCACGGCGCAGCGCGCATGACACCTGAAAGAAGGACTGTATCTGCGCATCGGTGAAGGCGTGCCAGCCCTGCACCCGGCCATTCGCCCCGGCAAACCGCTCTACCGAATCGGCGGGCACCCGTGTGTTTTCCTGAAAGTACCAGGCGCCCTCCCGCTGCCTAAGCAGGCCCAGGTTCTCCATCTCGATGCCGATCGAGTAGCGGTTCAGGCTCGTAAGCTCCTTCCACCGACTCTGCCCCGCGTGAAAGGCGACGATGTCGAACGGCACCAGTTGCGTAACGGAGCCGTCACGGCGGATCAGCAGGTGCGCGCTGGCACGCACGTCGCCCTCGAAGTACGCCTCCACCCCCCGCGCCGGCATCGCCGTGAAGTTCGCCACGATCAGCCGCCGGTCGCGGAGCGTATCCCCTACGCTGCCGGCCTGCACCAGCCGCACCGGCTGTCCGTCCGCGCGTACCAGCACGTGATCTGCCGTCACCCGGTAAGGCGATGGCGTATGGCGCTCCGCCCGCTCCCCCAGGGGGTTTCGGCTCTGGCCGGGAAGCGCGCATTGAAAGCCCACCAGCATGTCCGTGCGCGGCTGGGCCTGCACCGGCAGGGTGTCGGGCGGTGCCGGTTCCGCGCCGCCGCCCGCCACCCTCGCATCGGCGGGGGTGCTGTCCGCGACGATCTCCGTAGCGCCGCCGCTTTTCTCGTTGAACGAGAGAAAGCCCAGGACCAGCATCGCAGCCACCACGACTCCGGCGATCGCCAGGAACGCCGGCCGGCGCCACAGGAGGACGGCGGCGGGGGGTGGTGAAGGGGGTGCGGGCAGTGGCCGGGGCGAAGGCTCTCGCCCCAGCACCGCGGCTACGTCGCGCGTGAACTGTTCAAAGGGCGTCCGGTTCGCCGGGTTCAGCAGCCAGCCGGACAGGTCGCTCGCCTGGATCTCGCCCAGTCCCAGGGGTGGATCGATCGCGGGATCGATGAAGACCGGCAGCAGCGCGCCGCGCCGCTCCGCGCGGCGCGCCTCGTCCCGCACGAACTTGGAATCCACCGAGTTCCGCGACCACACCACCACCACGATGCGGGCGCCCTCCAGCATCTCTTCGATGCGCTCGTGGAAGTCTTCGCCAGTGACCAGCCCCGTGTCCCACCAGATCGTGTAGCCCAGCCGCGCCAGCTCGTCGGCGATCGGGCGGACGCGCTCGCGGTCCTTGCGGGCGTAGCTGATGAAGATGTCGGATGACATGGCGGTGGCGAAGCGATGGGATGGGCGCCGGGGAACGCGCGGGCGGGAGGGACGGACCAAAGCACGATAGCCGTCAGGACGTGCGCCGGGCAAGCGTCCCGATCAGCGGCGCAGCTGCGGGGGCAGCTGCTCCAGCAGGCCCACGTGCAGCACCCCCCACAGGCCGGTGAGGATGGCCTCCGCCGCGTCGTGACGCAGCGAGGTGGGGCGTGGGGCCGCGGACCAGTCGATCACCTGGCGCGCAAAGTCGCCGGCGTGGTGCTTGGCCTGTGCGCCGCTGCGCTGCTCGCGCGCGTACAGCAGCCGTTCGCGCCACGTCTCCGCCGAGATGCGCAGCACGGTGAGGCCAAGGCGCTCGCCCTCGCGCGTCCAGATCTCCGCCAGGTTGCCGCCGCCCTCCAGCACCAGCCAGCGCACCTCCGGCAGGTCGCGCAGCACCCCGTGCACGCCGCGCCGCAGCCGCGTCGCCGTGCCGAAGTTCTGCGAGCGGTACCACTGCAGCCGCCCGTCGCCCCCGTACAGCGCCAGCCCCGTGCGCAGCCCCAGATCCACCGCCAGCAGGCTTCCCATGCCGGGGGGCGGGAGCAAGACGCCTGCCCACGCGCGACAGAACGCCCCGCATTCGGACCTGCCGATGCGGGGCGCTCCCTGAAAACTCCCGGACTGCGCTCAGTCGGGCGCGGTGGTGCCGTCTGCGCGGGCCTGGAAGGCATCCTTCACATGCCTCACGACTTCATCAGCGCACCCCCATGCCACGGTGAACCCCGCCCCGCCGTGCCCGTAGTTGTGGACAACGGTGCAGTCATCGAACACCTCCGGCTCCAGCCGCACCTCGTTGCGGCCCGGGCGCAGTCCTGCTTTCTCGGCCACGATCTCGTACCCCTCCCCAAGATCCGGCTCCAGCCAACGGCACCATTCCTCGATGGTGCGGAGCATCCGCGCGTCCGGCCGGGTGCGTCGCTCACCATGCTCCTCCGTACCGCCCAGCACGCAATCGGCGGAACGCGGGATGACGTAGATCGGATTTCCGCCATCGGGCAGCGCGAGCGAGTATGCGTTCACGGCGGGCGCCGCGACGCGAAGCACCTGTCCGCGGATGGGTTCTACGGCGTCGTCCTCGCACAACGCTCCCGCGCCCAGTCCCGTGCAGTTCACGACCACCGAAGCCAGGGCGCGCACGGCTTCCAGCGAATCGAGCGTCCGCCGCTCAACGGTGCCGCCCCGTTCACGAACACAGGATTCGAGGTAAGGAAGGAACACCCGCGTCTCAATGAACGGCGCCTCGACACGGATCCCGACTGTGTACTCCGCTGACGGAACGGGGATTGGATGTGGACTGCATTCAGCCATCAGGGACGCTACGATCGCGTCCGGCTCCTTTCCAAAGAACAAGCTGAACGGCACAAGCGACACGCCCCATTCCTTGTGCTGCTCGAGTGTCCGGTAGTGTGCCAGGCTTGCCTTTGCCCAGCCGGCGGCCCGATCGAGCGGTTCGACCGCGAACGGATACCACATCGCCGCGGCGAAGGGAGAGCACATGGGCGGCGGGTATCCCGCTTCGCGATCATCCCCTTCCGGATGACGCGGGGGATCCGTCGCGAACTCCGCCGCCACCACGCGTACGGTGTATCCCGCCTCCAACAGCCGTACGGCGCACGTAAGGCCGGACACGCCTGCGCCAACCACCGCGACGTCGAGCGCCATCCTTCAACCTCCATGAACTTCGGGACGGTTCAGGCGCTGCCCTCGGACCGGGAGGGCAGCCCGTGCGCTTGCCGGCGGATGCCTAGCGGACAGGAAGTCCGGCGCGGGCCTTACTCCGCCGCGCGCTTCCACCGGAGCTGAAACTCCAGCTCTTCGGTATCGCCGGTGCGCTCGTGCTCCACGTTGAACTCGGCGTCGGCGGGGATCTTCAGGCGCTCGCCGGCAACCTGGATGGTGAACGCCTTTTCCGTCTCGATGCTGTCGGCCAGGCGGCGCAGCTTGGCCGCGAACTGCTTGCGCGTGTAGACCTTCTCCAGGTCGCGATCGTCGGACATGTCGTTTCGGCTGGTGCTGGATGAGAACCGCGGTGGACGGTGGACGATACCCATCCGCCTCCGAACCCGGCAAGAGCGCGCAGCCGGACGGCGTGGGGCAGGTGATGCACGAAGGCGGCGCCTCGCAGGACAAATGATTTCCTCTGTTCCTCTGGCTTTCCCTGTTCCTCTGTACCCCGTTCTGTTGCTGATCACGGTCCCCGCGCCAGACCTCCCACGAAACCCGTACCCTCCCGTCCAAGGTCTGTAACACCTTTCCCGCGCACGCTTTCTGCGCTTGCGGGGCTCAAAACGGGTCCCAATCCACCCATTCGTGACCGGACACACCCGATGGCCCTCTCGCTGCGCCCCGAGCACCTGAAGCGCTACCGTGACCTGGCGCGCCTGCTGATGCGCTACGGCCGCAGCGACCTGGTAAAGTCCGCCGGGCTGGAGGGCGCGCTGGAAGAAGGCGCCGCGCCCGTGGACGGCCAGCCCGCCGAGGCCGAGCAGCTTACGGCAGACCTGGAAAAGATGGGGCCCACCTTCGTAAAGCTGGGCCAGCTTCTCTCCACCCGGCCGGACCTCATCCCCCGCGCCTACGCCGACGCGCTGGCCCGCCTGCAGGACCGCGTGGAGCCGTTCGATGGGGAAGAGGCCGAGCGCATCGTGAGCGAGGAGCTGGGTGTGCGCGTCAGCAAGGCGTTCGAATCGTTCGACCGCACGCCGATCGCCGCGGCGTCGCTGGGGCAGGTGCACCGGGCGGTGCTGCGCGGCGGGCGCACGGTGGCGGTCAAGGTGCAGCGCCCCGGCATCCGCGAGCAGATCGTAAAAGACCTGGACGCGCTGGGCGAGGTGGTCGATTTCATGGACCGCCACACGAAGCAGGGGCGAAAGTACGAGCCCGCGCGCGTGCTGGAGGAGTTTCGCCGCACCCTGCTCACCGAGCTGGACTACGCGCGCGAGGCCCGCAACATGGCCACGCTCGACGCCAACCTGGCCGAGTACCAGCGCATCATCGTCCCGCGCCCGGTCGAGGACTACAGCACCGGCCGCGTGCTTACGATGGAGTACATCCGCGGGCGAAACATCAACAAGCTCAGCCCGCTGGCGCGGATGGAAGTGGACGGGCGCGAGCTGGCCGAAGAGCTGTTCCGCGCCTACCTCAAGCAGATCCTGGTGGACGGCTTCTTTCACGCGGACCCGCACCCCGGCAACGTCTTTCTGACGGACGACGGCCGGCTGGCGCTGCTGGACGTGGGGATGGTGGGCACGCTCAGCCCCGACCTGCAGCAGCACCTGCTGCGCATGGTGCTGGCCATCAGCGACGGCCGCGGCGAAGAGGCGGCGGAGGCCACCATCGGCGCCGGGGAGGAGCGCGACCACTTTGACGAGGCGCGCTTCACGGCCGACGTAAAGGCGCTGGTCGCGGATTTCGCCACGGCGAGCAACGCGCAGGACATCCAGGTGGGGCGGGTGATGCTGGACGTGACCCGCAGCGCCGCCGAGAACGGCATTCGCCTGCCGGTGGAGATGACCATGCTGGGCCGCGCGCTGCTGGCGCTGGACCAGGTGGGCCGCACGCTGGACCCGGAGTTCGATCCCAACGCCGCCATCCAGCGCAACGCGTCGGACCTGATGCGGCGGCAGATGCTTAAGAACGTGTCGCCCGGCCGCATGTTCACCAACCTGCTCGAGATGAACGAGCTGGTGCAAAAGCTTCCCGGCCGCATCAACCGCGCGCTGGAGACGGTGACGGAAGAGGGGCTGGAGGTGCGCGTGCGGGTGGTGGAGGATGCGTGGCTGCTGGACGGGATGCAGAAGATGTCCAACCGCATCTCCATGGGCATCGTCGTGGCCGCGCTGATCATCGGCGCGGCGATGATGATGCGCATCTCCACGCGCTTCACCCTCTTCGGCTACCCCGGCGTGGCGATGATCTTCTTTCTTCTCGCCGCCGCCCTGGGACTGGTGCTGGTGATGGACATCCTGATCAACGACATCCGCCAGCGGGACCAGCAGGGGAAAAAGAAGTAGGAGGATCGGGGGATTCGGGGATTCGGAGATTCGAACGGCATCACGCTACGCCGACGCGGTGCCCCTCCCCCGGCCCCTCCCCGCTCGTTCCTCGCGTTGTGGGGAGAAGTCGATCCCGATTCGAAAAGTTGCGTCGCACCTCCCTCCCCCGCGCTTTTTGCGGGGGAGGGCCGGGGAGGGCGGCTCACCATCCCGCACCATCCAATCCGAAACACACCACCGCCTGCCTCACACCCAACCTCCCCCGGCAGTTTCGGGGGAGGTGGGCCGGTGGTGCCGGCCCGGAGGGGGCCTGCCGAGCCTTCCGAAGCGCTCCGAACCCCTCCGCTCGCCTCACCCCGCCCTGCGTCCGCCAACACAAACGCCGCCCGGTGGGGCGGCGTTTGTCGTTCATCGTCCGGCGGAACGGGCTACTCTGGCTTGCCGGGCTTGTTGGGATTGTTGCCGCGGCCCCGGCCACGGCCGGGGCGGTCGGTGGGACCCGGAACGGCGGCGGGCGGGCCACCCTGCCCCCGCCCACGCGCGTTCCCCTGGCCCTGGTTGCCGCGGCCGGGTGGCGGGCCGTTGCCCCGCGACCGCTCCGCCGCCGCCTCGCCGGGAAGGCGGCGTAGCGCGTCGGGGCCGCGCCGCAGCGCGCTGGTCACGCGGGCCAGCGCCTGCTCCGAGCTTTCACCCTGGCTCACCAGCTGGGTGAGCGCGGCGATGGCGACGGCGCGGTGATCCCCCGGCGCGGCGGCGGCAAGGCGGCCCAGCACGCCGGGCTCCACCCCCGCCTCCAGGGCGTCCGCGCCCACCGACAGGTCGTCCGAGGTCACCGGCGCGCCGCGCGGGGCGCCGGCCATGGCCTCGCGGGCCCGGGAAAGCGAGCCCAGCCGCCGCTCTACCGCCACGGCAACGCGGTCCAGGGGCACGCCCTTGGCGCGCCCCTCGGCCACCTTGCTGTCCAGCAGCGCGACCGGAATGCCGGCGGATTCCGCCCGCCGGCGCGCCGCCTCGATCCGCTGCTGAGGGTCCTGCGCGTGCGCCGCGGCGGGGAACCCCGCCAGCGCCAGCCACAGCACCACGAAAAGTCGAACGATCATCGATCTCGCCGAGTAGCCTTCCAACACCCCGTTCGCGCCTATGACGCACCCAACTTTCGCAACGTCACTCACGGCACCACCAGCACGGCCGATTTTCCGCCGAACCCGTCATCTACCGACGACACGCCGGCCGGCACCATGACCGTGCCGTCCGCCAGGCGAAAGGCGTAGTGGTGCGCGCCGGACTGCACCCGCACCCGCGCCACCCACTCCCGCCCCTCCGGCGACATGGCGACGGGCTGCCACCCGCTGAAGTCGCCCATCACCGCGGGCGGCCGCGGGTGCTCCGCCAGCGGCAGCCGAAACACGGCCCACCCGTTGGACAGGTCGGGAAGCCCCATCGCCGGAAGCGCCCGCGACGCCTCGCGCCCCAGGGTGCGGCGGAGCGAGAGCCCCCAGCTTCTGCGAGGGGCGTTCCAGTACAACGGCTCAAAAGGCTCCTGCCGGACGGTGGCCTGCACGTCGGTGCCCTTCATCACCCGCACCCGCACCCCCGCGCCGTACGCGGTGGAAGGATCGGGGCGGTCCTCGTCCAGCCAGGCGCCGGCGTACGCCCACGCGGCACCCCAGGGCCGGCGCAGCTCCGCCGTGCCGCCGGCGTACGGCCAGTCGGCGCCTTCGCCGCGCACCCAGCGCGCGTCCCCGCCCACCGTCACACCCCGGGCGACGGTAACGGCCAGGCGCGCGGCGGAATCGTGAAAGCCGCGGGTGTGGGTGCTGTCGCCCAGGTCGTCGTACGCGCCCGTGAACCCGGAGCTGAGCTCGGCCAGGATGATGCCGCGGCGCCAGGCGACGGTGGGAAGCAGTTCCACCGTGCCGCCGCCGCCGGAGGGGTTGGGCCCGGCGGCGCCGTAGGCGTAGCCGTGGCCGGACGTGGACAGGCCCAGCTGAAGGTCGCCGCGCCGCAGGCCGATCCATCCGCCCACGCCGCCCACGCCCCAGCTGGGCCCGCCGCCCTCGATGGGGGCGCCGCCGGACAGGTACCCCCATCCCACGTCCGGATTCTCGTACCCCACGCCCAGCGAGGCGCTGGTGGTGCTCACCCGCGCGGCCACCGGGTCGTGCACCGCGCGGCCGGCGGAGGCTTCCACGCTCCACTGCGCAAACGCGGCGGCCGGCGCCAGGAGCAGGGCGCAGGCCGCCGTCAGGATCACCCGGTGAATCACGCCGAGGCGCCCAGCGGGGGGAGCGAGATGCGGCTGTTGGTGCCGCCAAAGCTGTCGTCCACCTGCTGCGGCGCGTTGGGGTCCGGCACCCACCGCTCGCCGTCCACCACGAACACGTAGTCGTGCACGCCGGGCTTCAGCGGCACCAGCGCGGTCCACACCCCCGGCTCCTTCTGCTCCAGCTGCAGCGTGGGCTGCCAGCCGGTGAACGTGCCGGCCAGCGCCACCTGCCGCGCCTGCTCGCTTTCCAGGCGAAACTGCACGTACACCACGGGCGCGGCCGCCCGCGGCGCCGGCGGGGCGACGGCCACCGGCCTGGCCTCGTCCTGGTCCAGCGTGGGAACGACGATGGCGGCCACGGCGGCCAGCGCGGCGCCCGCGAACGCGTAGGCGGGGCGAAAGGTCAGGCGCACCGGGCGCGGGTTCCACAGCCACCCCGCGGCTTTGCGCCACGCGGGGACGGCGGGCGCCTGCGCCGGCAGCGCGGCCATCACGCGCGCGGCCAGGTCGGGCGCGGGCACGGCGCGCAGGTGCGCGGCGGCGGCGTCCAGGGTGCGGGCAAAGGCGTCCGCTTCGGCGCGCTCCTCGGGGGTGAGCGCGGGGCGGTCGCCGTCCAGGTGCTGGTGGATGCGGTCGTTCATCATCGAACCCTCGAACTGCAAGCTGCTCCGCGAATGCGGGGCAGAAAACCTGACGAGCGGCGGACGCGCGGCGTCACACGCGCGCGAGGCGCCTTCCCCCTGTACAACCTACGCACGGAACGGGGATGATGCCACCTTCCGTACCGCCGCGGCGCGAGGAAGTTCGGCACCGGGCACCCCCCTTGCAAACCGCGCCGCCGGGCGTGAACGTGCCGCGCCCCCGATCCCCCAACATGCCCGACCGGATGCCTGCGACCAAAGCCCTGGACCTTGCCGTTGACGCGCTGGCCGAGCGCCTGGGCGACGCGCGCCTGGAGCGCGACGCCCCGCTGGCCCCGCACACCACCTTCAAGATCGGCGGACCGGCGGACCTGCTGTACCGCGCCCTGACCCAGGACGAGCTGGCGGCGGCGGTGCAGGCGGCGCGGGAGCTGGAGATCCCGTTCTTTCTGCTGGGCCTGGGCGCCAACATCCTGGTGGGCGACGGCGGCTTTCGCGGGCTGGTGATCAAGAACGACGTCGACACCATCGAGTGGCTGGACGAGACCCGCGTGCGCGCCGGGTCGGGGGTAAAGATCTACCACGACCTGATCCAGATGACGGTGGCGCGCGGGCTGGGCGGGCTGCAGCACTACGTGGGCATCCCCAGCACCGTCGGCGGCGCGGTGTGGCAGAACCTGCACTTTCTCAGCCCCCCGCCAGAACGCGAGCGGACGATGTTCATCGAGGAGGTGGTGGAGGGCGCCACCATCCTGAGCGAAGAAGGAGAGGTGCGCGAGGTGGACCACGCGTACTTCAACTTCGGCTACGACTACAGCATCCTGCACGACCGCAAGGACGTGGTGCTGGACGTGACGTTCAAGCTGGATCCCACGCCGCGCGAGGCCATGCGCGACACCATCCGCGAGAACCTGCAGTGGCGTGACGACCGGCACCCGGACCTGTGGCTGTACCCCAGCGCCGGCTCCATCTTCCAGAAGATCGAGGGCGTGGGCGCCGGCCGCCTGATCGACCAGTGCGGCCTGAAGGGCCACGTGCTGGGCAGCGCGCAGATCTTTCACAAGCACGCCAACATCATCGTCAACCTGGGCGGCGCCACGTCGAAAGACGTCAGGGCGTTGATCGACCTCGCGCAATCGACGGTTAAGCGCGAGCTGGGGTACGAGCTGAAGACGGAGATCGGGATGATTGGCGAGTTTTGAGGTAAGATCCGGAACCGCGATGTCGGGCAGGTCCCAGGTCTCGTAGCCACGGCCAAGGGTGGGCCGGCCGAAGGATGAGCGGGTAAACCCGCTGCTGGGAAAGCGATAAGCCCCGTCTCCGCTCGCAAAGCTCACCGAACGGGGCTTCACCTGCTCGTAGGGTCCGTGCCCTTCGCCACCCGCGCAGAATTGTCATTTCGACGGAACGCCGCACCGAACCTTCGGTTCTATCTCAACCTGGCGCGCGATTGAGCAATCTAGCGTCGGCGTGCTCGTGGATTGTCGTGGCGCGACCATCCCGCGGCTACAGTCCACGCAGGTGGACTTCGCGACTTTCCAGCGGCGAATTCATTCGCTCCTGGGGCGGACGGCACGCGGCCAGAGGATGACACCCTTGCCCCTCCACACGACAGCGCCGCGGCAGACTTTCGTCCGCCGCGGCGCTCGCCACGCGTCAGGAACCCTGCCTCAGACGCCGGCCTTGGCGACGTTGGCGGCGGCGGGACCCTTGGGGCCGTCCACCTGGTCGAACTCGACCTCATCACCCTCGATCAGGGTGCGAAAGCCGCTTCCCTGGATGGCCGAGTAGTGGACGAAGCAGTCGCTGCTCCCGTCCTTGGGCGTGATGAACCCGAATCCCTTGGCGTCGTTGAACCACTTGACCGTACCTACGTTACGCATGGCAGTGCTCCCAAAACTGGTTGTTCTCCGGGCAGGGGCGTCGTCTGCCCGGCAAGGCTGCGTGGGTTGATGCGCCCCCCACGCGGGGCATTCGGCCGCCGATGTCTCGGACAGGCCGCTGCTACGCGACCGAGGTCGGGCGTGTCGGGTTCAGGAGGAGCCGGAACGTGCGAGAGAGGACCACCGGAAAACCTGAGGAACGTGCCGCGGTCGGGATTCGTGAATCGGGAGGATGTTGATTCGAGAACCAACCTAATCGCACTCGCCTAATCCGTCAAGAATCATGTTTAGAGGAGAAAGCCCGCATTCCATCTACACGTTCTCGTCACCGCCTTATCCGTCGCAACGAGCATATGGATAAATGGGCATGGGGAAGCTCCTCAACCGCACCGACTACGCCGTCGCGTCTGCGGGGAACCGTGTGTCAGCGGTAGCGGCGGGCCAGGCGGGCAGGGTCGGCGCCCAGCGCGTACTCCGCGCGCAGGCGCCACATCAGCAGGATCGTACGGAGGATGCCGCGCTGTTCCCAGCGGCGGCTGGAGGTAAGAACCCGCTGGCGCAGGCACAGCGGCGGGCCCATGCGGCGCAGGGTGCCGCAGAGCGCAACGTCTTCCATCAGCGGAATCCGTGGAAACCCGTCCGCGCGCCGGAACCACCCGCGCCGCACGAAGATCGCCTGGTCACCCGTGGCGATGCCCGTGAGGCGCGACCGCAGGCTCATCATCCGCTCCACCACGCGCAGCAGGGGCCGCCGCCCGCTCAGCCGCACGTCGAAGCGCCCCCAGCCGCGCCCGCTCCGCATCAACCCGCCGATCACCAGCCCGTCGGCGTCCGGCGGGAGCTGCGTGTCCGCGTGGAGAAAGAGGAGCACGTCGCCCGTGGCGGCGTCCGCGCCGGCGTTCTGCTGGCGCGCGCGGCCGGGCGGCGACGCGATCACGCGGTCCGCCAGCGGGCGGGCGATCTGCATCGTCCCGTCCGCGCTGCCGCCATCCACCACGACCACCTCGTGCCCGCGCGCGCGCAGCGGCTGCAGCGGACGCAGCGTATCCGCGATCCCCGCCGCCTCGTTCAGCGCGGGGATGATGATGGAGATGCGGGTGAGGGCGGCGGCGGGCATGGGGATAGGACGGGTCGGCGGATCCGGATGAGGATCGGCGGATGATGGCGTCAGCGCGGAACGAAAAACGGGAGATCCCGTGGATCTCCCGTTCGTTGTATCCGCGCCGACGTAGATCAGCGGCGGGTGGGGGCGGCCTGCACCACGCGGCTGCGGACGACGCGGCCGGCGTTGTCGAGCACGTACTCGATCACGGCGCCGCTCTGGTCGCGCACCTGCCGCACCGCCTGGCCGGCGGAGTTGGTGGATTCGCGGAGCACCGGCAGGTCCAGCAGCCGGCCCACGGTGCGCGTGCTGGCCACGCCGCCCGCCGTGGTCAGCGTCTGCTCCACGATGTTGCCGGTGGCATCCACCGTACGCTGCACCGTCTGCCCCAGCGTGTTGACGGTCTGCGAAAGCACGCCACCCGGCGCGGTGACGTTGTTCAGCGTCTGCCCCACCGTGCCCACCGTCTGGTCCACCACGCCGCCGGGGCGCAGCGCCGTGTTGGCCACGCCGCCTACCGTGCCCAGCGTGTTCTGCACCGTGCCGACCAGCTGCGAGACGATCTGCGGGTTGTCGTCCACGAACTGCAGCGCGCGGTCCACGATGTACACCACGTTGTCCAGGTCCACCAGCAGCAGCGCCTCGGCCCGCACGCCGTTGATCCCCAGGTCCACCTCGGCGATGTGCACGTCGGCGCCGGCGCGCACGGTGACCAGGTTGGCCACCCGCGCGTTCAGCGCCAGCCGCGCGTCCACGTTCTGCACGCGCAGGCGAATGCGCTCCACGCACAGGTTGGGCACGTCCACGATCACGTCGTACTCGCGGTGCTCGGGGCGCGGCCCGGCCGCCTGGCGCGCCTCCGGCTGGCACTCCGCACCAAACGCCTGCTGCTGCGCCGCCATCCCCGCCGGCAGCGCGAACACGGCTGCCACCGCCATCATCCCCATCGACCTGCGCATCGCGCGTCTCCCCGTTCCGGTGCACCGTGGCCGGCCCGCTCCGCGTCCGGCGGCGGGGGCGCTTTGCAAAAAGGTTGCCGCGCTCCGGGCGGCGCCGGGGCATGGAACTTGACTACGCCGACGCCCGCCGAAAGCGGCATGCGTTCCCCTGCACGGCACCCTGATGCGGCTGCGCTGGACGGGCTCGATGACGGCGATGCTCACCGTGCTGGCGTGCGCGCCCGCCGCGGCGCAGGAGTGCGCGCTCCCCGGCATGGGCGCGGACTCTGCGGTCGTGCCCGAACGCAAGCCCGATGTGCTGATCGTGGCCACCGTCGCCGCGGCCGAGCTGCGCTTCGGGTCCGATCCACAGGCGCGGCTGCGCGTGAACGGATGCGAGCTGCCGGCCGCGGCCTACGTGACGGAGCGCACCAACCTGCCGGACCCGGTGCAGCCGGGGGTGACCTACCGCGGCGTACGCGTGGGAGTGGAGATCCGCACCTGGCTGAACGTGGAGTGCATCGCCGCGCTGGCGGCGGCGGACCCCGCGCTGTGCGCGCCGGTGCAGGTGCAGACCAACGTGACACAACCGCCGGCGGGCCAGACCGCGCCGGCCAACCCGCCCGGGAGATGAGGACGATGATGCGCCACTGGATGACCGCCGCGCTGTGCGGCGCCGCCCTGCTCGCCACGGAGGTGCAGGCGCAGGTGCGCGACACCAGCGTGGCCGGGCGCCGCGCCCGCGTGCTGGGCGATCCCGCGCCGCGGCCGGCGGGCGCGCGGCCGGCGACGGCGGCCCGTACACCGTCGTCGCAGATCGGCACGCCGCACTACGACGTGGTGCTCGAGGTGCCGGAGCTTTCGGTGGATTCCATCGGCCTGACGGTGGCCGACCTGCGCGCCACGCTGGCGCTGGACGCCAACGCGGCCAACCTGGTGAGCATCGGCGCCGGGGCTGACGTTTCCATTCAGCGCGTGGAGCTGGAGATCGTGGGGGTGCTTGCGCAGGCGTTCGTCTACGTGGACCTGGACAACGTGGCCCGCATCGTGGACCGGGTGGTCACCACGCTGGACAACAACCCACAGCTCCTTACCCAGGTGCTTACGACGGTGGATTCGGCCGTGGGCACGGTGGGCGGCGTGGCGAACACGCTGCTGGCCCCGGGGGGCGTGGCCGAGAACGCGGTGGGCGCGGTGGGGCAGACGCTGAACAACGTCACGCAGCCCGGCGGCCTGCTCACGCAGACGGTGAACACGCTGGGACAGACGGTGCAGGTGACGCTGGGTACGGCGGGCAACCTGGTGGAGCGCACGGTGGATACGGCCGGCAACCTGGTGAACGAGCGCACGCTGGGGCAGATCACCAGCCTGCCGCTGCTGCGCGAAACGACCAACGCCGCCGGCCAGACCCTGCGCCAGGTGCGCCACACCTCCGGCGCGGTGATCGAGTACGCGGTGGACCAGGCCGGCAACGTGGTGAGCAGCCGCGTGCTGCAGGCCGCCACCGGCGCCGCGCGGCGATAGCCTCGCTCGTTTCGCCCGCCGGCGCGCGTTCCGGCAGGCGAGACGTGGAGCGCCGACACACCACGGGTTGAAACCCGTGGCCATAAGGGCCATAAGCCCCGCCCCGAGCTCGCGGAGTTCGGGGCGGGGCTTCAACATCTCGGGGTCGGCGGGTCACGAGACGCGTGGACGGATACGCCCGCGCCACACCGACCAAGCACGCCGGGCGTGGCCCACACGAGCAGGTGAAGCCCCGTTTTGCGAGGAACGAGCAAAGACGGGGCTTGTGGCATTTCGAGCCGCGGGTTTACCCGCCCATTCCTTGTTTATGGCGGCGGATTGAGTTTGTGGCGGCGGATTGATCCCGGAGCGCCCTTTCCCACCTTCCACCGATCATCATCCGATCGTTCCGGGGCGTCATTCGCTGGAGCCAGAGCCAGATTCGGAGCCGATACGAAAGGCGTGGCGCGATTCCGTCCATCCATCCTGTCCCGGCACCACGGAGCGCTCCACGAACCGCACCTCGCCGTCGTTCGCGATCGTCAGCACGGTCGAAGCGCGGGTGCCATAGACGTCGGTGCGGATAAAGGGGGCGGAGAGCAGGCGCTCGCGCTCGGAGCCCACGCCGGTGTCGGGGAGCGCGTCGTCCGCGGCGATCACGCGGTCCGCCAGCGCCTCCCACAGCCGCGCATCCCATCCCGGACCCTCGGCCGCGGCCACCGCCTGCTCCATCGCCCGCCTGGCGCGCACCACCTTGGGCCAGGGCGTATCCAGCAGCGCGTTGCTCAGCCCGTACACGCCGGGCTCCAGCCGCCGAACGCCCGCCGTGCGGTTGGAGACGTAGAACCATCCGCCGTCATCCCCCACCAGCAGGTTGAAACCATTGTACGCCGCGGCCCGTTCAGCCAGATCGTTGGCGTACGATTCCGCGTCGGCCGCGCCGCGCAGAAAGTCGGCGACCAGCGCGCCGCGGGAAGGAGCGTCGGCCAGTTGCGCGAAGCCGGGGTCGCGGTAGTTGGTGACGGCGGCCACGCGGCCGGCGCGGGTAACGCCCATCCAGGTGCCGCCCTCGCGCAGGTCGCGGCCGGCAAGAAGGTCCGGCGCGTCGGCCCACCAGGCGGCGGGGGCGGTGGGGCGGGCGTAGAACTCGTCGCGGTTGGCGGCGATCACCAGCCGGTACGAAGGGTGCGCGTGCAGCGCGAGCGCGATCAGGCACATGAGATGCTTCCGCAAACCGTGAACAGAGCCGAACGCGCCGGGCGGTGCGGAGTATCAAGTCCGCCTTCGCCCCGCGCGAGGCCAACCTCGGTACCCCCATCACGAGCACCCGAGCCATGCTGTCCTACCGCCGTCACTTCATCTCACCCCAGCACGAGTGGGTGGTCTTCGTGCACGGGGCCGGCGGCAGCTCGTCCATCTGGTACCGGCAGGTAAAGGAGTTCCGCAAGGTCTTCAACGTCCTGCTGATCGACCTGCGCGGCCACGGCGACAGCCAGCCGCCGCTGCTGAGGCCGTTCGAGGGCGACCGCTACACCTTCGACGCGGTGTCGCGCGAGATCCTGGACGTGCTGGACCACGAGGAGATCGCCTCCGCGCACTTCGTGGGCATTTCGCTGGGGTGCATCCTCATCCGCACGCTGGGCGAGATCGCGCCGGAGCGGGTTCGGTCGATGGTGATGGGCGGCGCCATCATCCGCCTGAACCTGCGCTCGCGCTTTCTGGTGACGATGGGGAACGCGTTCAAGCGCGTGATGCCGTACATGTGGCTGTACCGGCTGTTCGCGTGGATCATCATGCCCCGCAAGCGGCACCGCGAGGCGCGCAACCTGTTCGTCACGCAGGCCAAGCGGCTGTGCCAGAAGGAGTTCATCCGCTGGTTCCGCCTGACGTACGAGGTAAACCCGCTGCTGGTGCGCCTGTTCGAACAAAAGGAGCTGCCCATTCCCACGCTGTACGTGATGGGCGACGAGGACCACATGTTCCTTCCCTCCGTCACGGGGCTGGTCAGCCGCCACACGCGCTTCAGCAAGCTGGAAGTACTGCCGGAGTGCGGGCACGTGGTGAACGTGGACCGTCCGGAGCTGTTCAACGTGCTGTCCATCGACTTTATCCGCGCCGCCAGCCCGGCCTGACGCCCCAACCCGCTACCCCGCCCGTCTGGATGCGCCCGCTCGCCGCACTGCTGCTGGCCCTTTCGCTCGCCGCCTGCGGTGGCGGCGACGGGGGCAGAGACAAGACCTCGCTGGTCGCCGCCGGCGACATCTCCAGCTGCTTCTGGCGCGGCGACGAGGCCACGGCGCGGCTGCTGGACGACATCCCCGGCATTGTGGCGCCGCTGGGCGACAACGTGTATCCCGACGGCACCTACGGCGAGTACCGCAACTGCTACCACCGCACCTGGGGGCGGCACCTGGACCGTACGCGGCCGGCGGTGGGCAACCACGAGTACCGGACGGAGAACGCGGCCGGCTACTTTCGCTACTTCGGCGAGCGGGCGGGGCCCAGGGGGAAAGGCTGGTACAGCTACGATCACGACGGCTGGCACGTGATCGTGCTGAACAGCGACGCGGGCCTGGAGCGCGGGACGGAGCAGTACGACTGGCTGGTGGCCGACCTGCGCGCGCACCCCACCCGCTGCACGCTGGCCTACTTTCATCATCCGCGGTGGAGCAGCGGTCGGCACGGCGGCAAGGAAAAGGTGATCGACGCCTACCGCGCCATGTACGACGGCGGCGTGGACGTGGTGCTGAGCGGCCACGATCACCACTACGAGCGGTTCGCGCCGCTGGACCCGGTGGGGCGCATTGACCGGGAACGGGGAATCCGCCAGTTCGTGGTGGGCACCGGCGGCGCGCCTTCGTACCGGCTGCGCGAGCGGGTGCGCGGCAGCGAAGAGATCGAGTCCCACGTGCGCGGCGTGCTTCGGCTGGAGTTTCGCCCCGACAGCTATGCGTGGGAGTTCGTTCCCATCGCCGGGCGCGATTACACCGACGCGGGGCAGGCAAGCTGCCACTGAGCCTCGCGGGGACGGGCGGCCGGGGCCAGGGCAACACCAGGAAATTTCGGGAAAAAAGAAAGCTTGCCGTGGCGGGAGAGGTGCTTTATTGTGATACACACTCCCGTCGCAGCAAAGGCACCGCTCCATGCTACACCCCGCGCTACGCGGTCCCCGCACCGGGGCCGCGCTCCTGCTTCTTCCCGTGTTCATCGGGTCCGCCTCCGGCGCACCGGCCCCCGGCTCGGCCGTATCCATCGAAAGGCCGGCGCCGGAGCAGTCCGCATCCGCGCCCGTCAACGCCGATTCCCTCGCGCTGATCCACACCACCATCCCGTGCATCTCCGGCACGTGCGAGGTCAAGCTCCCCGCGTCCGCCATGCGCCCGCCGATCAAGCCGCTCCCCGCCCGCAGGGACCCGGCGGAGGAAGATTTCGAGGCGCGGTAACGGGCGGCGCCGGACGTGATTGCCCCCGAGCGGATGAGGCTGGATGAATGGATGAGCGGATGAGCGGATGAGCGATGAGCGGATGAATCCGCTGCTGGGAAAGCGATAAGCCCCGTCTCCGCTCGCTGACGCTCGCGGAACGGGGCTTCAACCGCATGAGGGGCCCTCACCCCCGGCCCTTCTCCCGCAATACAATCCGCGCAAGCGGATTGTGCGAATCCCCAGCGGCGATTTCATTCGCTCCTGGAGGCGGATCGCCGTGGACGTTCAGGGTTCCGCGCAAAGCGCAGCCTTGCGGACCGGCGAGGCCGCGCCCCATCATGCCGCCCGGCACTTCACTTGTCCCCGCCCCGCACCATCCCATGGACCGCACCCGCCTGATCGCCATCGCCGTGGGGATTGCACTCGTGGCGTTTCTGCTGGGCTTTCTTCCGCAGTGGTCACGCGCCAACGGCCTGCGCGACCGGCTGGACACGTCGCGGCACGAGTTGCAGATGTCGCGCGTGGAGGGGCAGATCGGCGCCGCGCTCACCGAGGCGCTGCGCAGCAACTACGAGCGCGCGCGTCAGCTGATGACGGAGGTCTACGCCACGCTGCAGTCCGCCACCCCCACGCTGGAAGGTACCCAGCGCCGTGAGGTGGACGCCATCCTTGCCCAGCGCGACGAGATCATCACCCTCCTGGCCCGCGCCGCGCCGGAAAGCAGCCAGCGGGTGATGCTGATCTACACGCGCTATCACAACGCATTCCATCCGCGCGCGGCGCCCGCGACGACGCCTGCGCCGTGAACGGGTGAACGGGTGAACGGGTGAACGGGTGAACGGGTGAACGGGTGAACGGGTGAACGGGTGAACGGGTGAACGGGTGAACGGGTGAACGGGTGAACGGGTGATACCGGAATCCGCAGAAAGGTTCGTCCGGGGAAATCACTGTCATTCTGAGGAAGGCGCCGCACCCAGCCTTCTTCACGCTTCGCGGCCTGTGCGCCGACCGGAAGAATCTCTGTCCGGAGCGGGCGGCCCTCGCGCAGAAGCCGGACGTAGCCGACGGAGCCGCGCGCCCATCCGGCAGATTCTTCGGTCGGCGCACAGGCCAAGCCGGAGAGAACCGAGCGGGCGCCTTCCTCAGGCTCAGAATGACACCCGTCGCTGGACCTTTGCATAGCACCCGGTGCGTTTTTCGGATGCTGCACAGGATCAAGAAGCGGTGGCTTTCCGGGGGGAGGCCACCGCTTCGTCATTCGGGGGATGCGGGCGATCAGTCGGTGGGCTGGGCCAGCACGACGGCGGTGCCGCTGGCGCTCACCATCAGCATGCCGCCGCCTTTGCCCACGCTGATGGTCTCGTAGTCCAGGTCCACGCCGATGATGGCGTTGCCGCCGCGCGAGGTGGCGTCCTGGATCATCTCGTTGATGGCCATCTGCTTGGCTTTGCGCAGCTCCTGCTCGTACGCCGCGGAGCGCCCGCCCACGATGTCGGTAATCCCCGCAAAGAAGTCGCGGAAGATGTTGGCGCCCAGAATGGCCTCGCCACTCACCAGCCCCAGGTACCGCGTGACCTGATTGCCCTCTACCGTGTTCGTCGTGGTGATCAGCATCTCTCGCTCGTCTTTCGTAAAGGATGGACTTTCCCCGCAATCGCGGCCGCGCGCCGTCATACGAGCGTCCGCGCCGGGTGCCGCACGTGCCTGGCCCGTGCACCTACGTCGATGATCCACCAGAAGTTACAGCGGCGTATACCACGATGCACGCTCCCGCCGCGCAGACCCGGGACGCGCGCCGGCGCCGGGATGGGGGACGGGGCGCGTTGACGGCAGGAGAATTGCTGGGTAGGTTCACCAGATCGAAACGAGAAGGGGAGTAGCTTACCGGCGAGAAAGCCGGCGGCCGGATCGTCAAGACTGCGGGCTTGCACCCGCACGGTCCGGTTGGGACGCGGATGCCTGCAGGGCACTCATCGTCAGGGCGAGACCTTCGTCGCGGGGACGGCCACACGGCCGTGCTCCGGACGAAGGGCTCGCTCTTTTTTTCGTGTCCAGACCGCGCGTACCGGCGCGGCATCGTGGAGGATTGATACGGTCTTGAACGGAAACGTGATTCCCTACGTGGCATTCACCGCCCTGGTGCTGGTGATCCTGGCCATTGACCTGGGCGTGATCAACCGCAAGGCGCACGTGGTAAAGGTGCGCGAGGCGGGGCTGTTCGCGGGGCTTACGGTGGCGCTGGCCATCGCCTTCGCCGGCGCCATCTGGATGGGCTACCTGCCGGTAGAAGGGGTCAGCGGGCAAAAGGACGCGCTTGAGTTCCTTACCGGCTACCTGATCGAGCTGGCGCTGAGCGTCGACAACATCTTTGTCTTCGTACTGATCTTCGCCTACTTCAAGGTTCCGCCGCAGTACCAGCACCGGGTGCTGTTCTGGGGCGTGCTGGGCGCGCTGGTCATGCGCGGCATCATGATCGCCGCGGGCGCGCTGCTCATCGAGCGGTTCCACTGGATCATCTACGTGTTCGGCGCCTTTCTGGTGTACACGGGCATCAAGATGGCCACCCAGGACGAGATGGACATCGAGCCCGAATCCAACCCGGCGCTCAAGCTCATCCGCCGCTTCTTTCCGGTAACCAACGACTACCGCGAAAAGCACTTTTTCGTCAAGGAAACCATCGGCGGAAAGCTGCGCACGGCGGCCACGCCGCTGTTCGTGGTGCTGGTGATGGTAGAGACCACCGACCTGATCTTCGCGGTCGACAGCATCCCCGCCATCTTTGCCGTCACGCGCGACCCGTTCCTGGTCTACACCAGCAACGTGTTCGCCATCCTGTGCCTGCGGTCGCTGTACTTCCTTCTCGCCGGCGTCATCGACCAGTTCCACTACCTCCAGCTGGGCCTGTCGATCGTGCGGGTGTTCATCGGCGCCAAGATGCTGGCCAGCGGCTACTTCCACGTGCCCACCGCCGTATCGCTGCTCGTGGTGGCCGGCGTGCTGATCGGCGCCGTGGTGCTGTCGCTCATGTTCCCCAAGGAGCTGGAGACGCACGACGAGGTCTCACACGACCCGCTGGACCCGCGCGACGACCCGCCGGGGCCCGTGCTGCCGCCGGATGACGCGGGGATGCGCGACAACCGGGCGTGATCGGGTGTTGGGGTGTGTGAGGGTGTTGGGGTGTGAGGGTGTTGGGGTGTGATGGTGTAAGAACGTGAGCGCGCCGGGCTGCTATCCTGAGGCCCGGCCACGGCGGACCCCGCTCCTCGCGTCGCGGTCGGGGTCGATGGATCTGCTCTCGGTCTGCTTGGACACAGACGCGGCAGCTCGGATCAACGCCGCGGCCACGACGCCGCCTGAACAACGCCAGACCTGTTTCGGCGGATGAACGCAAAGCCCCTCCCGGAGGTCCGGGAGGGGCTTTGAGCATGCGGCGTGGCGCGGCCCGGGAGAGGGGTGGTATACTGGCAGACCACTCACCTATTCCGCCTGACCCTGCGAGCCGTGGATCCCGCGGGACGCGGGCAGGCCACCCCTACCAGACCGGAGTGCAGCATGCGCAAGCTTACGCTGGATCTCGACGGCATCCAGGTGGAATCCTTTGCCACCCATCCCCCCGCGCCCGCGCGGGGAACGGTGGACGCGCGGCAGGGCCGCGAGACGTTCACCTGCACCGCGGCCGGTCAGCCCACCTGCGACTTCACCTGCGACGACAACACGTGCGGCTGCCCCGCGCCCTCCAACTACGTGAGCTGCCTGAGCTGCGCGGTGACGTGCGGTGGCACCACCTGCAACGGCGCCGCCACCTGCGCTACCTGCATGGCTTCCTGCAACTTCGCCACCGGCCCGGAGCGCTGCTGCGCCTGATCATGGTGGATGGCGGATGAACGAGAAGCGGGGCGGGGGGCAAAAAACCCCGCCCCCTAAAGCCAGCCCGCCCCGGCGGCCCTTGCGGGCCCCACA
>NZ_JBMDXM010000151.1:0-71791 GCF_048594345.1 Longimicrobium sp.
GACGCTGGCGTACAACCTGAGGCGGGTTTTGAGCCTGCTTGGGGTGGAGTGTCTCCTGGAAGCACTCAGGACGGGCAAGATGCCCGTCCCGCAGCCCGTGTGAGCCCTTTCGGCGCGTTTTTCCGGGCTTTGAGGAGCCCCGTACGGCCTCCGAGGTGACTCTCAGAGGCTCATCGGCTGAAAATCGCGCCTTCCTCGCGCGCGCGAGGCGCGGCGGCCGTCGTTAGAGACTCAGAATGGAGTTTTGAAACGGCCTCTCCCTGAGAATGACAGTTTTGTCGGATCTGGTATCAGGCCTAAACCCACGCCGTTGATTTCCTGAGGTAGCGACGCGGGAATCCTCGCGCTTCACGAGCAGTCGATGTCGACGCCGGTATATTCCGCGTTCACACCGGAGCGCGAGGACAAAACAAACGGCGGCACCACGAAGTCGATTCGTGATGCCGCCGCCAGGACGCACGGGGGAAGGGAAGGCGCCGCTACGCCTTCATGCCCACGGCCGTGCGCATCGTCTTCGTAATCGACTGCTTCGAGGTCCAGAAGCCGTCCCACGGGTCGCGCTTGAGCTTGGCCACGCGGCGGATGACGGCTTCGGGCGTGAACGTGTCGGGATCGATCGCGGGGCTCAGCTCCTCCCACGTCAGCGGGACGGAGATGGCGGCCGTGGGCTTGGAGCGCACGCAAAAGGCGCTGATGGCCGTGGCGCCGCGGCCGTTGCGCAGGTAGTCGATGAAGATCTTTCCCTTGCGCGCCGCGATGTTCGCCTTGGTAAGGTACTTTCCCGGGTTCCGCGCGCTCAGGTCCGTGGAGAAGGCCCTGGTGAAGTCCTTGATCTCGTCCCAGCCGTGGCGGCGGGCCAGGGGTACGACCACGTGCAACCCCTTGCCGCCCGTGGTCTTGACCCAGCTGTCCAGGCCGATCTCGGCCAGCCGGTCGCGCACCTGGAACGCGGAGGCCACCGTACGCGCCCAGGGCACGTCCGTCGCGGGGTCCAGGTCGATGACGAAGCGGTCCGGCCGCTCGAAGTTGTCGCGCCGCGCGTTGCTGGTGTGCAGCTCGATCACCCCCATCTGCACCATGCCGACGAGCGCGGCGGCGGAGTCCACGTAGGTGTAGACCTTCACCTCGCCGTCGTTCTCGGGGATGGGAGTGCGGCCGATGGACTCGTGAAAGTGCTGGTCGCCGTGCTTCTGGTAGAAGCAGTCGCCGCCCACGCCGTCGGGGCAGCGCACCAGCGTGAGCGGGCGGTCCTGGATGTACGGCAGGATCCAGGGGCCCACCGTTTCGTAGTAGTGCGCCAGCTCCAGCTTGGTGATTCCCAGGGCAGGGTAGAGCACCTTTTCCGGGCTGGTGAGCCGCACGCCCAGCACCTCGGTGTCCTCGCCCTTGCCGCGGCGCGGATTCGTCCGGCGGGTGCTGGGCGGAACCGGGCGCGAGCGCGGGGCGGGGGGCGCGTCGCGGTCGCTGGTGCGCGCGGCCGCGTGCTCCGCGGCGCGGGCGTGGCCGGCCCGCCTGGGCGCGTCGGACGCGGCCGCCTTTTCGCCGGCGGGAAGGTGCGCCGGGTTCTCGCGCACCACGTCGCTGGCGGGCTTGTCCTCGCGCAGCCCCTGGAACACCGGGTGGCGCAGGATGCCTTCCTCCGTCCACTCGGTGAACGCGATCTCGCAGACCAGCGTGGGGTCGATCCAGTGCACGCCGGCCAGCTTGCGGCCCCTGCGCCCGTGGTTGACGAAGGGCGAGTCGCCGCGTTCCAGCGCCCGCAGCCGCGCGTACACGTCGCGCAGCCGCGACTCATCGAAGCCGGTGCCCACCTTGCCGGCGTACACCAGGTCGCCCTTTGCATCGTGCACGCCCAGCAGCAGCGCGCCAAAGTGCGAGCGCGACCCACGTGGCTCCGTGTATCCGCCGATCACGAACTCCTGGCGCAGCAGGCACTTTACCTTGAGCCAGTCGTTGTTGCGCTTGTGCACGTAGGGCGAATCGGCGCGCTTGCTGATGATCCCCTCCAGCCCCATCCCGCACGCCTGGCGGTAGAACTCGCCCCCCGCGCCCTGAATGTGGTCGCTGAAGCGGATCAGCCCGCCGTCCGCCGCCAGCAGCCCGCGCAGCGCGGCCTTGCGGTCCAGCAGGGAAGCGCCGCGCAGGTCCATCCCTTCCAGGTACGGCAGGTCGAATGCGTAGAACACCAGCTCGCCGCCGCGCCCGGAGCTAAGCACGTTCTGCAGCGCCTGAAAGCTGGTGGTGCCGCGCGCGGTGAGGACCACCAGCTCACCGTCCAGCACCGCGGACTTCGCGGGGAGCGCCTCCAGCGCGGCGGCGACGGCGGGGAACTTGTCCGTCCAGTCGTTGCCGTTGCGGGTGATGAGGCGCGCCTTGCCGCGCTGCACCATGGCGACCAGGCGGTAGCCGTCGTACTTGAGCTCGTGGATCCAGTCGCCGCCGGCGGGCACCTGGTCCACCAGCGTGGCCAGCTGCGGGATGAACGGTTTGGGGAACGCCGCCTTTTTTGCGCCCGCGACCGCCGGAGCGGGGAAGCCCGCCGCCTTTTTCGCCCGGGAGGCCGACTTGGCGGCCGGCTTCTTCGCCCCGTCCGCCGCCTTTATCGCGGCCGATTTCGCCGCCGGTTTCGACGGCTTGCCGTGGCGCGTCATGGCCTGGTCGGCGGGGGCGCGGGAGTCCCAGCTGGCGTCTTTGTCCGCGGCGATCTCCTCCATCGTCCGCCCGGTGGCGACGCTGGTCATGAACTCCTCGGTGACGATCCCCTCGGCCTCGGGGCGGGCCACGTCGTCATCGTCCTTGAACAGCAGCCACTGCTCCTTCTGGCCCTCCTCGCCGCGGCGGGAGCGCACCAGGTGCCATCCGCCGGAAAGCCGCTCCCCCTGCAGGTGAAAGCGCAGGTGGCCCTTTTTGTACCCCTTGTGGGCGTCGTCGTCGGGGGTCCAGGTGCCGCGGTCCCACAGCATCACCGTGCCGCCGCCGTACTCCTTTTTGGGGATGATCCCTTCAAAGACGCCGTACTCGATGGGGTGGTCCTCCACGTGGACGGCCAGGCGCTTGATGGAGGGATCCAGGCTTGGCCCCTTGGGGACGGCCCAGCTTTTCAGGACGCCGTCCAGCTCCAGGCGAAAGTCGTAGTGAAGGTGGCTGGCGGCGTGTTTCTGGATGCAGAAGGAGAGCACGTCCCCCTGGGGGTGGACGTGCCCTTCCGGTTCAGCGGTGACGCGAAAGTCGCGCTTTCGCTTGTATTCGTCGAGACCCATTCAGTCGCGCCTCACGCGGTCTTGCGCTGCTTGGCGCGCGGCTTGGATGCCGCCACGGCCGAGCGGGGCGCGGGCTTGGCGATCGGCTCGCCGGCTGGTTTGCCGGCTCCCCGCGCGGCCGGCCGGGCAGGCTTCGCGGGCGCCTCGTCTTCCCAGGGAAGCACGTCGTCCATCGTGGGCGCGGGCGCGACTTTCGGAGCCTTTGCGGCAACGCGCGCGGGCCTGGCCGGTTTAGCGGGTGCCTCGTCGTCCCACGGGAACGCCTCATCAGCCTTGACCGCCGCGGCGGGTGCGGGCTCCGGCTCGGCCTTGGCCTTTTTGGGCTTCTTCGCGGACGGCGCGCGCTCGGTGTCGGCGGCGATGCGCTCGCCGCGGCCAGTGGCCTCCACGCTGCGCTTGAGCAGGGCCATGATGTCGATCACGTCGCCCTTGGCCTCGGACTCCTCCTCTACGGGCGTCTCGTCGGGCACGTTGGTGTTGCCGCTGTCGATGCGCCCCTGGATAAGCTCCATCAGGTCGTCGCGGTAGGTGTCCTTGTACTTGGAGGGCTCCCACTCCGCCGTCATCCCCTGAACCAGCTGCTCCGCCATGGCCAGCTCGCGCTCGCTTACGCCCAGCTCCTGCGCCTCGCCGCGCGGCACCTCCAGGTCGTCGGCGGCGCGGATCTCGTGCGGGTAGCGCAGGATCTCCAGCAGCAGCACGTCGTTCTGGGGCACCACCGCGGACAGGTACTCGCGGGAGCGGATGACCACCTTGGCGATGCCCACCTTGCCGGTGCGCTTGAGCGCCTCGCGCAGCAGCGCGTACGCCTTTTTGTTCTTGCCGGTGGGCGCCAGGTAGTACGGCTTGTCAAAGTAGACGGCATCGATGTCGTCCAGATCCACGAAGTCGGTGATCTCGACGGTCTGCGTTTTTTCGGGGTTGGCGCGGCGAAGGTCTTCGTCGCTCAGCACCACGTAGCTGCCGCTCTCGTACTCGTAGCCTTTGACGATGTCGTCGCCCTCGACGTCTTCGCCGGTGTTCTTGTTGTACTTCTTGTAGCCGATGGGCGACATGTTGCGCTTGTCGAGCTGCCGAAAGCTCAGCTCGTCGGGCGACGAGGCAGAGAACAGCCCTACGGGGATCTGCACCAGGCCAAAGCTGATGCTGCCTTTCCAGATCGCGCGCGCCATGTGTAGCTCCTGAAACCTGGGATGCCTCACCAAGTCTCCAGACCCGCGTTTGGATGCGGGATGACTTGGGATGCATCCCAAGCGCAAGGATTACTCCACTTCGTATAATATGCATTATGTAAACTAGAGCGTGTGGAAAGATGTGGAAAAGCGCCGTGGGACGTGGAGATGTGTGGATTCCCCACCTCCGGCTGCTCTCGATGGGTTTCGTCCCAGGTTGTACGGCTTACGCCACCGCGTGACGCCGGATCATCCGCGGGATGCCGTGCGGCGGTGTGTGGGTGGATGGCTGGCGGCCGTGAGTATCGTTGTGGCCTCGTCGCCCATCGGAGGTGATCCAACGAATTGGGAGGATTGCGGTTGAGCGGGTCGCCTGCCCTGGGCGGGAGCGAGTACACTCGCCGCAACAACAGCGGAAAGCCCCGCAAACCGCGCGGGGCTTCACCACCTCGACGGCCGAACGCCGAAAACGGCCCAGAATCGCTTCAGAGCGCCGCGGGGCGTGCCGGTGGATTCCCCCAGACGCGTTTTTGCGTCCTGCGCGATTCTCGAAAGCCGATTTTTCGCAATTGAAGCCTCGGAAGCGGATTTGTGCCGGCGGCAGGTGCTGCGGGGCGCCGACGCCCCAGGTGTGTCACTTGCGCGCTGCAGAAATGGCGGATTTCCGGGGTTAGGTGGGCTTCGCGAGGTCCGGAGCCCCACCTCCCCAGTCGCGGGCGGCGTGTGAGGAACGGATCGGGTCATCCTGCGGATCCGCAGTAGTCCGCAGACACTGTCCCATTCGTGCCTCATGTCGAGCGATCATGTCCCGCACCGGCAAAGCTACCGAGCGAGCACGACGTGATGTAAGCTGCTTAGAGAAAAGTGTTTAGAACAGTTTCTCGGCAGATTCGCCGTTCGGCACGGGCGATGCGAATGGCCGGGTTGGATCGAGACAGCAGGGACAGCTTCCGATCCGCGGTTCCCTCCTTCCGAACGGGTGCTCACCCGATCTCGATTGTCCCTTCCCTTTCATGCAGGAGCAACATCATGAGGCTCCATCGAACATTCCGTGTGGTCCTGCCCTGCGCCACGGCGCTTGCCGCGGCAGCCGCCTGCGCCTCGGGCATGAGCGGCGGCTCGGGCGTCTGGGTGCCGGGCAGCGTAAGCGGACGCGTGGTGGACGTGGCCGGATCTCCCATCGCCAATGCGGCCGTCCGTGCGTCGGGCGGTGCCGCGACCGTCACCGACGGCAACGGCGAGTTCCGGCTGCCGGGGCTGCCCGCCGGGCAGCGGGCCCGGGTGAACGTCAGCGCGGCCAACTTTGCGGAGACGACCAAGGTGTTCCCGGTCGTCGCGGGACGCGACACGCGGCAGGACGCCATCGTCCTCATCTCCCAGGGCGCGCCGGTACGGTTCGATGCCCGTGCGGGCACCACGCTGTCGCTGGCGATGGGAGGCCAGGTGCGCATCCCCGCCAACGCGCTGGTACGGGCGAACGGCCAGCCGGCCGCGGGGATGGCGGTGGCCCAGGTGGCGACCATCGATCCGCGCGACTTCGGCCAGCTGGCGGGCGGCCCCGGCGAGCTGAGCGTGGGGAGCGGGGCGCAGCAGCGTCCGCTGGTTTCCGGAGGGATGCTGCGCGTGCAGCTTACCGACGAGGGCACGGGCGAGCGGCTGGACCTGGCCCCCGGACAGCGGGCGGAAATCCAGCTTCCCGCCGACATGGTGACACGCGACAGCTGGCCGATCCTGGGCGAGCGGGACCAGGGCCGGAACATCGAATCCGACACCGTTCCCGTTACCGCCATCTACCTGTTCGACCTGAACGTGGGCGAGTGGAGGTGGATCGACACCCTGACCGCCACGCCGGGCTCCAACTTTGTGACGGGGTTCACGCCCACACTGGGCCCGTGGATCAACCTGGACAAGCCCGCGGTGCGCACGTGCGTCCAGGTGCAGGTGCTGCAGACGGGCGGTGCCCCGCGGCCCAACGTGCTGGTGGCCGCGTTCGGGGTGGACTACAACGGCTACACCCAGGGCTACACCGACGACGCCGGACGGGCGACGCTCCTGGCCCGGCGAAATTCGCTGGTCCTGGTGACCTCCGGTGGAAAACAGCAGACCGTGGTCACACCCGGGGTGGAAACTCCCTGCGTGGACGCCGGGACGCTGTAGCGGCCGGAGCCCGTACAGAACGGCAGCCACCGCCCGGTCGTGGGCGGTGGCTGCCGTTTTTCGCACCCGTTCCGGACTTCGCTACACCGACGCAGCCAGGATGCGGCGGGCCTCCTCGGCCATCTCGTCGCGGCCCTGGGAGATGGAGGCCAGGGCTTCGCGGGCGGCGGGCGTGTCGATTTTCGCGATGGCCTGCAGGGCGGCCATCTTGCCGCGCGTGGCCTTTTTGAGCTGCAGCAGCGAGCGCTTCTGCACCACGGCCAGCAGCGCCGGCAGCGCCTCGCCGGAGCCGATGCGGCCCAGCGACGCGGCGGCGGCGGCCTGCAGCTCCTCGTCGCCCTCGTTGAGCAGGCGCGCCAGAAACGGAACGGCGGCGGATTCGCCCAGGGTGCCCAGCCCGGCGATGGCCTCGCGGCGCACCAGGCGCTCGGGGTCGTTCAGCAGGTCCACCAGCGCGCGCATGGCCCCGCGGCCGCCCTGCGCCGCCAGGGCACGGGCGGCCTCTACGCGCACGCCCGGCTCGCGGTGGGCGGCGGCCTCCGCCGCCCAGCGGCGCGCGATCTCGGGATCGGTGCCGGCCTGCAGCGCCAGCTCCAGCAGCGTGCGGGTGCGCACGGGATTGGGGTCCTGCACGGCGTGGGCGACCAGCCGGTCCGGCAGCCCGTCCACCGCCACCAGCTCGCGGAAGATGGCGGCGCGCAGGTCGGGATCGCCCGCGCGGTACAGCAGCCCCTCCAGCATCAGCAGCGCGTCCGCGCCCATGAAGACGAAGAAGCGCAGGATGCGGTCGCGGTCCTCACCCCCGTACGGCAGGCGGTCCAGCAGCCGGTGCAGCGTGGGCGTGGCCCCCGCGCGCCGCAGCGCCTGCAGCGCGCTCTCGCGAAAAAAGCGGGTGCGGTCCGGGCGCTCGGCCTCGCGCACCAGCACGTCCAGCAGCTCGACGGCCGGCGCGGGCGCGTCGGTCTTGAGCAGCGTGAGCGCGGTGCGCGCGGCGCTCTCCGCCAGCTCGTCGAAGCGCGTTACGGTCGACGCCTCGTGCAGCAGCCGCGGCAGCGCCTCGGCCTGCTGGTCGCGGGAGTCGGTGGCGCGGAAAAAGTGGTACATGTCGCTGCTGGGCGGCTCCTCGCGCCCCGGAGCATCCCCCGCCTTCGCAAAACTGGACGGTCCTCCACCCTGCCCCACTTCCCCCACCGGCGCGGCGCCGGGCAGTTCCGCCAACTCGTCGATGAACTCGAACTCCGCCAGCTCCGTGCTCTCCAGCTCCTCGTCCCACGGCATCCCCAACCCGGCCGACGGGGGCGCGGGGGCGGGCCGGGCATCCGCGGCGGGCGCGGGTTCAGCGGACGGAGCGGGCTCGGCAGGTGGCGCCGACTCCGCGGCCGGCGCCGCATCCACAGGCGCGGCGGGAGCGGCGGCGCGGGCGGGGGGCTTGTAGACGTCCCCTGCCCCGGTGCTGGCGTAGAGTCCATACGGCCGCGCCTGCACCAGCGCGCCGATGGCGCCCGCGACACCCAGCTCGGCCGACGAGCGGGAAACGATGGATCCGAACGCCTCCAGGTCCTCGACGGACGCGTCGGGGGTAAAGCCGACGCGGTTGAGCCGAAGCGTGATCAGGTGTCCGGTGGCGCGGAGAACCAGCGGATCCACCCCGCCAACGAGCTGACCCTTCTGCGAGAAGCCGGTGAACTGGACGTCCAGCACCAGGCTCTTTTGCGTGGCCAGCACCTCGCGCAGCGCGTCGTGCGCCTGCTGCGCGCGCGCGGAAGCGTCGCCATCGCGCAGAACGAGGGCGGCGAGCGCGCGGACGAAGCGTGCGGCGGCTTCGGAGGCGTCGGACATCAGGCAGCGTGCGGGGTGGCGGAAAGTGCGGAGCGAAGGTTCAAGCGCCCCTCAGGCCAGCATACGGATCCAGCACTACGTCGATCACTTCCTGAGAGAGGGGCCGCGCAGAACCCGCGGCAATCGTCCGGTCAGGCGCTGATCGAAGGACCTCGCCGGCAGAACCGTGGGGCTGGTTCGAGGCACTGATTCCAGCCCCGACGTGGCCGAGAGGAGGTCCTTCGGTCGCGCCCTGGCCGCGGTGCCATCGGCCAGCTTTGACGCAACGCTCCCTCAGAGGGTGTTGTGAACCCGGTGCACGAAGTACAGTCATCCTGAGGGAGCGCACCTCGTGGAACCTGCGGTCAGTAAACCTTTTGCGCGCGACCGAAGGACCTTCTGTCCGACGGCTTGAACGCCGCCACGCCGCTCCAGACTGTCGGGTTCCGCCCCTGTCGGACACGCCGTTGCCGCTTCGGCCGGGTTCAAGCAAGCCGGGAGAGGGTCCTTCGGTCGCGCGCAAGCGTTTGTCTGATGGACGGTTACGCGTGGCGCTCCCTCAGGATGACTGAGCGCGGTCTTTCGTCCGAGTTCATAACACCCTCTTACGGGTACGCGTGGGTGCTCCCTCCGGGAATCCACGTCGTGGGATCGAGGGGCATCCACCACACCGCCGGGTTAGACGGCGATTACGATCGGTCATCCACCCCTGTCTCCGCTGTTCCTCATCCTCCGGTTCCAACATTTTCGTCCGCTGCGGCAACCTATCCTCCGAACGCCCCGACGAAAGTCCCCGAGCCGAGCCCGTGACCGCAACCGCACCGCCGGAGCCCGCCCTGCTCGACGCACCCGCCGCCGCGCCGCGCGATCCCGCCGCTTTCGAAGCCCTGTACCGTGCGCACTACCGGCACGTGTACGCGGTCACGCTGCGGATGACGTGCGACGTGTCGCGGGCCGAAGACCTTACGCAGGAGGTCTTTGTGCGCGTGTGGCAGAAGCTGCCCAC
This sequence comes from Longimicrobium sp., assembly GCF_048594345.1. Lineage (GTDB taxonomy): Bacteria > Gemmatimonadota > Gemmatimonadetes > Longimicrobiales > Longimicrobiaceae > Longimicrobium. Next base: position 9,414 of record NZ_JBMDXM010000151.1, read on the forward strand.
CTTTCGCGGCGAAAGCGCGCTCAGCACCTGGATTCACACGGTGGCGGTGCGCACCACGCTGGAGAGCATGCGCAGCGAGTCGCGCCGCGAGGCGCGTGTCACGATCACGGACGACCCCGGCCGCTACGCCGCGGAGGCCAAACGCGCCATGCCGGAGACGGCGGTGGACCTGGAGCGCGCCATCGCGGCCCTTCCGCCCGGCGCCCGCAAGGTGCTGCTGCTGCACGACGTAACGGGATACCGGTACCACGAGATCGCGGAAATGCTGGGCGTGAGCCTGGGCACGGTCAAAAGCCAGCTGAACCGCGCGCGGCGCCTGATGATGGAGGCCCTGGAACGATGACGATGCACCTTTCCGACGACGACCTGCACGACTACGCCGGCGGCGAGCTTTCGCCCGAGCGGATGGCGGGGGCGGCCGCGCACCTGGACGTGTGCGACGCCTGCCGCGCCGCCGCCGAGCCGGTGATCGCGCTGACCGCGCGGCTGGCCGCGCTCCCCCGCGCCGCCGACACGTCGGGCGACCTGTGGCCGTCGCTGCACGCCCGCCTGCTGGTGGACGAGCGCCCGGCGCAGGTGCCGGTGACGAAGGTGATCTCGCTGGACGAGCACCGGAAGCGGCGGACGATGCCGGCGTGGGCCGCGCACGCCGCCGCGGCCGCGGTGATCTTCACCATCGGCTTTGGCGGCGGGCGGCTTTCGGGGACGGGCGACGCGGCCACCGTGCTGGCCGCCGCGGACACCGTGGCGACGGCCATGGACGCGGCCATCCGCGTGCAGCGCGCGGGAACGGAGTACGTGGCCGCCGTGGCGCAGTTTGTCGCCTTTTCGCGCGGGCGCGACAGCCTGTCCGTGGCGCAGGGGCGCGAGGCCACCATCGCGGCGTGCTACGGCGCCTCGCGCGAGCTCACGCGCCTGCGCAACGACGACAGCTCGGCGGTAAACCTGTTCCGGACGGTGTCCACCACGCGGCACGGTGCGCTGCAGCCGGACACGCCGTCCGCGCCGGTGGTGTTCTGAGGATGCGGATGATGCGGAGCGCGACGCGGAAGTTCGGCCGGCGGCTGGCGGCGGCGCTGGCGCTGGGTCTCGTCGCCCAGACGGCCCGGGCGCAGCAGTGCGGGGAGGGGCTTCCGCGCACGGCGACGCTGGGGATCGGGCTGCTTCAGTGCGTGGGCGGATTGTGCACGCTCAACGCGCGCGACGGCGCCGGCCGCACACACGACTTTTCCACCGAGCCGAAAGTCTGGCGGCTGGAGGCGGACGGGCCCGCCGCCGGCGTGCTGCGCGACGGCGACCAGATCCTGGCCATCGACGGCGCGCTGATCACCACGCGCGACGGCGGGCGGCGGCTGGCCAACCTGCGCGCCGGGGTGCCGGTGTCGCTGCGCATTCGTCGCGGCGGGTCGGAGATGCGGGTTTCGGTGACGCCGCGGCCCGGGTGCAACACCCCCGCGCTGGCGGTGACGCCGACGGGAGGGCGGCCGGATGCGCCCCCCGCATCCGCCGAAGGACGCCCGGGCGACGAGGGGGGTCCGCGCATCTACTTCGGGATGGAGCTGGACTGCGGGGACTGCGGCTGGCGGCGGGAGGGAGACAGCTGGCGCTGGCATTCCAGCCAGCCGATGCTGATCAAGGCGGCCGTCCCCGGCAGCCCCGCCCACCGCGCCGGCCTGCGCGCCGGCGACGTGGTGCTGCGCATCAACGGCCACCTGCTCACGGACCGCGGCGCCGGCCAGTTCTTCGACCGACTGAGCCCCGGCAGCGCCGTGCGCTTCGAGGTGCGGCGCGGCGGCCGCACCCTTACCATCCCCATCGTCCCGGAGATCCGCCGCGGGCCGTGACGAAGGTGGCGGGACAGAGCGCAAAATGGGCCGGGGATGAAATCCCCGGCCCGCTTTACTATGCGGCCGGCTTCTTCGCCGACTGCGCTTTCCGGCGCGCCAGGCTGGCTGGTCGCTTTTCCTTTGCCGCCAGCCGCATCTGGATGGCACCCATGATCCAGCCGTTCAGACTCTCGTCCTGAGTCCGCGCCGCGGCGGCGGCTTCGCGGTGCATCTCGGGCGTGATCCGCAGGACGAACTTGCCCGAGCAGGGTCGCTGTGCCTCCACACCCTGCTCGGCGCAGGTTTCGAGATAGACATCCACTGAATCGCGGAAGGCAACCTCCAGTTCCTCGACGCTATCACCTTCGAAGGTGACGATGTCGGTGATGTCGTCGACCGTGCCGAAGAACACCCGGTCGTCAGGTTCGTACTCGACGGATCCCGTGTACCCCTTGTACTTCATCTTCAGGCTCCAATCCGGCGTTGACGAGCAGTTGCCGCAGCTTGCGGATCGCCCACCGTCGCCCCTCCTTTTGGGGATGCGGCCGGTGAAAGACGGCCCATTTACCATTGATGCCGATGGTGATCCGCGATCCTCTGCCGGGGAGGATTTCGGCACCATAGTGAACGAGCATCGCTTCTATGTCGGCCCAGACGATCGTTCCGCTGACCGGATCGCGGAATACCGCCTCCAAGATGCGTCGGTGGTAGCCGCTCATCGGATAGTACTATGTTATGGTATCATAGGCAAGAGCCATTGCTGCCGGCCCGGACGGGTTGAGGACTGGAATTACCTCGGCAGAACGTGCTGAGTCAATCCCGCGCCAGAACACGGCCAGCCGTGAGCACGCGTGTTCGGGATCGGGCCAGAAACACGCGCCAGAACACGGCCAGCGGTGGGCATGCGTGTTCGCGATCGGGCTAAAAACGAGCGCCCGCCACTCGGAAGTGAGCGGCGGGCACACATGGCGGCGTTGCTTTCGGATCAGTCTCCAGGGTGACGGCGGACCTCCCACGTACCGCCGCGGACACATCCATCATCTCCCTGAAAACCGCCCGCCATACACGCCAGCGTGGATCCGCAGGTGCTCCATCCTTCTGCACGGTGTCCATCCGGGGGCGGTCATCTGTGACAACCGCCAAAGCAGTTGCCGGACACGGTGTTGCGCAACTATTCTTTGCGGCCTGTACGCCTCTCACGACCCCGGTCCCGCACTGTTCACGATGCGACCCACTCCGCGTTTCACGGCGCTCGCCGCGCTGTGCCTGGCCATGCTGTGCGCCGGCCCTCTCCGCGCGCAGACCCCGCTTCCGTCCATCGCTGAAAAGACGCGGGGGATGGAAAAGCGCGACGGCTTTCTCCCTGTGTACTGGGACGCGGCCGCCGGCAGGCTGTGGCTGGAGATCCCGCGCACGGGGCAGGAGCTGATCTACGTCGTCTCGCTTCCGGCCGGCCTGGGCTCCAACGATATCGGCCTGGACCGCGGGCAGCTGGGCGGCGAGCGGCTGGTGCGCTTTGATCGCGTGGGGCCGCGGGTGCTGATGGTGCAGCCCAACCAGGCGTACCGCGCCACCACCGACAACCCGGCCGAGCGCCGCGCCGTGGAGGAGTCGTTCGCGCAGTCGGTGCTGTGGGGCTTCGAGGTCAAGGCCGAGTCGGACGGGCGGGTGCTGGTGGATGCCACCGACTTCGTGGTCCGCGACGCGCACGGGGTGGTCCCCGCCCTGCGCCGCGCGCGCCAGGGCGAGTACAGGCTGGACGCCACGCGCAGCGCCCTGTATCCGCAGAACACGAAAGCCTTTCCGCGCAACACGGAGATCGAGGCGACCCTCACCTTTACCGGCGACAACCCCGGCCAGTTCGTCCGCGACGTGACGCCCACGCCGGAGGCCATCAGCGTGCGGCAGCGGCACTCGTTCGTGGCGCTGCCGCCGCCGGGGTACCAGCCGCGGCGCAGCGACCCGCGGGCCGGGTTCTTCGGCATCGACTACTTCGACTTTTCATCTCCCGTGGGCGAAGAGATCACGCAGCGGTTCATCAGCCGGCACCGGCTGGAGAAGCGCGACCCGGGCGCGGCGGTCAGCGACCCGGTGGAGCCCATCGTCTACTACGTGGACGCGGGCGCGCCGGAGCCGATCCGTGGCGCGCTGCTGGACGGCGCGCGGTGGTGGAACCAGGCGTTCGAGGCGGCGGGCTACCGCAACGCGTTCCGGGTGGAGGTGATGCCCGACAGCGTCGATCCCATGGACGCACGCTTCAACACCATCCAGTGGGTGCACCGCTCCACGCGCGGATGGAGCTACGGCTCAACGGTTTCGGACCCGCGCACGGGCGAGATCATCAAAGGGCACGTGACGCTGGGAAGCCTGCGCGTGCGGCAGGACTACCTGCTGGCCGAGGGGCTGCTGGCGCCGTACGAGACGGGGACGGAGGTGCCGCCGGAGATGGAGCGGATGGCGCTGGCCCGCATTCGCCAGCTGTCCGCGCACGAGATCGGGCACACGCTGGGGCTGGCGCACAACTACGTCAGCAGCGCGGAGAACCGCGCCTCGGTGATGGACTATCCCCATCCCCTGGCCCGCCTGCGCGAAGACGGGACGATCGACCTGTCGGAGGCGTACACGGCGGAGATCGGGCCGTGGGACAAGATCGCGATCACCTGGGGGTACCAGGACTTTCCCGCGGGCACGGACGAGCGGGCGGCGCTGGACCGCATGCTGGTGGAGGCGCGGGCGCGCAACCTGACCTTTCTGACGGACCAGGACGCGCGCTCGCCGGGGAGCGTGCACCCGCGGGCGCACCTGTGGGACAACGGGACCGACGCGGCGGAGGAGCTGCGGCGCGTGCTGCGCGTGCGGCGCGCGGCGCTGGAGCGCTTTGGCGAGCGGGCCATCCGCGCGGGACGCCCGATGGCCACGCTGGAGGAAGTGCTGGTCCCGCTGTACCTGCACCACCGCTACCAGACGGAGGCCACGGCCAAGGTGCTGGGCGGCCAGGAGTACACCTACGCGCTGCGCGGCGACGAGCAGGTGCCGCTGCGGACCGTTGGCGGCGACGTGCAGCGCGCGGCGTTCGAGGCGCTGCTGGCCACGCTGGACCCGGCTGAGCTGGCCATGCCGCGCTCCCTGCTGACGCTGATCCCCCCGCGGCCGTTCACCTACGGCGCGCACCGCGAGCTGTTCGGGCGCTACACGGGGACGTCGTTCGACGCGGTGTCGCCGGCGGTTTCGGCCGCGGACCTTACGCTGGGGCTGCTCCTGAACCCCGAGCGCGCGACGCGGCTGGTGGAGCAGAGCGCGACCGACCGGTCTCTCCCCAGCCTGCAGTGGACGCTGGACCGGCTGATGGCGGCTACCTTCGCCCGCAATCACACCGACCCCTACCTGGCGGAGATCGACCGCGGCATCGAGTACGCCCTGGTGCGCCGCCTGATGACGTTGGCCGCGGACGCGCCGATGCCGCAGGTGCGGGCCCTGGCGCAGCAGGGGCTGATGCAGATTCGCGCACACTGGGCCGCCGGCGCCGTTCCGGAGAACGTCGTCGGCGCCCACCGCGCGCTGCTGGCGGGCGAGATCACGCGCTTTCTGGAGCGCCCGTGGGTCCCCGACGCCCGCTCGCCGCTCCCCGACCTGCCGCCCGGCCAGCCCATCGGCGACGAGGCGGAGTGGTGACGGTCACCGGCTGAAAGACGAACGGCTCCAGCGCATCCGCTGGAGCCGTTTCGCTTCTCATACCGTTTCTGCTAATTCGCTGTGCATTCTGGCCTTTACAACTGCATCTCACGCGGAGGCGCGGAGAAGCGTGATTTTCTCCGCGTCTCCGCGTGAGCCCGGCAGTAGAACTCGGAGTGAACATCGAATCATGGAATCGGTTTCAGAACATAGGTGCGTGTGTATGATCTTCAGCGGGAGACGTTCTATCGATCGAACGAATCCCACCCCTCCGGTCCGCCGTGATATCCCTGAAAATTCGCGATGAGCCTTGCCCGGATCCTCATCCTGACGATGTCGCTGGCCCTTCCCGCCGCCGCGTCCGCGCAGGCGGTGCAGGGGCGGCTGATCGGGCGTGGGACGCAGGCGCCGGTGCACGGGGGGACGGTGCACCTGATGGCGGCGGACTCGCAGGTGGTGGCGCAGGCGCAGACGGACTCGGCGGGGCGCTTTACGCTGCAGGCGCCGGGGCGCTACTGGCTGCTGGGGAGCGCGCCCGGCTACGAGGCGTCGGAGACGGACCTCTTTCCGGTGGAGGCGCAGGGCGCGCGAGTGAGCTTCGTGATCGGCAGGTCGGCGGTGGTGCTGGAGACGGTGACGGCGACGGGGCTAGGCGCGGAGGACCGGCTGTGGTACGGCGGCTTTCACCAGCGGATGGACGAGCGCAACGGCGGCCGCTTCATCACCGCGGAGCAGATCGACCGCCAGCGCTTCATGCAGATGATCGACCTGCTGCGGTCCATCCCCAGCTTCGAGGTGATCGTGGGCGCGTCAGGCGGCGACTCGCGGTCGTTCCGGGTGCGGATGCGGCATCCGCTTTCCATCCGCGGCCATTGCTGGACCAACATCTACCTGAACGGGATGCGCGTCGAAGCGGAATCCATCCAGAACCTGAACCCCGCCGAAGTGGAAGGGGTGGAGATCTACACCAGCGCCATCCCCGCGCAGTTCAACTCATCCATGGGTGGCGCGTGCGGCGTTATCGTCATCTGGATGAAAGCGCGCTGACGGTCGCTCAAAAGCATGACGCGGCGGAGGAACGAAGATCCTCGGCCGCGTCTTTTCTCTGCGCGGCGATTCGCGTCAGGACGCAGCCGCGGGCGTGATGGAGCGCGCGCGGCGCACCCAAAGGAACAGCGGCACCAGCAGCAGCGCGGCGATGACGGCGGCGGTGCCCAGGATCTGCCCTTCGGTGGTCGTGCGGCCGAAGGTGGTGGCGGCGGCGCGCAGCACGCCGGACACGCCCAGCACCAGCGTGACGGCGACGACGGCGGCGGTGACGGCGTTGGTCACGGGGCCGTTGATCCCGGCGTCGCCCATCAGCCCGCGGTCGTTGACGATGACGAGCAGGAACACCGCGGCGAACGGCAGCACCACGCCGTTGAGCGCCTGCGCCAGGATGATGGCCGGGATCGGCCGCACGCCCGCCAGCCCGAACCCCACGCCGACGGCCAGCACGCCCAGCCACACGGCCCGGTACCGACACGAGCGCGGCTCCCACCGGTCCGTCTCCTGACCAAAGAGGCCGCGCGCGGTGACGGCGGCAGCCAGCGGCGCGGTGATGGCGGACGAGAACCCCGCGGCGAACAGCCCCCACGCGAAGAGCGGCCCCGCCCATCCCCCCAGCCGCGCCGAAAGCATGGCCGACACGGCCTCGTAGCTGAACGTGCCTTCCAGGTCCGCGCCCGCGATCAGGATTCCCATCGAGATCAGCCCACCCAGCAGCACCGCCACGGTCAGCCCGAAGCGAATGTCGCGCAGGTTCTGCCCGCGGGCGATCCCCGAGCCCAGGAACAGGTTGTACGGCACCACGGTGGTGCCCACCAGGCCCAGCAGCAGCAGGCCCGACCCCGCCGGCACCGCCGGGACCACGCTGCCGCGCAGCACCTCTCCCACGGGCGGCCGCAGCAGGAACGCGGTGACCAGGAACGCGATGCCCATGAACGCGACGGTCGCCGCCAGCACCGTCGTCACCACGCGCGGGGTGCCCACCCACAGCACCGCGGCCGCCACCGCGCCGATCAGCAGCGTGGCCACGCGCGCGTCCACCGGCGACCCCAGTGCCGCGCCCGCGGACGCGCCCAGCACGTTGCCGGCCTCGTACGCCGCGTTCCCCAGCACCACGGCGCCCAGGACCAGCAGCAGCACCAGCAGGCCGGTGGCTCCGCCGCGAAACCGGTCGCGGATGGCCTCGGCCAGGTTGCGCCCGGAGATGATGGTCACGCGTGCGCTGGCCTCCTGCAGCACTACCGTAGCGATGGTGGAAAAGGTGAGCGCCCACAGCAGCGCGTAGCCGAACCCCGCGCCGGCCGACGCACACGTGGTCACCGTCCCCGGGCCGATGAACGCGGCCGGGATCACGGACCAGAAGAGGATCTGCAGGATGCGCTTCATGCTGCGGGATGCTGGGGAGGCAGGGCGGGCGGGGAGTGGCGACATGATATACGGTCAGCGGGGCACGCCGCCAGCGTCTCTGCTCGCGTCGGACGCGCCAGCCGAGCGAATCGTCCCGCCCTGTGTAAACGTCCGTCATCCGGCACGCATCGGTGGCGCTAAACTACATGGAGCGGCCGGGCTTTTACGGCGCCGGGCTGCGGATCTCCGACTTTCCGCTGGGGAACACCAAGGAGTGGTTAGCGGCGCAGGACTCCATCGAGCGGCTTCCCGAGACCGAACGGAATGCGGCGCGGCTGCCGCTGCGGCGGCGGTTCATGAGCGAGGACCAGTGGGAGATCAACCGCGTGTTCGTGGGGCAGGAGCAGGGTGTGGCGGGCATGCGCATTCACGACCGCGCCGGCCGCACTCGCATCCGCATCGCCGTGGATTCACTGGACGTGCCGCGCCTGGAGTTCAGGACGCGCAGGGCAACGTGGTGCAGACGTTTCCCGAAGCGCGGTAGCCGCAGACGATGACGGCCCCGCCGAATGCTCGACGGGGCCCGTCCCTCATCGAAGAACCGCGATCAAAGGTTGGAGACCGCCTGCTGGTAAACCCAGCACCCGCCGCTGCCGGTGAGCAGGTACGCCTGCACCGCCGCCACCACGGTGTTGCCGGTGAGGTTGGGATCGTACAGGTCGCTGAAGGCCAGCACACTCACCAAGACGGCTGACGACGGGTGCGTCATTGCGTCAGAAGAGGTTGTGATATGAAAGAGCATTGGCCACTCTCCACCTGCCCTGAGAGTGGCCGGTGCTTACTTCTTTTTCGCTGGGGGAAGGTGCTTGCGAGCCCAATCCTGCAGATCCTCCACCTGGCGTTCGCTGAGCTTGGGAACCGGTGGGATCGGCGGTTTTGACCCGCCTCTTGGCGTCGAGGCCGAGCGTCCGGCGCTCGACGGGTTTCCGGGGTGATTTTCCATGAAGCATCCCAAGGTCTCGAGGTTCATTCAATCATAGCCGGATTCAACTCCTGCCGGTAGTAATGCTTCCGCTCAACCCACTTGAAGCCCTGATGCCTCATGATCGCGGCGATGTCGATAGGTGGGGCGACAGTCGGCGCCCCTTGTTTGAACCGGATGTACCCGACAGTAACATCAGCCAGGTATCTCACCAGATCAATCGCATCCTGGATCGGCATGCCCGGGTGTGCCAGGTCCGTCAACGACAGCAGGAACTGATCTGCAGCCTCCGGGTTAAGCCCCGCGGCAATCAGGCGCTGGTGGGCCTCCGGTGACCAGCCGTACACCAGCCGGTACAGCGCCTCCGGCTGTCCCCAGAAGTTTACGACGCCCGAAACGAACCTATCGTACTGGCAGACGGGGCCTGTGCAGACACCGTTGATGATCTCGATCGTCCAGACCTGCGTGTAGTGGTCCTGTGCCGAAATACCTGCGACAACGAACCCTAAATCCGGATACGGTGGCGCCTTCTCGCCCGGAGTTCCGCCCACGTCGGGGCTCAGCGGTTGTTCTTCCTCGGTGCCCTGGGCCCCGGCGCCTGGCTGTGGTAACGGCCCGAACTCGGCATCATACAAAGCTTCATAGAAAAACTCCCGTACCCGTCCGGCGACTTCATGAAGGGTATACGTAGAGGGATTAAGGGCCCAGTCCGATAATTCGGGATCGTTGCCGGACAGGCGCTCCCGCAGATCCCGGGCGAGCGCCCCAATCGACAGCCCAGCCATGCCGCCCAGTCCATATGTCATCAGACCGATGGGAAGACCTTTAACGAGATTGAAGGTTTTTTCGGCAGTATTGTAGACGTTGAAGTATCGATCGTTCTCGCCGATGAGCGACGATGCGCTATCTGTCCCGAGAACGACCCCATCCCCAACCTTCAGACAGATTGCGATCGTCATTCGATTGTCTCCCCGCCCGTGACCTTGTGAACAAAGCGTACAGAGGGGAAGATACACGAAACTCACCGACGCGCAACAACTGTCCATTTTTCACTCCACCGCGCCCCACCCGCCGCCGCCCGGCGTCTCCAGCAGCAGCCGGTCGCCGGCTTCCACTTCCGTCCCATCTACCGAGCCCAGTTCCAGCACCTCGCCGGATGCGCGGATGACGCGCTGGCGGCCGGGGGCGCCGGGGTGGCCGCCGGCGACGCCGTACGGGCCTTTGGCGCGGTGCTGGGTGAGGACGGAGAGCGACATGGGCTCCAGGAAGGTGAGCTCGCGCACGGCGCCGTCGCCGCCGCGGTGCGCGCCCGCGCCGCCGGAGCCCGCGCGGATGCCGAATCGCTCCACACGCACCGGATAGCGGTGCTCCACCACCTCGGGGTCGGTAATGCGCGTGTTGGTCATGTGGCTGTGCACCGCGCTCGCGCCGTCCCACCCCGGCCCCGCGCCCGTCCCGCCGCACACCGTCTCGTAGTAGCCAAAGCGCTCCGAACCCCACAGCACGTTGTTCATCGTCCCCTGGCCGCAGGCGGCGAGGCCGAGTGCCTTGAGCAGCGTATCCGTCAGCCGCTGGCTCACTTCGGTGTTGCCGCCGACCACCGCGGGATCGAGCGACGGATCGGTCCCGAACGGCGGGTTCAGCAGGCCGGGGGGGACGATCAGCTCCACCGCGCGCAGCAGCCCCTCGTTCAGCGGCAGCGGCTCGCGGACGAGCAGACGAAGCACGTAGAGGACGACACTGCGGACGATGGCGGGCGTGGCGTTCAGGTTGCCCGGATGCACCTGCGCCGATCTCGCGAAGTCGATGGTCGCGCGGTCGCCCGCCACGTCGATGCGGACGCGGAGCGGAGAGCCGTCGTCCAGCCGCTCCAGCGCCTGGTACGTGCCGTCGGGTATGCGGCGCAGGGCGTCGCGGATGCCGGCCTCCGCGCGCTGCTTGAGCGCGTCCATGTAGTCCGCGACCGCGCCGCGCCCGTGCTCACGGGCGAGCGCGCGCAGCATCTCCGCGCCGCGGTGGTTGGCGGCGACGGCGGCGGCCAGGTCGGCCAGGTTGTCGTCGATGGACCGCGACGGATGCGGCCCGCCCGCCAGCACATCGCGCATCGCATCCCAATCCGCCTCGCCGCCGCGGACCAGGTGCATGGGGGCGATGACGACGCCCTCCTCCGCCAGCGTGCGCGCGGCGGGCGGCATGGAGCCGGGCCGCGTGCCGCCAATCTCCGCGTGGTGCGCGCGGCTGGCCACGTAGCCGATCAGCACCGCCTCGTCGTCGTGGACGGGGGTGATGACGGTCACGTCGGGGAGGTGCGATCCGCCGAAACCGGGGTGATTGGTGACGACAACGTCGCCCGGGCGCATCTCCACCGCGTCGCGGACGGCGCGGACGCAGAGGCCCATGGCCCCCAGGTGCACGGGGATGTGGGGCGCATTCACCACCAGCTCGCCCGCCGCGTCCAGCAACGCGCATGAGAAGTCGAGGCGTTCTTTGACGTTGGTCGAGAGTGCCGTGCGCCGCAGCATCTCGCCCATCTCGCCAACCAGCGCGCGGAAGCGGGAGACGAAGAGCTCCAGGCGGACGGCTTGAGGGACGGCTGTGCGAGAGTGCGAAGGTGCGAAAGTGCGAGAGTGGGTGTCGGCGGAGTTCGTCGCGCTCTCGTCAGCGTTCGCGGTGAGGACGAGGTTCGCGGCGCCGTCGACAGCCGTGATCCACCCCGCGGCGACGTACGTGGCGCTATGGCGCTCGGCGATCAGCGCGGGGCCGGCGAGGCGGGCGCCGGCGACCAGTCGGTCTCGTTCGTAGACGGGGACGGACATCCAGGCGCCGCCGATCCACGCTTCGCGTGTGCCGGCGGGGATGGCGTCGTGCCGATCGGACGCAGGTGCGGCTGGGGTTTCGTGCGTCTGGGTGGATGCGATCGCGCGGACGGATTCCACCTCGATGGGGCGGGATGCGGGGCGGTGGCCGTAGACGGCGGCGTAGCGCGCTTCGAATGCATCCCGCAAAGAAACCGATCGGTCCCATTCGATAGTCAGCGTGGAATCCTGCCCCACGTAGCGCAGGTTGGCGATGCGGCGGCGGATGGAGATCTCGTCGCGCGGCACGCCCTCGCGCGCGACGGCGTCCGCGGCCTCGGCGGAAAGGGCGTCGAAGGTCGATTCGATGTCATCCTCCACCTCGTCCAGGCGGCGCAGGACCTGGCGCTCGGCGAAGCGCTCCAGCGGCGCGTGGCCAATGCCCAGCGCGCTCAGCAGCCCCGCGTCCGTGGGCACGATGACGGTGCCGATCCCCAGGCGCGACGCCACGCCGCACGCGTGCTGCGCCCCCGCCCCGCCGAAAGCCACCAGCGCGTACTCCGACGGATCGTAGCCGCGGCGCAGGCTGATGCTGCGGATCGCGTCCGCCATCCGCTCGTCGGCGAGGTCGATCAACCCCGCCAGCAGCGCCTGCCGGTCCACCGCCTCGCCCGTCACGGCGCGGACGCGGGCGGCGAGGGCGTCGGCGGCCGCGGCGGCGGGGGCGGGGTCGACGGGGATGGCGAAGCGCGCCGGATCCAGTCGGCCCAGAAGCAGGTTGCAGTCGGTGACGGTGAGCGGTCCGCCCGCGCCGTAGCACGCCGGCCCGGGGGATGCGCCCGCGCTCTCCGGCCCCACGCGCACGCCCTGCGCGTCGAAGGCGCAGATGGAGCCGCCGCCCGCCGCCACGCTTTCGATGGCCAGCGCCGGCGCGACGATGCGGGCTCCGCCCACCTCGTGCTCCCACACGTACTCGAAGTCGCCGTCCACGCGCGCCACGTCGGTGCTGGTGCCGCCCATGTCGAACGCGATCACCCGCGCGTATCCCGCGCGCCGCCCCGCCAGCGCCGCGCCCACCACGCCGCCTGCCGGGCCGCTGAGCAGCGAATCTTTCGCGCGGAAGTCCTCCGGCCGCACCAGCCCGCCGGCGCTGGTCATCACGTGCAGCCGCCCGCCACCCAGTTCCCGCCGCACGCCCTCAAGGTATCCGCCGATCACCGGCCCCAGGTACGCGTCCACCACCGCCGTCTCCGCGCGCGCCAGCAGTCCGATGAACGGCGCCAGGTCGGACGAGATGGAGACGTGCTGGAACCCCGCCGCACGCAACGCGTCCGCCAGTGCGCGTTCGTGCGCGGGGTCGCGAAAGGCGTGCGCCAGCGCGACGGCGGCGGAGCGGATTCCGGTGGATGCGATGCGCTCCGCCGCGGCGGCGCGCGCGGCTTCGATGTCCAGCCGCACCAGCACGGAACCGTCCGCCGCGCGCCGCTCATCGACCTCGATCGACTCGGCGTACAGCGGCTCCGGCTTGCGCACGTCCAGCGCGAACAGGTCGGGCCGCTGCTGCGTGCCGATGCGCAGCAGGTCGCCGAAGCCACGCGTAATGAACAGCGCCGTCGCCGCGCCGCGCCGCTCCAGCAGGGCGTTGGTGCCGCGCGTGGTCGCCAGCCGCATGGCCAGCGGCGGCAGCGCGGCGCCGTAAGCCGTCCCCGTCACCAGCCGTGCCGCCAGCACCGGCGCCTCATCTGGTGAGCGCACTTCGATCGCCGCGCCGGGGCGCAGTCCATCCACCCCCCGCACCAGCCGCATCCGCCCGCTCGCGGGATCGTACGACGCGATGCGCACCGGCTCCGCGTCCCCCGAAAGCACGCGCAGCTCCAGCCCGTCCACCACGCCCGGCGCCGCGCCCCAGTCCTCCGCGATGCGCAGCGTGTCAGCGGCTTCCACCTCCGCGACAACGGCGCGCAACGCGCTGCTGCTGAGCACCTTGGCCCGCCGCAGCGTGCCGGCGGGGTCCAGCGCCAGGCAGTCCGTAAACGTGCCGCCGGTGTCGATCCAGATGTGCCAGGGCAAAGAGGTACGAAAGTACGAGGGTACGGAGTACGGAACGGCGACTGGCCGTAGAATAGCGGTGTGATGGGCGGAATGCAGCGGGGAGGGGATTTCACAAACGAAAGCGGCGTCCACACTCCGGACGCCGCCACACGGGAACCGTACTTTCGTACCCCGTACTTTCGTACCTTCGTACCCTCAGTCGTACCCTCACTCCTTCCGCGGCGCCTCCGCCAGCGGCGTCATGTGCACGGACAGCGGGCTGCGGTCGCCCTCGGCGCCCACGACGACGTCGTAAAAGAATCCGCTTCCCGACAGCCGCTGCACCTCGTCCGCCGTGATCCCCAGCTCGCCCGCGCCGCCCAGGACGCGGATGGGGCGGCCGGCCTCCACCTCGCGGGCGGTGAACAGCTCCGCCAGGTACAGCCCGCCGGGCGAGCCCTGGCGCAGCATGCGCCCCGCCGTATCCTCGATGAACGCGGAAAGCACGTCCATCACCCCGTCTGCCCCCGTGGGCTGGCCGTTCTCCGTGCGCACCAGCGTCGCCACCCGCCGCCCCGCCTCAACGAACTGGATCACCCCGTACGCCATCCGTCCTCCTCGACCGGTTCCGAACCCGCGTGAGCGGCCACGCGGGTGCAACCGGCGGGCCGCCGCCCTTGTCCGGCCGCGCCGCGCCCGGCACTTTGCTACGCCGCCGCAGGACCGCATCCCCAAGAGCCACTGGAGCCACGTTCGATGAAGATGCCCGCGCGCACCGCCCTGGCCGCGCTTGCGCTGTCGCTTTTCGCCGCCCCCGCCGCCGCGCAGGAGAGTGGCGCGTACGTCGTACGGCTGGGCCGCGACACGGTGCTGGTGGAGCAGTTCACCCGCACCGCCGACCGGATCGAGGGGACGATCGTCGGGCGCACGCCGCGCACGGCGGTCCGCAGCTACACCGCGACGCTGCGCCCGGACGGCGGCATCAGCCGGCTGGAGGTGGTGACGCGCATTCCCGCCGCGCCGGAGCTGCTGCCGCAGACGCTGACGGTGACGATGGGCGCCGACAGCGCGCAATGGCGTACGCAGCGCGGCGACACCGTGCGCGAGGGGACGATGGCGATTACGGCGGACGCGTCGCCCTGGATCGGCAACGCGTGGGGGCTGGCGCAGCCGACGCTCGGCGCGGCGTACGCGCGGGGCGCGGACTCGGTCGCGGTGCCGGTGGTGCAGGCGGGCGCGCGGCAGACCGGGACCGTCAGCTTTATCCGCAAGGGCGCGGATTCGCTGCTCATCCGCTCACCCAACGGTGTGACGCGGGCGCGGGTGGACGCACAGGGGCGCATCGTGGGCGCGCACAGCCCGGAGAGCACCTTCAAGGCCGAGGTAGAGCGAGTGGCGTCCGTAGATGCGAACGCCATCGCGGCGGCATGGGCGGCGCGCGACCAGGCGGGGCAGCAGGTAGGCTCGCTCTCGCCGCGCGACTCGGTGGCGGCCGACATCAGCGGCGCGAACGTCTCCGTGGCGTATGGGCGGCCGTCGCTGCGTGGCCGGACGGGCGTGGGCGGCCTGCTGGTGCCGTACGGGCAGGTGTGGCGCACCGGCGCAAACGAGGCCACGCACTTTCGCGCGGACCGCGACCTGATGTTCGGCGACACGCGGGTGCCGGCGGGGAGCTACACCCTGTGGACTGTCCCGGCGGCGGAAGGGTGGACGGTGATCTTCAACCGGCAGACAGGCCAGTGGGGGACGGTGTACGATCCGGCGCAGGACCTGGCCCGCATCCCCGCCTCCACGGACCGCGCGCCCGGCGGCCCGGTGGAGCAGTTCACCATGCGCATCGAGCCGTCGGAGTGCGGCGACGGCGGCACGCTGCGGATGATGTGGGAGAACACGCGGGTGTCGGTGCCGTTTACGGTGGCCCGGTGAGCGACGAGACCACGCCGGTGGAGGTGGGGCCGTCGGAGGACGGCTCCGCGCTGCGCATCCGCTGGAAGGACGGCGCCGTGTCGGACTATCCGCCGCGCTACCTGCGGCTGATGTGCCCGTGCGCCGGGTGCGTGGAGGAGATGACGAGCCGCCCCACCCTGAACCCCGCCACGGTGCCCATGGACGTGCATCCGCTCACGGTGGAGTACGTGGGCGAGTACGCGCTGCGCTTCGACTGGAGCGACGGCCATAAGACGGGCATCTACCCGTTCGATTTTCTGCGCGACATCGCCCTGGGGACGTGACCCAGATTACAGAAGACGTGACCCAGATTACAGAATAAGGGTGGAGCTTGACCGGTATAACTTTTGTATGTACGCTTCATGGTGTATCTCGTCAAGGGATCCGGAACTGCTCAGGGGGAAAGCATGCACAAGGAAATCAAGATGCAGAAGGTCGGCGGGTCTGCATCCGCAACTCTGCCGAAGGCGATGCTCGATCGACACCAGATCGAGGCTGGAGATCAGGTGTTCGCCGTCGATACGGATGCTGGCATCCTCATCACTCCCTATGATCCGGACTTTGCCGAGGCAATGATGATCTCGGACCGGATCACCAAGAAGTACCGCAACGCGCTCCGGGAACTCGCCAAGTGAACTTTGCCGAGTCCGCTCCGGAACCAAGGTGGTTGGGGCGGCGGCTGGTTGATTACATCCAGCAGAACCAGATCGTTCTTTTCGGCGGAGCGTACGGGGTTCGAGATTCAGGGCTGATCGAATCAGCCCTGATGCGTCCCCGGAACAAGTGGGACTTCGCTGACGAGCATGACCTGTGTTCCTTGGCGGCAGCCTATGGGTACGGCCTTGCGACGAACCACGGATATGTGGACGGGAACAAGCGCGTCGCCTTCGTGGCGATGACAACGTTCCTGGAATTGAACGGATTGTTGTTCGATGCGCTCGAACCCGAGGTCGTGAGATTTATGGTGGGTGTCGCGGCGGGAGAGAATGCTGAAGACAGCATCGCGGAATGGCTGCGCCGATGGACCGAGCCGTTGATCGGGTGAGTGGATCTCCACGTGATCGGCGGTGCTGAATAGACTGAGGGCCCAAGCTGTATGTTTGGGCCCTCAGTCGTTGGCGTGCGCCTCGTTACACAGTGCAACGAGGCCGGCGAGTCGCCAAGCCAGCCCTACTCCCCGTACGGTACCCAGATGTTCTTGACCTGGGTGGCCTGGCGCAGGAACTCGCGGCCTTCGCCCTGCTCGGCGTCGAACCAGTCACGGTCGCGGCCGTAGCTTACCCAGGTGCGCTTCATGTTGCCGGCGGAAAGGCGCTCCACCAGGGTGCTGCCCTCGGCGCCGCCAAAGTACCAGACGGCGTCCACGTCGTCGTGGGCGGCCAGCGTTTCGGCCAGCTCATCGCGCTTGCCGGTGACGATGTTCACCACGCCGCCGGGCACGTCGCTGGTATCCAGCACCTGGTAGAAGTCCGTGGCCGCCAGCGGCCAGCGTTCGGACGGGACCACGACGACCGCGTTGCCCATGGCGATCGCCGGCGCGATGGCGCTCACAAAGCCCAGCAACGGCGCCGCATCGGGGCACGCCACGCCGATCACGCCGATGGGCTCGTTCATCGCCAGCGTCACGTTGCGCATGGGCGCGGCGTGCACCAGGCCGTCGTACTTGTCCGCCCAGGCGGCGTACGTGTACAGGCGGCGGATGCTGGCGTCCACCTCGCGCTCGGCGCCGGCCTCGTCGCCCGTCATCTGCGCGATGCGGCGGGCGAACTCGTCGGTGCGGGCGGCCAGGTTCTCGGCCAGGTAGTACAGCACCTGCGCGCGGTTGTGCGCCGTCCCCCTGGCCCAGCCGCCCGCCTTGTGCGCCGCCTCGACCGCGTTGCGCACGTCTTTGCGGTTGCCCAGCCCCACGTCGCCCACCAGCCGCTCGCCCGCGCCGGTCACCGGCAGCGAGTAGCCGCTGTCCGGCCGCGCCTGCTTCCCGCCGATGTACAGCTTGGCCGTGCGGTCGATGGGCGGCAGCGACGGCCCGCCGTTGCGCCCCTTGTCCTTGGACGGCTTGGACTTGCGGTCATCCTTGCGCGACGCGGCGCCGTTCTTCGCCTCCGCCTCCCAGCGCGGCTTTACGTACTCCCACAGCCCTTCCTTGCCGCCCTCGCGCCCAAAGCCGCTTTCCTTGTATCCACCGAACCCCGCGCCGGCGTCGAACAGGTTGGTGCTGTTGATCCACACCGTCCCCGCCTGCACCCTGGGCGCGATATCCAGCGCCAGGTTGATGCTCTCCGTCCACACGCTGGCGGCCAGCCCGTACGGCGTGTTGTTGGACAGCGCCACGGCCTCGGAGGGCGTGCGGAAGGTCATCAGCACCACCACGGGGCCAAAGATCTCCACCTGCGCGATGGTGGACGAAGGCGCCACGTCCGTGAACAGCGTGGGCGGAAAGAAGCACCCCTCCTGCGGGCAGCTCCACGACGGCTGCCACAGGGTCGCGCCCTCGTCGCGCCCCTGCTGCACCAGCTCGCCGATCTTCTGCAGCTGAACGGGGGCCACGATGGCGCCGATGTCCACGCCCTTGTCCAGCGGGTCGCCCACGCGCAGCGTCTCCATCCGCTCCCGCAGCCGCTGCGTCAGCTTGTCCGCGATCCCCTCCTGCGCCAGGATGCGCGAGCCCGCACAGCACACCTGCCCCTGGTTGAACCAGATGGCGTCGACCACGCCCTCGATCACGCTCTCCAGGTCCGCGTCGTCAAAGACGATAAAGGGCGACTTGCCGCCCAGCTCCAGCGACAGCTTCTTTCCGCTCCCCGCCGTGGCCACGCGGATGATGCGGCCCACGTCGGTGGATCCCGTAAAGGCGATCTTGTCCACGCCCGGGTGCTCCACGATCCCCGCGCCCGTGCGCCCGTCGCCGGTGATGATGTTCACGACGCCCGGCGGCAGCCCCGCGTCGCGGCACACCTCGGCGAAGAGCAGCGCCGTGAGCGAGGTGAACTCGGCGGGCTTGAGCACCACCGTGTTCCCCATCGCCAGCGCCGGCGCGATTTTCCACGCCATCATCAGCAGCGGAAAGTTCCACGGGATGATCTGCCCCACGACGCCGATCCCCGTGTAGCCGGGCATCTCGGCGTCCATCAGCTGCGCCCAGCCGGCGTGGTGGTAAAAGTGCCGCGCCACCAGGGGAATGTCGATGTCGCGCGACTCGCGGATCGGCTTGCCGTTGTCCATCGTCTCCAGGACGGCAAACAGGCGCGAGTGCCGCTGGATGTGCCGCGCCAGCGCGTACAGGTAGCGGGCGCGCCCGTGGCCGTCGAGCGCCTGCCACGCGGGAAGCGCCTCGCGGGCCGCGCGCACCGCCGCGTCCACGTCCGCCGCCCCGCCCTGCGCGATGCGGGCGAGCGGCTGGTTGGTGGCGGGGTTGGTGGTGTCGAACCACTCCCCCTCTGCCGGGTTGCGCCACTCGCCGCCGATGAAGTGCCCGAAGGTGCGCCCCCGCTCCTCGAGCCAGCGCACGGCGGGCGAGGCGCTTTCGGGGGCGGGGCCGTATTCCATGGTCTCGAAGATCTCGGCGATGCTCATGGGTGCCGCGGGATGGTAAGGGGTCATGCTTCGCCCGCGCTCCCGTGCGCGCGACGCTCACCGCCCAATCTACGCACCCGCCGCCGTTTGCGCATGATGCACGGCGCCGACGGATTGCGTGCGGCGGTCAGGGGATGGATTCAACGCAGCGTTTGCGGCGTTCGAACGGAGAGTAGCAGAAGACGGCCGACGTGATCGCCGCAGTCTCGTCGTCCGCTCCACGGGCCCCACGTTGCCGGATGGGACATGGATGGTGAGGCGTCCCCGTCCCGATGCCGCACATCCGCCGCCGCCCGCTCCTGACGTGCGCGGCGAGCCATGCGGCACAAGCCACGTTCCCGCAGCGGCTTCCGATCCCACGTAAATCCAGGTGTTTCACGGCCTTGCGATTGCACGCGCAAGTGCCGTCATCCCGCCCCAAAGATTCCCGCACGCCGTCCATCCGTCAGGAGATTGTCATGCGCCGCATGATCGGTCCCGCTTTGTCCGCCGCGGCGGCCCTGCTGTTCGCCGCCGGCTGCTCCGAGCCCACCGTTCCGGATCTTCCCTACGAGTTGGCCTCCGCGCCGCTGCCGCCTTCCCGCACGGTGGTGGTCGATTCCACCCGCCTGGAACTGGCCGGCGACCCAGCGGAGCGGGCTGGCGGCGTCTACCGGTTCGCGGTCATCGGCCAGCCGCAGGAGATCGCGGCGGGTGACGTGATCATAGGCGCGCAGAGTCAGGGGTTCCTGCGGCGTGTGAACAGCGCGCACCTGTCGGACGGCCAGCTGGTGCTTTCCACGCGCGCCGCGGGGCTGGACGAGGCGGTGGGACAGGGCAGCTTTCACGGCTCGGCGGCGCTGAGCGTGGACGCGGGCGCGGTGCGCGGGCCCTCGTACACGCTGGGGCCCGTGACCACGGAGGCGGTGGCGAGCGGGATCACGCTGGACAAGGCGGGGCTGCGCTTCAACAGCGTGCGGATCTTTGACGCGCGCAAGTGCGGCACGCCGGGGGGCACCTGCGGCCAGATCACCTTTGGGGTCACCAACGGGTACGCGGGCTTTACCTCCCGGCTGGACATGGACGGCAAGGCCACGCTGGCGGGCGGCATTACCGAGGCGCACCTGTCCGTGTCCGGCACGGCGACGATGAACGTGGACGCGTACGCCCAGGTGGACGGCGCGGTGCAGGGCGGGCCCTGGAAGCGAACGCTGCTCTCGCAGTCGAGGCCGTTCGTGATGATGGTGGCCGGCCTGCCCGTGGCGGGCACGGTGACGGTGGAGCTGATCGGGGAGCTGTCGGCGGAGATCGCGGGGCCGGCGCGCATTGACGCCGGCGTCACCAGCACCACCGCCGCCAGCGTGGGGGCCGGATGGACGCGCCGATCGGGGTTCTACCGCATCCTCTCGCGCAACCCGCAGACCTCCGCCCGGCCGGTGCGGATCACGGACTATCCCAGGGCCGGGTTCACCTTCACCATCGAGCCCAAGGTGACGGTGTCGCTGCTGGCGGGGACGGCGGAGTCCTACGCGGGCCTCCGGCCTTACCTGGCCTTTCAGCTGTCCCCGTTCCCCGGGCTGGACGTCGCGCGTACCCGGGTAGAGTTCGGGCTCGGGGCCGAAGCCGGGGTAGACTTCAACGTGTTCAGCACCAACCTGGGAAGCTATGCCTACCGGGTGCACATCATGGAAACGCTGGTAAGCCTGGACGAGTTCGCCATTCCGCGCATCCCCACCGGGATCGCGCGAAAGTCGAGCAACCTGCAGCGAAACTACCCCGGCATGCAGCTTCGCGAGCCCATCATCGCCAAGGTGGTGAACAACTGGGGCAGAGGCGTTCCCGGGGTGCGCGTGAACTTCGTGGTCACCTCGGGGCGAGGTACGCTCTCCGCCGCCTCCGGCATCAGCGACGAGCTGGGGCAGGTGCAGGTGCGATGGACGCTGGGTCCCGTCATCGGCACCCAGACGGTGGTGGCTTCGTCGCCCTCCATCCCCGGCGCCACGGCGCAGTTCCGCGCAACCGCGGTCCGGCCGTAACGCGTCGGATGATGGTGGTTGATCGCGTCTGATTCATCGCTACGCCGTTCGTCTGCCAGGGCGAACAGGGATTCGCGGCTTCGTCCGCAGCCAGGCGCGATTTCGATTGGAGGCGTGCGGTCCGCTCGCGGAAGCGAATGAATTCGCCGCTGGAAAATCGCAAAGTCCGCCTTCGCGGACTCGGCGGCCCTGCGGTTTGCGGCGTCCCCGGCACCTGCGCGTCCGCAGCCATGCGACTCCGGTCGGCCCGGCCCCGGGCGATTGAAATCGAAGCTACGACGTCACAAAGTCCACCTTCGTGGACTCGGCGGCCCGGCGGTTTGCGGCGTCCCCGGCACCTGTGCGTCCGCAGCCGAAAAGGCGTGAGCTTGCGCCGGGGAGGATCAGTCTGCCGTCGCATCGCCCGGGCGCCAAGGATCGTCCTCCAGCTTTGCGATCAGCCGGTCCATGAGGGCCACGGCCTGGCGCAACTCGTCCGCGTCGATCCGCTCCGTCACCTGATGGGTAAAGGCGTGCTGCAGGGGGCGGATGACGTCGATGGCGTCCCAGCCGGCCTGCGTGGGGCGCAACAGCCTGGCGCGGCGATGGCGTGGGTTGTCGACGTACTCCGCCATGCCGTCGTGCACCAGCGCGTCCGCCAGCCGCTGCACGCTTTGCCGCGTAAGCCCCATCGCCCGCGCGGCGTCGCTGACGGTAAGCGGTTCGCGGAGAACCGCGCCCAGCACCTGCCAGCGCGCGGCCGTGAGCCCGGCCGGCCGCGCCATCTCCTCTGCCACAGCCAGAAATAGCCCGTTCAGGCGAAAGGTGCGGATCACCAGGTCCGTCAGCGCATCCCCGGCGGCGGAGCGCGCCTGGTCCGCCCGGCTCGCCTCGTCCAGCCGGCTCACGCCGCGGTGCCTTCGGCCGGCGCGCCCTCGGCGGCCATGAGGGCGTAGAAGCCAGCCGCGTCACCGTGCTTGTAGAGGCTGTACCACGCGTCCAGCACCGGCGGCGCGTACAGACCCAGCCGCTCAAAGATCGCCCGCGCAAAGTCCACGGGCGCCGTGGCGCTGGAGGTGATCAGGTCGCCGTCCCGGTGCGCGGGCGCGTCCACGTAGTGCTCGCCGCCAGTATATCCCGCGATCGGCGACAGGTATTCGGGCGCGTTGCTGGTGTGCGGGCGCGCGTTCAGCAGGCCGCCGTTCGCCAGCGCCCACGTGGCGCCGCAGATGGCCGCAACCGGCACGCCCGCGTCCAGAAAAGTGCGCGCAGCTTCGACGGCATCGGCGTGCGCGCCTTCTTCCCACGCGGTGGAGCCGGGGAGGATGAGCATCGCACTCTCCTCCGGCCGCAGCTCCGCCAGCGCCATGTCGGGGACGATGCTCAGCCCGCCCATCGTCCGCACCGGATCCTTCGTAGGGCCAACCGTCCGGACGGTGAAGCGCCCGGGGTTCAGCTGAAACATCGGCTGGTTGATCCCCACGACCGCATAGCTGTACTCCCAATCCGCCATCATGTCCAGGACGAAGAGGTGCACCGTCTGCCGTTCCATGATCATCGCTCCGGTGAGTGGATCCAGGCGCACTTTGACAGAGTGCTGTCAACCTCACTCGGAAGGTAAATCGATGACAGGATGCTGTCAATGATTCAGGAATGCGATGCTCCACGCGGCCCGCAAATGAGGTGCATTCAACCGTTCCCCCGTAGGGAAGCACGGAGAGGAACCGCCCGAGGATGCGAACGGGCGCGAGTCAGCCCATCCAACGAGTGAAGGGCCGCGTGTTCACCCTCCATGGATCCTGTCATGACTCGCATTCTCTTTCAGCGCGCTCCCGAGGGCTTTCGCACCGTCCGCGGTGGTTTGATCAAGGACCTGCAGATCAGGCTGGCCGCCGCTGGTTCATCACCCGGAATGCTGGACGGCATCTACGGGCGTGATACCGAGCAGGCCATCCGCGCGTGGGAAGCCGGGCAGGGCCGGTCGCCGACGGGCAAGGTGACGGACGATGCCTGGCTGGAGCTGTTCGGCGCGCCACCGCCGATCTTCGATCGCTGCCTGCAGCTGACCGCCGCGTTCGAGGGGCACGGGTACGAACTGGTAGCGGGCAACTTTGACGACGCGTGGATCACCTGGGGCATCATCGGCTTCACGCTCAAGCATGGTGAGCTGGGACGCATGCTCAAGCAGATCCGGGTCAGCCACTCGGCACTGTTCAGCGACGCATTCGGTGGGCTGGAAGCGGAGTTGGTGAGCGTGCTGGACGGTAGCGACGCACGCAAACGGGACTGGGCCAACTCCATCTCCATCGGCCAGAACCGCCAGCGCGTGCGCGAAGACTGGAGCGCCGCGTTCCGGCGGCTGGGCTCACGGCGGGAAGTACAGGAGATCCAGCGCCATTTTGCCCACGGGTACTGGGACATCGCGCTGAACGACGCAAAGCGGTTCGGGTTGAAAACGGAGATGGGGCTGGCGCTGGCGTTCGACGTAGCGGTGCAGAACGGCGGCGCCGACGCAGGCGACGTGGCCCGCATCCGCGCCAAACTGCAGAACAACCCGCCGCAGACGGAGCAGGACCTGCGGATCATCGTGGCCAACGGCATCGCCGAAGGAAGCAAGCCGCAGTGGATCACCGACGTCCGCCGCCGCAAGCTGGCCATCGCCACCGGGAGCGGAACCGTGCACAAGGCCAGGTACGCCGTGAAGACGTGGGGCCTGGACGAGTTCAACGCCGGGATCTAGCCCCGGCGCCTGCCGACGGGGCGGATGCAAACGGAAGCGCGCCGGGTGAGGTGCCCGGCGCGCTCGTTCGTGTGGATCAGCCGAAGCCTCAGTAGGCCGGCGGATCGCCCTGGCGCGAGCCGCCGCCGTGCTCCATCGGCGGGTCGGAGCGCTTGGTGTCTTCACCCATCTCGGGGAAGTTCGTCCCCGAGCCGGTGCCCGCGCCGTACGCCGTCGATCCCGTCGACGTGGGGCCGCTGGTGGAGCCGGACGCGCCGTATCCACCACCCGTGCCCGAGCCGCCGCTGGTACCGCCCAGCCCGGAGCCGCCCGTCGTTCCGCCCGTGCCGCCGCCGTAGCCGCCGCCCGTCGAACCGCCGGTGCCCGATCCGCCCAGCCCGGAGCCGCCGCCGGTCGAGCCGAGGCCGCCGGTGCCGCCACCGACGCCGCTGTCACCCAGCCCGGCGCCTCCCAGCCCGGAGCCGCCCACACCGGAGCCGCCGGTGCTGGTGCCCGAGCCGATTACGCCGCTGGCGCCGCCGGAGCCGCCGGACTCCGAGCTGGAACCGCCGCCGCGGCGCTCATCGAAATCCTTGCGGATGCCGTCCAGGGCGCCCTGAATGCGCGAGAGCAGCGAGTCGATGCGCGGCTGCACATCGGCGATGAACTCGTCCACCTTGGGCTTGGCCTTGTCGCGCGCGTCCTGCAGGCGCGGCTTGAGCTCCTCTACCACGCCTTCGACGCGGGCTTCCACGTCCTGGAACATTTGCTTCACGCGCGGCCGCAGGTCACCCAGCACGGCCTCGATGCGCGAGTTCAGCTCCTCGAACGGGCTGCTGTCCCCGCCGCCCGTCGATCCACCCGTGCCGCCCGTGGAGCCGCCGGTGCCGGTCGATCCGCCGGTCCCCGCGGAGCCGAAGGCGTCGCTGGTGCCGCCGGTCCCCGTGCCGCCCGTCGAACCGCCGGTGGTTCCACCCGTCGAGCCGCCGGTCGTCCCCGAGCCGAACCCGCCGCCGGTGCTTCCGCCGGTGGCACCCGTGGAGCCGGAGCCGAACCCGCTGGAACCTCCGGTGCCGGCGCCGCCGGTGGATGAACTGCCAAAGCCGCTGGATCCGCCGGTACCGCCCGCAGATCCCCCTGGCGTGCCGCCGGTACCAGAGGTATCGCCAGGGCCGCCGTAAGGGTTGTTGTCCATGGTCCGTCTCCCGTGCTGAGCGAAAATGTGGGGTGCCCGGCCCGATGCCGCGGCCCCTGCCGACTACGTCATGCACACGCGGAACACCCTACGCACCCGCCGTGCCGGTGTTTCCGGAAAACGGCGCGAGGGTACCAAAGGCACGGTGTGCGGCGGAGAGTGAGCCCCAGGGCAACGTGCCTTCCGTACCCGCGCATCGCCGTACCGTCCACGGCCTTTCGCGCCACCCGCAACCCGTGCCATATTGCGCGGTTGCAACCGCCGGGGCGGCGGGCGCGCACTTCCCTGTGAGAGTTTTGAGACCGATGGCGACTGTTGAATTGCCGGCTGCCGGGGCCCCGCTCACGGCGCTCAGCGAAGATGAGGTGATGTTCCGCGACGCCGTACGCCAGTTCGCGGAAGAGGACGTGCGCCCCCGCGTGCACTCCATGGACGAAAAGCAGCAGATGGATCCGGCGCTCATCCCCCAGTTCTTTGAGCTGGGGCTGATGGGCATCGAGGTGCCCGAGGAGTTCGGCGGCACCGGCGCATCGTTCTTTACCGCCGCGCTGGTGGTGGAAGAGCTGAGCCGCGTGGACGCCAGCGTGGGCGTGGTGGTGGACGTGCAGAACACGCTCGTCAACAACGCGTTCCTGCGCTGGGGCTCGGAAGACCTGAAGGCCAAGTACCTGCCGCAGCTGACCAGCGAAAAGGTGGGCGCCTACGCCCTTTCCGAGGCCGGCTCCGGCTCCGACGCATTCGCGCTGGCCACGCGCGCCGTCGCTGCGGACGGCGGATTCCGCCTGCAGGGCCGCAAGCTGTGGATCACCAACGGCGGCGAGGCGGAGATCTTCATCGTCTTCGCCAACGCCGATCCGTCGGCCGGCTACAAGGGGATCACCGCGTTCATCGTGGAAAAGGAGTTCGGCGGGTTTTCCGTGGGCAAAAAGGAGGACAAGCTGGGCATCCGCGCGTCGTCCACCACCGAGCTGGTGCTGGAGGACGTGTTCGTCCCCGCCGAGAACGTGCTGGGCGAGGTAGGCAAGGGCTACAAGACGGCCATCGAGACGCTGAACGAGGGCCGCATCGGCATCGGCGCGCAGATGATCGGCATCGGGCAGGGGTCGCTGGACGCCACGGTGAAGTACGTGCAGGAGCGCGAGCAGTTCGGCAAGCGCATCGGCGACTTTCAGGGCGTGCAGTTCCAGCTTGCACAGATGGCCACGGAACTGGAAGCGGCGCGGCTGATGGTGTACAACGCCGCGCGCCTCAAGGACGCCGGCCAGCCGTTCCTGCAGGAGGCGGCAATGGCCAAGCTGTTCAGCAGCCAGGTGGCGCAGCGCATCACCAGCACCTGCATCGACCTGTACGGCGGCTACGGCTTTACCCGCGAGTACCCCGTGGAGAAGTTCTACCGCGACAGCAAGATCGGCACGATCTACGAAGGCACCAGCAACATGCAGCTGCAGACCATCGCCAAGAACCTGATGAAGTAAGGTCGATCAGGCGCTGGACGAAGCACGACGAAGCCCCGGCCACTCGTTCGGCCGGGGCTTTCTTCGTTCAGTAGAGTCCCGCTCTTGCAATTGTTTCACTGTGTATGCATTGTTTCATCAACACGAAACGATGGTGATTGCATGAAACAATCGTCGGCGTCGAAGACTGCGGAGCATCTCGTATTGAACCTGTTACGGCAGGCGCTCGGCACGCATGGGTCCGTTGATGCCATCCGCCGCTCCGGACGTGAGACCCGGGTGGACATCGTGCTTCGGCTGGGTGACGGACCGGAGCTGTACATGGATCTCAAGACCGCGGACATCCCGCGGAAGCCGCTACGGAGCGATGCGATTCAGCTTCTTGTGCTTCGCCGCGCTACGCGGCGGCTGCACGATGAGCTGCGACGTGCCGGTGTGAGCTTTGTCGATACGGCCGGTATGGTTCACCTCTCCCTCCCGAACGTGCTGGTGGACCGGGCAAACCTGCGGGTGCCCACGCGCGGCACGGCTGTCCGCAGGCATTTCGACCCGTTCTCTGATCGTGGCTCTCTGATCCTTCGCACGCTCATGGAGCCGGGTGCCGATCGGCGTGTGTGGGGTGTCCGCGAATTGGCAGCCGCGGCGGGGGCCAGCCCCGCTACGGCGACCCGCGTTCTCCGCGAACTGGAGACGGCCGGCCTTGAGGTCGTGCGTAGCGGGCGGACGGCGCGCGTGCGCCTGGTAGACTCCATGGCGCTGTTCGGGGCGTGGACGCGGGCATACGACTGGACGCGTAACGCAAGCGTCGCCTTCAACGCTCCCATGGGCGACGTCACGCGGTTTCTGACCCGCATGAGCCGTGCGTGGAGCGGACCCCGATGGGCGCTTACGCTCCAGGCGGGGGCCGCGCGCCTGGCTCCGCTCGCTACGTGGAACCGGGCCCATGTCTACGTTGACGTGCCCGACGTTTCCGCCCTGATGGGGGTGGGGCAAGCCCAGGGGTGGGAACCGGCCGAAGGAGGCAATGTGGTGCTGCTCAAGCCCTGGTACCGCACATCGGCCTGGCACGGGATACGGGAGATCTCCGGAGTTCCGGTGGTGAGCCCGCTGCAGCTCGCCCTGGATCTGTGGCACTATCCCCTGCGTGGCCGCGAGCAGGCCGAGCATCTGATGGAAACGATGCTGTCCGGGAGATCGCTCTGATGCAGCAAGCCGATCTGGAAAGCAGGCTGCGCACCATCCTCGAGGATCTGGAGGCGTACAGGTCCGACATGGTGCTCATCGGCGGCTGGGTGCCGTACCTGTACCGGCACTACGGCGGATTCGCTTCGTGGAGCGGTGAGGACACGCTCACATTCGAGCTGGATGTGCTCGTCGACCGTCCCCTCCCTGCCCATGGCAGGCCAGGCTTGGCCAAGGTGCTGCGGGACGCGGGTTTTCATCCCGTCGACGACGACCGACGTGCGGCCGCGGTATGGGTCCGCGACGCCGGGCTGGGTGAAAAGGTCGAGTTCATCACCGTTCACCGTGGGGTGGCGCACGGTCAAGGACGGGTGGTGCCGCTGACGGACCAACCCGGGCTGGGTGCCTTTCCGCTCGTCGATCTGGAGGTGATCCGGGCTCACACCCGCATGCTCCTCCTTCCACGCCGGGCGGGGATGCGGCCGGTGGAGGTACAGGTTCCCACGCTGGGAGCGTACGTTGTGAACAAGGCTCTCACGTTCATCCGCAGACGCCCGCACACGGACGAGGTCGCAACGCCCAAGCTGGCGAAGGACCTCCTGTACCTTCGCGATCTGGCCGCCGCTGGCGAATACGTAACGGCAGCCATTCGTGAAGACGCCGAGATCATCGCCCGTTCGCCCGGGGGCGCCGATCAGCTCAGGACCGCCGCGACCAACCTCCAGTTGGCGGCCGAGGACCACCTTCGGCACCATCTTGCCACTACGGCAATGATGGTCGTGGAACGTCGCGCTGAGCACAGCATCCAGCTGGAGGAAGCGCGTACCCGCGCCTTTCTGCTCGACGTGCGCGAACTGCTGATGGAAGCCGCTGATCGCCACGCCCCGATGGAGACCGTCACACTCGATTTCGATGCGGATGAATGACGCTGCGCAAGCACTTGATCATGATGCAGTTCCAAGGGGGCCCTGGCTGGCTGACCACGTGCCTCTTTGCTATTCTGCCGGCGTTGTTCCACGGCGAATCCATCCATCCCCGGCCCTGCTCCGACGATGAAGACCATCCCCATGCGTGCGCGCCGCATACTGCACCTGCTGGCCCTCGCCGCCTTATCGCTCGCCCTGCACGCACCCGCGGAGGCGCAGGAGCGGGCGCGGGACCTGGGCATCCACCTGCCGGGAACGCCGGGGCCGCTGAACGCCATCACCGACGTGCCGGGGGTGGAGGTGGGGCACGCGACCCTCATCCGCGGCGACGGGCGGCTGGTGCGGGGCCAGGGGCCGGTGCGCACCGGGGTAACGGCCATTCTGCCGCGCGGACGCACGGGGCCGGACAGCGTGTTCGCCGCGTGGTTCGCGCTCAACGGCAATGGCGAGATGACGGGCACCACGTGGATCCAGGAATCCGGCGTGCTGGAGGGGCCCGTGCTCATCACCAACACGCACAGCGTGGGCGTGGTGCGCGACGCCACGGTCGACTGGATGTCGCGCAACGGCCGCGCACCCATTTTTGCCCTCCCCGTGGTGGCGGAAACGTTCGACGGGGCGCTGAACGACGACCTGGGTTTTCACGTGCGCCCGGAGCACGCGTTCGCGGCGCTGGACGGCGCCCGCGGCGGAGCCGTGCCCGAGGGGAACGTGGGCGGCGGCACGGGGATGATCTGCCACTTCTTCAAGGGCGGCATTGGCACCGCGTCGCGGCGGGTGACGGTGGGCGACTCGGTCTACTCGGTGGGCGTGCTGGTGCAGTGCAACTACGGCGGACGCCGCCCCCTGCGCGTGGACGGCGTACCCGTGGGCGAGGAGATCCGCGACCTGATGCCGTGCATCGCCGGCGGCCTTGCACCGTCGCGCGAATGGCTGGCCGGCGTTCCCGCCTGCCCAGCAGGCGGCACCCAGGGCGCGGCCACGCCGCCGGCGGCGCCCGCGTCGCGCATCGAGGGGATGGGCTCCATCATCGTGGTCGTGGCCACGGACGCGCCGCTGCTGCCGCACCAGCTCAAGCGGATGGCGACCCGCGTGTCGCTGGGCATCGGGCGGATGGGCGGCTTTGGCGAGAACTCGTCGGGCGACATCTTTCTGGCCTTCAGCACCGCCAACCGCGGCGCGTCGGTCACCGAGGGGATCGGTGACCTGCGGATGCTCTCCAACGAGGAGATCAGCCCCTTCTTCTCCGCCACGGCGTACGCCACGGAGGAGGCGATCCTCAACGCCATGCTGGCCGCCGAGACCATGACCGGCGCCGACGGCTTTCGCGTCCACGCCCTCCCCCACGATCGCCTGGTGGAGGTGATGCGCCGCCATCACCGCATCCGCGACTGATCCCGATCCGCGGAAACCATCGCGTGGAGGAGGGAGGAACTGGAGAGAGACGCGGAGAACGACTTGATCCGGCGTCCCTTCTTTGTCCTCCGCGCCTCGCGTGAAGTCCATCTCCACTACGCACCTCCGAAATCCGCCTACGCGATGTCGTATAACTTGCGGCGGAAAGGGAGTTGCGTTACTCTCCATGCGCTCAACTCCATAAACATGCGGCTTTTCACCGGCGCCGGTCCCGACGTCTCGGGCTTCGTTCGCCGTTCCTCTCCCCTGTTGATCTGAGGACGCCCATGCCCATCCGTCGCATCACCCCCTCGGTGCTGGCCCTGGCCGTGCTGGCCGCCTGCTCCGACGGCACGCCTTCCGGGCCGGACCTGGATCCGTCGCTGGCCAGCGCGGGCCAGCAGATCCCCAGCCGGCAGGAGCAGCACCCCGGCACGTTCATCGAAAAGAGCGACGCGGAGCTGTGGACGCACGTGCAGGCGTCGGGAGGGCGCGTGGCGGTGGGGCTGCGGGTGCCGGGGGTGGCGCGTGGCGTGTGGCGCGGCAAGATCCTGGTCGACCGCAACCAGAAGTCGCAGGGGCGCGCGGCCGTGCTGGCGCAGCGCGGCGTGCAGCTGCTGGCCGAAGACGACCTGCTTCCGGTGATCGAGGTGCGGCTGGCGGACCAGGCGGCGCTTGGCGCCATCCGCAAGCTTCCGTTCGTGGACTACGTGGAGCCGGTCATCATCCCGCAGGAACTGCCGCAGTTCGCGGGCATCGGCGGGTGCGGCTGGGGAAGCACGTGGACGGGCGACCGCCAGTACACCTCCACCGGCGACGTGTACTCGCAAAAGTTCACGGCGATGGGCATTCCGGCCGCGTGGAGCCTCAGCAGCGGCGCGGGGATCAAGGTCGGCCTGATCGACAGCGGCATCTCGTCGGGGCAGGGGCAGTTCGTCAGCACGTTCACCAGCGGATCCAGCTCCGGCCGCACGCTCAGCCTGCAGCGGATTTCGTCGCAGGCCTCCGTCTATGACGACTGCGGCCACGGCACGCGCATGGCCGGCATCATCGCCGCGCCGTGGGACGGGCAGAGCGTGGGCGGCATTGCGTACAAGAGCAGCCTGGTGAGCGTGCGTCACGCCAGCGGCGTGGCGGCGGTCAACAGCAGCGACGCCAAGGCCAGCGTGCGCCTGGCCAACCAGCAGGGCGCGCAGGTGATCGTGATGGCGTGGGAGTCGCTCAACTGGCTGTGGCAGGTGTCGGACGAGATCGAGTACTGGCACTACGGGCGGCAGGTGATATTCATGGGTGCGGCGGGCACCAGCGGCTGCTGGGACGGCATCCTGGACAGCAACGTGATCTTCCCGGCCGACATGCCCGAGGTGGTGGCGGTGACGGGCGTTACCTATCCCAGCGGCGGCGTGCCCTGCGGCATTCACCACGGCAGCGACGTGGAGCTCACCTCGTACCTGGACGTGCCCAGCACGGGTCGCTACACGGGCGACGTGGTGGGGATGGGCGGCAGCAGCAACGCCACGGCGGTGGCGGGCGGCATCGCGGCGCTGGTGTGGAGCCGCAACCCCACCATGACCCGCGACCAGGTGCGCGCGCGGCTTCAGCAGACGGCGCAATACTATCCGAACCGCAACTCGGAAGAAGGCTACGGGCTGATGAACGCGGTCAAGGCCGTGCGCGGCTACTAGCCGGCGGGACGCAATGCGTGTGGAAAGTACGAAAGTACGAAAGTGCGAGAGTACGAAGTAACGGGTTGAGCGCTTCGTAGACCGCATTTCGGCTCTGGCTCGGGGACAACAGAAGGGGCACGCGATCGGGCGTGCCCCTTCTGTTGTCATGCCGCCGGCATCGTCCCGGGCGGTTGATGGTCGCGCGTCTATCCAGCACACGCTGTCCGTCAGCAGGAGAGAACGATCAGGATCGATGCTGATCCAATTACGAGCCGTCCCGCCTGCAGGAGCGAATCAATTCGCCGCTACAACGTCGCAAAGTCCGCCTCCGCGGACTCGGCGGCCCGGCTGCATCGGGCGACCCAGGCACCCGCGCGTCCGCTACCGGTCATCCATCGACCCGATCACCCCCCTGCACTTTCGCACTTTCGCACTTTCGCACTTCCCTACCGCTCCACCTCCACACCCTTCCAGAACGCCACGTGGTCGCGGATGTTCGCGGCGGCGGCCATGGGGTCGGGATAGTACCAGGCGGCGTCGGCGTTGGCCTTGCCGTCCACCACCAGGTCGTAGTAGCTGGCGGTGCCCTTCCAGCCGCAGACGGTGTGCGTCTCGCTCGCCTGCAGGTACTCGCGCTTCACGCTGCGCGGGGGAAAGTACACGTTCCCCTCCACCACCTCCACCTGATCGCTCTCGGCGATCACGGCGCCGTTCCATATCGCACGTGCCATTCGGCGTCTCTGCTCCGTTCGATGGTTGATGATGATGATCAGCGCCGCAGGATCTGCCCCGCCCGCTCCGCCGCCGAATCCAGCGCCGCGTACGGCGCCAGCTGCCCCGACGCCACGTCGTAGATGAAGGCGCGCTGGCCCATGCGGTCCTCGTCCACCGCGGCACCCCGTGGCGGCTCCAGCGCGTACACCAGCATTCGCCCCGCGTCCAGCGCATGGAAGGAACGAAGGCGAAGCGGCGGGCGCAGCACGGGTCGCAGGCTTCGCCCCTCCACGTCCGTCACGTACAGCGTGGTGGCGTCGCGCCGGTCGAGCCTGGCGTCACCATTGGTGTCATCGAACGCGATCTGGTAGGCGATCCATCGCTGAACATCCTGTGCGGTGCGCGGATAATGGATGCTCGCGACATGGGCCGGGCGGTCCAGCAGCAGCCGCGCCCCCTGCGCATCCAGAAAGATGACGTTCGCCACCACCTCGCTGGTGTACCGCGCGCCAGAGGCGTACCCGCCCCCGTCCGGCTGGTATGCGCGCCCGTACTCCACGGGAATGAGCCGCGTGGAGGTGCCCCGGATGGCCTGGGGCGCGGGATAGCGCACGGCCCGCGGTTCCTCCCGTGGTGCGCGGTCCTCGCTGGCGATCTGCACTGCCGCGTCGCCCGCGCCGGCGTTGCCGATCACCTGCGACAGGATCATCACGCCGCCCGCGGCAAGAAAAAGCAGGAGCAGCGCGCCGATCAACAGCCAGAGCAGCTTGAGGGTGCGGTCCAGGGACGGCTTCTTCATCGCGGAACGTGCGGAGGGAGGGCGGAACCCATGGGAAAGGTGAGCGGGGCGCGGCTCCCCGGCAAGGAGGGCCGCGCCCGGCGTCCATCATCCATCCGGTCCGTTTACGGCGCCGCCGCGGACGTGACGAACCGCGACAGGTACGGCTCGGCGGAAACCCGGTCCAGAGAAGCCGCGGCCGTACCTGGATATACGTCCGCGCGGGGTCCTACTTCGCGAACTCGTACAGGCCGCGGTAGACGGCGGTGTTACGGGTGAGGATTTTGACGTAGTCGCGCGTTTCGGCGAAGGGGATGCGCTCGGTGAACAGCTCCTCATCGCGGTACTCGGGAAGGCGGCTCCAGGTGCGGATGCGGCCTGGGCCCGCGTTGTACGCGCCATAGACACTGGGAAGCGAGCCGTCGTAGGCGCGCATCTGGTCCGCCAGAAAGCGCGTGCCCAGCGCCACGTTGATCTCCGGGTTGAAGAGCAGGTCCGCGTCCCACTGGCGGATGCCGGCGCCCGTGGCCAGGCCGCGCCCCGTCTCCGGCATCACCTGCATCAGCCCCCGCGCGCCGGGGCCCGAGACGGCGGTGGCGTTGAACCACGACTCCTGGCGGATCATCGCCGCCACCTGCGCAGGCTCCAGCCCCCGCAGCCGCGCCTCGCCTTCGATGATGCCGCGGTAGGGCAGCGGGTACAGGATGCGCAGGAAGCGCAGGCTCACCGGCTCCTTGCGCTCCTGCAGCGCCAGCGCGATGCGGATGCCCTGCGAGGTGTAGCCGCGCTCGTTGATGGACTCCGCCAGCGGATACAGCAGCGCGCGGTCCTCGCCCGCCTCCTTTACCCGCCGCTCCACCTCCGCCTTCGCTTCCGCGTCCAGGCCGGCGGCGCGGAGAAGGTCGACGGCGTACATCCACCCCGCCACGGTGCGCCGCGCGTCCGCCTGGTCCGGCACGGAATCCGTCAGGGGAACCGGCCAGAACGGCTGCTTCAGCCGCTCGGCGGAGCGCAGGGCGTAGTACGAAAGCGGCTCGCGCGTGCGCACCTCGCGGTACAGCGCGGCGGCACCTTCCTCGTCGCCGCGAGCGGCGCGGGCGCGGGCGGCCCAGTACGTGGCCTGCGCCCAGTACGCGGGGACGGTGCGGCCGCGGTCGTAGGCGGTCTGCGCGGCGGTGTAGTCGCGCGCGTTCATCGCCATCCCGCCCAGCCGCATGAGCGCCAACCCCGCGCGCTCGGTCCCCGGCGCGCGGTCCGCCGTCCGCTGGTAGCCCGCGCGCGCACCCGCCGCATCCCCCGCGTCGTGCGCCATGTCGCCGATCAGGAACAGCGCCTCGGCGGCGGAGGGCGTGCCGGGAAAGCGCTCCGCGGTGCGCAGAAAGGTCGCCCGCGCCTCGGTCCGCGCGTCGCGGCGATACTGCGCGCGGCCGGTGAGGAACAGGGCCTCGGCGCCCACGGCCGGCGCCGCCCCGTACAGCGGCGACGCGGCGGCGGCCACGTCCGTGTAGCGCCCGGCGGCGAACAGCGCGCGAACCAGCCGCAGCCGCACGTCCTGGTTTCCCGGGTTCGCCGCCAGAAAGGCGCGATAGCCGTCCACCGCGCGCTGCTTGTTGCCGGCGCGATCGTACACGGTGGCGATGGCCAGGCGATCGTTGGCGTTCAATCCGCCCAGGCCGTTCAGCAGCCGCGCCGCATCCACCGACGGCGACGCGGCCAGGGCGGCGCGCAGCGCCTGGCGGGCGCCGGCGGTGTCGCGCAGCTGCAGCATGGCCTGAGCGGCGGCCACGTCCAGCGCGGCCCGCTCCGCCGGCACCTCCGTTTCCCGCGCGAACGCCAGCGCCAGCGCACGGGCGCCGGCCACGTCGCGCGCGGCCAGGTGCGCCTTGAGCCGCGCGGCGCGGGCGCGGGCGGGCACCGGCAGCTCGTCCTCCTCCGCCGCCAGAAATGCGCGGACGCGGGCCGTGTCGCCACGCTCGGCCAGCGCCTCGGCCGCCAGCGTGGCGATCCACCCTCCCACGGCCGGAATCCGTTCACGCGCGTGGTCCAGTGCCCGCACGCCCTCGTCCTCGCGTCCCGCGCGCAGCAGCGCCAGCGCGTGGCGAAGCTGGCCTACCGCCCGCTCGCCGCGGTGCTGCGCGCTCCCCGTATCCGCACGCAGCGACACGTACTTGCCGTACGCCTGCGCCGCGCGCTCCCACTGGTTCGAGTGCTCCCACGCGCGGCCCAGCAGGTACCAGCCATCGCCGCCGCCGGTGCGGTCCAGCCACGGCTTGTCGCCCAGCAGGTCAAAGACGTTCTCCCACCCGCCCCACGCCGCCTCGGCCTTGGCGGCCACCAGCAGCAGCTCGGGATCGCTCTGTGGCGTGGTGAGCTCGCGCAGCCGGCGCGCGGCGCGCCAGTTACGCTCCTGCGCCAGCAGGCGCGCGACGTCTTCGGGAAGCTGGGGGCCGCGCACCAGCGCGGTGGCGGCGGCCGCGGGCGCGCGGGGGCGCTCGGCGGGCGTGTCGGGCTCGCCCAGGCGGGTGGCGGCCCACACCAGCACGGGCACCAGCACCACCCCGGCGGCGACGAGAATCTGGTTGCGTTGCGTCATCATCGCCGCGTGCTGGCTGCGAATCGTGTGCCTCCGAACTCAGGGAATAGGGAACAGGGAATAGGGAATAGCGGGAAACGGCACCGGGGTTGCCGTCTTCGGGCACGGGGATTCAGGGGGATGACGACGGATAAGGAGCAGGGGATGATTCAGGCCGCGGGAAAGCCGGAGATCGTGGAGCGGGCGGTGCACGGCGTGGCACTGGCGGTGGAGATCGGCGGGGTGCTGATGCTGGTGCTCACCGCCATCGTCGCCACCGGGCTGCTGTTTCTGGACTGGCGCCGAGAAGGGACGTTCGCCCCCGCGTACAAGGCCTACCGGCGCAATCTTGGCCGTGGAATCCTGCTGGGGCTGGAGTTCCTGGTGATCGCCGACATCATCGGCACCGTCGCCATCGAGCCCACGTTCCGCAACCTGGGCGTGCTGGGCCTTATCGTCCTCATCCGCACCTTCCTGAGCTTTTCGCTGGAAGTGGAGATCGAAGGAAAGCTGCCGTGGAAAAGCGCGGAGAGGGAGGGAGGCCCGCGCGACGCCAGCGCGACGGTGTAGGTCGCCCCGGCCAGTCCCCAGCAAACTGCGCCGGGCGAGGGGGAGAAGTGCATCAGACGCGTTTACGAACCGCTAGGTACGCCGCGCGCATCCCAACGTGAGCGAATGATGCTCATTGAGAATCTGAACTGGTCACGTGCCGGCCGCCTGCAGGAGCGAATAAATTCGCCGCTACAACTGCACAAAGTCCACCTTCGTGGACTCGGCGGCCCGGCTGTGGAGCGCGCTCCTGGCGCCTGCGCGTCCGCAGCCGGGCGATCCGTCGCCGGATTACTGCGCGGCGACGCTGACGTTGCGGACGTCGCGGTAGATCTTCCACTGGCCGCCGGGCTGGCGCTGCCACGCGACCAGGTACTTTCCGTGGTTCGTCACCGTCTGCCCGCCGGCATCGTGCGTCATCACGGTGGTCCCCGTCTCCAACGCGTAATCGCCAAAGAACTGCATCACCTGCACGTTCGCCACGATGCTCCGGTACTTTACCGCGGGAAGAAGCCGGCCAGCGCCTGCTGGATGGCCGCCTTGCCCCGGACCTGCGGTACGCCGTTCAGCATCAGCACCGCGTCGTCCGCAACGAGTTCCGCGGCCGCCGCGTCTCCCGCGACGACAGGTCGCGACAAGGCGGGCGTTGGTGCGGTCGATGCCTGGCGGATGCCGATCGGCGCCGCGACCCCCCGTCTTGTGCCGCCCGTAGGACGGCGGGAGCCCGGCGGATTGTTCGACGGCTAGAACAGGCTCAATCCCAGCATCATCCCCGCCCCGCCGGCGAGTGTCACGCGCAGGTTGTCGTCCAGCGGCAGCGGCGCGAACTCCACCGTCGCCGCGATCAGGGCTCCCATCACCCCCGCCGCCAGCGGCACCGTCCCCGGCGCGAGCACCCACGCCCCCACGCCGATCGCCAGATCCACCGCCAGCCCCGCGGCAAAGCCTTCCCAGCTTTTGCCCCACGCCGTGCGGTGCCGCCCCCACCGCTTGCCGACAAGGGCCGCCGCCGCGTCGCCCAGACCGTTGAACAGCATGGCCGCCACGGCGACGGGCTTGGGAAAGAGCACGGCCGCCGCGGCGTAGGCAATCGCCATCCACGTGGCGCCCGCCAGCCCGCGCCGCTCGTGCGGGCGCAGCATGGTGCGGGTGTGGCGCAGAAAGTGGTAGCGGAACGGGCGGATGCGGTGGCGGGCGAAATCGATCGTCAGCGCCAGCAGCGCCACCGGCACCAGCAGCGCGATGGCGACGCGGTGCGGCAGCAGCCACACCAGCAGCGGCACCGCCGTGGACGAAACGTGGATCGCCTTGCGGGCCAGCTCGCGCTTCATCCGCGGCGGCGGATCGGGAGGTCGGAATGCATGTGCGCCAAGCTAGGCGCTCACGGGGCGCGAAGGAAGCCGGTGAGCAGTTCCGCCACCTTTTCCGGGAACTCCGCGGCCACCCAGTGGCTGGCCTCCGGCAGGCATTCGATGCGGATGTTGGGCACCCATTCCTCCAGCCCGCACGTAAGCTGCACCCGCAGCGCCTGGTCGCGCTCGCCCCAGACAAGCAGCGTGGGATGCGGGATGATGCGCGTCTCCGGACGCGGCGAGCGGCCGGCGGCGCGGTAGTAGTTGATCATCGCGGTCAGCGCCCCCGGCCGCGCGGCCGCTTCCTTGTAGCGGCGGATGTCGTCGTCCGTGAACGCGCCGGGGCGCACGGACTCCGCGCGAAACACGGCCTCCAGCAGCGCGAAGTTCCTGGCGCGGATCGCCAGCTCCGGCAGGACGGGCAGCTGAAAGGCCATGGCGTACCACGAGCGGCGCATCTGGTCCGGCGTGCGGATCTCTCGCCCGAACGCCCTGGGATGCGGCGCGTTCAGGATCGCCAGCCGGTCCACGCGCTCCGGCGCCGTCATCGCCAGCCACCACGCGACAATGCCGCCCCAGTCGTGCCCCACCACGTGCGCCCGGTCCGCGCCGGTGTGGCGGATGAGCGCCGCCACGTCCGCCACCAGCGCCTGGATGCGGTACGCCGCCACGCCGCGCGGCTTTTCCGACAGGTTGTAGCCGCGCAGGTCCGGCGCGATCACGCGAAAGCCGGCGTCCGCCAGCGGCTGGATCTGCCGTCGCCATCCCCACCAGAACTCGGGGAACCCGTGCAGCAGCACCACCGGCGGCCCATCGCCCGCCTCCACCCAGTGCAGCCGCACGCCGTTGATCCGCTCCTCGTGGTGCGCCCACCCCGCCTGCTCCGCCGCCGTTTTCATCCGCCCTCCACGTCGTGTGTCCGCTCTCACACCGACAACCAGAAGCAACGACGGGGCCCACGCGTGTAGCTCCGGCGGGTGATTGAATCGCGTGATCGGGACCCTTGACGCGAGGGTTGAGGGGTTGTATACTTCGTTCAGTTACACCCCTCGCCTGTAGTACTGGGTGAGCATTACAGCCCCGGGGAGCTTCGGCTCCCCGTTTTTTTGTCTCACCCTTCACCTCGCTCCTTATGCCTACTCGCGTAAGGATCTTCATCGACTTCTGGAACTTTCAGCTGTCGTGGAACGAGTTCCACGCGCGGCGCGGCAGCAGGCAGCTGGTGCGCATCCCGTGGTGGCCGCAGCTGCCCACCGTGCTGGTGCGGCGCATCGCGGACGACGCGGTGTACGCCGGCACACACGTCTACGCATCACACAACGGCGGGCCGACCGATCAGAAGCTGCGGCGGTTCTTCAACGTGATGGACGGGTTCACCGGCTACGACGTGATCCTGAAGGAGCGGGCCCCTCGCAGCCCTTCGCGCTGCCCCAATCCGGGCTGCCACCGGCCCATCTCCACCTGCCCACACTGCCAGCTGCCCATTGAGCGAACGGTGGAAAAGGGGATCGACACGGCGCTGGCGACGGACCTGATCCGCTTTGGGCTGGACGGGCACTACGACCGCGCCATCCTGATCGCGGCGGATGCGGACCACGTCCCCGCGGTGGAGTTCCTGGGCAACCGGGCAAAGCAGATCACGCACGCATGGTTCCGCGGGCAGGCCATGGAGCTGCGGAACGCCTGCTGGGAACACGTGCACCTGGACGACATGATGCCGGAGCTGCTGGGTTGGCCCGTGGAGCGCGAGAACCGCGCGGCTTGATCTTGGTGCAGCACCATGAACGACGAACCCGCCCCGGCAGGCTGCCGGGGCGGGTTCGTTCGTTGGGTCGGCGGAGCGTCAGGAGTCGCCGCCAAAAACGGGAAGGTCGGGGATCACGCGCAGGGGCGTGTCGTCGTCCGGCTGGCCGTTGCTCGAAGCCGGGGGAAGCCGTTCGGCCTGCGCCTGGGTCTGCTGGTTCTGCTGCATCATCGAGGTGGCGGCCATCACGCCGGCGGGACCCATGGACTCCACCATGGTGCTGGGGACCACCATCATCCCGCCCTTCTGCTTGAGGCCTTCGTACAGGATGTTCATCTGCCGCAGC
Organism: Longimicrobium sp.; assembly: GCF_048594345.1. Lineage (GTDB taxonomy): Bacteria > Gemmatimonadota > Gemmatimonadetes > Longimicrobiales > Longimicrobiaceae > Longimicrobium. The sequence continues at coordinate 49,221 of NZ_JBMDXM010000151.1, forward strand.
TGCAGGGCCACCGGGTTGGCCTGGTAGGGCTGCGCCGCCTGTTCGAACAGCTTCGCGATCTCCACCTCGGCCTCGCCCAGGATGATGCGCGCCTGCTTTTCGCGCGCGGCCTGCGCCTCGCGCGACATGGCGTCCTGCAGCGACGCGGGGATCACCACGTCGCGCATCTCCACGGAATGCACGCTCACGCCCCACGGGGTGGTGCGCTCGTCGATCAGCGCCTGCAGCTCCTTTTCGATGTGCAACCGCCCGCGCAGCAGCTCGGTAAGCGAGGTGCGGCCGATGATGTCGCGCAGCGCGGTCTGCGCGGCCCAGCTGACGGCCTGCCGGTAGTCCTGCACCTCCAGCGCGGCCTTTTCGGGGTCGTACACGGTCCAGAACAGCACCGCGTCCACGTTTACCGGCACCGCGTCGCTGGTAAGCGTCTGCTCGGCGGCAAAGGGCGTGGTGACGGTGCGCTGGTCGATCCACGCGGCCACGGTGTGCACGCCGGGGATCACCCAGAACACGCCGGGGCCCTGCATCCCCACGTAGCGGCCGAACTTGAGGACGACCGCGCGTTCCCACTGGTTGGCGATCTTGGGGGAGAACATGGCCACCGCGCCGATGGCCGCGCCCACCAGCGCCGCCGCGACACTCCCCGTGGCCGCGGCGGTGGCGATCCCCGCGGCGGTGGGGCCCACGGCGGCCAGCGTAGCCAGCACGTTGCCGCGCGGCGCCTTGTTCTCGGGCGAGACAATCCCGGTGCTGGACGTCTTGAAGGGAACCAGGTCGGTTGCCATGGAAAATGCGCTCCTTGCGGGTTACGGCGTGCGCCGGCTGTCCAGGTGAATGATCACGTCGTCCATCGAGAACCCCAGCTCCGCCGCCTGGCGCAGGAAGGTGTCTTCCAGGGCGCACAGCTCGTCGTACAGCTCTTCGCGGCGAATGGACTCGGGCGACGCTCTCACTACGGTGCCAACCCCGCCCACGGTTTCGAGTACCTGCTGCCGCTCCAGCTCGGCGTAGGCGCGGGCGACGGCGTTGGCGCCCACGCGCAGGTCCACCGCCAGCTGCCGCACGGTGGGCATGGGCTGGCCAGGGATCAGCAGCCCCGCCCCCAGCGCCGAGCGCACGGTGCGAACGATCTGCGCCTCGGCGGGCGTGGGGTCGGACGGATCGATGTGGAACATGCGGTTGCGATGCGGGGACGTCTGCGTGATGAAGGGATGCCGGTTCCGCGCGCCTGAGTCAAGGCGTGGGGGGAAGGACCGCGTCACATCAGCCTCGGCAAAGACGAATCAATTCGCCGCAACAACCACACGAAGTCCGCCCCGCAGACTGGTGGGGCCCGGAGAGTGGGAGATGATGAGGTGGACGTGGCGGATCGATGCGAGGTCGCCTCCGGTTGCGGACACGCAGGTGCCTGGGATGCCGCACGCAGTCAGGCCGCCGAATCCGCGACAAGAGCGAATGAATTCGCCGCTGGAAAATCGCGAAGTCCGCCCTCGCGGACTGTACCCGCGAGTGCCGCGCGCTTCGACACGCCACAGTGCAGGCCGCTGTCCCGGTTGCGGACGCGCAGGTGCCTGGAACGCCGCAAACCGCCGGGCCGCCGAGTCCACGCAGGTGGACTTTGTGTGGTTGTTGCAGCGAATTGATTCGCCCTTGCGGGCCTGCGGCACCCTCACGGTCCGGAGCCGCTACTGCACCACCAACTCCCCCTCCGCCGGACGCCGGCCGGTGGCGGCCCAGGCGCGCAGGGCGTCAAAGGCGGTGCCCACCTGCGCGGGGGTAAAGGCGCAGTGTCCGTCGCCGACCACGTACGCGGCGGCAAAGCGATTCTCCGTACGCGCAAGCTGGACGATGGTGCGGTAGCGGTCCATCTGCTCGGGCGCCACCGCGGCGTCGTAGGTGGTGTGGACGGCAAGCACGGGATCCGCGATGCGCCCCGTCGGCGTGTAGCGCGAGCGCAGGTACTCCACCGCGGCGGGACGGGCGGCGTAGCGGCGGACACCGCGGGCGCTGGCGGTGTCGTTGCCCAGGCCGCGGTACACGGTGCCGCGGTTGTCGAACGGATTGCCGCCGGCGCGCTCCTCCACCTCACGGAAGATGGCGGCGTAGAACCACACCAGGCCCGGGATGCTGCGGGGATGCAGGGCGAAGCGCCGCGCCAGCGCCTCCGCGCGCTCCGGGTCCGCACGCACGGCGGCTGCGATGGGGTCGCGCTCCGGCGCCGGCGCGGCGGGAAGATCCACCAGCCCGCGCGGGGACTGCGTCAGCACGCCGGGATACAGGTAGTCGAACGAGACCAGCAGGTCGAACATCGTCCGCATCCATTCCAGCGTGGGACTCAACACGCCGCACAGCGGGAGCGCGCCCTGGTACTCCGCCGGGCGCCCCTCGATGGTGGCCAGGGCGATCAGGCCGCCCATGGAGTGGCCTGTGACAAAGGTGCTGTCGGGCCGGCCGTAGCGGCGGATGAAGTGGCGGCGCAGCGCCTCGGTGTCGTCGATCCCCTCGCGCACCGCCCAGCCCTGCGCGCGGTACCACGACTGCGCGAACGCAAACCCGCGCGAGGTGAACGCCTCGCGGAACTGCGCGTGGCGCGGCGCCAGCGGCTCGAAAGGCGTGCCCGCGATCTCGTAGCCGTGCGCGTACATCACCAGCCCGCCGTTCCATCCCGCCGGTATCTCGATGCGGTACGGCGCGCCGCCAATGGTGCCGGTGTCGGCGACCGCCTGAGTGAAAGCGGAAGGTGTGGCGGCGGGCGGGGCGGATGCGCACGCCGCGCAGAGCACGGTCAGCGCGGCAAGCAGGCGGTGCGGACGCATGGGTGCGGAATGCGGGGCGGCGGATACGCGGGAGGGTGAGGATAGCGCGCCGCCGGGGCGCGCGGCAATCCGCCTACTCCCCCTCGTGGTCCTCGCCCAGCGCCAGGGTGCGCAAGGCGGCTTTGCGGCGGGTTTCCATGGGCGCGTTGTCCAGCGCCTCGATCCCTTCCATGGTGAACCCGTCCGCGGGGTCAAAGCCCAGCGTGGCCATCAGCTCGCGGATGTAGTCCTCCTCCAGCCCGCGGTCGCGGATGCGCTCTCCGATCTCGTCGTCCGTCATCATCTCCGTTCTCCGTCTCGATGGATCCTCCCGCCCCGTACACTGCGGATTTCAGGCCGTGCCGGGGACAGGTGAACGGGTGAACGGGTGAACGGGTGAACGGGTGAACGGGTGAACGGGTGAACGGGTGAACGGGTGAACGGGTGAACGGGTGAACGGGTGAACGGGTGAGCGGGTGAGCGGGTGAGCGGGTGAGCGGGTGAGCGGGTGAGCGGGTGAGCGGGTGACGGGACAAGGTAACCAGGTGATGATGATGCCGGGCAGGGGATCAATCCGTCAGATGAGCTCTCCACGTGCACCCAGCTGTCATTACCCCGCGGCCCGCCAATCCGCGAAGGCGGATTTCGTGTGGTTGTTGCCGCGAATTTATTCGCCCTTCCCGGCCCGTTCACCCGTTCACGAAGAAGCGCCGCGCACCCGACCGGGCGCGCGGCGCTTTCCCAAACACCGAAACCCAGCCTCAGGAGCTCGCCGCCGGGCGCTCCTGCATCATGCGGCGGATGGGGACGATGAGGGCGGCCAGCACGGCGGCGGCGATCATCAGCGACAGCGTGGTGGTGGTGAACAGCCGCGGCATCTGGTCCAGCTTCTCCGGGTCCACGTGGCCGCCCACCAGGCCGCCGATCAGCGTGCCCACCGACGACGCCAGGAACCAGATCCCCATCATCTGCCCCACGAACTTGCGGGGGGACAGCTTGGTCATGGAGCTAAGACCCACCGGGCTAAGGCACAGCTCTCCGACGGTCTGGAAGAAGTAGCTGCCCACCAGCCACCAGGGCGAAACCAGCACGTTGCCGCCCCCGGCCACCACCTTGTTGGCGGCGAAGATCATGAGGAGAAAGCCCAGGCCGGCGAAGAACAGGCCGGCGGAGAACTTGGCCGGGCTGCTCAGGTCGCCGCGGTTGCGGGCCAGCGTGACCCACAGCGCCGCGAACACGGGCGCCAGCAGGATGACGAAGGCGGAGTTGATGGACTGGAACCAGGTGGCGGGCATCTCGAAGCCGCCGATGGTGCGGTCGGTAAAGTCGGCCGCGAACAGGTTCAGCGAGGTGGGCGCCTGCTCGAACGCCGACCAGAAGATGGCCGCGAACACGAACAGCACCACGATCACCGCCACCCGCTTCTTTTCGCCCCCGTCCAGCTCGCCGAACATGAAGATGTAGGCGAAGTAGACCACCGCCGTCCCCACCAGCACGAACGTCATGTATCCGCCGATGACCTGCGCGTCCAGCGAGATCATCCCCAGCGCCGCCAGGATGAAGACCAGCGCGATGACGGCGGCGATCCCCATCAGCACCATCTTGATCTGCCCCTCCTGCCGCGCCTGCACGGCGGGGTCGGGGTGCAGCGTGGGCTTGGAGCCCAGGTCGCCCAGGGTGCCCGGGGCGCGCAGGGTGTAGATGACCAGGCCGGCCAGCATGCCCACGCCCGCCGCGGTGAACCCCCAGTGCCAGCCGATGCGCTCACCCAGAAAGCCGGTGATCAGCTGGCCCGCGAAGGCGCCCAGATTGATGCCCATGTAGAAGATGGAGAAGCCCGCGTCGCGCCGGGCGCCGCCCTCGGGGTACAGGTCGCCCACGATGGCGCTGATGTTGGGCTTGAGGAGCCCGGTACCGCAGACGATGAGCAGCAGGCCCAGGAAAAAGCACACCTTGCCCGCCGTCCCCTGCCCCGCGAGGCCGGAAAGGCCGATGGAAAAGTGGCCGGCGGTGATGAGCACGGCGCCCCACCAGATGGCGCGCCGCAGCCCCAGCAGCCGGTCGGCCACCCACCCGCCGGGAAGCGAGGCCAGGTACACCAGCGACCCGTAGATGCCCACGATGGCCGACGCCTGCCCGCGGTCGAAGCCAAAGCCGCCCTGGGCCAGCGACGCCGCCATGAACAGCACCAGCAGGGGGCGCAGCCCGTAGTACGAGAAGCGCTCCCACATCTCGGTAAAGAACAGCGTGGACAGGCCGCGCGGGTGGCCAAAAAAGCCGGTGTCCTGCGAAGCCGCGTGCGGGATTCCGCCGCCGCCTGCGTACGCCTGGGAGGGGTGCTTGCTCATGCGGGTCGAAAAGGGTCGGGGTTGGCCGGCGCGCGCATGGATGCACGCGTCCGCGGCAGGAAGCCGCGGTGGTGGCTGCGAGTGTGTTACGGGTTTTCTTGCGTGCGGACGGCGCAATGTACAGGTTGCCGCGGCCCCGCGCCACCGCCGCGTGGGGCGGCGCATTGGGCGCTCTGCGTACCGCCGGCGGACGACCGGAGTTCCGGATGACGGATGACACGGCGCCGTTCGCGCCCGAGCTTGAAACCGCGCTGCAGGCCGCCTCGGCCGCGGCCGCCCTGATCCTGGGCCGCGGCGGCGCCGAAGAGGTGCGCGAAAAGGGGCGCGCGGACCTCGTTACCGCAGTGGACGAGGCGGCCGAGCGCACCATCGCCCACGTGATCCGCGCCCGCTTTCCCGGCGACCGCATCATCGGTGAGGAGCTTTCGTCCGAGCGGGTGCACGCGGGGCGGCGCTGGTACGTGGACCCCATCGACGGGACCACCAACTTCATCCACGGGCACCCGTTCGTCTGCGTGAGCATCGGCTTCGCGGACGACGAGGGGCTGGCGGCGGGGGTGATCCACGCGCCGCTGCTGGGCGAGGTGTACCGCGCCACCCGCGGCGGCGGCGCCTGGATGAACGGCGCGCGGATCCGCGTCACCGAGACGGACGATCCCACCCGCGCGCTGCTGGCGACGGGCTTTCCCTTCAAGCGCGGCAAGGGCGAGCTGGACGCCTACATGCTCCTGGTCGCCGACGCCATCCGCGGCTCGCGCGACGTGCGGCGTGCCGGCAGCGCGGCGCTGGACCTGGCGTTCGTGGCGGCGGGGCGGGTGGACGGGTTCTTCGAGATCGGCCTGGCGCCGTGGGACGTGGCGGCGGGGATGCTCCTCGTCCACGAAGCGGGCGGACTCGTGACCGGCTGGCCGGGCGACGCGGATCCGCCGCTGCACACCGGCCGCGTGCTGGCCACCAACGGCGGCATCCACGGCTGGCTGGACGCGCTCGCGGCAAAGCACCTGCCGCGCCTCGGCACCGGTGGCGAGGCGCCAGGGGAATAGGCCTCACACGGAGTCAACGGAGTCAACGGAGTTTTCTCGTGCCGTTTCCTCCGGGTTCGCGGTGTGAGACAAAAGAATGGGCCTCACACAGAGTCAACAGGGTCAACAGAGTTTGTTCGTAGCGTTTTCCCGGACCTCGCGGCAGGAAGCCGGATTCCTGGTGTCGGGTGCAGATGGGGGATGTCGACGAGGCGTGATCTTTGGTAAGAGCTTCGGGAACGGGTAGTGGACGGAATGCGGCAGGGGGCCATCCGCGTTTTTTGGGGGGAAGGCATGCGGATCGGCGGATGATCTCCGGAGCGCATGGACGGGTGTCGATCGCACCACCTGATGCGCGATCTGGAGAACCGTCCGCGAACTCCATGGCCAAGGGGAGGCGGAACGGAATGAGGACGCGGAGATGGATCGAATCCACCTCCGCGTCCTCTGATGCTTATAGCGGCGCGCCGCGGAAGGTCAGCGCCGGCCGCGCATGATGGCGCCGCCTTCGCCCACCGCCCACACGTGGCGCGGACCCAGGCCCACGATGTCGTGGAGGTTGCTGGCGGTCTCGATGTTGGCTTCGGTCCACGTGCTGCCGTTGTAGTGCAGGGTCTGGCTGCCCACCACGTAGACGTCGTCGGGCCCGCTTCCCCACACCCCCAGCCCCTGGTAGTTGTTGCGCGGATAGAAGCTGCTCCACGCGGTGCCGTTCCAGTGCGCCACGCGGCCGCCCGCCAGGAACACGTTGTCGGGCCCGCTGCCCCACACGTCGCGGAAGTTGTCGCTCCACTCGTGCACGTACTGCCGGCTCCACCAGATGCCATTCCAGCGCAGCACCATGGTGCCCACCACCCACACGTCGTCCGGCGAGCTGGCCCACACACCGTACAGCTGGCCGCCGCCCATCTCCGCGGGGATCACCATCTCCGTCCAGGCGGCTCCGTCCCACACAAAGGCGCGCGGCACCTGCTGCCCCTGGTTGTTTCCGTAGCCCACCGCGTAGACGTGCGTGGAATCCAGCCCCCACACGCCGGTCAGGTACTGCACGTCCGGAATCCAGGTGCGGGTCCACTGGCTGCCGTCCCAGCGCACCACCAGCCCTTGCGCGTACGGGAGCATGCTTTCTCCCGAGATTCCGGAGCCCACCGCGAAGATCTGCGACGCGCCGGGGGTGATCCACACCTTTTCCAGACAGCTGAACTGGGGTGTGGTGTAGAGCGTCTGCCAGGACTGGCCCGGGCCGGTCTGCCGCCGCACCCCGTCGCACTGCACGGTGATGACGTCGCGCTCCGAGACCGGTGCCACGCCGCTGATCAGCGAGTGCTGGCCGGTGGTCTCCGCGACCCAGTGGCCGCCGGAGCGCTTGTGGATCATCCCCCGGTAGCCGACCACGTACACCTTGTCGGGGTTGGGCGCGTAGACTGCGGCGGCCGTCGCGGGGCCGCCCGTCTGCACCTCCGTCCACGAGGTGCCGTCGTAGTGCAGCACGGTGGCCTCGGGTCCGCCCAGGTGGTATCCGCCGCCCACGGCCCACACGTCGTCGGGCCCCGTGCCCCAGACGTCGCGCAGCCCGTACGTGGTCACGCCGCCGTCCACGCGGCTCCACGCGGTGCCGTCGTAGTGGTGGATGCGCCCGCCGCCGCCCACGGCGTACACGTCGTTGTGCGACGTGCCCCAGATGGCGCTGATCTGCCCGTCCACGGCCGTGCTGTCCCACGCGGCGCCGTCCCAGTGCCACACCCATCCGTCCGTGCGCTGCTGCGCCACGTTCCACCATCCGCCCGCCACGAACACGTCGTCCTCGCCAAAGCCCCACACGCCGCTGAAGCTGCGCCCCTTCACGGCCCCGAACACCGTCTCCCACCCCGTGCCGTTCCACCGCAGGGTGTTTCCGAAGGCGCCGCCGGTAACGTAGACGTTGTCGCGGGCCTGTGCCCAGACGCCGTTCCAGTTCTCGTTGATGACGGGGACCTTGCTCCACCGCCGACCGTCGAAGTGGTTGATCTCGCCGTAGTTGCCGCCCACCGCCCACACGTCGTCCGTGGCGGTGCCGTGGATGCCCGTCACGCCGGCCCATTCGCCGGGGATCACCACCCAGCGCGTGCCGTTGTTGTACATCATCACCCCGCCGCCGGCCGCCCAGATGTCATTGGGCCCGGTGCCCCAGATGGTGTAGATGTCGCGCGACACCACGTCGCCCTGCTCGCGCGTCCCGCGCAGCACGCCCTGCTCGTTGGGCACGCGCGCGGAAACGTAGACCTGGAAGTTGAACGACTCCACCTCGGGTCCTACGTTCCACTTCCACGGCTTGGGCGCGGTGCGCTCGTACGCGGCCAGGATCTCGGGGTACAGAAAGTACGGCTGTCCGGCCTCGGTAAAGATGCCGGTGCCGTCGGGGTTGTTCACCTCCACGGTGCCGTTGCCCACGCTGGCGGCCGGCGGGGTGTAGAAGAAGATGCGGATGCCGCTGGGCGTCGTGCCGTCCTCCGTACCCACGGGCTGGCCCAGCAGGTTCTGCATCGTCACGTCGATGGAGAACACCTGGTTGGCCGTGTCGTAGCGCGCGTTGGCGGAGCGAAGCTGCACGTAGGTGCCCTGTCCGCCCACCATCAGGTCGCCCATGGCGCCACCGGTGGAAGCCGCCGCGCCGCAGCGCATTTCGCCGCGCGCGATGGTGACGGTGCACTGCAGCGCCGCCAGCGGCGGCTCGGGCGCGGGGATGGTGGATGGGTCAAAGGCGCCCGGCTGGTCGGCGCAGGCTGCTGCGGACGCGAGCGCGAACAGCGCCCCGAGGCGGCGAATGTGCTTCATCTGCGTGGGGACGATGCGAAAAGCGGCGGCGTGGTGGCGGAGGGAGACGGTGAATTTATCCGCATGGTGCTGATTCACCAAGGGGTGGCGGTTGCGGGGGTTGAAGACGTTCGGCGGACCGGCAAAAGAACAGGCCTCACACAGGTTCAACAGAGTCAACAGATTTTTTCTCGTGCTGTTTCCTGATACCGAATCCGGCAAAACACCTCACCTCAAGTCGGACTACTGAAAACAGAGGTCAGGATACAGAGGAACAGAGAACAGCCAGAGGAACAGAGGATTGAATGCGGATCACCTCTGTTCCTCTGGCTGTTCCCGGTTCCTCTGTACCTTCCGATGTGTTTTTCCGGATTCGGTGTAAGATTTCCGTGCAAGCGGCGTCAATCCGCGGATCGTTCAACGATGGAGTCGGGACGGCGGCACGTTCCCGGATCCGACGCTCCGTCCATTCCGGCACCGCTTCTGCATCGAAGCGGGGAAGAACCCGAGCCCGGAGAGATCGCATGTCGTCTTTCGCAACGTTCCTGATCGGTTTTATCGTGCTGGTCATCGGTCTGGCGATCGCGGCCAGCCTGCTGGGTGTGCCTACGACGTGGATTGCGGTGGGGGTGATCGTGATGATCGGCATCGGAATCATCAGCGCCACCAACCGCACCAAACCGCGCGATCCGCCGCCGCCGCGCTACTGACGCAAGCGCACGGCGGACGAATGCAGCGCCCGCCCCACACCGGGGCGGGCTTTTGACTTGGGAGGGAACGATGCCGGACGGAGTGCCCGTGGAGTACCCGATCGAGGTGCAGTGGGAGGGCGAGATGCGCTGGCGCGGCGGGCCGGCGGGCGGGCCCACGCTGCTGGTGGATGGCAAGCGGGAGAGCTCGCCCAGCCCGGTGGACGCGCTGGTGGTGAGCCTTGCATCGTGCAGCGCCATCGACGTGGTGGACTACCTGGAAAAGCGCCGCACGCCGCCCACGGCCGCCAGCGTGTCCGTACGCTTTTCGCGAGCGGCGGAGCCTCCGCGGCGGCTCACGGACCTGCATCTGACCTATCGCGTATCCACCGACTCGCCGCGCGAGCACGTGGAGCGCGCGGTGCAGCTTTCGTTCGACAAGTACTGCTCCGTCGCGGCGTCGCTGGCGCCGGACATCCGCACCAGCTGGGAGATCGAGATCTCGCCTCCGTCCGGCGGAGAGTGATTTGGGCGGAGGAGAAAAAGAACGCCTCACACGGAGTTAACGGAGTCAACGGAGTTCGATCTCGCCGACCCCCAATCTTTATCGCGAGTCCGTAGAAGAACGGATCTCACGCGTCTCCGCGTGAAACCTGCGATTTCTCGGATTCCGGATCAGCCGGCGGGGAAGTGGATGTGCCCGGGCGGGACGGCGGCGGTGAGCCAGACGCCGTTGTCGCTGCGGAAGAAGGGGTGACCGGCGCGGTGCAGCTCGCCCGACTGCACGCGCAGCACCACCGGCCGCCCGTGCCGCCTGCCCACGTTCACCGCCGTGGCCTCGTCGGCGGAAAGGTGCACGTGGGTGCGGCGGCCGGGGACCAGACCCTGCGCGCGGATGGATTCCAGGTTGCGGTCGGCGGTGCCGTGAAACAGGACCTCGGGCGGCTCCAGCGGCGTCAGCCCCAGCTCCACGGATACGGAGTGGCCCTGGCTGGCGCGGATGCGTACGCCGTCGTCGCTCAGCGCGAATCGCTTCTTGTCGTTCTCGGCGATTACGCGCTCCAGCGTAGGTCGGTCCAGCGGCACCCCGGCCCGCGCGGCGGCGGCGAGCAGATCATCCACATCCACCCACCCCGCCTCGTCCAGCCGCAGCCCCACGGACCCGGGGTCGTGCCGCAACACCTTGCTGAGAAACTTGCTCATCCGCACCAGCGACGCATCCATCACGCATCATCCTTGTTGATGTGCCGCACCCAGTAGAAGCCCGGCGAGCCCTTGGCGCGGCCCAGCTGCCAGGGACGTCCATGCAGAAACTCGCGCAGGATAACGGGCGGCTCCACGTTCCACTCGGTGCCCTCGAAGCGGAACGGAAAATTCTCGCGGTTGGGATTGGGCGTGTGCACCCACACCGCGTCATGTGACGAGTCCAGTGCGTCGATGCTCATGAACACCTGCATGGGCTCGCCGATCCGCGCGGCCTGGGCCAGGTAGCGCTCGAAGATGGTAAAGCCCGCCGCCAGGTGCCGGCGCCGATGGCCGCCGCCGCGATTGCCGTCGCCGCGCCAGTCCGGGTGCGTGTGCCACATGTCAAACCACCCCTGGCCATCGCTGGGGATGCGGTCGGATTCCGCCTCGCGCCGCAGCTTGCGGTAGTAGCGCCGCGCGTGGCGGAAGCGCTTGCGCGGATAGCCGATCCCTCGATCCTCCCGGTAGATTCTCCGCTTCTCCGGCGGAATCCACAGGTCTCCCGCTTTCCACATCTTCCGCCTCCGCCTTTATCCCTCGTTTCGTGGCTCACGAGGCGAGGGGCTGGTGCGCGAAGAAGCGGACCAGGTCACCCACGGTGAACACGGTGCGCACCGGGTTGCGCTCCGCGCCCTCCAGCGTGCGTCCCGTACTCTCCGCGATGTCGCGCGCCACGTCGTCCAGTTCGTCGTCGTCCAGGCCGAGCTCCTCGTACAGGCGGTCCGTGGGGCGCAGCGGCACCAGCATCCCGTCGACGCGGGCGTAGGGCTGCAGCTGGTCGTGGACGGCGCGGATGATCCACGGATCGACCGACCGCGGGTCCAGGGCGCGCGCGAAGGTGCAGATGCTTTCGCCCTGGCGCTCCGCGGCCAGCCGCCGCATGCGCCGTTGCCGCAACGCCGCCTGGATGGCGAACACGGGCACGAGCAACGCCAGCGCGTACCGCAGCGAGACGGATCGATACAGCACCACCCCCGTGAGGGCCAGAAGCAAGGCGCAGCCGATCCAGAACGCTTGCGGCGAGATCGTGTGGACCGTCGCCTCCGGCATCCAGCGCGACAGGCGTCGTGGGCGCGTCTGCTCCATGGCGGTCAACCCGGTTTGCGCACCACCCAGGTGGTCATTGCGCGCAGGTTCTGCACGTTGGTGGTCTTGATGGGGTCCAGCAGCACGCCGCCCAGCGCCTCGGTGCGCGCCAGCAGCCCGGCCTCGTCCACCAGGAACCGCTCCGAGCCGTCCGGCAGGCGGTAGCGCCCCTCACCCGTCGGCCGCACCCGCGCCTCGATGCCGATGCTGCTGGCCAGCCGCGCAAACAGCAGCCCGCCGGGCCGCAGCACCCGCCACATCTCGTCCACCATCCGCCCGAAGTGCGCCGGGTCCGCGGCAAAGTGCAGCACGGCGCTGCTGATCACGACGTCGAACGAGGCGTCGGCGAAGGGCAGCGCATCTACCTCCGCCACGCGAAAGTTCTCGGGCGGCAGCGCGGGCGCAAGCTGGGCCGCCATCCGCCGCACCCGCTCCACCGCGCCGGCTTCGCGATCCACCGCGTGCACGTCGAAGCCGGCGCGCAGCAGCCAGACCAGGTTGCGCCCGCCGCCGCACCCCGCGTCCAGCACCGTCCGCACGCCGTCAAAGCGCCCGCGCAGCAGCTGGTCGAACAGGTAAATGTCGATGTCGCCGAACGCCTCGCGCAGCGCGGCGGAGGGCGGGACCGGCTGGATGGGCGGGTTCACGTGGACGGAGCGGATCGGGATGATGGCGAACGGTGGTGATCGAATGCATCAGTCGCCACTTCCGGATGCGCCGCCCATCGATCGAATGCAAGCATCGAATCCACGTCCACGTACGGCTGGAACTCGCATCCGGGCCGCGTCGGAAGGTACACTCTCACCACAGCCGTATCCGCCACCTCGGCATACACGCCGACGCCGCGAAACTCACCGACCTTGACGACGTCACCGTCACCGACTACGTGCGGCAGACCGTTCCGGCGATAGGGGCGACCGCCAACGGTAATCGGCTCGTTGTTTACGTACCACTCGGCGGCGGACGCGTACACGCTCGTGACCGGCGCGAGCGTGGAAACAGGGAGCGAATCAGTCGAGAGGGTGTCCCCTGTCCCCGGCTTCCAAGGAACGAAGATCACCCGCACGTGGCCGTCCGCCACATAGCACAGCCGCAGGAGCCTGGATTCAGCCGGTGGATGGGCCGAGGGATGCCGCTCCGCGGTGGAATACGAGACGGCTGACAGGCCCGCACACGCGGCGCAGAGAGCGAGGGCGGCGAGAGAGATGGGACGCACGATGCACTCCGGGAGCGCGTCAGCCCAGCACGGCGGCGCCGGCGGTGGCACCGGCGCCAAAGGAGACGAGGAGGATAGGGCGGCCGTCCTTCCCATGGCCGGCGCGCAGGGCCTCGTCCAGGGCGATGGGAACGGTGGCCGCGCCGGTGTTGCCAAAGCGGTCGATGTTGACGTACACGCGCCCCGGGTCCAGCGACAGCTCCCGGATCAGGCCCTCGATGATGCGCAGGTTGGCCTGGTGGGGAACGATCAGGCCCACGTCGTCCAGCGTGAGCCCGGCGGCGTCCAGCGCGGCGGCGGCCTGCTGCGCCATCGTCCGCACAGCGGCCTTGAAGAGCTTGGTCCCCTCCATCCGCAGCAGGTGCGAGCGCTCCTCCAGCACTCGCGCGTCGAAGGGGCGCACGGAGCCGCCGCCGGGGCGCTTGAGCGCGTCCGCCAGCCGCCCGTCCGCCCACCACGAGAGCGACCGCACCGCGCGCGGCCCCGCCCCCCGCGCCAGCACCACCGCCCCCGCGCCGTCCCCGAACAGCGGGCCGGTGGACGGATCCGCGCGGTCCGTGACCGTCGACAGCTTCTCCACGCCCACGACCAGCGCCGCGTCGCCGCGCCCGGCGCGCAGCAGCGAATCCGCCAGCACCAGCGCGTAGATCCACCCCGCGAACCCCGCCTCTACGTCAAAGCAGGCGGCGCCCCACGCGCCCAGGTTGGCCTGCAGCTCGCACGCGGTGGGCGGCGTAAGGTGGTCCGGCGTGGTGGTGGCGACGATGATGACGCCGATGGACGCCGCATCCATTCCGGCATCCGCCAGGGCGGCGCGTGCGGCGTGCCAGGAAAGGACGGCGGCGCCCTCGTCGTCCGCGGCCAGGCGCCGCTGGAGGATGCCGGTGCGGCGGACGATCCACTCCTCCGTTACGCCGGCCAGCGCCGCCAGCTCCGCGTTCCCCAGCACCCGCGCGGGAAGGTACGCCCCCGTGCCGGCCAGGCGGACGACGGAATCCGCCGCCACCCGCCTCAGCCGGCGCGGTCGATCAGCGCGTCCAGCCGCTGCCGGGGGATGGCGCCCAGCTCCCGCCCCACCTCCGCCCCGCCTTTGAATGCGATCAGAGTCGGAATGGAGGCGATGCGGAAGCGGCGCGCCAGCCCCGGGTTGGCGTCGGTGTCAACCTTGGCCACCAGCGCGCGGCCGGTGCGGTCGCGCGCCACCTGGTCCAGCGTGGGCGCCATCATCTTGCACGGCGGGCACCAGTCGGCGTAGAAGTCCACCAGCACGGGGACGGGCGAATCCGCCACCACGCGGTCGAACTCCGCGTCCGTAAGCCGAATGGGCCGGTCCAGGGGCATGGACTTGCCGCAGACGCCGCATTTGGGCCCATCGGCCGCGCGGGCCAGGTCCACGCGGTTAAGCCGGCCGCAGTGCGGGCACGCCACCGTCGCTTTGGTCGCCGAAGCCGTGTGCATCAGTTCCCTCCTTCTTCTCCCGTCCCGCGCTCCACCGGATACGCCTCGCCCCGCCGGCTCCAGTCGATGAAGGAGCCGTCGTACATAACCACGGGGCGCCGCAGGTAGCGCGCGACGTAGTAGGCGTGGCTGGCCTGCACGCCGGTCAGGCAGTACGTCACCACGGTGTCGCCAAAGGCGGCGTCGGCCAGGGTGTACGCCGCGTGCAGCACCTCGGGCGAGCGCAGGCGGGTGTCCTGCTCGCTCACCATCGAGGTGCGCCAGAAGATGTTGTGCGCGCCGGGGATGTGGCCGGGGCGGGTGACGCCCGGGCTGACGGTTTCGCCGGTGAACTCGGCGGGCGCGCGTGCATCCACCAGGATCATGGTGCTGTCGTTCCCCAGCCGCTCGCGCACCCAGTCGGCGTCCACCACGATCTGCGGACGGGCGCGCACGGTCAGCGAGCCGGTGGCCGACGACGGCGCTTCGGTGCTTACGGAGCGATTTTCCTTGCGCCACTGCTCCATTCCGCCGTCCAGCAGCGCCGCGTCCATCTTGCCCAGGTAGTCGAGCGTAAAGAAGGCGCGCGCGGCCAGCAGCCCGTTCATATCGCCGTACAGCACCACGCGGGAGTTGTCGCTCACGCCCACGCCCTCGAACGCGGTCTCCAGCTGCTCCGCGGGCGGCAGCTCGTTGGGATTGCCGTCGCGCTCGGTGACGATGGCGGACAGGGGGAGAAAGCGCGCGCCGGGAATGTGGCCGGCGTCGTAGCTGGCGCGGTCGCGCCCCACGTGGATGATGACGGTGCGCGGATCGTTCAGCCGCTCCGCCAGGCGTTCGGTGGTAACCAGCAGGGAGCTGTCCCACCGGGGCAGCGGGTTGGTCCTGGGCATGGAGACCAGGCAGCCGGCCGTGGTGGCCAGGATGGCCGCACCGGCCAGCAGGGAGAGCGGCTTTCGCATCGGCGGTCCTCGCGTGTGTTCAGCGGATCGGGTTGACTTGCTGCCCTGAGCGTTACGTGCTGCGCGACGCTGGCGCAAGGTAAGGGCCGGAAGATCGTTTGCATACGAGACACGCCAGCCGGGGCGGCACCCTTAGGGGCCTCACCCCGGCTCGTTCCTCGCCTGCCCCTCTCCCACAAACTGCGTGGGAGAGGGGCTTGACGTTACGACGGCGTGGGGGGTGCTCCGGATGGCGTCGGTGCGGGCCCCCTCCGGGCCGGCACCACTGGCCCACCTCGCGCGAAAGCCCGGGAGGTTGGGCGTGGGGCTGGCGGCGGTGTGCTCCGGACCGAACGTTCCGCGCTGCGGCAACGAACGATGCGAATGGATTCTGCCGAAGCGCGCCCGAAGTTCTCCCCTCTCCGTGAGGAACGAACGGGGAGGGGCCGGGGGAGGGGCACCCCGCGGACGCAGTTCGATGCCCGTCGGCGCACCCACACCCCGCACCACGCTCTGTCGGGCAAATCACCACGCGCGGAGGGTCATGTTCCCTATCCTGCGCCGGGAAGGGGCCGATTAGCTTGCCGATTGAAGCCCGCGGCGCGTGCCGCGGGCGGGGGACGGCAACGGGCGCGAGGAAACGGACGATGACGGACACGAATGCCGCGGCCATCGTGGTCGGCGGGGGGATCGGCGGGCTGTCGGCGGCCATCGCGCTGCGGCGGGCCGGCATCCAGGCAGACGTGTACGAACGCGCGCCGGAGCTGCGCGAGGTGGGCGCGGGCATCAGCCTGTGGCCCAACGCCACCCGCCAGCTGCGCCGCTGGGGGCTGCTGGACGAGATCCTGCGCCGCGGCTTCCGCTTCGTGGGCGGGGAGATGCGCACATCGCGCGGCGACCTGCTGGCCGGCATGCCTCTTCCCGCCGCTGACGCGCCCGCCGTCCTCATCCACCGCGCCGACCTGCACGCCGTTCTGGCCGATGCGCTGCCGCCGTGGGCCATCCGCACCGGCGCCGAGTTCGCGCGCCTGTCGGAGACGGCGGACGGGGTGGAGGCAGACTTCGGTGAGGCGGGGACGGTGGAGGGCTCGTTCGTGGTGGGCGCGGACGGGCTGTGGTCGGCGGTGCGCCGGCAGGTGCTGGGCGACGGCGATCCCGTCTACCGCGGCTACCCGGTCTGGCGCGGGGTGGCGCCGGCGGGGGCGGTGGAGTGGCACACACTGACGGAAACGCTGGGGCGCGGACTGCGCTTCGGCACGGTGCCCATCGGCCAAGGGCGGGTAGCGTGGTGGGCGACGGCGAACGAGGCGGCGGGGGCGGACGACGGCGCGGAGGGGAGCAAGGCGCGGCTGCTGCGCCTGTTTGGCGACTGGCATCACCCCATCCCGCGGCTGATCGAGTCCACGCCGGACGACGAGATCCTGAAGAACGGCACCTACGACCGCCCGCCGGTGCGCCGCTGGGGCCGCGGCCGGGTGACGCTGCTGGGCGACGCGGCGCACCCCACCACGCCCAACCTGGGACAGGGCGGATGCATGGCCATCGAGGACGCCGCCGTCCTGGCCCGCTGCCTGTGCGAGACGGACGACGTTCCGGCCGCGCTGCGCGCCTTTGAACGCCGCCGCTTTCGGCGCACGGCGTGGATCACGCGCGAGTCGCTGCGCTACGGGCAGGTGGCGCAGTGGCAGCACGCCGCCGCGGTGCGCGTGCGCGACGTGCTGATGCGCGCCACCCCCGCGGCCGTGATGCGCGCCACGATGGGGCGCATGTTCGCGTTCGACGCGTAGGGGCCCCGGCCCTCACCCCGGCTCGTTCCTCGCCTGCCCCTCTCCCACAAACTGCGTGGGAGAGGGGCTCGCGCTTACGGCGGGATGCGGGGTGCTTCGGATGGGACGGCGCGGGATGGTGGGCCGCCCCCCTCCCCGGCCCTCCCCCGCAAACTGCGCGGGGAAGGGAGGTGCGACGCACCTTGTCGGAGCGGGATCGAAGTTCTCCCCTCTCCGTGAGGAACGAACGGGGAGGGGCCGGGGGAAAAGGGGCCCTGTCGGGCGCAGTTCGATGCTGTTCGCCGAGTTCCAGCCCCACCGGCAACACCAGCCTCCCCCAGGCTTTTTTGGGGGAGGTGGGCGAGGTTTACGAGCCCGGAGGGGGCGTGGCGGGCGCCAGTTCGATGCCTGTCGTCGAGCCACGATCCCGGCGGCTACGCGACCCTACCGCACCAGGTGGAATCGCTCCTGGCGGGTGAGGACCCAACGGCGGGCTCCGTCGGCGCCCAGAGCGGCGTCTTCTTCCAGCGCCATGCGCACCGGCTGGCCGTTCCACTCCGGTACGGGCGTGGTGGCCTGCAGCTCGATGGAGAACCAGGTGCTGGGGCGCAGCGCCACGTCGCCGCGGCCCACCACGCCGTCCTGCCGGTCCCACAGCCCGATCAGCGGCCCCGCGCCGTGCCCGTGGTCGCCCACCGGGTGCGAGTAGACGGTGCCGTCAATCCCCTCCGCCCGCATCCGCTCGCGCGTGGTCCGCAGCACCTCGTTGCCGGTGCGGCCGGGGCGCATCTCCTCCAGCAGCAGGTCCTGCAGGCGGTTGGCGCGGCGCAGGGCCGCGTACAGCCCGGCGGGCGCATCCGTCTCTCCCGGGCGCAGGACGTAGCCCATGTGCTGCGTATCCGTGTTCAGCCCCAGCGCCGTCACCCCGAAGTCCGTGTGCAGCACGTCGCCGCGCCGGATGACGGGATTGGCGGAATCCCCCATCTCCACCCCCGCCCGCTGCACCGTCACCGACGGCTGGAACCAGGTGTCCAGCCCCAACTCGTTCAGCCGCTGCCGCATCCACCACACGACGTCTTCCGTGTGCGTCACCCCCGGCGTCACGACCTCGAACGAAAAGGCGGTGCGGATGATGTCGTGCGCCACGCGCTGCATCCGCTCGTACGTGGGCAGCATCTCCGGAAGCCGCTCTTCCAGGTAGTGCAGCGCCAGCAGCTCGCGCTGGATGATGCGGCCGCGGTAGACGGGAGACAGCGACAACTGCAGCTGCTCCCACTCACCGGCGGTCAGGCCGTCGGAAAAGGCGTGGGTGTGGGAGATGTTGACGGCGATGGTGCGCGGGTCGCACGCCTCCACCACGGGCTGCAGAAGGCGCCACTGGTCCGGCCCGTACGGCTCCGCCGGGCGCACCGTCGCGCCGGCGGTGCCCGTAGCCGCGTTGGGGTCGCGCACCACGCGGTACAGCCCGCCCTGGGCGCTCCCGCCGATGGCGATCCGCTCCACCCCGCGCCCGTCCCCGCGATCGCAGAACACGTAGATGGTCCGCCGCCGCGCCGCCATCGTCGTTGGGGAGACGAGCGCCCAGAACACGGGATCCTCCACGTACTCGCGGACGGGGATGATCCACATCTGCACCCCCTGCTCGCGCATGATCCGCGGCAGCACGCGCTCCAGCCGCAGCCGAAGCCACTCCTGCCGCACCTGCGCCTGCTCGCGCAGCGTGCCGAACGGCCGTTCCTGGGCGGATGCCGGCCGGTTCGCGGCGGCGAGCGTGGCCGCGAGAGCCAGGGCCGGCGCAAGGATGCGGATCAGGCGCATGCGAGTGCGGTAGTCCAGAGGGTTCGGGAGCGGCTGAAGGCGCCGCAAAAACCGCGGAAAGCCTCGCGAACCGCGCGAAGCTTCAACCGCGCCGCAGTGTAGGGCGGAGCAGATCATCACGGCAAGGACGACGGATACGGACCGCCGGCATTTCCGCAAATTCGGTAAGAAGCCGGGGATGATCCGGGACTCGCCCCCGTCGACGCGGCGCTCCTCCCGTTGCGGACGCGCAGATGCACGCAAACCCACACACACTCGCCGCCGCGTCTGCACAAGGAGCGAATGAATTCGCCGCTGGAAAGGCGCGAAGTCCGCCTCCGCGGACTGTAGCCGCGGGTGCCGTGCACTGCGGCCAGTCACGAGAATGACGACGGTAGCTTTCTCAGTCGCGCGCCGCGTTCGGGACGTCGGCAGGTGCGGTGCGGCGCTCCTTCGGAATGACAATTCGGTGGATGGAGACGGGATCGATCCACACGCTCCAGTGCATGCCTCCGGTTGCGGACGCGCAGGTGCCTGGAACTGTGCACACCGCTGGGCCGCCGAGTCCGCGCAGGCGGACTTTGTGTAGTTGTTGCCGCGAATTTATTCGCCCCGGCAAGGCCGACGGCACGCAACCAGGCGGATCGCGACGACCCACGCTCCAGATCGCCGCTGGTGACTTTGCATGCCGCGACTGGACCTCCAGAGCATGCCAGTCGGCGCGCGGCTCCCCCCGATTCCACACCTGATTGTGGAGCAGCCCAATCCCCTCCCCCGCACGTTGTAGGATCGGCTCAGATCACCGGTTAGGCGCCTGTCCATTCGTTTCCCGAACGAAGAGCGAAGATACTGGCGAATATATTGCGTAGTGAGTTGGACGGGGTGAACGCCCCGTAGATCTACCCGCACAAGGCCGTCCGATGACCGCATCCGTCACGCACCGCCCCGAACGCACGCTTCCCGCCGGGGCGCGGCTGATCGCCCTGGCGCCGCAGGCGGCCCATGCCGTCCGCGTGCTCGCCACGGCCAGCGAGGGCGCCGCGCTGGCCGCGCTGCTGCCCCCCGACGGCGAAGACCCGTCCGCCGCCGTGGCGCGCGACGCGGCGTCGCTGGCGGAGCGCATCGTGGCGCACGTGGTGGACGCCCCCGGCGCCCCTTCCGCGGAAGCGCTGGGAGCGGCCGCGGCACGGCTGCACGGGTCGATGGAGCGGCTGCGGCGCGCGCTGCCGTTCTCGGCCGCGGAGCAGCTTCCCCGGCCGGACACGGCGTCGCTCGCGCTGGCGTCGGAGTGGCTGGTGGAGGCGGCGCTGGAGCACCACGGCCACGCCCTGATGCTGCTGACGCACCCGGACTACGAGGTGGTGGCCGGCATTCGCGCGCTGCACCCGGCGGAGGCGCTGGCCCGCGCGGCGGAGCGCGTGCTCGCCGCGGCGGAAACGTGGGCCGCGCACGATGCGCTGCTGGAGCTGGAGGTGGAATCCACCTACTGGTACGGCGAGCGCTGGAGCGCGGCGGACGACGAGGGCGACGCGGGCCTGCGCTCCGTCCATCGCCGCATGGAGTGGGCGCTGGCCGAGCGCCCGACCCTGGCGCACGGCGAGCCGATCCTGGCCACGCTGCTCGCCTCGGACGAGGGCGGCCGCTGGCCGGAAGCTCGGCGGACGGCTGCGCGGGCGCTCCTGGACTCGGTCGCCGGGGCCTTTCAGGTGCTGCTACGGGTGGATGACGAGATCGCCGTAGTGCGGTCGCTGCTCGATGGTACCGAGATCCGCATCCGCGACCCCTACGGCGAGGTGAATCCCGGCTGCGTGATGCTGGGCCGCGCGATCCCGCTGGACGCGCGCGAGCACGCCTTTACCCTCTCCACGGAACTGGTGTCGGTGGATGCGCCCGGCAACCTGCGCGCGCTGGACGCGGACCTGAGGGCGTTCGCCGCGCACCTGCCGCGCGCCGCCGCGCTGGAGGCAACGATCGCGGATGGGCTGTTCGGCGCGCGCATCCCGCGCATCGTCCCGCCCGCCGCGGACACGGAGGACGCACTGTCGCGGATCGAGGAGCTGCGTGGGTTGATGCTGGAGCGTGGCCTTGCGCGCACGCTGCCGCCCGTCGACATCCCCCGCGTTCCCCGCCCCGCCGGCGCCGCCGCCGACCTGCTCGCCATCCCCGTCGACCCCGTGATGCGCGCCTGGATCACCGCGCTGGTCGACGCGACGGAAACGCGGCCGGAGCGGCGGGCACGCGCGCGGGAGCCGGAGGAGCGCTACGGGACGTGAAGCTGGAGCGGGGCGACGACGCGTGGGAGGAGCGGCGCCGGATGAGCGGCGCAGGATGAGCGGCGGAGATGAGCGGGTAAACCCGCTGCTGGGAAAGCGATACCCCCCATTCGGCTCGCTTGCGCTCGCGGAACGGGGCTTCAACTGCGTAACGGCAACAGAGTTGCCGACCGCTCCTCAACGCGACGGGTCTTCCGGTTCGCCGGAAGGCCTGTGTGACGTTTATCCCCTCTCCCACGCTGTTTGTGGGAGAGGGGCAGGCGAGGAACGAGCCGGGGTGAGGCCCCCGGGGTGAGGGCCTAGTCCGGCGCCTGCCGGCCGTCGCCGCGGTAGCGTTCCAGGCCGGTGCCCAGGACACGGCGGGAGTAGCCGTTTTCGGGGTTGCGGCCGCGGCGCAGGTCGCGGTCCACGGCGCCTTCGCCGCGGTTGTAGGCCAGCAGCGCCAGGCGCAGGTCGTCGTACTTGTCGATCAGGCGCCGCAGGTAGCGGAAGCCGGCGGCCAGGTTGGCCTCCGGCTGCATGATGCGCTCGGGCGTCGTCATCCCGCGGTTCAGCCAGCGCGCCGTGTTGGGCATGAGCTGCGTAAGCCCCAGCGCGCCGGCATGGCTGCGCGCCCGCGGGTTGAAGTTGCTTTCCGCGCGCACCAGCCGGAACCCCAGGTCCGGGTCCAGCCCCTGCGCCTCGGCCGCGTCCTGGATGGTGCGCGCCAGCTGAGGGCTGATGCGGTAGCGCGCGGCAAAGGCCACCGGCCCACCGTCCAGCGTGCGCAGCCGCCGCGCGCCATCGCGCAGCCACCGCCAGAACTCGCCCTCCGGCCGCGGGACGGCCGGCAGGGCCTTTTCGCGCGGGGCATCCACCCGGTGCGGGGCCTGCGCCGGGGCTGCGGTCTGCGGCTGCTGTGCCGCCGCCGGGACCACCGCCGTACAAACCGCGGCCAGCGCAAGCAGCGCCGGCACGCGGACGCCGTACATCCACCGATCGGCTGTCGTGCTCAAATCGTCGCCTCCCTGGTCTGGTCAGCCGCTCCAGCCTTCCCGGAAGGCGCACATGATGGGGCGCGGGTGGCGGCGGGGCAAGGTGAGGGTGTGAGGGTGTGAGGGTGTGAGGGTGTGAGGGTGTGAGGGTGTGAGGGTGTGAGGGTGTGAGGGTGTGAGGGTGTGAGGGTG
>NZ_JBMDXM010000152.1:0-5550 GCF_048594345.1 Longimicrobium sp.
TACGAAGGTACGAAGGTACGAAGGTACGAAGGTACGAAGGTACGAAGGTACGAAGGTACGAAGGTACGAAGGTACGAAGGTACGAAGGTACGAAGGTACGAAGGTACGAAGGTACGAAGGTACGAAGGTACGAAGGTACGAAAGTACGAAAGTACGAAAGTACGAAGGTACGAAGGTACGAGAGTACGGGGCCCGCTCCGACAGGCTCCGTGCTGGGAGCGAGTGAACTCGCCGCAACCAAAGCGGAAAGCCCCGCAAACTACGCGGGGCTTCAACTACGTGACAGGCCGGGCCGGACAGGTTCTGCCCGCGCGCCACACTGCCGTTCCGGAAGAGGCGCCACGAAAACCTCGCTCGTGCGATGAAGCCGGTGCGCCAGCTGAGGAATCCACTGTCGCAATCCTCACGTTCCGACGACGCGCCAGACGCACGGCAACAGTCCGCACCGGCGGACTTTGCGCCTTTCCAGCAGCGAATTCATTCGCTCCTGGATGCCCGACGGACCCTCCCCGGCCGGTCCGGTCCCACCGCACCTCAACACTACGATCGTCCCGTACTTTCGTACTTCGTACTTTCCCTCCCGCCCTACCGCGGAGGCTCGTTCCGAAAGCGGTACCCGAAGCCCCGCACCGTCTCAATCCAGTCAGCATGCTCCTCCAGCTTGCCGCGCAGACGCTGCACGTGCATGTCCACCGTGCGGGTGGCGATGTTGGCGGTCACCTCCCACACCGACTCCAGCAGCTGGCGCCGGCTCTGCACGCGCCCGCGGCGCTCCATCAGCGTCATCAGCAGGCGGTACTCGGTGGGGGTCAGATCCAGGTCGCGGCCGTCCACCTGCGCCCGCGCCGCGCCCGCGTCCACCGCGAACGGGCCCACCCGCACCACCTTGCCGGTCTTCCCGGCCGGCGGCGCCTGCTGCACGCGCCGCAGCACCGCGCCCACGCGCAGGATCAGCTCCTGCGGCGAGAACGGCTTGCTCACATAGTCGTCCGCGCCCAGGCGCAGCCCGGCAATGCGGTCCTGCTCCTCCTTTCGCGCGGTGAGCAGGATCACGGGGATCTCCTGCGTCTCCGGGCGCCGGCGAAGCTCCTCGAGCACGGCCAGCCCCGACATCCCGGGGAGCATCAGGTCCAGCACGATCAGGTCGGGGCGCTCCACCTCGGCGGCGCGGATGGCCTCGGGGCCGCTGCTGGCGGTGCGCACGCGGTACGACTCACGAGCAAGATGGTACGCAACCAGCGCGGAGATGTCCGGCTCGTCGTCGACCACCAGGATGTGGGCGTTCATTCGGCTTGTGTTGGGGGTCGGCACACTGCTGGCGCCACCGATGAGCCCGGTGAACACGCCTGTAGAATGCACCTGCCCGGAAGTGCTCTGCAAGCTTCCTCCTCTGCGGTCAGGATCACGCAAACTCCTGATCGCAGTGTAGACCCTTGTTGTAACGCGACCGTAACGTTTCGGGAAGCACGATGCGACAATGTTCGGTGGATGACCAACATCCGTTACACGGAGGCCGGGATGGCTTCCCGGAGTCCGTTACGTCGCGACCCGACCCCGTCCAGGCCGGCGGGTCGGAGGAATGCACCCGGCGGGAATGCCAGAAGCCCCGTCCAGCTCGCTTTCGCTCGCCGAACAGGGCTTCATCCGCCAGCGGCCGCGGGCTCTGCCCCACACGAGCAGGTGAAGCCCCGCCGGGCGAGTTCCGCGAGCCCAGGGCGGGGCTTTATGGCCTTTAGAGCCCCGGGCTTTTGCCCGGAGTGGGTAGGCGGGCCCTACCCCCGCCGCCTGCCCGCCAGCGGCGCCGCGTGCGGCTCCTCGTCCCCCTCGCCCGCGTCATCCTCGTCCGCATCCTCCCCATCCGCCGCGCCGGGCTCCGCATCCGTTTCGCCGCCCGCCGCGGCCGCCTCCTCCGCGCCGGTGCCGTCTTCATCGACCGAAACCGCGTCATCCGTGGATCCATCGTCCACCGTGTCGCCCGCGGCGGAGGCGGACGCGTCGGATGCGGGCTTTTCGGACCGGCCCTCGTCGGACGCGGACTCGCCGGACGCGGGGGTGAGCGGGTCGTCGTCGGTGGGGACGGGGAACGGCAGGCTCTCGGTGGCGGAGAGAGTGCGCACGTCCAGCTTGGGAGGCAGCGAAAGGCGGAAGGTGCTTCCCTCGCCCAGCGCAGACTCCACGGTCAGCGAGCCACCCAGCAGCACCGCCAGCCGCCGCGAGATCGGCAGCCCCAGCCCGGTGCCCAGCTGCTGGTCCGGATGCGCGATCTGCACGAACTCGTCGAAGATGCGCTCCAGGTTCTCGGGCTCGATCCCGCGCCCCTCGTCGCGCACGTCCACCTCGACACCGCCGTCCTCGCGCGACCGGCAGTCCACCGTGATCGGCTTGCCCTCGCCAATCTTGATGGCGTTGGACAGCATGTTGAGGATGATCTGCCGCACCCGCCGCGGATCGGTGGTGATGGCCAGCGCTTCCTCGCACCCCAGCGACAGCTCCGACCCGTGCTCGTCGGCCAGGGGGCGGACGGTGACGAACAGGTCCTGCACCAGCGCGGGAAAGTTGGCCGTCTGGATCTCCAGGTCGATCTTGCCCGCTTCGATCTTGGACAAGTCCAGGATGTCGTTGACCAGCTCCAGCAGGTGCTTGGCCGCCTGGTTGGCCCGCTCGATCCCGCGCGCCTGCTGCTCGTTCAGCGGGCCGTAGATGTCGTCCAAGAGTAGCGCGCTGTACCCCAGGATGGCGTTGATGGGGGTGCGCAGCTCGTGGCTCATGGAGGCGTAGAAACGGCTGCGCGAGGCCATGGCGCTTTCCAGCTCCCGCTGGCGCGCCTGCAGCTGCACGTTCACCGACTGCAGCTCGTGGCTGGTGCGGGCCAGGCTCTCGGCCTGCTCGCGCAGCTCCTCTTCGGCCCGCTTGCGCTCCGACACGTCGCGGCCGATGACGGTGTACAGCCGGTCGCTGTCCAGCTGCAGGCAGCTGACCGACGCCTCCAGGGGAAAGGTCTCGCCGCTGGCGCGCAGCCCCATCAGCGAGTGCTCGCGCGGCGGCACGTCGGGCTCGCCGGAGCCCTTGCCCTCGAGCACCGAGACGGCCCGGTCCGCCGCGTGCGCACACATCTCCTCCACCGCCACGCCCCGGTACTCGGGCGCGAACAGTTCATCCACCGGCCGCCCCATGGCCTCCGCGGCGGCAACGCCAAAGGTGCGCTCGGCCGCGGGGTTGAACAGCGAGATCAGCCGGTCGTCGCCAAAGGTGATGATGGCCTCGAGCGCCGAGTCCACGATCTCGGAGGTGCGCGCCTCGCTCTGGCTGAGCTCGGCGCGGTGCTGCAGCTCCAGCGCGCGCACCTCGCTTTCGCGCAGCCGGGCCTCCTGCTCCTTGAGCTGCTCGGTCTTCAGGTACAGGTCCACGAAGACCGCCACCTTGCTGCGCAGCACGTCGGGGTTGAAGGGCTTGAACATGTAGTCCACGGCCCCCACCTCGTACCCCGCGTACACGAACTGCTCGTCCTTGCTGATGGCCGTGAGGAAGATGATGGGGGTCAGCGAGCTGCGCTCGCGGCTCTTGATGAGCTGCGCCGTCTCGAATCCGTTCATCCCCGGCATCTGCACGTCCAGCAGGATGACGGCAAAGTCATGCAGCAGCACCTGGCGCAGCGCCTCTTCGCCGCTGTTGGCGCGCACCAGGTCGTGGCCCAGCGACTCCAGGATGGCTTCCAGCGCCATCAGGTTCTCGGGCCGGTCGTCCACCATCAGGATGCGCGCCCGGAGCGGCGGCGCGGCGGCCGGGGCGGTCTTGTCGCTCATGCGGACACCGTGCGGCAGCGGGGCACGCGCCGGCCGCGGATGGCCGCCAGGTGCGCGGCGATCTCCTCCAGCGGCAGCACGCACGCCTCGGGGACCGCCTTGGCGGCGGAGCGCGGCATCACCCGCACCTCGGCCGTCTCGGGGTCCTGCACCACCGCGTGGCCGCCCGCGTCGGCGATCTGGCGCAGCCCGCGCGCGCCGTCGGCGTTGGCGCCGGTAAGCACCACGCCGATGACGTCCATGCCGTACACGTCGGCGGCGGACTCGAACATCACGTCGATGGAGGGGCGGCTGTAGCGCACCGGGTCGTCGGTGCTCAGGGAAAAGAACCCGTCGCCTTCAAAGAGCAGGTGGTAGTCGGGCGGGCCCACCCACACGCCGGGGCCAATCTGCATCTTGTCGTTCACTTCGGAGACGGGCAGGCCCGAGCACTCCTGCAGCAGCTCGCACAGCAGCTCCGACTCCTTGGCGCGGTGCTGCACGACGACGACCGGGAGCTCGAAGTCGTCCGGCAGGCCGGCGACGATGGTGCGCAGGGCGTGCAGGCCGCCGGCGGAGGCGCCCACCACCACCACCCGGTAGCCGGGCGTCGCCTGGGGAGCCTCGCTCACGCCAGCCTCCGGAAGATCTTCTCGCGCGCGTCGAGCACCTCGTACTTGTCCTCGAACTCGGTAAAGCGCAGCGTCTCCTTGTTCCCCAGCGCCAGGATGCCGAAGCGCCCCATGCTGTCGTAGAACAGGCGGTGCACGCGGTTCTGCAGCTTGCGGTCGAAGTAGATCATCACGTTGCGGCACACGACCACGTTGAACTCGGCGAACGAGCCGTCCGTGACCAGGTTGTGCTGCGAAAACACCACGTTGCGCGTAAGCGCGCCGTTGAACAGCGCGCCGTCGTACATGGCCGTGTAGTACTCGCTGAACGAGCGGGTGCCCCCCGCGCGCACGTAGTTCTGCGTGTACTCCTGCATCTTGTCCAGGGGAAAGATGCCGGCCCGCGCGCGCTGCAGCACCATCTCGTTGATGTCCGTGGCGTAGATGCGCGCCCGTTCGTACAGCCCCTCCTCTTCCAGCAGGATGGCCATGGAGTACACCTCTTCGCCGGTGGAGCACCCGGCGTGCCATACCCGGATGAACGGGTAGGTGCGCAGCACCGGCACCACCTTCTCGCGGAACGCGGCGTAAAAGCCGGGATCGCGGTACATGGCGGTGACGTTGATGGAAAGGTCCAGCAGCAGCCGTTCCATCATCGCCGAATCGTGCAGCACGCGGTCCTGCAGCTGGCTTACGCTCTGCAGCCCCTCGTGCTCGATGCGCTTCCACACGCGCCGCTTGAGCGACGAATACGCGTAGCTGCGAAAGTCGAAGCCGTAGTGCCGGTACACCCCTTCCAGCAGCAGCTCGATCTCGATCCGCTCCAGCTCCCTGTCGTACGCGGCCGGCGTATCCGGCAGTTCTACTCGGGCATTCGCCACAGGGTCGTTGCCTCTGTGTGTGTCTCCGTCGCAGCGTGCAGAACCGCGACGTACGGCAAGGTGCGTGCGAACAGACAGGTTACACGGAACACGCTGCCGCCGCCGGGCTTCGGCGGCTCCGGGGTGAAGGCCCCGCCGCCGCTGGATTACGGCTCGGCGACGGGCATCCCGCTGGCGCCCGCGCCTCCCCCTCTCCCCCGCTGACGCGGGAGAAAGGGGAGAATTCAGCTGGGCTCGGCCAGGAGCCAGCGGAAACGCGGTCGAATTCTCCCCCTC
>NZ_JBMDXM010000153.1:0-50376 GCF_048594345.1 Longimicrobium sp.
CACGTGAGGCAGGAGTGGCTTCACCACGTCCCACTGCGCGTCTGTTATGTCGGTTTGGTAGGCTCGTCTGTCCATGAGCCCACAATATAGGTAGAGCTAGTTCACTTTGTACAATTCTTAAACACACTCTGAGGGAGCGCCACGCAGAACTTCAACCCACACAACCGCTGGCGCGCAACCGAAGGACCTCGTCTGCCTCACGCCGGGCTGAGATGGGAACCTGGAAGGGTGAACCCAGGGTTCCTGAACGAGGTTCCGGGTATGAAGATCAACATCCTACGCGACACTGTTCAAGCGGCGTATATTGCGGCATCACGGGCGCCGCGCGCGTTGCGCCGTCCGCGACGGCGTGCGATCCCTCCCGCCGATCGCACCCGCCCCTCCCCATCCTCCCGGAGACGACGCATGGCCAAGCTGAAGCTGGAGCTCACCGATCTGAAGGTCGACAGCTTTGACCCCACGGCGAACGATGGACCACGCCGAGGAACGGTCGTCGGCCGCGAAACCGGCTGGGGACTCTGCAGTGGCAACAGCTGCGAGTATTTCTGCTCCTATAACAACCCGAGCTGCTACGGGAGCTGCGACACCGTGTGCATCGACTGCGAAACCGCCGGGTGCCCGCCGATGCAGTGGTCCGACGACGGCTCCACCTGCGTGTCGACCTGCGTCCACTCCTGCGGGGGCACGTGCGACTGCACCATCCCGGACACCTGCCGCTGCATCTGAGCCTGGACGGTGGCGGGACGAAGAACCGCGGGCCACCGGAGGCGAACGCTTCCGGTGGCCCGCCCCGTTTTTCGTTCCCGGCGCACTCAACTGCGATTCTCACACGGCCACGGAGCAAACGGAAGGAAACGGAGGACTGCAGTTCTCCGCTTCCTCCGTCGCTCCGGGTGACCCTGCCGTTTTTCCTGATCGTGAGATTAGACGTGGTGCCCGCACCGTGCGCCGCGGCCGAAACGCCCGTTCACTCCGCACGAAGGACATTTACCTTCGCGTCCGTAAGCATCTGCTTCCCCAGGTGCAGCTAATCCAGCAAGAGCCCCGGTGCCAGGACGGCGCCGGGGCTCTCGTGTTCCACGATGGACTACGTTAGCGGAAGATGCAGTTGGTGCCGGCGAAGATGACCTCCACCTTGCCGCTGTCCGATGGATCGGTGACGATGCCGTACAGCCCGTCGGCGGCGAACTCGTGGCCGAGCGAGGTTTCCTCCACCGTCGTGGCGGGATACGCCGCCTTCAGCTGGCTCAGCGTGGAGCCCGGCCCGATTCCCTTGGCCGTCCGCAACGCTGAGCCCTCCCGCGCGAACCATCCCACAAAGCCGCCGTCCTGAAAAACGAGTTCCAGGCCGCCGCCGAACCGCGCAAACGCAAGCGGCCCGGCCGGGCACTCCTCGTTCGTCCCCTGCTCCTCCGGCGCGCCCAGCACGGCGGTGACGCCGGCAAGCACCTGCTCGCGCCCACCGCCGAACGCGAGCTTGCCCGCGCCCCCGGCATCCACTCCATCCGCCGCCAGCACCACGGCGCTGCTTGCAGCCGGCGCCGCGGGGACCGGGGCGGCCGCGGTCGTCGTATCCATCACCGCCGGAGCCGCGACGGCTCCGGCCGCGGAATCGGGCGTCGTCTGGCGATCGCCATCCTCCCCTTCCGACCCGCACGCACCCAACAGCATGGCGCCCAGCAGCACGCCCGTGATTCGCATCATTCCCCCCGTCGAAGCGTTCACACCATCACACCCTCACACCCTCACACCCTCACACCTCCACCGGCGCGAACTTCTCGTTCATCCACGCCGTCCACGCGGCCTCTGCCTCGGCCGCGGCGGCGGGCGCGGTGTCGCCGTACAGGTACATGCGCAACGTGAGGAAAACCTGGCCGCCCATGGGGTGCGGCACAAGGTGGGCAATGCCGGGCGCGGGCTGGTCCAGGCGGATCAGCAGGTCCTCGGGCCAGGCGGGCTGCCCCGCCCACTCCACCGTCCCCCCCAGCCGCGGCGCGCCGTCCGGCGTGCTCACCCGCTGGCCCACCTGCGCGCCCAACAGGCCCAGCGGACCCGTCCACGCGGCCCATGCCTCTTCCTTGGGTGGCTGGGCCACGCCCATCACCTGCACCAGCGTGCCGTGCCGGCCGCTGAAGTGGGCCAGGTACACCCGCAGCACGCGAAAGAACGACTGCCAGCCGTAAGTGTGGCCCTCGAACTGGTTGTCCCACGTGTCGGCGTCGGTGAACCAGCGGTGCACCACGCGCACCACGCAGGTGCCGCCCGCTTTGGCCTCCACGATCCACTCGGTGGCGACCGCGGGCGCGTCCGGCCCCATGTCGTCGCGGCTGTCGGCCACGAAGCGGCGCGGCGGGTCCCACGCGGTGATGGTGGCCAGAGAGTCCATCCCCGGGCCAAAGCTGCAGACCACGTCGCCGCCCACGCACTCGTCCACGCGGGCGGGAACGAACCAGGACGAGATGCCCGGCCCGGTGGCGATGGCGTCCCACACCTCCTCGGGCGTGCCGGGTACCTCGACCTCCGCCTGCACGTAGCGGTGTCCGGATTCGTCTCTGTGCACGGGCATGGGGGGGCTACTCCTGGGTCTGAGGTTCAACGGGAAGCGGATGCGCCACCATCACCAGCCGGTGCGGCCGGCCGCCGGGCGCCGATTCGTCGTGGTAGCGCGCGGCGAGCGCGGTCACGGCGTTCGCGAGCTCGCGGGTGAACGCGGCGCGCTCCGCGGGCGAGCGAAAACGGATCTCGGTGTCGATGGAAAGCGTGGCCAGCCGCTTGTCCGCCTCTTCCGACCGCCGCACCAGGCCGCTGACCTCGCGGACGATGCGGGCGGCCAGCGAGATCAGGTAGCTGGCGGACAGGCGGTCCGCACGGCGCTCCGGATCCGCGGCGGACGGGCCCAGCGCGCTGGGCGAAACCATGTACGAGGCGGCGCTGGCCACCAGCAGCCGCTCGGTAATCCCGCCCCACTGGCGCGTTTCGGCCACCTGCACCAGCCCGTACGTCTCCAGCGCGCGCAGGTGGGAGTTCACCTTCTGCCGCGCCAGCCCCACCCGCGACGCCAGCGAAGCGGCGGAAGCCGGCTGGGCCAGCTCCGCCAGCAGCCGGCTGCGCACCGGCTCAAGCGCGACCGCCGCGGCGGCCGGATCGTCGATCACCTGTAGGTCGAGCATGGCCCAACAGTAGCTTTGACAATTTTTATTGTCAAGGCCATCGATAGCGGTCATCAGCCTGCGGCGCATACGCCCGGCCAGTCCAAAAAGCTCGACCCAGATCATCTGCTACAAAATGTGTCTCACATTATGGGTGGGTACTTGTCTGAACGAGGGTTTTATACCATCTTTATCTAATGTTCAGGTGTGGACCCTACTTCTCAGGTGTCCACGGGCTGAACAGATTAGGAAGGGGGATGGGTTCCCTCTCTCTCCGACCTGGATTCGACGGCGCGCGAGCGGAATCAGAGCACCGGTTCAAGACCGCGTCCCTCCGCTTTCCCCTGCCACGCGATCGACTTACCATGCACAGCTTCAGCCGTGAGGCCGCCCGTTGGGGCAGGCTTGTGGTACCCATGCTTGTTGCCGCGGGCGTGCTGGTTGCCTGCTCCGACCAGCCGGTCGCACCGCGCGTGTCGCCGCAGCCGGCGGACGGCCTGCAGGCATTGGACTGCCGCGCGGTGGTTTTGGGCACCCCGTCGGTACGCTGCAGCCCCGCCACCCCCGGCGCCGGCCAGGCCCAGGGCACCATCATCGGCGGCCAGAACATCCTGGTCACGCTCACGTCTACCAACCTGAACTACGACGCCGGCACCGACGTGTTTTCGATGGACGTCACGGTGCAGAACCTGATGAACGAGGCCATGGGCACCCCGGATGGCGTAACGCCGGCCGCCGGAGGGATCATGGTCTTCTTTCTCGAAGAGCCGGTGGGCGCCGGCGGCTCGGTTGACGTGATCGAGCAGGACGGTAACGCGTTCTTCACCAACGCCAACCAGGGGTACCAGACGTACAACGAGATCCTGCACAAGGACGAGATTTCCCAGCCCCAGCCGTGGAAGTTCAACGTGCCCGCCGGGGTGTCGAGCTTCAAGTTCCGGGTGCTGGTAAGCACCGAGGTGCAGTACAAGCTGGTCATCAACGAGGTGCTGGTGAACCCCGCCGGCAACACGCGGGAGACGGACGGCGACTGGGTAGAGATCTTCAACGCTGGCTCGCTGCCGGTGGACCTTGAGAACCTGGTCGTCGCCGATTCGGCGGCGTCGGGACGGCGCCCGTACCACAAGATCAGTTCGTCCGTCATCGTTCCGTCGGGCGGCTACGTGGTGCTGGGAACCACCACCAATACCACCACCAACGGCGGCGTTCCGGTGGACTATGCCTGGGGCAGCTCGGTAGCCCTTGCCAGCAGCCTTGACGCATTCAAGGTCGCCCGCGTGGTGGGAAGCGACACGCTGACCCTGGACCGTACGCAGTACTCGCAGGCGTCCGTCTCGGCCCAGGATGGCATCAGCCGCGAGCTCAAGAACCCGGCGCTGGACAACAGCAACATGGACGGCAGCAACTGGGGTTCCGCCTCGGTTACGTCGGTGTACGGCGACGGCGGGCGCGGCACACCCAAGGCGCAGAACTCCGCGTACACGCCCTGACGCCTCGCGCGTGACGGCATGGAAGAAAGCCCCGGCGCCAGAAACGGCGCCGGGGCTTTTCGCGTTTCGCGGCTCGGAGGAAATGGAGGCCGCTGCCCTTCAGCCCAGGCGCACGGGTCCCAGGTATTCCCGGCGGAACTGCTCATGCCGGACCGCCTGCTCCGGAGTACCCATCCCGTGGGTGGTCCCGGCCGACATCCAGACGATGTCGTCGGCCGTGGCCAGAAGCTGGCGCACCTCGTGGCCGGTGATCACGATGGCGCACCCCTGCCGGGCCATCCGCCGGAACGCCTCCGCGACCACCTCGGCGTCGGCGGGGTCGATGCCGGCGAACGGCTCATCCGCGAGCAGGCAGCGCGGCGCGCGGATCCATGCCACGGCGATCTCGG
The DNA here is from genome assembly GCF_048594345.1 of Longimicrobium sp. Classification (GTDB taxonomy): domain Bacteria; phylum Gemmatimonadota; class Gemmatimonadetes; order Longimicrobiales; family Longimicrobiaceae; genus Longimicrobium. The sequence goes on from NZ_JBMDXM010000153.1 coordinate 5,029, forward strand.
CCCGCCGCCGCTCCCCTCCCGAAAGCCGGAGAGGCGTTTGATCCAGCAGGCCGCCGATTTCCAGCCGCTCCAGTACCTCGGCGGTGCGCGATGCGCCAAAGCGCCACTCCACGGCGCGGATCTGCTCCGCCAGGGTAAGACGCCTGGAAAGGAGATCCCGATCGGGGAGATAAAAGAGGCCCCGCGACGCAAGCTCGCAGAGCCGGGGGCGCAGGTAGGCACGGCCGGCGAACTGCACCACGCCGTGGTCCGCCCGCAGCTGTCCCGCCCCGATCTTGAGCAGGGTGCTCTTTCCGCACCCGTTGCGCCCGAACAGGACCGAGATCGTTCCCTCTCGGCCCCATACGGAGGCGGCCTTCAGGATCGTCCGCGATCCAAACGACTTGCCGATCGAATCGGCCGCGAAAAGGGGCTGCGCGCGCATTTCACAGCGCCGCGAGCGGGGCCTGGAGCACCACGTCCAGCACCAGGGCGGTGAGCAGCGAGGCGGTCCAGAACCAGCCCGGCCAGGTGCCCAGGTTGGCGTGCAGCAGCAGCTCGTGAGCGCGCCGCCGGTCCCACCACACCGCGATGGCCGCAAGCACCACCAGCACGACCCTCATCGTCCAGAGCGGATGCAGCACCAGGGCGATCACCTCGGCAGGCGAGAGGGCGCCCAGGAAGGCCGCCCCGGCCATGAAGACCACGACGTACGCGATCCGGGCGAGCAGCCACATCCCGGCGCTGCGGCGGACCACGTTCCACAGGTAGGGCGGGTACGGAAGGCCAATCGACGCCGCCAGGGGATGCCGGGACATGGAATGCTGGATGATTCGACTCCCCTGTCCCGTCCGGGATCGGGGGACCATCGAGTCGGCGTGTGGCGGGTCTGAACCGAGGGCTCCGGCACGCGGGTTAGAATAGCGGTCCGGCCGAGATGGAGCTACGCCGATCCCATGAAGGCTCCGTTAACCGACATTGGACACAGCCTTATGCGCACGCTCTTGCCAGCGGGATGATATGAGTCCGCGTGACGCGGACGGAAAGAGCCCCGGCGCCTTCACGACGCCGGGGCTCTCGCATTGCCCGTCAGTCGTCGGCCGTGGGGCCGCGGGTGGTGCGGTCGATCTGCCGGATGGCGCCCAGATGATACGCCAGGTGCGCGATGCTCCCGATCACCCCGTTCAGCTCGATGGCGTTCACCTCGCGCGGCGTCTCCAGCGCCGCCAGCCAGTGGTGCGCCGCGTCGCGAAAGCCGGCGCGCAGCTTCGCCCACTCGGCGTCGGTCACGGCCGTGCGCTTCCAGCTGGCGCTCCAGTCCGCGGTCGCGAACGGGTTCTCCTCGCCCCCGGCCCAGCGGTTCATCAGCGAAACCCCGTAGCGCAGGTGCTCCACGTGCCCCGCGATGGTTCCCCCGCCCTGCGTGGACGCCGACGCCGCCTCCGCCGAAAGCCGGTCCAGCGACCGCAGCAGGCCGACGTCTCCCTGGTTGAGCATGTACGCGTACTTCGGCGGGCCGTCCACCAGCTCCGAAAGCAGGGTGGTCAGCGACTTGGAAAGCTCCGCGGTGATCATGCGCCTCCTGGTGAGAATCGGTGGATGAACGGTGCGGCACGATGGCGAGCGGCACGGCCGGACGCAACGGCCAGTGTTCTACTCCCCTGACGCCCACTGTCATCCTGAGGGAGCGCACGCCCGTAACGTTCATAACCACAGAAGCTTGCGCGCGACCGAAGGATCTTTGTCGGGTCGCGCAAGGCCCAGCCTCACGAGCCGTTCAAGTCCCTCAGTCAGGCAAGCAAGGTCCTTCGGTCGGGCGCATACGGCGGTGCAGTTACGGTTTGGCGCGGCGCTCCCTCAGGATGACTCGTTTCGGTCAAAACAGAAAACGGGCCGGTCGCACCAGTTGCACGATTCACGACGTAAAATCATATTTCTTGCAAGCCGCCTGCGAATGCAGGCGCGCCGATCCCCCATTCCGCTGGAGCACTCCCATGAAGAAGCTGAAGCTGGAAGAGCTGACCGTTACCTCGTTCGAGACCGCTCCCAACGCGCCGCAGGTGCGCGGAACGGTGGATGGACACGGCAAGCCGCAGCCCGCACCGCCGACCCTGATTGGCCCCTGCTACCCGACGGACCCCAACTTCGACTGCACGTACGGCTGCTCGCGCGACACGGGCTGTCCGGACAACTGCATCTACATCAGCGAAGTCAACTGCCTGTAAGCCCGGCGGGCCGGCGCAAGGCCATCCGCTGAACGCCTGAGAGCCCTGGCGCTACCACGCGCCGGGGCTCTTGTTCTTCCCTCCCCTACGCGGCGGCGTTGCACGCGGCGCGGGCGCGGACAAAGTTGGTGCGCGTCACGCGGGTCCCTGGCCACCCACATGGAGGGACGATGGAAACGATACTTCCGGGCGAGGTCGCCTGGTACGTCACCGGCCGCTTTTACGCGGCCCCGAACGACGGGCCGCTGCTGGACGCCGGCTACTTTCTGCACCTGCAGGGTGTCGACGCCGATCTGTTCAGCGGCGAGCGGGGCGAAGGGACGGCGTACCTGACCTTTCTGGCCGAGCCGTTCACCGCGCAGCCGCTGACCAACGGCGGCCTGTCGCTGGGGCTGGACGCCGTGGGTGACTTTGCCGTGTACCTGAACCGCCAGCCGGCGGCCACGTTCGACGCCCCCGCCTCGTTCGGCGCGGGCGAGGAGGTCGCGCGCTTCCGGCGGACGGGCGTGGTGACCGGCACCACGGTGGGCGTGGGTGCGGAGAACCGGCCCGTCTTTTCGCTGAACGTCTTTTCCGCGCGCCTGGTCGGCAGCCGCCCGTTCGAACTGGGCGGCCGGCGCTACGACTTTCGCCAGCTGATGCCGAATGGTATCACCCAGTGGGGCACGGCGGCCGCCACGCCGGTCGCGCAGGTGCCCGGCTATGCGAGCGTGATCCCGTTCGTGGGTTCCGCCGTCGCCATCGGCGGCCCGCCGCATCCGCCGCCCCCTGGCCCGCGCGGCGAACGCCGCTTCGCGTGAGCGCAGAGAGCCCCGGCGCCAGCACGGCACCGGGGCTCTCGTGATCTTCGAAACCACACGCCAGTCATCCTGAGGGAGCGCACCACCTGTAACCCGAAGTCACACGAAAACCTGCGTGCAACCGAAGAACCTTATTTCCCAACGTGAGGGACAGGCTTTCGCGCTACCCATCCAGCGTGACGGTTCCGCTGGCAAGATCCCTCGGCCGGCGTCAAAGCTCTTCGTACGAGCAGGATGCGACGCGGCGCCTACTTCAGAGTGTGCATAAGAATCTGATCTTCAGACAACCCAACGTTTGATTTCCTGAGGGAGCGACCCCTCAGGAAATCAAGCCCTTGGTCGATTGTTAAACACACTCTCAAGCTCAGGCCCAGGATGACTGGGGCGCTCCCACAGGAGCAAACGCTTCGGGTTGGGGTGATCGCGTCAGCAAGTCACCCGTTCGTTGTTCATCCCCAGAGCCCACCCGGCGGCGAGAGGCTTGACGGACGGCCTCACGCACTTTACTTTACCGTTAAGTTAAATAACCATGTGGTTAACCGAGCCATGGCAAACGATCCTCTCAGCGTCACCTTCGCCGCACTTGCCGACCCCACGCGGCGGGCGATCCTGGCGCGCCTGTCACGGGGCGAGACCACGGTTACCGAACTGGCGGAGCCCTTCGACATGAGCATGCCCGCCATTTCCAAGCACCTCAAGGTGCTGGAGCGCGCCGGCCTGATCGAGCGGGGGCGTGAGGCGCAGTGGCGGCCCTGCAGGCTGCAGGCGGGCCCGCTAAGGGACGTGGAGGGATGGGTGGAGCAGTACCGCATCCACTGGGAGGAGAGGCTGGACCGGCTGGGCGACTACCTTCGTGAACTGCAGACCCGGGAGAAGAGCGATGACGACAGCAGCGAGCAGTGAAACGGCCACCGCCACGTCCGTGGACTGGGACGGCGGCGAGCTGATGATGACCCGCGTGTACCCGGCGCCGCGGGCGCTGGTGTTCCGCGCCTGGACCCAGGCCGAGCACTTTGCGCAGTGGTTTGGCCCGCACGGCACTTCGCTGCCCGTGTGCACCCTGGACGCGCGCCCCGGCGGCTCGCTGCACTTTCTCCACCGTCACGCAAACGGCTTGGACGTGTGGGTGGGCGGCCAGTTTCACGAGGTCGCGCCGCCGGAGCGCCTGGTCTTTGGCACCTGGTTCTCCGACGACACCGGCGCCCGCGTCGACCGCCCCGGCTTCAACCTGGAATCCACCATCCGCGTCAGCTTCACCGAGCACGCGGACGGCACGCGGGTCACCGTCCGCCAAACCGGCCTGATCTCCGACCAGGGCGAGGTCCAGGGCTGGAGGGAGACGATGGACCGTCTGGCCGGGCACCTCGCGCAGCCCTGATCGACCTACGAGAGCGCGGGCGGCAAGCAGCCGTCCGTCCATCATCATCCGCAGACCAGGAGAACGACGATGACCACCGCTGACGCCCCCGCCGCCACCTCCACGGCCGACCGCGAGATCGTGCTGAGCCGCGAGTACGACGCGCCGCGGGAGCTGGTGTGGCGCGCGTACACCGATCCCGCGCACCTGCCCGTCTGGTGGGGCCCCAACGGCTTTACCAACACCGTGCACGAGATTGACGTGCGCGCGGGCGGGCGGTGGCGGTTCACCATGCACGGACCTGACGGGAAGGACTGGCCCAACCGCATCGTCTACCACGAGGTCGTGCAGCCCGAGCGCCTGGTGTACCTGCACGGCGACGACGTGGACGACGATCCCGGCGCCTTTCACGTAACCGTGACCCTCGACGACGTACACGGCCGCACGCGCGTCACGCAGCGCATGCTGTTCGCCACCGCCGCGCAGAAGCAGGGCGTGGAGCAGTTTGGCGCCGTGGAGCTGGGCAAGCAGACGCTGGACAAGCTGGCCGCCCACCTTCAGACGATGTAATCCGCGCGGACGCCCCTCCGAAGCCGTTCGAAGCGGGACCGAAGTTCTCCCCTCTCCGTGAGGAACGAACGGGGAGGGGCCGGGGGAGGGGCACCGGGTCGGGCGCAGCCCGATGCTGTTCGAAGCGCCCCGATCTCGCGGCAACCCCACCTCCCCCAGGGGTTTTTTGGGGAGGTGGGCGAGTCATGCGAGCGGAGGACGCCCCCGGCGCGCAGGATCCAGTCTGGACAATCGATCACCCCAACCGCATCCTTCACGCCCTCACGTTCCAAAACGCCGACTCCGCCGGAGATGTCGATTTCCCCGCGCGCCGTTCGTCGCACGGGTAGAAGCAGGAAAAGCGCTGACCCGTCGCGCGCCACGACCGACCACCCAATCGAGGAGCGAACCATGTCCATCTACGATCCCGCCCCGTCGCCCTGGGCCGCCCGCATGCTGGCCATCTTCCGCATCGTCGCCGGCGGAATGTTCATCACCTTTGGCACCATGAAGCTGTTCGGCTACCCCGCCAACCCCATGCCGAACCAGCCGCCGATCGAGCTGTGGTCGCAGGTGGGGATCGGCGGGGTGCTGGAGCTGGTGGGCGGCATGCTGATCGTCCTGGGCCTGCTCACCCGGCCCACCGCGTTCATCCTCGCGGGGATGATGGCCGTGGCGTACTTCCAGTTCCATCAGCCGTCGGCGTTCTGGCCGGCCACCAACGGCGGCACTCCCGCCGTGCTCTACTGCTTCTTCTACCTGTACCTGGTCGCCGCCGGACCGGGCGCGTGGAGCCTGGACGGCGTGATCGCGCGGTCCCGCGGGACCCGCCGCGCCACGCCTCTGCGCACCGTCGTCGCCTGATCCACCTCCCCGCCAGATGTTTTGTTGCGTGGACGACACCGCGAACGTATACATGTCGGCGCGAAGAAACACCGAAGATCGTTGAAGGCTGGCCCACTCCCGCACGGAGCGTTCTGTACGATGACGGAGATTGCCGAAAACCTGCCGCGGGTGGTGTCGCGCGAGGAGTGGCTGGCCGCGCGCAAGGAGCTTCTGGCGCGGGAAAAGGAGCTTACGCGCCAGCGGGACGCCCTGGTCGCCGACCGCCGCCGGCTGCCGATGGTGCGCATCGACAAGGAGTACGTCTTTCACGGGCCGGACGGAAAGGCCTCGCTGCTGGACCTGTTCCATGGCCGCAGCCAGCTGATGGTGGGCCACTTCATGTTCCATCCCGACTGGGAAGACGGCTGCCCCAGCTGCTCCGCCGGCGCCGACGAGATGTCGGATGGGCACCTGCGGCACGTGAACACGCGCGACACCACCTTCGTCTACGTGTCCCGCGCCCCGATCGAGAAGATCCAGCCGTACAAGGCCAAGAAAGGGTGGACGTTTCCCTGGTACTCGTCGTTCGGAAGCGACTTCAACTACGACTTCGGCGTCACGCTGGACGAGTCGGTAAAGCCCATCGTCTACAACTTCCGCACGAAGGAGGAATACGAGGCCATGGGCCAGCCCTGGCCCGACAGCGGCGAGGCGCTGGAGCGCCCCGGGCGCAGCAGCTTTCTTCGCGTGGGCGACGACGTGTACCACACCTACTCGATCTACGCCCGTGGCCTGGAAACCATCGGCGGGTCGTACTACATGCTCGACGAAACCGCGCTGGGCCGGCAGGAGGAGTGGGAGGAGCCGAAGGGCCGCGCCCATGCCGTTCGCGGCGCCACGCCCGACTTTGCCAGCTGAGACGGTGCCCCACAACCGGAGTGAACGCGCATGATGGTGGACGAGAGCACCGTTCCCCTGCAGCGGGCCGTGGTCGGAACGCTGCGCCCCTGCCCCTTCTGTGGCGAAGCGGCCACCGTGGAGCCGTCACCCTGGCTGGCGGAGAGCGTCCGCGTGGCCTGCGGCAACGAAGCGTGCCGCGTGCAGCCGCACACCGAGTACCTGCTGGTGCGCTACGCCGGTGAGCTGCGCGAGGCGTGGAACGGCCGCGCGGCCCCCGGAGCGCACGACGATTCGCATGGATCCCGGGCGGCTGGATGACGCACATGGAGCGCCGACCCAAAGTCTTCATCTCGCACGCGAGCACGGACACCTGGGTCGCGGCGCAGATCGAGGGCCACATCCAGCGCTGCGGCGCCGAAACCTTTCTGGATGCGGTTCACATCCACCACGGCGACGCCTTTGATGCCAGGATCATCGAGGCAGCCCGTGATTCGACGGAGATGCTGGTGCTGTTCACGCCGGCGGCGCGCGAGCGGAGATACATCTGGACAGAGATCGGGATGTTCATGGTGGCCGAGAAGCGGATCGTTGCCGTCCTCTACGGCGTAACGCCTGACGAGCTGGCGACGGACCGCCTTACGCCCGTTACGATCAAGGGCCTCGATTCGGTGCTGATCGACGACCTGGACTCGTACTTCACGCAGTTGCGCGGCCGGGTTGCCGCCTGGGAGGCGAACCATGGCTGAGCCGACGAAGGTGTTCGTATCCTACGCGCAGCCGGACCGCTCCTTTGCGGAAGCCCTCGTTTTCGAGCTGGACCGCGCGGGCGTGGATGTCTGGAGCGATCGGGAGCTCCGATTTGGCCAGGTGTGGGAAGAACAGGTAAGTGCCGCGCTCGCCGAGGCGAAGGTGTTCGTGCTCGTCGTCTCGCCGGACTATCTCACCTCCAACTGGTCCATGGTCGAGATGGGAGCCGCCCTCGCGCGTGCACGAGAAGGCGCCACCCTGGTTCCGGTGATCGCGGCACCCGTAGCGCTGCCCGCGGCCCTGAGCGAGTATCTGGCGCTGGATGCGGCGGTCATGTCCAGCGCGGAGATCGCCAACCGCATCCGCACGATCACCCGGGAAAGCTGACGACATGGAGAGCGATTTGAACGCAGCGCAGCCGCCGCGGCCCGGTCCGGAGCACGCCGCGCTGGCGCCGTTCATCGGGAGGTGGCGCACGTCGGGCCAGGTGCTGGCGAGCGGATCCGCCCCGGCGCTGGAGATCGCGGGCGTGGACGAGTACGAATGGCTTCCCGGCGGCTTCTTTCTGCTGCACCGTGTGGACGTGCGCATCGGCGGAGAGCCGGCGCGGGCGCTGGAGATCATCGGCTGGGATGCCGGGCGCGGGACGTACTTCATGCGCTCGTTCGACGACCAGGGCAACGCGGGCGAGATGCAGGCGCGCGTGCACGCCGACGGGACCTGGCGGTTCGCGGGCGACACGGAGCGCTTCACCGGCGTGTTCAGCGACGGTGGGGACACGCTCACCGGACGCTGGGAGCGGCGCGAGGGCGACGAATGGCTCCCGTGGATGGATGTCCACCTGACGAAGGGGGATGGATGAGAAAGGTCGTGCTCTGCGACATGATCTCGCTGGATGGCTGCTACGAGGGGCCGGGCGAGGGATGGCAGGCGCTGGACTGGCATCGCGCCGACGACGCGTGGGAGGCGTACGGCATCGAACTGCTCCGCGCCGCCGACGCGCTGCTGCTGGGGCGCCGGACGTACGAGGGATTCGCCGAGTTCTGGTCCGCGCAGACCGGCGAGCTGGCCCGCCTGCTGAACGACATTCCCAAAGTCGTCTTTTCCACCACGCTGGAGCGGGCGGAGTGGAACAACTCGCGGCTGGTGCGCCAGAACGCGGCCGAAGAGGTCGCGCGGATGAAGGCGGAGGATGGAAAGAACCTGCTGATCTTCGGCAGTGCGGACTTCGCCGCCACCCTCACCCGCGAGCGGCTGATCGACGAGTACCTGCTCGGCATCAACCCGGTGTTCCTGGGCGTCGGGCGACCCTTTTTCGCACCCGGCGAAGCACGGCTGGACCTGGAGCTGTTGGGAACGCGGACGTTTGCCTCGGGCATCGTCGTCCTTTCCTGCGCACCACGCAAGGAAGGCGTATGACGGAGCTTGCGGAGGGGATCGCCGCCGGCGGCGCGTACGTGGACGCGGGCGGGCTGCACGTCTGGTACACGGAGCGGGGCCAGGGACCGCCACTCATTCTGCTGCACGGCGGCCTGGCGACGGGCGGGATGTGGAGCGAGCCCGCGGTGGAGGACCTGGCGCGCGACTACCGGGTGCTGCTCCCCGACTCGCGCGGCCACGGGCGCACAGCTAACCCCGCGGGCACCCTGGCTTACGGCCAGATGGCCGACGACGTGGCCGCCTTAGCCGCGGCGCTGGGGCTGGAGCGGCCGCTGGTGCTTGGCTACAGCGACGGGGCGCAGATCGCGCTGGAGTTGGGGCTGCGGCATCCCGGCCTCGCGCGCGCCATGGTCATCGGCGGCGTGGTCATCAGCCCCAGCGAGGCGTACCTGCGGATGGTGGGCGAGCTGGGCTTTCCCCAGCGCGGCAAGGCGGACCTGGACGAGGTGGAGCGCGCGATGGGGGACTGGTGGCTCACCCTGCGCGCCGCGCATCACCACGCCCAGGGCGACGATGCGTTTCGCGCGTACCTCGAGGCGATCTCGGAGCTGTGGTACAGCGTGCCGGACTACACTGACGCGCAGCTGTCCTCCATCACCGAACCCGCGCTGGTGATCGCGGGCGACCGCGACGACCCGTCGCTGGACGATTCACTGCGGCTGTACCGCCTGCTGCCCAGGGGCGAGCTGGCCGTGGTCCCCAAAGCCGGCCACGGCGCTGGCGAAAAGCCCATCTTTTGGGCGCTGGTCAAGGATTTTCTCTCCCGCCACTCCCATCCGAAAGCTACCGATGCCTGAAACGCAGAACGCGGAGCTGGCGCGCCGCTACTTCGAGGTCTACCAGGAGGCGGACCGTGAGGCGCTGGAAGCGCTGCTCGCGGACGACTTCGTCTTTACCAGCCCGTGGGACGACCACATTGACCGGGCCCGGTACTTCAGCCACTGCTTTCCGCACGCCGGCGAGTTCCGCTTCCGCTTTCCGCTCAAGATCTTTGTCCAGGGCGATGAAGCCGTCATCGTCTACGAGACGGAGGGCAAGCCCGGCGGCACCTTCCACAACGCTGAGCTCTTCCGCTTTCAGGACGGCCGCATCCGCTCCATCGACGTCTTCTTCGGCTTCATCCCCGGCGCGCGGGACGCGCAGCCCGGCTCAGGGACTTGAACGGCTCCCCGATGGCTGGGCCTCGCGCGACCCGACAAAGATCCTTCGGTCGCGCCCAGGCTTCTGTGGTTATGCAAGCTGTGGTGTGCGTTCCCTCAGGATGACAGCGCACCTCTACCCCTGGAAACGCGGAGACGCAGAGGGCGACACCCCTCTGCGTCTCCGCGACCTCCGCGTCTCCGCGTGAAACCTGCCGTTACCGGCGCGGCGCGATCCGCCAGAGTTCGGCGTTGTCCTCGTCGGTGACCAGGTACAGGGCGCCGTCGGGGCCCTGGCGCACGTCGCGGATGCGCTTGTTGCGGTCGGTGAGCAGGTGCTCCTCGCCGGTTACGCGGTCGTTCTCGATGGTCAGCCGCACCAGCCGCATGGACGCCAGCCCGCCGATGAACAGGCTGTTGCGCCACGCCGGGAACGCGCTCCCCGTGTAGAACTGCGCGCCCGACGGGGCGATCACCGGGTCCCAGTAGTACACCGGCTGCTCCGTCCCCGCGCGCGCCGTGGTCGCGGCGCCCAGCGCCGAGGTGATCTGCCCACCCTGGTACTCCACGCCGTACGCCACGATCGGCCAGCCGTAGTTCTTCCCCGGCTGCACCAGGTTCAGCTCGTCACCGCCGCGCGTGCCGTGCTCGATGGTCCAGAACCGCCCCTGCGCGTCGAACGCGGCCGCCTGGATGTTGCGGTGGCCCGTGGACCAGATTTCCGGAAGCGCGCCGGCCGTGCCCACCATGGGGTTGTCGCGCGGCGCCGATCCGTCGGCGGGGTTGATGCGCAGCGTTTTGCCCAGGTGGCTTCCCGGCTCCTGCGCCTGCGGCCGCGTCTCGCGCGCCGAGCGCTCGCCCATCGTCACGTACAGCATGCCGTCCGGCCCAAACGCCAGCCGCGAGCCAAAGTGCATGTTGTTGTTGTACGTGGGCCGCGTGTGCAGGATCACCCGCACCTGCTCCAGCCGCGAGCGGTCCGCCGACAGCACGCCGCGCGCGACGCTGGTGCCGTTGCCGCCGTCGCGCGGCTCGGTAAAGCTCCAGAAGACGGTTCGGTCCGTGGCGAAGCTGGGGCTGAGCGCCACGTCCAGCAGCCCGCCCTGCCCGCGCGCGTCCACCGGCGTCACGCCGGCGATCGGCTGGCCGATCTGCCCGTTGGCGGAAACGATGCGCAGGTTGCCGCCCTTTTCGCTCACCAGAAGCGCGCCGTCGGGGAGCGGCTCCACGGCCCACGGCTTCGCCAGCCCGCGCGCCACCACCTGTACGTCGAACGCCACGTTGGAGCGCACGCCGCAGGTGCGCGTCTGCCCCACGAACGCCGGGCGCTGGTCGGCGCCGTTGGCGTTGCGCGTCTCCAGCGGGGTGCACGGCTGCGACGCGCTTCCGCCCGCCGCGGGCTGATCGGTTCCGGCCTGCACGGGCGCGGCCTCGGCCGACTCCCCGTTCTTGGGCGTGCAGCCCGCCAGCACGGCGGACGCGAGGATGGTTACGGCGAGCACGCCGCTGGTTCTGCGCATGGCTTCGTCTGGATGGGTGGATCGTGACCGGTCCGTGCGGCGCACGCCGGAATCCCGCTCCGCGCGCGCCGCCGCTGTTCAATCTTCGTTCATCCTGCCCCCGCTGCAAGAAACGCGCAGAGCTTTCGATCCCGCCCCGGAAATCACGGGGAGCGCCGCATCCTGAGCGGAACTCCCCGGCCGGAATCCTCGTGGCAAGATTGCACGATGGGACGGCTCGCGTGCATCTTGGCCGCGTCTCGTCCTCCCTGCCCCGCCCCGTGGGCAGCCCGCCGACTCCATCAGCCGATCATGACCTTTCTCTCCACCGGCGGCCGCGCGTCCGCACTTCCGTGGCGCTCGGCCATCATCGTGTGGGCGCTCTTCTTCGCGATCTGCGCGGGGCTGGGGTACGGCACCCTGAACCGCTTCGACCCCGCCCGCACGCTCGCCCTCGCTGATGCGCGGCAGTACGCACAGCTGGTCGTCGAGAATCCGGGGCCGGACATCCGCTACCACCGGTCATTGCGGGTGCTGGTGCCGTTCATGGCGCGGCCCGTCTACCACCTGGCGAACGGGCGCGTGGGGACGTGGAGCCCGGTGTTCCTGGGCCTGCTGGCCGTGAACGCGGCGCTTGTGGCCACGGCGGCGCTCATGCTGGCCGTCATCGCCGGGGGGCTGGGGCTGGAGCACCCGGTGGGGATCCTGGCGGGGCTGCTGCTGGCGGTAAACCACACGGTGGTGAACGCGCACCTCACGGGGATGGTGGATTCCGCGGAGCTGTGCGCCGCCGTGCTGCTGGCGTGGGCGCTGCGCGAAGGGCGGTGGTGGGCGCTGGTGCCCATTGGCGTGGCGGCGGCGCTGGGAAAGGAGACGTTCGTGGTGTTCGGCGGGGTGATCGCGGCGGTGTGGTGGTGGATGGTGTGGCGCCGCTCACCCGCCGCGCTTCGCGGAGCGCTGTGGATCGTCGCGATGGTGGCCGCGGGGCTGGCGACCGTCGTCCTGGTGCGGCTGATGGTGACGGGCGCGCTGGTAGGACCGGTGGCGTTCGCGGTTGGTTTCGCCGCCGCGTCGTCCGGGGTGCTGGCGCGGATCGGCTTTCACCTGCTGGATCCGGACTTCTGGTACGGGCTGGTGTGGCTGCTGCCTCTGGGCGCGTGGAGCCTGCGGCGGCTGCCGCGCGAGTGGGTGATCTCCGCGTTCGCGGCGGCGGGGGTGGCGCTGGCGCTGGGAGTGTACGCCATGGCGGGCGGGGGGAACGTGGCCCGGCCCATCATCAGCCTGGCCGGCCCGCCGCTTAGCCTGGCCGCCGCCATCACCCTGGTGCGGCAGCCCTGGCTTAAGGCTGCGCGAGAGCCAGTCGAGGTGTGAGGCAAGGCCGGGAAGGGCGAATCAATTCGCGGCAACAACTACACGAAGTCCGCCTTCGCGGACTGGCGGCGTCGGTGAGGGAGAGGGTTTGGTGGGCGTGGCAGGACCGCGATCGCAGCCCCGTCTGTTGTTCGAGGAGCGCCGCATCGACTTCCGCTGATTGCGCCGCACTCTGGCGCGACCGAGAAATCCACGATCGGCTACCGCGCGCTTTACGGCGACCTACCCTGTCCGGCGGCGTCCCGCCGGTCCGTTCCGCTGGCATCGTCCGGTGGTCAAGCCCCCAGAAATCCTGACGGTAGATTTCTCGGCCGCGCCCAGGTGCGGTGGGGCAGATGGTTCCGCGCGGCGCTCGCTCGAAACAACAATGTGGAGCGTGGGACACGAGCAGGTGAAGCCCCGCCTGGCGAGCTTTGCGAGCCTTGGGCGGGGCTTGTGGCCTTCGTAGCCGCGGGTTTACCCGCCCCGGACGAAGTCGGCCACCAATGCGCGAAGGGCCGCACTTATCGCGAGGAGTAATCTTAATACCAAATCCGGAGAAACACCTTACCTCACGTCGGCCTATGGGAAACAGACGTCAGGGTACAGAGGAACAGGCAACAGCCAGAGGAACAGAGGACGGAATGCGGATCACCTCTGTTCCTCTGGCTGTTCTCGGTCCCTCTGTACCTTCCGATGTTGTTGCGAGCCCCTGGGCGGGCTTATGGCCGTCATAGCCGCAGGTTTACCCGCCCCGGAACGATGCCGGCCATCGATGCACGAAGGGCCGCCCTCACCGCGAGGGCGGCCCTTCGTCATCCATCCACCAAAACCCGCTTCGGCTCAGCCCACCAGTTCGGTGCCGCTGAAGAAGAAGGCGATCTCCTGCGCGGCGGTCTCGTCGGCGTCGCTGCCGTGGACGGCGTTGCGGCCCTTGTTCTCCGCGTACAGCTTGCGGATGGTGCCCTCGGCGGCCTCGGCCGGGTCGGTGCTGCCGATGGTCTCGCGCCACAGGCTGACGGCGTTCTCGGCCTCCAGCGCCAGCACGACCGAGGGGCCGCTGGACATGAACTCCACCAGCTCGCCGTAGAAGCCGCGCTCCTTGTGAACCTCGTAGAACTTCTGCGCCTGCGGAAGGCTGATCTGCGTCAGCTTCATCCCCAGGATGCGGAAGCCGGCCTGCTGGATGTGGGCGATGATCTTTCCGGCGTGGCCGCTCTGCACGGCGTCGGGCTTGATCATGGCAAAGGTACGGCTCATCGGGATCTATTCCTCGTCAACGGGTTCTACGGGGGAGGCGGCGAACCCGAACACCTTGCGCAGGATGTCGCCGCGGGTAAGAAAGCCGGTAAGCAGCCCTTCGTGCACCACCGGCAGGCGCTCGATGTCCTTGCTCACCAGCATGGAAGTCACTTCGGCCAGCGCCTGGTCCTCGGACACGCAGATCACGCTGCGCGACATCACGTCGCGCACCCGCGTCTCGCTCCAGGCCGCGGCGCTGGCATCGGCCGGGCGCTGCACGCCCGGAAGAAAGTGGCGCAGCAGGTCGCGGTCCGTCACCATCCCCAGCACCTGCCGGTCTTCGCCCACCACGGGGATGGCGCGCAGCCGGTGCTCGGCGATCAGGTCCAGCACCTCCTGCACCGGCGAATCGGGCGTGGTGCGAAAGACGCGCTGCGTCATCACGTCGCGCACCCGCAGCCGCGGCTCGATGATGATCTCCCGGATCTCGGGGATCGCCATTACGTCCGCGGGCGAGCGGGCCGCCACCAGCCGGTCCACCACGCGGTCGTGCCGAAGCACGCGCGCCAGCGCCGCCACCGTCTGCAGGTACAGGTCCGCGGCGGAAAGCGGCGCCAGGACCAGGACGACGACCTGCGCCACCGCGCCCACGTGGTCCGCCGACTCGCGCAGCGGCGCGGGGGCAATGCCCAGCGCCACCTGCAGCGTATCCACCGCGTCCGTCCGCAGGTGCGGCAGCAGCACGCGGTCGCCCACGTGAATCAGGTCGCGCACCCGGCTTTCGCTGAACTTGCGGCGCAGCGTATCGGGATCGGCGATGTCGCCGGTGCCCACCAGCGTCTGCGCCAGGTGCATCACGGCCTCGTACACCGAGGCCGCGGAGAGCGGGGCCACGACGTGCTCCGGACGAAGGATCTCCGTCAGGCGCACCTCGCGGCCCGCGCGACTGCTCTCGGTCAAAGCGCTTCCTGGATCAGGCCCACCACGTCCAGCGGGCGCTGCGCCACGCCGATGCCGTTGTCGCGGAACGCCTGGATCTTCTCCTCGGCCGTGCCCGCGCTGCCGCTGATGATGGCGCCCGCGTGCCCCATCCGCCGCCCCGGAGGCGCCGTCTGGCCGGCGATAAAGCCGACGACGGGCTTGGTGACGTTGGCCTTGATGTATTCGGCCGCCTCCTGCTCGTCCGTGCCGCCGATCTCGCCCAGCATCACGATCGCCTTGGTCTCCGGATCGGCCTCGAACGCGGCCAGGCAGTCGATGAAGCTGGTGCCGCTCACCGGGTCGCCGCCGATCCCCACGCACGTCGTGGTGCCGATCCCCGCGCCCTTGAGCTTGTAGACCACCTCGTACGTCAGCGTGCCGGACTTGGAGACGAGGCCCACGTTGCCGGGCTGCGTGATGTGGCCGGGAATGATGCCGACCTTGCTCTTGCCCGCGGAAAGGAGGCCGGGGCAGTTGGCGCCGAGGAGACGGGCGCCCTTTTCCTTGACGTACGGATAGACGCGGGTCATGTCCAGCACCGGCACGCCTTCGGTGATGCAGACGATGAAGCCCACGCCGGCATCGGCCGCCTCGAACATGGCGTCCGCGGCGAACGCGGGCGGCACGTAGATGACGGACGAGTTGGCGCCGGTGGCGTCCATCGCCTCCTGCACCGTGTTGAAGATGGGCACGGAGCCTTCGAACGTCTGCCCGCCCTTCCCCGGGGTCACGCCGGCGACGACGTTCGTGCCGTACTCCATCATCTGCTTTGCGTGGAACGAGCCGTCGCGGCCCGTGATCCCCTGCACGATGAGCTTGGTGCTCTGATCGATGAAGATGCTCACTGGGCCTCCCCCTTTGCCAGCGCGACGGCCTTCTTTACGGCCTCGTCCATGTCGGTCATGGCGCTGAAGCCGGCATCGGCCAGGATCTTCACCGCGATCTCTTCGTTGGTACCGGTCAGGCGGATGACGATGGGCACCTGGATGTCGATCTGCTTGGTCGCCGTCACGATGCCGTTCGCCACGTCGTCGGTGCGGGTGATGCCGCCGAAGATGTTGAACAGGATCGCCTTTACGTTCTCGTCGCTCGTGATGATCTTGAGCGCGTTCACCACCTTTTCGGGATTGGACGAGCCGCCGATGTCCAGGAAGTTGGCGGGCTCGCCCCCGTAGTACTTCACCAGGTCCATCGTGGCCATCGCCAGCCCGGCGCCGTTGACGACGCAGCCCACGTCGCCGTCCAGCTTGATGAAGGTGAGGTTGGCCTCGCGCGCCGTGACCTCGGCCGGCTCCTCCGACGACGTGTCGCGCAGGCCCTCGATGGCCGGGCGGCGGAACAGCTCGTTGTCGTCGATGTTGAACTTGGCGTCGATCGCCTTGACCGCGCCGTCGGGCGTGGTGATGAGCGGATTGATCTCCGCCAGCGACGCGCCGGCTTCCACGAACGCCCTGTACAGCTGCTCCAGGATCTTCGCCGCCGCGCGCTGCTGCTTCACGTCGCTGTACAGCTTCGTGGCCAGGAAGTACGCCTGGTGCGGCAGAAACCCGTAGCGCGTGTCGACGGGGAGCTTGGTGATCTTTTCGGGGTTGGTGTGGGCCACTTCCTCGATGTCGATGCCGCCGGCGGCGCTCACCATCCAGACCGGCGCCTTGCTCGCGCGGTCCATGATGATGCCCACGTACGCCTCGCTGGCGATGTCCTCGGCCGGGGCGATGAGCACCTTCTCCACCGTCAGGCCCTTGATCTGCAGCCCCAGGATGGCCTGGGCCTTTTCGCGGGCCTCTTCGGGCGTGCTGGCCAGCTTTACGCCGCCGGCCTTGCCGCGGCCGCCGGCGTGCACCTGCGCCTTTACCACCACGGCGCCGCCCAGCTTGCGGGCGATCGCTTCGGCCTGCTCGGGCGTCGTCGCCACCTCGCCCATGGGGACCGGGATCCCCTGCGCGGCGAGCAGCTCTTTCGCCTGGTATTCGTGGATGTTCACGGACGATTCCGGTTCGAGTGATTGTCCTGCCCTGCGAAAACGTACGAAGGTACGGGGTACGAAGGTACGTTCCGGACCCTCCTGCAACGTGCCGTTCCGCCCGCGGGAGCGAATACATTCGCCGCTACAACGGCACGAAGTCCGCCTGCGCGGACTCGGCGGCCCGGGTGCGTGCAGTGTCCCACGCACCTGCGCGTCCGCAACCGGTGATCCCGCGGAAGCCCTTCGTACCTTCGTACCTTCGTACCTTCGTACCTTCGTACCTTCGTACCTTCGTACCGCCGTCGCGGCCGCTACTCCCTGACGATCTCGGTGCCCGCCGTACCCGCGACGGCTTCCCTCCCCTGCTCCAGCCGCGCGATGATGGCGCGGGTGCCGCCGCCGCGCACAAAGTCGGCCGCGGCTTCCACCTTGGGCGCCATGCTGCCGGTGCCCAGCTGCCCGGACGCCAGCAGCGCGTCGGCCTCCGCCAGCGTCAGCCGCTCGATGGCGCGCTGCGCGGGCGTGCCGAAGTCCGTGTAGACGCGGTCCACGTCCGTCAGGATCACCAGCACGTCGGCACCGATGTCGCGGCCCAGGATGGCGGCGGCGCGGTCCTTGTCGATGACGGCGTCGATCCCCTCCAGCCCCCACCGCTCGTGCTCGTAGACGGGGCATCCGCCGCCGCCCGCCGCCACGACCAGGTGGCCTTCGCGGACCAGGGAGCGGATCATCTCGCACTCCACGATGCGCGTGGGGCGCGGACTGGGGACCACGCGCCGCCAGCCGCCCTTGGTCTCCGCGATCGATCCGCCCAGCTCGGCCGCCAGCGAGCGCGCGGTTTCCTCGTCCATCGTGCGGCCGATCGGCTTGGTGGGCCGCTGCAGCTCGGGGTCGTCCGGATCCACCAGCACCTGGGTGACCATCGTCACCACCTGCCGCCGCACGCCGCCCCTGCGCAGGGCGTTCTGCAGCGACTGCTGGATCATGTACCCGATCCACCCCTCCGTCGACGCGACCAGCACGCCCAGCGGAAGCGGGGGAAGCAGATGCCGCGACTGCTCGTTGCGGATGAGCTCGTTCCCCACCTGCGGCCCGTTGCCGTGCACGATGGCGATCTGCCACCCCTCGCGCGCCAGCTCCACCACCGCGCCCAGCGACTCCCGCGTGTGCTTGAACTGCTGGGTGATGGTGCCTTCTTCACCCGGTTGCGCCAGGGCGTTGCCCCCCAGCGCGATCACGACGGTCTTGCTCTGCACAAACCCTCTGTTGCGGGCGACATTCTACGCGGGCCGCACAGGGGCGGCAAGCGCGTTCCGCGTCAACGACTTCGGGCGGCAAGGCGCTTCGAAAGCATCGAACGGCGCCCGCGGGGTGCCCCTCCCCCGGCCCCGCCCCCGGCCCCTCCCCGTTCGTTCCTTACGGAGAGGGGAGAACTTCAGGGGCGCTTCGAACAGCTTCGGACTGCACCGGCGGGGCGCCCCCTTGCTCGCTTAGGCTCGCACCTCCCCCAAAAACCCCTGGGGGAGGTGGACTTCGATCCCGCTTCGACTAGGTGCGTCGCACCTCCCTCCCCCGCGCAGGTTGCGGGGGAGGGCCGGGGAGGGGGGCGGCCCACCATCCCGCACCACCTTATCCGCCGAACCTCCGTCCCCCTGCCCCACCCCAACCTCCCCCGGCAGTTTCGGGGGAGGTGGGCCGGTGGTGCCGGCCCGGAGGGGGCCTGCGCGGAGTCATCCGAAGCACACCGCACACTGCCCCACTCCTTCCGCACTCACGCACTTCCCCAACTTTCCCCCCTCAGTGCCCGTCGCTGGCCCCGCCGATCCCCTCACCCCTCAGCCACCCCTCCATCAGCCCGCGGATCTCCGCCAGGCGCTCGGGCGTGCGCGCCTCGTAGCGCGCGACCAGCACCGGCTCGGTGTTCGACGCGCGGATCAGCCCCCAGCCGTCGCCAAAGAGCACGCGGGCGCCGTCCACGTCGATCACCTCGTGGTCCTCGCGAAAGTGCTCGGTGGCGCGGCCCACGATCTCGAACTTGGTCTCTTCCGTGGCCGGGTAGCGCAGCTCGGCGGTGGAGACGAACTGCGGGAACTCGGCCAGCCACTCGCTCAGCGGCCGCCCGCTGCGCGCCACGATGTCGATCAGCAGCATGGCGCCGTACAGCGCGTCGTCGAAGCCGTAGTAGTTGTCGCCGAACATGATGTGGCCGCTCAGCTCGCCGGCCAGCAGCGCGTGCTCCTCCTTCATCCGCTCCTTGATGAGCGAGTGGCCGGTGGCGTTCATGATCGGCACGCCGCCGTTGGCCTCGAGCACGTCCGTAAGCTGCTGCGAGCACTTTACGTCCAGCACCACCTTCTGCCCCGGCCCGTGCTTCTGGATCAGGTCCAGCCCGTAAAGAAGGAGCAGCGTGTCGCCCCGGACGATGCCGCCCTGGTCGTCGATGGCGCCGATGCGGTCGGCGTCGCCATCGAACGCCACGCCCAGATCCGCGCCGATCTCCTTTACCTTGGCGATGATGTCGACCAGGTTCTTGTCCACCACCGGGTCCGGGTGGTGGTTGGGGAAGGTTCCGTCGGACTCGCAGAAGATGGGCGTTACTTCCACGTTGGGCCCCAGCGCGCGAATCAGCTCCACCGCCACGATGCTGCCGGTGCCGTTGCCGCAGTCGACGACCACCTTGATGGGCCGGTTGATGTCGAATTTGCCGGCGAGGACCTTGATGTAGGTCTCCAGCACCTCGCGGTTCTCCACCGCGCCCTCACCGCTCTCGAAGTCCTGCTCCTGCATCATCCGGCGGATCTCCTGGATGGAGTCGCCGTAGATGGAGCGGCCGGCCAGCGTCATCTTGAACCCGTTGTACTGCGGCGGGTTGTGCGACCCGGTCACCTGCAGCCCGCCATCGAGCTTGAAGTGCGAGACGGCGAAGCTGTGCGCCGGCGTGGGGACGAGCCCCACGTCGACGACGCGCGCGCCGGCGGCCATCATTCCGCGGCGCACGCCGTCGGCCAGCTCGTCGCTGGTAAGGCGGTTGTCGCGCCCCAGCGCCAGCACGGGCGCGTCCTTCTTGAGCCGGCGGCGGGCCAGCGAGGCGTAGGCGCGGCCGATGCCCTCGGCCACCTCTGCCGTCACGTCGGGGCCCACCACGCCGCGGATGTCGTACTGCCGGAAGATGTGCGGATTCAGCATCGCTCGCTCGCGCCAGATCGTCGTCGGTTGACAGAAAAGAACGGGCGCCCCCCGCACCGCGCGGAAGGCGCCCGGGCCCTGCTACAATTAGCGGTCCAGCAGAACCGCCACGGCCTCGATCTCCACCGCCACGTCGCGCGGCAGACGGGCCACCTGCACCGTGCTGCGCGCCGGCTTGTGCTCGCCAAAGTGGCGCGCGTACACCTCGTTCATCCCCGCAAAGTCGTTCATGTCGCGCAGGAACACGGTGGTCTTGACCACGGTGGACAGGTCGGCGCCGGCCTGCCGCAGGATGGCGGCCACGTTCTGCATCACCTGCTCCGTCTGCGCGGCGATGTCGCCCTCCACCAGCTCCATGGTCTGGGGGTTGAACGGCACCTGGCCGGCGGTAAAGACAAAGCCGTTGGCCACGATGGCCTGGCTGTACGGGCCGATGGCGGCGGGGGCGTTCTGCGTGTGCACGGTCTGCATGGTCGGTCTCACCTGGCGAAAAGTACAGGACGTCGTCGTGGCCAGCATCACGGCGGCCGTCACGATGGTGGCGATGGCGGTGCGCTTCATCGCGGTTTCCGGGTTGCGTTGACGCTCTGTGCGCTCCGGACAGCTCCGCGGAGCGCCCCCTCCGGGCTCGTAAACCTCGCCCACCTCCCCCAAAAACCCCCCGGGGGAGGTTGGGTGTGGCCGACAGATCGGGATGCTTCGAACGGATTCGGCTGCGTCCGACGCGGTGCCCCTCCCCCCGCCCCACCCCGTTCGTTCCTCACGGAGAGGGGAGAACTTCGATGCCGCTTCGACAAGGTGCGTCGCACCTCCCTCCCCCGCGCAGTTTGCGGGGGAGGGCCGGGGAGGGGGGCGCCTGCCCCTCGCGCCACCCCAACCTAAGCGCTCCGAAACCCGTGCCGTGTATCCCCCCTCTCGCGCTGTTTGCGGGAGGGGGTGGCGCGCTCTCAGGCGCCGCCGGGGGAGGGCCCAACGGCGGGCCCCACCATCGCCCGCAGCTCGTCCGGCGTGACGGTGGCGACGCCGGGTTTGCCCACCTCGATCCCCGCGGCCAGGTTCGCCACCACCGCGGCCTCCTCCATCGTGGCGCCGGCGGCCAGCGCCACAGCGACGTAGGCGGTTACGGTGTCGCCGGCGCCGCTGACGTCGTAGACCTCGCGCGCCACGGTGGGGATGCGAAAGGCGGGGCCGTCCGCGCCCTTGAGCGCCATCCCGTTCTCCCCCAGCGTCAGCAGAAGATAGCTGGCGTCCACGCGGCGGCGCGCATCCTCCAGCCATCCGTCGTCGTCCGCGGCCAGCGGCTGGCCCAGCGCGGCGCTCAGCTCCGCGGCGTTGGGCTTAAAGACGGTTGCGCCCGCGAACTCGAAGAAGTTGCGGAACTTGGGATCCACCACGCTGGGGATGCCGGCCTCCCGCGCCGCGTCGATGGCGGCGCGGATCACGGCTGGCACCAGCACGCCCTTGTTGTAGTCCTCCAGCACCAGCGCGTCCGACGCCGCAACCGCCGCGCGCACCGCCTCCACCAGCTCCGCCGCGCACGCCGCGGCCACGTCGTCGTCGCGCTCGCGGTCAAAGCGCACCACCTGCTGGTGGCGGGCCACCACGCGCGTCTTGGTCGTCGTGGGCCGGCCGGCATCCTCCACCAGCCGCGCGTGCACCGAGCCGCCGTCCAGCTTCGCCAGTGCGTCGCGGATCTGCGCGCCGGCGGCATCTGCCCCCACGCACCCCACCAGCTCGCAGTCGGCGCCAAGGGCGACCACGTTGGCGGCCACGTTGGCGGCGCCGCCCAGCGCGACCCGCTCCTCCGCGACCGCCACCACGGGCACCGGCGCCTCGGGCGAGATGCGCGATACGGCGCCCACCAGGTAGACGTCCAGCATCAGGTCGCCCACCACCGCCACGCGCAGCCCCCTGCACCGCTCCAGAATCTCGTCCAGCCGCGCGCGTGTCAGACGCTCCATCCGTGTCGTGCCCCTTGCCGGGAAAAAGAGGCGGGCAATCTAGACGGGGCGGCGGGGCGTGTCAAAGAACAGCAGGGAAAACGGCAGGGAATAAGGAATAGGGAATAGCGGGAAGACGGCTGAAGCTCGGCCGGGGATCAACGGGGCGGGAGCGCGGGCGGGGAGTACGGAGCCTGGAGCGCTGCCAGGCGATGGTCGGCCAGGGCAAGCTCCACGCTGGCGGCCAGCTCGCGCGCGGCCAGGCGGTCGCCGCGGGCAACGTACAGCACCGCCTCGTTTCCGCGCGTGTGCGGCACGTCCCGCAGCGTCCGCAGGCTGCGCGTACGCAGGATCAGCACGCCGCGAAGCGGAAACCGGCGGCGAAACTCCAGCGACTGGATGTCGAACCACGGAATGACGGCCGTGCGGATGTCGTCCAGCAGCTCTGACTGGCCGTAGAGGTGCCGGGCCCGGGTGAACTCCAGCACCACCCCCTCCCCCTCGGTGCGCAACACGCCACGGACCTGGACGTACCCAGCCTCGTTGACGTTGCGAGACGTGTTCGTATACGGGATGGTGAGCAATTCCATGGATGTGCCGGCAAAGAACGTTGAACGGTGGGATTTTTCAGGACGGCGGGAGCGCGGGCGGGGAGTACGGGGCTTCCAGGGCGGCCAGGCGGCGGTCGGCGAGCACCATCTCCACCGTCGCGGCAAGGTCACGGGCGTCCAGGCGTTCGGCACGGGGGATGGACAGCCGGATTTCGCTGCCGCGCGCGGTGGGAAGGCCGTCCAGCGCGCGCAGGCTGCGCGTGCGCAGGAACAGCGATCCACCCCACCCCAGGAGCCGCGGCTGGTAGGTGATCGACTGCAGGTCCGTCCACGGAATGCTATTCGTGCGGATGCCGGTCTCCACCGTCGGTTTTACGCCCCAGTAGTTCTCCGTCGCGCTGAACTCCAGCACCAGGCCGTCCGCCTCCGTGCGCAGCACGCCGTGAACGGTGATCGACCCCTCGTACGACGGGGTCCAGCCACGATTCGTGAACCGTACGGAGAGTGCTTCCATCACGCGGGCAGAACGGAGTAGGGAGAGATCGGCGAGCGTGTGCAAGGTAAGCGGATCGGCATCGCCGCCGATAGGCCGGAGGATTCCCGGTTGCGCCGCCGCGGCCATGCGTGTTACCCATCCACCGAACCCGCATTCCCCTCTGCCGCCGCCGCCGATGAGCACCACCGCCAGGCCGTTCGTCCCCCTCGCCTTTCAGCATCTTCCGGAAGACGAGATGCTGCGGCGCGCCCAGCGGTTCTACGCGGAGATGGAGCGGCGGCGGACGACGCGGCACTTCTCCGATACGCCGGTGCCGCGCGAGTTGATCGAGCACGCCATCCGCACCGCGGGGACGGCGCCGTCCGGCGCGCACCAGCAGCCGTGGACGTTCGTCGTCATCAGCGATCCGCGCATCAAGCGGCTGATGCGCGAGGCGGCCGAAGAGGAGGAGCGGGTGAACTACGACGGGCGGATGCCGCCGGAGTGGCTGGAGGCGCTGGCGCCGCTCGGAACGGACGCGGTCAAGGAGCACATCACCACGGCGCCGTACGTGGTGATTCTCTTCCGGCAGGTGTACGGCCTGCGTCCGGACGGCAGCCGCCGCACGCACTACTACACCACGGAAAGCTGCGGCATCGCGGCGGGGCTGTTCATCGCCGCCATCCACCAGATGGGGCTGGCGACGCTCACCCATACGCCCTCGCCGATGGGCTTCCTTACGAAGCTGCTGCAGCGTCCCGAGAACGAAAAGCCGTTCTTGCTGATGCCCGTCGGCTACCCCGCCCCCGACGCGCGCGTCCCCGACCTGCAACGCAAACCACTGGACGAGATCTCCATCTGGTTCGATGGCGGTGGCGACGGGTAGATCGCCCCAGGAAGTGTGGATTACCTGAGCCCACAGTATCTCTGCCACCACACCTGCTCCGAAGGGGCCCCACTGTCATCCTGAGGGAGCGCACCCCGTAATTCTCATCACCACAAACGCTTGCGCGCGACCGAAGGATCTCTGTCGGGTTGCTAGAGACCCAGCCCTCAGGAGCCGTTCAAGTCCCTCAGCCAGGCAGACAGGTCCTTCAGTCGGCGCGCATGGATCCAGCCAGCCGAGGGTGTAGCGCGGCGCCTCCTTCAAAAAGTCAACGACAGGACGCCGAGATGGAAAAAGGGCGGGCACCTTGCGCAGGTGCCCGCCCTTTCTCGTTGATCCGCGTCCTGGCTACGAGTCTTTCCAGCCGCCGCCAGCGGGGCGGCCCTTGTCGCGCTTGCCGATCTTGCCGATCTCGATGTGGGCCTGGGTAAGGTCGCCCACGGCGTCGGCCATGTCTTCGGTGACCTCGATCACCGCGCGCACGCCGTCGCCATAGACCTGGCCCACGTAGCAGTCGCCGGCCTTGAACAGCACGCGCTGTGCTTCTTCCAGCCGCTGGATGGCGTCCCAGACCATCTCGGCGGCGCGTTCCAGGTGAATCTGCGCGTCGTGTTCCTGGTCAGCCATGCGGGAGCGTGCAAGCGAGGGCGAGAAAGGGCGCCGGGCGCGGCGGAGCGAGGGAGTATATCAGTTTCCCTCGCGGCCGCGATACCCCGTCGCTTCCCCACACCCGGCAAACCACGGCGGACAGCGGAGAAATCGAGCGTGGTTCGCGAAGATTACGTACGGGAGCGGCTCCCCGTTCCCATCATGATCATACCGAATCCGGGAAAACAACATCGGAAGGTACAGAGGGACCGAGAATAGCCAGAGGAACAGAGGTGATCCGCATTCCTCCTCTGTTCCTCTGGCTGTTCTCTGTTCCTCTGTACCCTGACCTCTGTTTGCCGTACAGCTGAGCTGAAGGATCGGCAGTTACACCAAAGTCAGAACGTCCACTGCCCCGCGATGGCCACGGCGCGGTAGCGGTAGTCCGCGCCGGCGCCGGGGGCGATCTGGTTCAGCCCCGTGTTGGCAAAGGTGCCGGTGAGCACGATGCGCCGGCCCGGCGACAGCATGTACGCCACGCTTCCCTGCCCACGGAACGAGCCGGCGGGCTCGCCGTCGCTGCGCACCTGCTGCATCCCGGGCGCGAGTTCCGCGTCCAGGCTCCAGTGCCGCCACTCGCGCAGCCAGCGCGCCGTCACCTCCGCCAGGCCGTAGAAGTCGGGATCGAAGTAGCCGTCGTTCAGGTCGCGGTCAAAGCCGAAGAAGCGGGCCCCCACGCCCAGCGTAATGGGCCGGCTGATGCGGCGCGCCACGTTAAGCGTGCCGTTCACGCGGCGGTTCTCCTCGCCCGACACGCGGCCGGTGAACAGCGCCGTCCCCCCGGTTCCGCCCACTGTCCACCCGCGCGCCGGAATCCAGTTGGCCGAGGCGGCAAACTCGTCCAGGTACACCTCGCGGTCGATGAGCAGCGTGGTGTAGTCCAGCGCGTAGTGCGCGTACGACACGCTCGCCCGCACCGGGTACCGTCCGGGCGAGGAGAGCCCCGCGCGCCAGGTGGGGATGGCCTCGGCGCCGTCCACGTCGGGGACGCTGGCGCCCAGGGTGCCGCTGAGTGCCCAGCCGGGCTCCAGCAGCGTCCACAGCGTCAACGCGCCGCCGCTGGACGCGCTCTCGCTGTCCGTGCCGCCCTCGGGGGCGTAGCCGGCGATGCGGTGGTACAGGTCCATCCGCACGTCCACGCTGGGCAGCGGGCGCACGCCGGCGCTGGCCGAGGTGGTGTGGATGTCGCTGCCGTCGGAATCCCACTCGTTCACGTAGCTGGCGCTGGTGCGCGGGGCCACCGCCATGCGCGCCCAGCGCAGCGCCTCGCGCGCGTCCTTGTCCGTGGGGGTGATGGCGAGCGCGCGGCGCGCGGCCTCCAGCGCCGCCGCGTCGCGCCCCTGCCAGCGCAGCGTCTGCGAAAGGCCCACCCACGCCGCCGCGTCGTTGGGGTTCTGCGCGATCACGGCGCGCCAGCGGCGCTCGGCGGGCACCAG
Organism: Longimicrobium sp.; assembly: GCF_048594345.1. GTDB lineage: Bacteria > Gemmatimonadota > Gemmatimonadetes > Longimicrobiales > Longimicrobiaceae > Longimicrobium. The sequence goes on from NZ_JBMDXM010000153.1 coordinate 31,150, forward strand.
CCGCCCGCCCCACCCCGCCGCCCGCGCCAGCCCCCGCTGCGCCTCGGCGTTGGTGGGCTCCAGCTCCAGCACCCGCGCGTACACCGCCTCCGCCGAATCCAGCTCCGACGCCCAGGCCAGCACCGTCCCCAGCCCCACCAGCGCCTCCACGTCGCGCGGGTTCTCGCGCAGCAGGCTGTCGTACGCCGCCACCGCCGCGTCAAAGCGCGACGCCCACGACAGCACGCGCGCCCGGCTAAGCCCGATGCTGCGGTCGTCGGGCGTGATCTCCTGCAGGCGGCCGTAGGTGGCCAGCGACTCGTCGTAGTTGCCGGCCCAGGACTCGAACTGCGCCCGCGCCTGCAGCGCGGGCAGAAAGCCGGGGTCCTCCGCCAGCAGCGGGTCCAGCGCCGCCGACGCCGCCACCGGGTCGCCGCGCCACGCCAGCACCCGCGCCCGGTCCACCCGCGCCTCACGGTTCTTCGGATCCGCCGCCAGCGCCCGGTCGAACAGCGCCAGCGCCTCGTCGTAGCGCTCGGCCCAGGCGCGGATCAGCCCCAGGCGGTGCAGCGCCGTGGCGTCGGCCTGGTTGGCCGCCAGGCGCGCCTCGTACAGCCTTTCCGCGGCGGGGATGTCGCCCGCGGCCCAAGCGCGGTCGGCCTCGTCCTGCGCCGCCGCGGGGAGGGCGGCGAACAGGAGGAGGATGGAGATCACCAGCGCCCGGATCATCGGTTTCCTCCGCGCAGGACGGCGGGCTGTACAGTGCGATACACTTCGCGCATGGCGTCGTAGACGGGGCGCACGCGCTCGCGCCAGCGCGGCTGCTCCCACGTGTCCCAGGTAAAGAACGCGACGTCGGCTTCCCTGCCGGACGCGGGCCACTGGCGCCACGCCGGCCCCGTGCGCGCCGCCGCCAGGATGCGGATGCCGTCCACCGTCACCGTCCCGAACTGCTGGGGGATGGCGCCGTCGGGGTCCTGCAGCACGCGGCGCTGGCTGGGATCGGTAACGTTGAGCAGCATCCAGGGGATGCGGATCTCCATCACCCCCGCGTCGTCCAGCCGCTCCCACAGGCCGTCGGGCGGGCCGCCGCCGCGCAGGATGCCGCGGTCGTAGCCCAACCCCGGAAATTCCGTGCGGTCGCGCGCAAAGCGGCGGTTGTTGGTGACCACGCGCAGCGAATCGTAGACGCCGTCCTCGTTGGCCTGGCTGCGGTACGGCCGGTTGAAGCGCCGCTGAAAGCGCCCCTCGAAGTATCCCGGAAGCGGATCGGCGATCGGCGGCGCCGCGGAAGGCCGGCCCGGGATGGACTGGTTCTCGTCCGTCCGGAGCGGGTTGGACGAAGGGTCCGCCATCAGCCGCACCTCGTCCCCGTCCACGCGCAGCGCGAACTCCAGCCCCACGGGGAGGCGGTTGCCCACGCGCCCCGGCCAGCGGAAGTCGCCCGCCTGCGGCTTCACGACGTCGAAGCCCAGCATCAGCTCCTCCGGCAGCCGGCCGCCCGATCCTTCAAAGAAGAGCCAGAGGTACGACTCGTCCGCCGCGGCGCGCAGCGTCCCCTGCGGCGTGCGGTACAGCGCCGGCCTGGCCCGCCACGACCCGATGCGGTCGCGCAGCGTGGCGCCGGCCACCACCTCGCCCGGATCCATCGCCAGCATCCCGTAGTGCTGCTCCGCGTCCAGGCGGTTGTGCCACAGGCGGGTGCGCTCCAGCGGGATCTCGAAGTCCATGACGATCCAGTTCTTCTTGAACCACTCGTCGATCCAGGCAAAGATGACCCCGCCCGCCATCCCGGCCTCGGCGATCTCGCGCGTCATGCGGGCGTTGATCGCCGCCATCCGCGGCTCGGTGTGGCCGCCGTGGTGCCACCCCTGCGGCTGCAGGTGCGCGCTGCCGATGCTGGCCGGCACCCCGTACTCGCTGATCACCACCGGCATGTGGTCGTGGTGCCGCTTGAGCTCCACCAGGTAGCCGAAGTAGTTGGACGGCCCCTCCGACGACGCGGCCCGGTTGTAGCCCGGGTCCAGCACCATGAAGTCCGGGTAGTACGGATACGCGTGATACGAGGCAAAGTAGCCGGCCGGGAACGCGTCCGTGGGCGTGACCAGGTTGGCGTCCAGCCCCGCGTCGTCGTTGTCCTCGGCCGCGGGCTGCGCGGGCACCTGCTCGCCCAGCGACCGGCGGATCTCCGACTCCTCCGCCACGGTGGATTCGGTGGGATGCCTCAGCGGGTCCAGCGTGGGCCAGTTGGTGTAGGCGACGGGCCGCTGGGCGCGGTAGGTGTCCGTTTCGTACGCCACGATGTGCTCGCTGGCCTTGCCCAGCCACGCATCCATCGGCGTGCCGCCCCGCACCGTAAGGAAGCGGCCGCGAAACCCCTGCAGCTCCGGGTGCAGCCGGTTGAAGGTGACCACCGAGTACGATTCCCACTCGCGCCCGACGATGTACGCCAGCACCCACGGCGACACGTTGGCCGTATAGGCGCCGCCCGCGTGCCCCGCGCCCTCGGGGATGTCGGCGCGGCCGTGCAGAAGGTCCACCACGCGCCGCATGTCGGCGAAGAACTCGCCCTCCCACTGCGGGTTGGCGAAATCGTTCTCCGGCGGCAGCTCCGCCCACACGCCGTGGATGATCCACAGCGGCGCGTCGGGATGGCGGCGGTTCCAGTCGTACAGGGCGCCGTAGAAGTGGGGCGGATGGATGGTGTAGACGCGGATGGTGTTGGTCCCCATCCCCGCCATCTGCTCGATCCAGCGGACGTACGTGGCCGAATCGGGAAACTGGCTGGGGTGCTTGCCGGGGAGCGCGGCGCCCAGGTTCACGCCCTTGATGTAGAACGGCTCCCACCCCCGCGCCGTGCGCACCTCGAAACGGTCGCGGACCGTCCGCGCGGGATACGCCAGCTCGCTGGGCAGCACCAGCGGCGGGCGGTCGGGCCGCGCCGGCGGCGCAGCCCCCAGGCGGGCGAGGAAGTCGCGCGCCTCGGCGTTGGCCGGGTCGATCGCCTGCGCGCGGGTGAACGCGGAGCGGGCCGCCTCGCGGTCCTGCGCCCGCCACGCGGCGATGCCCAGCCCTACCAGCGCGTCCACGTTGCGCGGCGCGTCCGCCACCACGGCGTCGAACAGGCCGCGGGCCTCGGCGGTGCGGTCCTGGCGCAGCGCAACGTAGCCCAGGCCGGTGCGGGCGCCCTCGTGGCGCGGGCAGGCGCGCAGGGCGGCCTCGAAGGCGGTGCGCGCGGCGGCCATGTCGCCGGCGCGGTACGCCGTCCAGCCGCGGTCCGCCGCGGGATTCCCGGCGGCCGGGCACTCCTGCGCCCCGGACGGCGCCGCCTCCGCGCCTCGCGGGTCCATCGTCGCGGCCATCAGCGCGCCGCCGAGCACAAAGGCGAGCGTCGCGAGCTTCGTCCTGCGGTTCATCCCCATCCCTTGCATTCCCATTCCCTTCACGTTCACGCGTACTTCCACTGGCATCACGCTGCGTCCGATTGCGTCCCGGTTCGAAGCTCGGCGAAGAGCATCCAGCTGCGTCCGCCGGCGCCCCCTCCGGGCTCGTAAACCTCGCCCACCTCCCCCAAAAAACCCTGGGGGAGGTTGGGGTGAGGCGGAGACCTCGGCGCTGCGAAAGCATTACGCTGGCGCCCGCCGGGGTGCCCCTCCCCCGGCCCCTCCCCGTTCGTTCCTCACGGAGAGGGGAGAACTTCAGTGAGCGACGACCGGCATCGAACTTCGTCCGCGGGCGCCCCCCCCTCTCCCGGCCTCTCCCCCCCGAACTGCAGGGGGGAGAGGAGAACTTCGATCCCGTTTCCAAAAGGTGCGTCGCACCGCCCTCCCCCGCGCAGTTTGCGGGGGAGGGGGGCGGCCCACCATCCCGCACCACCCTCTCCGAAGACACCCCAGCCCCTGCCCCACACCCCAACCTCCCCCAGTCTTTTTTGGGGGAGGTGGGCGGGTGGTGCCCGCCCGGAGGGGGCGCCCGCCTCGAACCCTCCGAATCGCTACCGCCCCTTCCCCACCGCCTCGCCCGAGCCCGCGGCGGGCTGCACGGTAAAGCCCTTCCGCTCCATGGCGCCCCAGCTCTTGCTGCCGCGCAGGTACTTCCAGATCCCCTGCAGCCGCCAGATCACCGTGAGCTGGCGGTATCCCAGGTTTTCCACGAACGCCCACAGCACCAGGATCAGCCGGTCGCGAAAGCTGTCGTAGCGGTGGAACGACGCTTCTTCCATCACCAGCGTCATCACCGTGAGCACCGAGCCCAGGCCGTACGCCATGAGGAAGAACAGGATGGCGAAGGGGATGTCGATGGCGCCGATCATCATCCCCAGCACCAGTCCCAGCAGCCCCACGATCTCCACCACCGGCGCCAGCAGCTCCACGATCACGAAGTAGGGGAACACGACCATCCCCATGGCCCCGTAGCGCGGGTTGAACATCACCTTCTTGTGGCGCCACAGCACGTCGGCCAGGCCGCGGTGCCAGCGATCACGCTGGCGGCCCAGCACGCGCGCGGTCTCGGGCGCCTCCGTCCACGCCACGGGGTCGGGAACGAAGGCGATCACGTGCGGACCCTTCTGCTCGTAGCCCAGGCGCCGCAGCCGCAGCGCCAGCTCCATGTCTTCGCCCACCGTGGAGTGCTCGTAGCCGCCCGCCGCAAGCATGGACGCGCGGCGAAAGAGGCCGAATGCGCCGGAGATGATCAGGTTGCCGCCCATCCGGTTCCACCCCAGCCGGCCGAACAGGAACGCGCGCAGGTATTCCACCACCTGGCACCCCGGCAGCAGCTGGCGCGGTGCGCGCGCCCGCTTCACCTTGCCGTTCTCCACGATGGAGCCGTTGGCGATGCGGATGGTGCCGCCGGCCGCCACCACGTCGTCGCGCTCCAGGAACGGGCGCACCATGCGCTGCAGCGAGTCCGGCTCGATCAGCGTGTCGGCGTCGATGGCGCACACCAGCTCGCCCGTGGCGAAGTTGAGCCCCGCGTTCAGCGCATCGGCCTTGCCCCCGTTGGCCTTGTCGATGACGACCAGGTTGGGGTACAGGCGCGAGCGGTACAGGCCCACCACGTCCTTGGACGGGATGCGCTTCTGGTAGATGGGGTGGATCGGCGACAGGTCGAAGGTTTCCACCAGGACGCGCATGGTCTCGTCCTTGGACCCGTCGTTGACGACCACCACCTCGAGGTTGGGATAGAACAGCGCCAGCAGCGCCCGCACGCTCTCGGCGATGGTGGCGGCTTCGTTGTACGCGGGGGCCAGCATGCTGATGCTGGGCGCCACGCGCGAGCCCATCAGCCGCCAGCGGGCGCGGCCGCGGGCCAGCATCACGTACTCGCGCATCTCGATCCCCGCGCTCATCAGCAGCAGGGCGTACCAGCCGTTCACCACCAGAAAGTAGACGAGGATCGCCCACTCCAGGCGCACCAGGATGAGCGACGCGATCTCCACGGTGCTCACGTCCACCGCTCCCGTTCGGCGGACGTGTCGGGAAGGTCCAGCACCTGCCGCGCAATGTCGGCGGCAAAGGCGTCCTCGTCCGACAGGCCCTTGCGCAGGTACAGCAGCCCGGGGCTTCCCAGCGCCCGCAGCGCCAGCGCGCTCTGGCTGCGGACGATCCAGGCACGGTCGCGCAGCAGCGGCGCGATGACGGTGGCGGAGGGCCAGTGCCCCAGCCGCCCCAGCGCGGCGGCGGCGGCGGCGCGCACCTCGGCGTCGTCGTCGGCCACCAGCGTCTGCAGCACGCCCACGGCCTCTTCGCTCCCCACGGCGCCGGCCAGGGCGGCGGCGCGGGCGCGCACGTGCGGCAGCGGGTCGCGGCACAGGCGCAGCGCGGCGGGGGCAAAGCGCACGTCGGGGATGCCGGCGGCCACGTCCAGCGCGGGCTCGGCGTTGCGGCCGTTGTGCTTTTCCAGGTAGCGCGCCAGCGGCGGCACCACCTCCACCCCCACCCGCAGCAGCGAGTCGCGCACCACGAAGCTGCCGTAGCGGTCGGTGCGCGGCAGCAGCCGCACCAGCCGCTCGATCAGCTCGGGGGTGGGGTGCGAACCCGCCCACTCCACCGCTTCGGCGCGGACGGCGGGGTCGGGATCGTCCAGCAGCGCGGGGACCACGTGCGCGCCGCCGCCCACCGCGGCCAGCAGGCGCACGCCGTGCAGCCGGTCGCGCCAGTCGCGCGCCGCCGCCATCCGCTCCGCCACGGGCACCAGCCCGATCTGCTGCGCCAGCCGGGCCAGGTGGTCGCGGCTCTGCCCGGTGATGCTGGGTACGATCTCGGTGAACAACCGCACCTGCAGCCGCACGGGAAGGCCGCGCAGCAGCTGCTCGTCGGCCTTGGTGGGCCGGCCGGTGCGCACCACGTCCAGAATCGCCATCCGCCCACGCTCCAGCGGCACCCGCCACCGCTCTTCACGGCGCGCCGCGGTCCACGCGTGGCCAAACAGGATCAGCAGCGAAAGAAACAGGATCACCCCTTCGCCGATCAGCGCGGCCTCCACCACGTCGCGGGGTGTCATGCGTGGGCCGCCTTTACCAGAATGGTCTCACGCAGAGTTACCAGAGTTAGCAGAGTTGTTTCTACCGCCACCCGAAACCCTTTGCGTCCATCCAGATCGACGAAGAATGGGCTACGCAGTGAAAGCAGAGGAAATCGCGCAGAACAAACTCTGCTAACTCTGCTAACTCTGGTAACTCTGCGTGAGACAATGCAGTTGCCGTTCATCTTCATCATCAGAAGAATCATCAGACCTTGAGCGCGCGGCGGATGCGCTGCAGGAGCACGGGGACGCTGAACGGCTTGGAGACGTGGTCAAAGGCGCCCATCTCCAGCGCGCGCACCACCTCGGCCTCGTGCGTGCGCACCGTGAGCATGATCACCCGCGTGCGCTCCAGCATCCGCTCGCGCGCCATCAGCTGCAGCACGCCCAGCCCGTCCAGCCCGGGAAGGTCCACGTCCAGCAGCACCACCCGCGCGCGCAGCTCCGGCGCGGCGCCCGTCAGCAGCGACGCGGCGCGCTCGCCGCTGCTCACCCACTCGTGGCGCAGACCGCGCGTTTCCAGCGCGTGCTGCAGCAGCCGGGCGATGGCGGGGTCGTCCTCCACCACCAGCACGTCCACGGTGCGCGGGCCTTCGCCGTGCGCGGTGGTCCACCCGGCGGGGAGCACGCGGTCGCGGCCGGCCTCCTTGGCCGCGTACATCGCCGCGTCCGCGGCCCGGTACAGCGACTGCAGGTCGCGCCCGTCCGTGTCGAACTCCGACACGCCGGCGCTGAAGGTGACGTGGAAGGTTTCTCCGTCCGGCGCGGTGAACGCCTCGTCGCGCAGCACCTCCAGCGCCTCGGCCAGCCGCTGCACGCCGTCGGACTTGTCCATCCCGTACATCCCCACCACGAACTCCTCGCCCCCCCAGCGCGCCACCACGTCCTCCGCCCGGAAGCGCTTGTGCAGCACCCGGGCTACGCGCGCCAGCACCTCGTCGCCCACCGCGTGGCCGCAGCGGTCGTTGACGCCCTTGAAGGAGTCGATGTCGACGACGCCCATGGCCAGCGGGTCCCCCTGCCCCGCCGCCAGGCGAAGGAAGCGCTCCAGCACCTCCTCGCTGCCGCGGCGGTTCAGCACGCCGGTAAGCGCGTCGGTCTCGGCCAGCGAGCGCTGCATCCGCACCCGCTCCAGCCGGTTCTGGATGCGCGCCCCCAGCTCGGGCCCCACGAACGGCTTGCCCACAAAGTCGTCGGCCCCGGCGGCGAACACCTCCTGCACCGTGCTGGGGTCCACCCGCGAGGTGAGGAAGATGATGGGGACGGACTTCCAGCGCGGGTCGTTGCGCAGCACGCGGCACAGCTCCAGGCCGTTCACGCTGGGCATGTCCACGTCCAGCAGCACCACGTCGGGCGCCGATGCCTCCAGCGCCGTCCAGAAGGCCTCGGTGTCGTTCACCGTGTCCACCCGCACCCCGTGCGGCTCCAGGACAAAGCGCACGGCCTCGAGCACCGCGGCATCGTCGTCCACCGCCAGCACCACGGCCTCGCGCCGCGTGTCGGAGCGCAGCAGCGGCTCTACCGCGTCGACGGCCCGCGCGGGCGCCAGCGGCTTGCGCAGAAACCCGCGCCCGCCCAGGCGCGCCACCTCTACCCGGTCGGTAAAGGCGTCGCTGCGGGTAAAGACGACGGCGGGAACGGGGGGAAAGCGCAGCGAGAGCGCGCGCAGCAGCTCCATTCCCCCCGGCACGGAGATGTCCAGCAGCGCCGCGTCGGGCCGGGTGCGCTCCAGCGCGGCGCGCGCGTCCTCCACCCCGCGCGCCAGCACGGGGTTCATCCCCCGCGCCGACGCTTCCATCGCCAGCCGCTCCGCCGTGTCGCCGTCCTCGTCCACGATCAGCAGCGTGGGCCCGTCGCCGTCCGACGGCGCCGACGCGGCGGAGCGGCCCGCAGCCGAAGGCGAACCGGTCCCGCCGGGCGCGCCCGCCCCGTCCACCGGCGGCGCCGGCACGTACGACGCGGGGGCCGGCGACGGGGGGGCGGTCAGCTCGCGGCGCAGGGCCACCGCAAGGTCCGCAAGGCGCAGCGCGTCCCCCTGCCCGGGCGCATGGGGCCCGGCCAGCATCGTCTCCGCCTCGCGCGCCAGCCGGGAGCCTTCCGCAAAGCCGAAGGTGCCCACCGAGCCGGCCAGCTTGTGCGCCTCGCGCTCCGCTTCGCGGCGCCCCTCGCGGTCCAGCCGCCCCTCCATGATCCGCAGCGCGGCCGCCTCCAGCACGTCCACCCGCGCCAGCACCTGGTCGCGGTACTTGAGCCACACCGCCGTCACCGCCGCCGGCAGCCCCGCCGCCGCGCCGCGGCCGGATGCGGCGGGGGCGGCGGAAGGCGCCGGCGAAGCGGCCGCGTCGCCGCCGATCCCCAGCCGCTCCGCCGCCTCGCGCACCAGCGCCTCGCGGTCCAGCGGCTGCACGAACACGCGCACCACCTCCACCGGCGGCGCATCGCCCCCGCGGCGGTCCGCCGGGGCGGACAGCAGCACGGGGGGCGCCGAGCCGGACTCGCGCCCCGCCTCCAGCGCCTCGATGACGGACGGCTCCAGCCACGACGCGTCCAGCACCGCCAGCGCCCAGTCGCCCGTGCGCAGCGCCTCCGCCGTGTCGGCGGGCGAGGCCTGCTCCTCGACCGTGGCCCCGGGAAGCCGGCGGGCCAGCCAGCCGGGGACGTCGGGGGGCAGGCCGGCCACCAGCACGTTTCGCACGCCCACCGTCATTCCGTCCACCCCAGCACGCCGGACACCTGTGCCGCCAGCTCCATGGGATCGAACGGCTTGGAGAGCATCCCGGCGATCCCCAGGTCGTCGAAGCGGCGCCGGTCGGCCGCCTGCACCTTGGCGGTGAGCAGGATGATGGGGATGTCGGCCGTGTCCTCCAACGCCTTGAGCGCGCGGGCGGTGGCGGGGCCGTCCATCCCCGGCATCATCACGTCCAGCAGGATGGCGTCGGGGCGGTCCTCCGCCACCATCCGCAGCGCGTCGGCACCGGACGAGGCGGTGGCCACGTCCCACCCCGCCGTCATCTCCAGCGACATCTGCGCGACCTCGCGGATGTCGTCCTCGTCGTCCACCAGCAGGATCTTTCGGCTCATGATGCGTTCGTCGTGTGCCGCGCGGGCGCGATGCGGTTGAGCAGAGAAACCACGCGCTTCTCGAACTCGTCCGGCGAAACCCGCCCCTTGGTAAGAAACTCCGTGTGCCCCAGCCGCAGCCGCTCGCGGTCCTGCTCGTCCAGCTCGCGCGCCGTGTAGACCACGAGCGGAATGGCGCCCAGGCCGTTCTCGCCCTTGAGCGCCTCTACCACCCAGTATCCGTCGCCGTGCGGAAGCCCCAGGTCCAGCACGATCAGGTCCGGCGAGGCGCGGCGGCCGGCGTCCACCGCCTCCACCCCCGTGGACGCGTGCAGCGCCTCGATGCCGTGGCGCGAAAACACCTCCATCAGCACCCGCGCCAGGTCCGGGTCGTCCTCCACCAGCAGCACCCGGCGCGGCTTCCAGCGCACGCTCACCGCCTCTTCCAGCGCATGGAGCAGCGACTCCTCCTGGAACGGCTTCTCCACCCAGTCCACCACCTCGCGCGTGGCCTGCACCCGCGGCATGGGTTTGAGCGCGCTGAGGATGACGACGGGGATGGAGCGGGTGTCGGCCCGCTGCCGCAGCGCCTTGAGCGTATCGCTTCCCGTCATCCCCGGCATCATCATGTCCAGCAGGATGGCGTCGGGGTGCAGGCGGGTGGCCTCGCGCACGGCGCTGTCTCCGTCCGTCACCCCCACGGTACGATATCCCCACCCCTGGAGGATCTCTTCTACGACGATCACGATGGACGGATCGTCATCGCACACCAGCACCAGCGGCCCGTCACCGCCCGCCGCGGCCGTCACGGCCAGCGGCTCCACGGCGCCGGGAAGGGTAAAGGTGAAGGTGCTTCCCTCCCCCGGCACGCTTTCCACCCAGATGCGCCCGCCGTGCTGCTGGACGATGCTGCGGCAGATGGCCAGCCCCAGCCCCGTGCCGCCCTTTTCGCGCGCGTCGGAGCTGTCCACCTGCTGAAAGCGCTCGAAGATGCTTTCCAGCCGGTCCTGGGGGATGCCGCGCCCCTGGTCGCGCACGCGGAACACCACCTCGGGCCCCTCGCGCTGCACGCTCACGCTCACCTCGCCCCCCGGCGGTGAGAACTTGATGGCGTTGGAAAGCAGGTTGGTGAGCACCTGCAGGATGCGGTCGGCGTCGGCCTCCATGGGCTGGCGGTCGGCCCAGGCGTACAGCTGCACCCCCGCCTTTTCGGCCATCGCCCCCATCACGTCCACGGCCTGGTGCGCCAGCTCAGCCGCGTCGGTGCGGCCCAGCTCCATCGTCACCCGGCCGGACTCGATGCGCTCGATGTCCAGAATGTCGTTGATCAGCCGCACCAGCCGGTCGGTGTTCTGCACGGCGATCTCCAGCATCCGCCTCCCCTTCTCCGGCACCTCGCCCAGCTTGCCGGCGGCCAGCAGCCCCAGTGAGCCACGGATGGAGGTGAGCGGCGTGCGCAGCTCGTGGCTGACGATGGAAACGAACTCGTCCTTGAGCCGGTCCACCTCGCGCCGCTCCGTCACGTCGCGGAAAGTCACCACGGCGCCGGTGATCTGCCCGTCCTCCACGATCGGCGTGCTGGCGTACTCCACCGGGAACGATGAGCCGTCCGTGCGGCGAAAGTGGGCGTCCTTGACCTCGCGCGGGGTGCCGGTGGACAGGGTGGCGCGCACGGCGTTCACCCCTTCGCCCCCGGCCTCGCCCGCGCCCATCCCCAGCACCGCCTCGAACGGCCGCCCGATGACCTCGGACGCGTCGGTGCCCAGCATCCGTGCGGCGGCGGGGTTCAGGAACAGCGTGTAGCCGTGGGGATCGACACCGTAGATCCCCTCGGCCGCGGATTCAAGGATCAGCTCGTTCTGGCGGCTCAGCCGGGCCAGGGCGTCGCGGGCCAGCGCCCGCTCGTGCACCTGCGCCTCCAGTTCGCGGTTCACCTCGGCCAGGCGGCGGGTGCGGCGCTGCACCATCCCCGCGGTGGACAGGGCCAGAACCACGGCCAGCAGGGAGCCCGACAGCAGCAGCACGCTGCTGCGCCGCTCCAGCGCGCGGGCGCGGGCGGCGCGCTCCCGCAGCAGGGCGCTCTCGGTGTCCTGCAGCGCGTCCAGCGCACGGCGCGCCCGCTCCACCGCCTGGCTGCGCGCGGCGGTGCCCGCCGGGTCGGCCCCGGCCGCCAGCGCCGCCTCGCGCGTGGTCTGCGGCCGAAGCACGCCGGAACGCACCTGCAGCGTCATCCACGCGCGGACCGCGGCCTCGGCGGTGTCCAGGCGCGCCTGCTGGAGGGGATGGTCGCGCGTAAGGCGGCGGATGACGGATTCCTCGCGGCGCAGCATGGTGACGCCGTGACGCCACTGCTGCAGAAAGCGGGGATCGCGGGTGAGCGCGTAGCCGCGGAACCCCGACTCCATCTCGGCGAGTCCCTCGCGCACGGCGCCCGTGCTGGTGAGCACCTCGTAGGTGTGCAGGCTCCAGCGGTTGGCGCTGGACAGCCCCCGAAAGGCAGACTGCGCCAGCACCACCAGCACCACCACCAGGGCCAGCAGGATGGCGAAGGTAAACAGAAAGCGGCCGGACCGGCCCGACACGGCGGAACTGCTCATCCCCCTCCGACGGAAGAAACTGGGTACACGGCAAAAGCGTCCGGATCGGGAAAAACCCGGGCAGTTTATGCAAACATTCTACAATGTCAAGCCGACGTCACCCGGTCGCGGGTGCGGCGGGATAGGGGGGACCATGAAGACCCGTACAAGCAAACTTCGTACTCAACGGGACGTGACGCGCCCCCGCCGGAGGCTCCGGCGGGGGCGCACAAAGTACGTCGCAAGAAGGCGCGCTGCTACGCTTCGCCGCCGGCGCCCTGCAGCTTGTTCTCCACGAACTCCACGCCTTCGGGGGTGATGGCGTACTGTTTACGGGCCTGGCGGGTGGTGCCCATCTTCTTTTTCTGCACCATCAGCGGCGGCTTGGCGCGCAGGTTGGATTCGATGGCGCGGGTGATGTTGGGCACGGGGATGCCGGCGCGCTTGAGCTCGGCGTTGATGGCCTGGCTGGTGACCGTCTTGTCGGCCTTGCCGCGCGACAGCGTGTACGCGCCCATCAGCGCGCGCTCGGCCATGGTTTCCGGCGTCCACTGCCCCAGCAGGGCCGGCATGGCCATCCCGCCGCGCGGGCCGCGGCGCCCGGTGCCGCTCCCCTTGGGGCGGCCGGGACGGCGGCGCGGCGCTTCTTCACCGCTCTCCTCGCCCTCCGCCTCAGCTTCGTCGCGGCCGGCGGAGGCCGGGGCCGCGGCGGCGCGGCGGGGGCGCGGGCCGGAAGCGGTGCCGAAGGCTCGCTCCAGCAGGATGTCGCGCGCCCGCTCCTTGAGCACCGGGTCGTAGCTCGATATTGCGGCGTTGATCTCGTCCAGCAGCTCTTTGACCCCGCTGAGGTCTTCCATCTGGTGTCTCCCTGGCGAGCGGATATACCCGGCGAGCATGGCCGTGCGACGGGCGTCGAGGGCCGGAGGGTGTGCAATGTTGCCGTGTGGGAGACATTTAAACGGCTTCTTGCACCGCCGTCAAGTATTCTGTGTAAGAGTCGGTGCCGAAGCAGACGAGGATCACCCGCTCCGGAAGGGCGTTTGCGCCAAGAAAGTCCGCCGTCTGGCGGGCCGCAATGCGCGCGGCGCGATGCACCGGAAACCGGTAAACTCCCGTGCTGATCGCCGGTATGGCGACCGTGCGCAACCCCTTGTCGCGGGCGATCTTGAGCGACTCGCGATAGCAGCTTTCCAGCAGGGCGTCCTCCCCTTCTTGTCCGCCCTGCCATACCGGTCCCACGGTATGGATTACCCATCGCGCGGGGAGCCGGTAGCCGCCGGTGATCTTGGCCTGTCCGGTCTTGCATCCGTTCAGCATCCGGCACTCCATCACCAGCTCCGGGCCGGCGGCGCGGTGAATGGCCCCGTCAACCCCGCCGCCGCCCAGCAGCGACGAGTTGGCCGCGTTCACGATGGCGTCCACGTCCAGCTTCGTGATGTCACCCTGCACGACCTCGATGCGGTGGGAGAGCGGTGTAGTCATGGGACAAGGACGGAGTGGGGTGGATGGATGTGCACGCCTGCTCGTGGGCGGCTAAAGCCGCGGCTCCAACGGCCACAAGCCCGGTCCTGGCTCGCCGGAAGCGTCGCCAGACCGGGCTTCAATCCCATGAGCGCTTGGCCGAGTCCGATTCTCTGGTACGCGTAGCCCGGTTGAAGCCCCGTTTGCGAGGAACGAGCAAAGACGGCGTTTATGGCCCTTCGAGCCGCGGCTTTGCCGCCCACGAGGGCGGATTTCGGCCACGGCCACGCACCCGCCGCTCCGCATCCTCAGCGCCGCAGTTCCAGCCCGCGCGTGGTGACCAGCGCGGCACCGCCGTCCATCCACCGCGCCAGGCTTTCGGCCTCGCTTTCGAGGCCCAGCCCCCAGGTGGCGTCGGTGACCAGGGTGACGGGGATGCGGCGATCCAGCATCCCCTCCATCGCGCCCTTCACACACACGTCGCGCGCCACGCCGATCATCCACACCTCCAGCGGGGCATCGAGCCTGTCGCGGAACGCGCCGAGCAGCGCATCCGTCGCGGGATTGCCTTCGAAGACGCTGAACCGGCTTTTCTGGATGAACACCGGCCGCCGCTCGTCCACGGCGGCGCGGGCGGCGTCATCTGCGTCCTCGTCCGTCGCGTCGCGCGGAAGGATGACGGGATCGGTAGGGCGGATCTGGGGGATGATGAGGGCGCCCTCGCGCTCGTCCGCATCTTCCGAAAGCCCCATGCAGTGCGGCGGATAGGTACCCCTGGACGCGTCCGGCGCCACGGGATCGATCTCCGCGTCGTCGTGCGCGTGCCAGTCGCCCGTGTAGACGACGGCGGCGCAGTGGGCGCGCATCCAATCGGCGGCGTGGACCAGCTGGGGCACGATCTGGATTGCGCCGCGGTCCACGCCGCCGTCGAACAGGTCGTGCACGTACAGCCGTCCGCCCTGCTCCGGCGGCAGCATGAAGTCGTTCTGCACGTCGACGATCCAGCCGATGCGGGCGGGGGCGGCGGGGGCGGACGTCCTCGCGGTTCGGTCGGTCATGTGCTGAACCCTTGAGGGAATAGGGAACAGGGAATAGGGAATAGCCTGCAAACGACGAGATTACAGGTCACTTTCGTACTTTCGTACTTTCGTACTTTCGTACTTTCGTACTTTCGTACCTTCGTACCTTCGTACCTTTCGCACTTCCGCACTCACGCACTTCCCTCCCCATCCACCTGCCCCCAATCCAGCGTCACGAACCGCGGGTTGTCACGCATCGTCCGGCCGACTTTGCCCTCGGGCTTGCCGTCGACCTGGACGAGGTCGGCGGTAAAGTCGAAGTCGGTGAGCAGGCCGTGGTCGCCGCGGCTGTGGCCCAGAAGGCTGCTCCCTACGCCGTACGCCGCGGTGGGGACGCCTTCCTTTTCGAAGTGGCCGATCTTGTCGGGCGTGAATCCGCCGCTGACCACGATGCCGACGTAGGTGAAGCCCTCCGCGTCCAGCGCCGCCCGCATCTTCCGCACAAGGTAAGCGTTGACGCCCGTGAGCTTGGCGCGCCCCCACACCTCCGGGTCGCCGATGAGCGAATCGTCGATCAGCCGCTCGCTGGTGTCCACGCGCACACCGGTCAGCACGCCGTCGCCAAACTCCGCGCGCATGGCCCGCGCGACGGCCAGCGAGGTTTCGACGGCGTTGTTGTCGTAATCCACCAGGCTCATCACCTGCACGTCGGGCTCCTCGTCGCGCAGGTAGCGCGCAAAGGCGAGCGTCGCCTCAACCGTGTCGCCCGCAAAGGCGGCGATCATGGCGTGCGGCATGGTGCCCACACCGCGCTGTCCCCACCACGCACCCGCCGCGTCGCTGCTCACACTGGCGGCGCCGCCCACCTGCGCCGCGTAGCCGTCCGGCGTCTGCACGCGCCAGTCGTCGTGCCGCGGCGCCATGAAGATGATGGGCTTGCCGCGCGCCGCGTCCACCACCGTGCGCGTGTTGCTGGCGACCAGGCTGCGCCGCGCCAGGACGCCCAGCAGCGGCGTTTCCAGGTGCGCAAAGCCGCCGTAGCGCCCGGTGACGTGCATCACCGGCTCCCAGTCGTCCTCGCCGCCCGTATTGATGTCGTCGCCCTCCAGCAGCGTCTCCACCCGCAGCTCGGCGAAGTCGAAGCCGGGCGCCAGCTGCGTCTGCAGCAAGCGCAGCGCCTCGTACACGCCGGCCAGCACGCCGCGGTGCTTGGCGAACACCTGCATGGTGATGACGGGGTCACGCCCCGCGTGGCGCAGCGTGTTTGCCGTACGCACAAAGTAGCGGTCCGAGAGCCACCCGGTCTTGATCCGCGGATCGAACTGAAAGATCTCGCACGGATAGCCGCGAAGGCCCTGGTGCAGCTGCTGGCTACGCTGCGTCGGGTCGCTGGGAGTCCCGGTCATGGGGATCAGGGAACAGGGAATAGGGAACAGCCTGCACGGATGCAGGCCATCACATGCTCACGTACTTTCGTACTTTCGTACTTTCGTACTTTCGTACTTTCGCACTTCTCACGCACTCCCCTCGTCTTCCGGCGCCAGGTGCAGCCAGGGAAAGCGAATCGACGTGTCCAGCCGCGCGCGGACGGCGTCGGGAAGAAAGGCGTACAGCTCCGGCGCCACGCCGGGCCCCTTTCCTTCGCGCGGGCGCCGCCGGCCCGTGCGCGCAACGATGCGGGGCGCGCGCGACTTGCCGTGCTCCGCGGGCGCCACCGCACGGCGGAAATTCGACCGGTGCAGCGGCCGCCCGGCGACGGCCTCGCAGGCGGCCTGCAGCTCGTCAAGCGTGGCCTCCGGTCCGGTAAGCGCCATCAGTGCGGCGGGCGTGTACTTGATCTTGCCGCGCACCCGGCCCAGCGCGTCGGCCAGGATCTGCCGGTGGTCGAACGCCATCTCGCGCCCAAAGAGCCCGTCGTCCTCGCGCCGCTGGGCCCTGCCCCACACGTCGCGCCGCGCTTCGGGCACCAGCTCCGCTTCCATCAGCAGCGCCCACCGCTCCGCCGTGCGCTCCTCGTTCCAGTCGCGCAGGCCAAACAGCTCGCGTACGCGCTCCACGCCGTCCGGCGCCGTGTGCGCCCAGCCGTCCAGCGCCTGTACGATGGACCCGAGGCTCGCCTGGCGGCGCTCGTCGCGCAGGTCTTCCCACGGCAGGTAGTCGTAGACGTCGGCCCAGTGCGCGCGGGCCGCGTCGTCGGCGGGCTGGGGCTCCACGGCGCGGGCGGTGAGCATCAGGTACGCCGCCGTGGTCACACGCGCGCCGCGGGCAATCCACTCCCCCGTCGCCTCGTCGCGGTAGCCGGCGAACTGGCGCGGGTCGCGGCCGTTGCGGCTGTAGCTGCCCAGCGCCTCCACGAACTCCGGCGCCTGCAGCCCCGTTTCCTCGTGCAGCTCGCGGATGGCGGCCTGGCGCGTGTCCTCGTCGCCATCCCAGTCCATAAAGCCGCCGGGCCACGCGTCCAGCCCCTGGTACGGCACGCCGCCGCGCTCCACCAGCAGCGCGCGCACGGTACCGCGCGCGCCGCAGGTATCCAGCGCCAGCGCCACCGCGTCGCCCGTAACGGACTGCCGCGGATACTCCTTGGCGTTGTAGCTCGACGCCCAGTCGGGCACCGGCTCGTCTACAGGGACCTTGATCTCGTCGCTCACGGCGCGCGGCGCAGGGGGATGGGTGCCGGACGTTCTCATCGCGAGAACTACGCCGCCGGGCTGGGCCGGCGCAAGGGAGAGCGAAGAATATCCGCCCTTCGACGGGTCGATCCCCACTCCTCGACACCTGCAGAGACCTTTTCGGCACATGAAAGATCTCTTATAGAGCGGATAATTAGCACAAAATTTCCGTTGACGCGTTTGTTTCAGGACATGAGATTGAAAACGGGGATCGTGGTACGATTCACCGCGGAACGGTACTCCAAAGCAAGGAGGGAACCATGTCTACGTACATCCAGGCCGGCAACGGAGCAGTGACACGTACGGTAGAAAGCCGGCTGCGTGAAACGGTTTCCGTCAAGGATTACGGAGCCGTCGGCGACGGAGTGACGGACGACACCGCCGCGTTTACCAGCGCGTTCAACTACCTGGCGTCGCGCGTCACATCCACCCTTGGCGGAGGAACCCTGTACGTTCCGCACGGGACGTACAAGCTTTCGCAGGCGCTTCCCTTGCCAAGAGCGGTGGACATCAAGGGGGATGGGATGGTGAACACGCGGCTCGTGTTTACCGGGGGAGCCGGCACGCACGGGATCACGATGATTCATCCCATCAACTCGAGCACGCAGACATTCTGCCGAATTGAGGGGCTGCGCGTCTCAGGGCCAGGGTCCGGCTCAACGGGCTTCGGCGTCTACGACCAGGGAGGCACCGAGTGGGTTCTGCGCGACTGCTTCATCGACGGCTGGAAGTATGGGGTCGTCATGGACCAGTCCGAGATCATCACCGTCGCGAATTGCGACATCACGACGTGCATCACGGCGGGCATCTGGCTGGTGAACGGACCGGACCTGAACTCGACCGCCGGCGGAGGCTACACCAACCGGATCACAATCCGCGAATGCCAGTTCAACGGCTGCGGCCAGTACTCGATTCTGGACGACGGCGGCGTCGATCACGTGATCCGTGACAACAACTACAACTACGCGAGCGTTGCCCACCTTCGGGTCGCGGGCGTCACGAAGCTGCTGGTACAGGGAGGCGAGTGGGAAGCGGCACCGATCAACGTCATCACCACGTACCTGACACTCTCCGGGCGCGGCGTAGGCCAGCCCGGGTCGATCTGCTTGCAGGGCAACGACTTCACGCAGCCTGGGGGAACGGCGGCCATCCAGGTGCAATCCTACTGCGCCGGGCTGACGCTCATCGCCAACGGCTTCTCGAACATGGGCTCGTCCGCCGCACTCATCCAGGGCGTGGCGAATGTCTACTGGTTGTTTACGGCCGGCAACATCTTCTACGACCACACGAATCAGGGCGGCAAGTTCCTTGATGGAAGGGCCGTTTTCCACAATGTGTCGGAGTCGGTCCTGGAAGGGAGCGCGTCGTCGGATGTTGGCACCCTCGCCGCCGGCGCGTCCGGCCACTTCGACATCACGGTCACCGGCGTGACGGCGGGTGACTACGTGGAGAGCGTCTCTGCCGCTACCGCAGGGGGCACCGACCTGGGCCAGGCGTTCGAAGTGTCGGCGAGCGTCAGCGCGGCGAACACGGTGCGCGTGCGGGTGCAGAACATCAGCGCCGCCAGCGCCGATCCGCCCGCCGCGACCTACCGCGTCCGCGTCTGGCGGCAATCGATCTGAGCCGCCGGGCAATGCCAGCCGGCGGGAACGCGAGAATGGCACGCCAGCGCAACCCACTGGCGTGCCATTTAGTCTCCACAACCCGGCGCGGCGGAAGGTACGCAGAGTCATATTTTTTCTGCTAATTCTCTGTGCATTCTGGCCTTTACAACTACATCTCATACCAAATCCGGCAAACCACCTCACCTCACGTCGGGCTACCGAAAACAGAGGTCAGGGTACAGAGGAACAGAGAACAGCCAGAGGAACAGAGGAGGAATGCGGATCACCTCTGTTTCTCTGGCGGTTCCCGGTTCCTCTGTACCTTCCGATGTTG
>NZ_JBMDXM010000154.1:0-1411 GCF_048594345.1 Longimicrobium sp.
CGGGCGCCGCGGCCGGAGCCGCCGGCGTGGCCGCGTCGGGCGACAGCGCGCGCGCCGTGTCGGCCGGCACCTTTCCCGACAGCCGCACCCCCCAGGCGCTGGCCAAGTCCTGGTCCGTGGGCGCCCGCACCGGGTCGCCCAGCACCAGCACGTGCCCCATCTGCGCGGGTGACACCAGCGGGCGCACGTAGTAGATGCGCAGCCACCCGTTGGGGTCCTTGCCGCTCCCCGACACCGTCCCCACGGGGATTCCCCGCGGGTACACCCCGCCCTCGCCGCTGGTCACCACCATCGTCCCCGTGTCGGGGGCGGTGTGGAACGCCACCGGGCTAAAGGCCAGCACCGCCTCGCCGTTGGGCCCCTCGATCGACCGGGCCACTCCGTACGTCTCGCCATCCACCGTCATCACGCTGGCGCGGAACCGCGGGTGCGTCCACGACAGCATCGTGCTCGACTCCGTCCCCAGCTGCCCCACCTGCCCCGCCAGCCCCTCGGCCGTGATCACCGGCGCGCCCGGGCGAACCCCGTCGCGGGCGCCGGCCGAAAGGCGCAGCACGCCCTCGCTTCCCGGTCCCGCCTCCGGCCGCGCCTCGGCGGCCTTGAACGAGTAGGTCAGCCGCTCGCGAAAGCCCAGCAGCTGCCGCAGCTGCCGGTTCTCCGCCGCCAGCGTGGCCTGGCCCACCAGAAAGCTGGCCAGCGAGTCGCGCTCGGCGCGCAGGCTGGTGGCGTCGGCGTAGCGGCCCTGCCGGTCGGCTCCGCCGCGCTGCACGGCGATGAAGGGCCGCAGCACGGTGGCGCGCAGGGAGTGGCCAAGGCCGTCCTTGTACACCTCGGGCAGCATCATCACCAGGGCGCTCAGGGCCGCGAACAGCCCCGCCACCGCCAGGTCGCGCTTGCGGCCGCGTTCGCCCGCGCCGCGCAGGTAAGGTCTGAAGGCGCTCAGGAGGTCAACACTCCCTTGTATTTGGCCACGTCGTCCAGGATGCGCCCGGCACCCCGCACCACGCAGGTAAGCGGATCTTCGTCCACGTGGATCGGCAGGTTCGTTTCGCGCGCGATCAGCGTGTCCAGCCCGCGGATGAGCGCGCCGCCGCCCGTCATCACGATCCCCCGGTCCACGATGTCGCTGGCCAGCTCCGGCGGGGTGATCTCCAGCGCCCGCCGCACGGCCTCGACGATGGCCTGGATCGGCTCCTGGATGCACTCGCGGATCTCCTGCGAGTGCACGCGCACCGTCTTGGGAATCCCCGAGACCAGGTCGCGCCCCTTGACGTCCATCTCGCGCTCGTCGCCGGTGCTGTACGCGCTGCCGATCTGGATCTTGACCGCCTCGGCCGTGGCCTCGCCGATCATCAGGTTGTAGTTCTTGCGCATGAAGGTGACGATGGCGTTGTCGATCTCGTCGCCCCCC
>NZ_JBMDXM010000155.1:0-10698 GCF_048594345.1 Longimicrobium sp.
CTTTGACCACCCAACTGTTCGAGCTCTTGCGACCGCCTTCCGTAGGGCCACCCAGGCTGAGGGACGGTTTGGTCAACCACAGGATGAACGAGTTGACCCTACGAAGGTGAACTTAGCACATCGTCAACACACAAGGATGACAGCGATTCCCCATAAAAGCAGGTGACGTTTGGCAACACACCCTCTCGGGATCGTCTCGCTCTGAACAGGGATCACGCGTTTTCACTTCGTATCGCACCGCATGCCCCGCACGCCCGGCCTCACCCGCCTGACCCGCGAGCAGTTCCACGCGCTCACCCGGCCGCTGGTGGGCATGCCCGTCTCGCACACGTGGCGCGGGGCGGGATCGGCGGTCTGCCTGGAGCTGGGCGAGCTCACCACCTTCACGCGCACCGTGCGCAAGCTGGGTGAGGTGGAGTTCGTGCAGGGCGAGGCGAGCCTGATGGTGTACTGGAGCTGGCGGGTGGAAAGCCCGGGCGCCATCCAGTTCGGCAGCTGGAGCGAGGACCCGCGGATCACGCGTGGCATCGCGTCGCTGGAGGGGCACACGATTCTCGACGTCCAACTGGAGGGCCGCTTGCCGGAGTTGGTGCTGACGCTGGATGGCAAGCGGTGGCTGCACAGCTTCATGACGGCGGAGGGACAGCCGGAGTGGTCCATCCGCATGCTTGACAACGCCTGGCTCGGCGTGATTCGCGGCCACGTCTACCGCAACGCGTCGCGCTCGGAGCTGGCGGCGGCTGGAGCGCGAGGATGACGCGCACACCCGGCCGCACCAACCTCAGCCGCGAGCAGTTCCACGCACTCACGCGTCCGCTCGTCGGGATGCCCGTTTCCCACGCGTGGCGGGGATTCGGCTCCGCCATGTTCCTGGAACTGGGGGAGCTGACTACGCACACCCGCATCGATCGCAAGCGCGGCAAGGTGGTCGATACGCACGGCGAGGTGACGCTGATGCTGGAGTGGAGCTGGCGGGTGGAGAGCCCGGGCGCCATCCAGTTCGGCAGCTGGAGCGAGAACCCGCGAATGACGCGCGGGGTGGCGTCGCTGGAAGGCCATACCATTCTCGACGTCCAGCTGGAAGGGCGCCTGCCGGAGCTGGTGCTTACCCTGGACGGCAAGCGCTGGCTGCACACCTTCATGACGGCCGAGGGCCAGCCGGTGTGGGCCATCCGTCTGCGCGACGATGCCTGGCTGGGCGTCAACCGCGGCCACCTGTATCGCCAGGGGCCGGAGCGGGAGTGGCAAGACCAGGGGGACGCCGGCGGGGGCGTAGATACTCGGACTCGTCGGAACAGCGGCGTCCGCGCGGCGGGACGGGGAAGCCAGCACCGGGCGGCAGGGAACACGGTTCTCTGCCGCTCGCCGTTTATCGATGGATCCACGCGCGGTTGGTGTTTTTCGGGACGGGCTGGCGCGGGCGGAGGATGGGGATCGGCAACGAGCGGGAGCCGCGTCCCCGCCGCGGTTCGGCCCAACGAGGGCGGCGCGACATCCAGCCCGCAAGCGGAGGATGCAGATCCGCTTCGCCCTCTCCTCCTGCCGCTGTCCACCATCCTTATCGGCTGTCACTTTTACGACAAGTGCATCGTCTTCTATCTACAGATGCCTCCGCCCCCTCCGCTCACCCTGCGCGGGCGCGAGCCGCTGGAGGTAATGGGTAACCGCACTCCTTTGAACACGGTGATACGCAGGGTGAATTCGCGTAACCTGCTCACGGCCAGTGCGGCCTTCCGTCGCCTGCACTCAGGAAAGGACCACGATGCCAACCTATCTAGACGGCGTTGTCCGCGACGATGGTGGTGCGGTGTTCAACGTCAAGCACCCGGACCGGGCTGGGGGGGCGGCCGGCAACGGCAGTTTGGACGACACGGACGCGATCGAGAGCGCGATCAGTGCGGCCGCGACGGCAGGCGGCGGTATCGTCTTTCTGCCTAGGGGCACGTACAAGATCACCAGGACCCTGCTGATCCCCGCCGACGTTACGCTGCAGGGAGTCAGTAACTTTCGCTACGGGCAGGGATCTATCCTCCACTATGATCCTGAGACGGCGGGGGCAGCGGTCAGGATTGATCCGGCGAACAATGGGATCGAGGCCCGCAGCGCACCCAGAAATCTGCATATCTACACACCGTCCCTCAGCATGGCCACCGTTGGCGTGGATTGCGGAGGCTGCTACTCCCTTGACTTCGAGTTCGTTACCGTCAACGGCTTCTTCACGGGTTTTCTTGCAACGGAGTCCTTTTACACGACCTGGCGCAGGTGTGCGGTCCAGGGCAGACACGGGGGCACGGGGATCACGTCCGAGGGCAACTTCAACCAGAACGTGGTGAACAACTGCACGTTCATCGGACCGGCTACCCTGACAAATGGGACGCTGCAGCGCTGGACGCCGATCTCCATCCAGAAGAACGCGCTCAGCACCGCCGCATCCACCGGCTCCGTGATTCGCGACTCCGATTTCGCCGGCGGAGCAGCTTCGGGAACGGGTGCCGATGCCCGCTACTGCATTGACCTTGGCCCCAATTGCACTGGATTTCACGTCAGTGGCAATCGATTGGAAGCGAACGGGATCGGGTTCCTGCGGCAGGCGGACGCGAGCTTCGGGCTGACCATTGTGGGCAATGAGCTGGCGGGTAGTGACGGGAACCCCATTTCCAGAGGGATCGAGATCTCTGGCGGAGGCGTCGAGATCGGCCTCAACACGTGGTGGAACACCACTGAAGCCGTTCGTCTGACGGGCACCGCCCGACGGGTCCGGGTATCCCACCAGGAAACCCCTTACCGAACCAGCGGGGCGCCGCTGATCGTCACCGACAGCCAGGAAGACATCGAGCTCCCGGACGAGAGATGGAGGTTCATCGCCTCCAACCTTTCCACTTCCACGGTCACGGTAAAACAGGGTGACAACGTTCGGCCGATCAGCCTGACGCACTACAACCTCAAGACGGTTGGCGGGGACTCGGGAAGCTTTTCGATCTATCGGGGCCTGGAAGTCGGCGTGGGATACCGTTTTGCCGCGACCGCGGGAGCAAACTGCACCGTCACGCCCACGTCCACGGCCGGAGAGTTCGCCGTGGTCGTAGGCGGTGACTCGCTCACCTATTACCTTGCGTTCTCGGTCACGGGCACGGAGCTCACCCTTCGCGCGTCCGCGTCGGCGTCGGGCAACACCGAGCTTCGCGCGCACGTGATCCCGCTCACGTAGCGCAGACCCTCGTGGGGCCCTGACCCGCACCCGCGGGCCCGGGCCCCGCGGCGTTGGGATGCGCCTCTGTAACGTCTCGACGTCCGCCGGACGGACGGCCCGTGCGGCGTCTGGATCGCAGGCGCATCCGCACGCCTGCATGGCTCTCCATCTGCATGCCCGTTCCCATCCACCGTTCCCGCCCGCTGTACCTGCTGCTGGCCGCCGCGACCGTCGCGCTGGGGCTGGCGACACGGCGGTTTCGCGGCGTGCTGCCGCACGCGATCGCCGCGTACGCGGGCGACGTGCTGTGGGCGGCGATGGTGTACCTGCTGCTCGCGGCGGTCTGGAACCGGGCGGCCATCCGACTCGTGACGGCCGGGGCGGCGATTTTTTCTCTCGCCCTCGAGCTGTCTCAGCTTTATCATGCGCCCTGGATAAGCGCGGTGCGGCAGACGCGGCTGGGCGGGCTGGTGCTGGGCTTCGGGTTCCTGTGGAGCGACCTGGCCTGCTACGCCGCCGGAATTGCGCTCGCCGCGTCGCTGGACCTCGCAATCAGGCTCCGCTCCTCCCCACGCCCCGCCGTGGCGCGCTGATCCGCCCTTTCACCCGCGCGATCTTGCCGCGATGGAATTTTCCCGTAATCCCTATCCGGCCGTACGGCTGGAGCCATCCGGCCGCTGACTTCATGGAACGGGATGGATCCTGATGCGCCTGCTCCGGACGCTGACGATGATGGGCCTTGCCGGCGCGCTGGCGTCGTGCTTGGCGGGGCCGCGGCCCGTGCGCGGTCCCGTGCCGCTGGAATGGCGGGCGCTGGTGGGATGCTATCGCCTGACGCAGGGGCCGGCGGCGTGGACGTTCGCGCTGGATTCCGCCGCGTCGTCCAGCTCGGTACAAGGGGCGCGGGCCGCACGGTCGTTGTGGACGGCGCGGCCGGAGTATGCGCGGGAGTACTGGCTGGTCACGGACCGCAACACGCTGGTGTATGTGCTGCACGAGGGGCTGTGGGGGCAGGTGATGGAGTTCGCGGTGCGCGGCGACAGCCTGGCGGGCACGCACTACGTGTTCACCGACGTGGTGGGGCGGGAGCCCCCCCGGGTGCCGGCCGCCGCCGTGCGCGAGCCGTGTCCCGCCGGCGGCTCCTGACCGCGCCGTAGCCATCCACTCCGCGGCCCGCCTCCCCTCGCGGCCGCGCATCGCCACCCGCATCGCGGTTTCGCGTGATGGAACCTCCCTTTGGCGTCCAGACGTACCGCCCGCCCGCGGGGCACCCGCTGGAGCCGTGCATCCAGTACATCTTCCGGGTACGCCAGCAGAACCCCCACCGGCACGAGATCGTGCTGCCCAAGGGGAACGTGGACCTGCTGTTCAACATGGGACAGCCGGTGCACGGCGTGGGGCTGCTGGACGATCCGTACGTGACGCGGGAGGGATCGGTGTGGGTGGGCGGGCTGAAGACGCGGCCGTACGGGGTGCAGCCGCAGGGCTCCGTCGACCTGCTGGGCGTGAGCCTGCGGGCGGAGACCTGCGCGGGGCTGCTGCCGCTCTCACCCGCCGAGCTGCTGAACCTGGAGGCGCACGACCTTCCCTCGTCGACGGGTTTGCGCGCGCTGGGCGAGCAGCTTTACGACACGCCCGCGTTCGCGGACCAGTGCGCGCTGCTGATGGGATGGCTGATGCGGCGCCTGCGCCCGCCGCGGGGCGGGGACGTGGTGCGCCACGCCTGCACGCTGCTGCGCCAGTCGCCCACGGAGGACGGGGTGAGCGCCACGGCAAAGGCGCTGGCGGTGTCGCCGCGGCACCTGCGCCGGCTGATGGACGAGCACGTGGGGATCGGGCCCGCGCAGTACGTGCGCCTGTCGCGCTTTATCCGCGCCATGCACCAGGTGCCGGCCCTGGGGCGCACCCTCACCCAGATCGCCCACGCCAACGGCTACTACGACCAGGCGCACTTCTGCCGCGAGTTTCGCTCCTTTGCCCACATGACGCCCCAGGAGTACCGCGCCGGCGCCAACGGCCCCGTCCCCGGCCACCTCTACGCCGAAGCTCCCGAATTGTGGAATGCCACGCAGTAAACCGATGAGGGATAGCTTCGTATCCCCTGGTTCCGTGACGTGACCTGCGTGATCCGCGGCTGCGCCGGTCTTTGTGGATACAGACGTCGCGCACCACGGACTGTCATCTGGAAGGAGGCGCCGCGTGGAATCTGGCGTCGACTGTGAAATCGGCTGTCTGGATACCGTTTCTGCTAATTCGCTGTGCATTCGGGCCTTTGCAACTACATCTCACGCGGAGGCGCGGAGTACGCGGAGGCGCGGAGAAGCGTGATTTTCTCCGCGTCTCCGCGCCCTCCGCGTCTCCGCGTGAGCTCGGCAGTAGAACTCGGAGTGCACGTCGAATCATGGAAATGATGATGATACCGAATCCGCAAAGACATTGGGCACGCAGAGGAAGCGGAGGAAGCGAGAACTGCTCGTAGAAACCTCTGCTTCCTCTGCTCCCTCTGCGTGAGAATCTGCAGTTGGGGAATTACGGAGTGCATTTGCGGATCAGGTATGAGGCTCCTCCACGCCGCGCTCCCTCGGGAAGTGAACTTCTTCCGTTCTTCTTCTCGTGCCGGCTTCCACCTCAACAAGTCCGTTTTGTACAAGGCGAGCCCGCGGGGGCCGCATACATTCGGCGGCGACGCGCACATGGTGCGATCCGTTCCCTCAGCCGAATGACCGCACGATGCACGATCGATCCTCCTATCGCTGGCGCGCCGCGTTCCTGGCCGCGGGCGCCCTGATGCTCGCGGGCGGGCCGCGCCACCCCGGCGGCACCATGGCGCAAATGCTCTCGCACCCGGATTGGGTGTTCTCCCACACGATGATGCTGGCCGGCTTTGCCACGCTGCTGGCGGGGCTGCTGCTGGTGCGCGGCGCCGGGCCGCTGCCGCCGCGGACGGGGTGGTGGCTGCGCCTGGCCATCGCGGCCACGGCGCTGCAGACGTTTGAGTCCGTGCTGCACCTGGCGGCGTACGTGGACCACGACGCGCTGGTGGCCGGGCGCGGCACGCCGATCCTGTCCACGCACCTGGCGCTGGCGGTGATCGCCCATCCGGTCCTGGCGGCAGGCATCATCGGGCTCATCGTGGCGGCGGCGCGCGAGCGGGTGATCGGATCGCGGTGGATCGCGCCGATCGGCATCGCGGGTGCCGCGGCGCACGGGCTGGCCGCCCCGCTGGTGGTGGCCGCCGGCGACGAACGCTTTCGCGTCCTGTTTCCCGGCATCGCGCTGCTGGCGCTGTGGATGGTGATCGCCGCTCTGTGGCCCGCCCGCGCCGCCGCCCCGCTCCGTCACGCCGCCGCGCCCCGCCGGGCGACGGCTACGCGCTGAGCGTCTCATCCGCATTCCCTTAACCTCGAGCCGATCATGCTTAGCAGAACCAGGATCTCCATCTTCATCACGTTTCTCGTCGCGCTGGCCGTGTGGGTGGGTGGCGGCGTGTTCGACAGCATCTCCAGCCACCCGGCCTGGTACGCCAACCCGGCAACGTACGTCCGTGGGACCGTGGTGACGGAGGGGACCATCAACCCCTGGCCGTTCACCACGGCGGTGATGGCGCTCTGCACGCTGGCGGTGCTGGCGGCGTTCGCCAGGTACCGCGGACCCGGACGGCGCGAGGTGCTGGCCGCGGCGCTGGGAACTTTCGTCATCCTGGTGGCCACCGGCGTGTACTTTGTCCCCACGCTCATGCGCCTGGCGGACCATGCGGCGCTCAGCGACGCGCAGATCGCCTCCATGTCGCGGATGTGGATGGGACTCAACGTGATCCGCATCATCCTCGTGCTGGCGCTGTTCGTATACGGTCTGATCGGGCTCATGCGGATGGGGCAGCCGCGGCTGGAGCCCGCGCGGTCCTGAAGCGTATCGCCACGCCCGGAAGCAGAGCGGCTGAGGACGCGGTTCTCTGCCGCTCTGCTTTGTTGCATGACACCATCATGGATGGATTTTCCAGGACGGGTTGGCGCAGGCGAAGGATGGGGATAGTTTGGGGCCTGCGAAACAGACCGATGTTCCCGTTCTGGAGTGACCGTGTTCAACAACCCGCTGGACCGCCTTCGCATCGTGGGGATGATGGAGGGCGCCTCGTTCCTGGTTCTGCTCGGCATCGCCATGCCGCTTAAGTACCTTGCCGGCCTGCCGCTGGCGGTGCGCGTGGTGGGAAGCCTCCACGGCCTGCTCTTTGTTCTGTACGTGGCCGCGGTGCTGGGGGTAAGCGTGTCGATGCGCTGGCCGTTGCGGCGGGTGGCGGCTGCGCTGGTGGCGGCGGTGGTTCCCTTTGGCCCGTTCGTCTTTGACGCGCACCTGCGCCGCGTAACCGCCGCCGAGGCGTGAAGCGGATGATGCCGTGACCGCGGATCCCCATTGCCCAGCGTCCGTGATGATGAGGATCCGGCTGCACCGGGCGTTCGCGCTCGTCCTCGCGGCGCTGCTCGCCGGCTGCGCGGGGATCGGCCAGGGTGGCCGCGGCGGGGGCGAGGTGACGGTGCTGGTCTACAACATCCACGCGGGAACGGACACGGCGCGGCAGAACAACCTGGCGCGCGTGGCGGAACTGGTGCGTGGCACCGGCGCGGATCTGGTGCTGCTCCAGGAGGTGGACCGCAACACGCAGCGCTCTGGCCCGGCGGACCAGCCGGCGGTGCTGGCGCGGCTGACGGGGTACTCGGTAGCGTTCGGGCGGACGATCGGCTTTCAGGGCGGAGACTACGGCATCGCCCTCCTGTCCCGCTGGCCGATCCGGCGGGACACGCTGATCCCCCTCTCCGTGACCGCGCCGCCCGGCGGGACGACGGAAGGGCGCGAGCAGCGGGGCGTGCTGATGGCCGTGGTGGATGCGCCCGGCGGGCCGCTGGCCGTGCTGAACACGCACCTGGACGCGTCCGGCGACGACACCTGGCGCGCGCAGGAGATGGCCGGCGTGCTGCGGGCCGCGGCGACGGTGGATGCGGACGTGCCGCTGCTGCTGGGTGGCGACCTGAACGCGCTGCCCGAGAGCCCGCTTCACCAGACGCTGGCGGACGCCGGGCTTCGCGACGCGTGGTCGGGATGCGGTGTCGGAGACGCGCGGACCTTTCCCGTCAACGCACCGGCGCGGCGGATCGACTACCTGTACCTGCGCGGCGACGTACGCTGCGTGGATGCCCGCGTGCTCGCGGAGTACGCTTCGGACCACCGCCCGCTGCTGGTCCGCATCCGGCTGCGCTGAGGATGTGAGGGTGTAGGGGTGTGATGGTGTGATGGTGTCGCCTCAACCACTTCCTCACTCCCCCACTCCCGCACTTTCGCACTCCCGCCCTTTCGCACTTTCTTCGAATGCCGCACCTGCCCACCTACATCGCTACCCGCTACGTGCAGCCGCTGCGCGAAGGGGGCACCCTTCCCGCCGTGGTGGAGACGCACGGAGGCGGATTGTTCGTGGCCAAGTTCCGCGGGGCGGGGCAGGGCGCCAAGGCGCTGGTCGCCGAGCTGCTGGTGGGGATGATCGGCCAGGCGGCGGGGCTGCCTGTGCCGGAGCTGGCGCTGATCGAGCTGCTGCCGGACTTTGGGCAGACGGAGCCGGACCCGGAGATCCAGGATCTGCTCAAGGCCAGCGTAGGGATCAACGTGGGGATGCGCTACCTGGACGGCGCCTTCAACTTTCAGGCTGCGTCCGCGGGGGACCTGGTCACGCCGGAGCTGGCGGCGCGCGTGGTCTGGCTGGACGCGTTCACGACGAACCCGGACCGCACGGCGCGCAACCCCAACCTGATGGTGTGGGACCGCAAGCCGTGGCTCATCGACCACGGCGCGGCGCTCTACGCCCAGCACAACTGGCCCACCGTGGACGAGTCACGCACCCGCACGCCGTTTCCCCTCATCAAGGACCACGTGCTGCTGCGGATGAGCAGCGACCTGGAGGCGGCGGACGCGGAGCTTTCCGCGCTGCTGACGGAGCCCGTGCTGACGGACATCGTCGCGCGCCTTCCTGACGCGCTGCTGTCCGATCCCGCCGTCGTCCTGGACTTCGCCACGCCGGACGCGGCGCGCGAGCGGTACCTGGCCTACCTGCTGACGCGCATTGCGTCCCCGCGCGCCTTTGTCGCCGAGGCGACCGCGGCGAAATCGAAGGCCGTCAGCGAGCCTCCCCGCCGCCTGCACAGCCGCCGATGAACGACGCGCCCGATTCGCCGCGCTGGATTGCGTACAGCTTTGCCGTGCTGTGCGTGGTGCCGCACCCGCACTTGGGCACGGCCGTCCCCGTGGGCGTGATCCTGCACGCCCGCACCGCCCAGTTCATCGGCATCCGCGTCCTCACCGACCCCGCGGAACTGCAGTCCCGCGCGCCCGGCGTGGACGTGGAGCTGCTCTGCCGCTACCTCGATGGCCTCCGCAACGTTGCGGAAGGCGCGCCGGACGCCGGCCCCGTCGCCCTGCTCCCCACCTCCGAGCGCTTCCACTGGCTCACCGCCCCACGCAGCGACGTCCTGCAAACCGGCCGCGTCCACAGCGGGCTCGCCGAGGAGCCGGCGGCGGAGCTGGAGCGGCTGTTCGCGGCGCACGTGGGCGCGACTGTGGAATGAGTCGTGGGGAAACGGATCTGATGTCAGGCGGAGAGAAAAACGCAGATCTCTTAGAGCGTGTTTAAGAATCTGATATCATCCGATTCTGCGGACCATCACTTGGATCATCGCGAGGTAGATCATCCCCTCGCTTGAGGAGGTTAGTTCCTCATAATCCTTGCTCAACCGGCGATACTGATTCAGCCATGCAAACGTGCGTTCGACGATCCAGCGGCGCGGTAACAGCTGAAAACCCTTGACCTTGTCGCATCGTCGGATGATGTCCAGCAGCCAGTGTCCGAAGTACGCGCACCAGTAGACCAGCTCACCCGTGTATCCTGCATCCGCCCAGATGACCTGCAGGCGGGGGAAGCGCCCCCAGAGCTTGGAGAGCACCAGCGGTGCTGCCACACGATCCTGGAGCGAGGCTGCATGCACCACCACCGCGAGCAGCAATCCGATCGTGTCGACTACGATGTGGCGCTTACGGCCGTTGATCCTCTTGCCTGCATCGAACCCACGGGGCCCCCTTTTTCCGTCGTCTTCACGGACTGGCTGTCCATGATGGCGGCGCTGGGGGTGGGCTCTCGGCCCGCTTCGATCCGGGTGCGTTCTCGCAGCGAGTCATGGATGGCCGCAAGCGTTCCATCCTTGCTCCAGCGGTTGAAGAACCCGTAGACGGACTCCCAAGGTGGGAAGTCATGCGGCAGCAGCCGCCAAGCGCCTCCTGCCCGCGTGTGGTAGAAGAGCGCATTGAGGATCTCGCGCAGGCTGTGCTTGCGCTTACGCTCCACGTGAGGCAGGAGTGGCTTCACCACGTCCCACTGCGCGTCTGTTATGTCGGTTTGGTAGGCTCGTCTGTCCATGAGCCCACAATATAGGTAGAGCTAGTTCACTTTGTACAATTCTTAAACACACTCT
>NZ_JBMDXM010000156.1:0-127430 GCF_048594345.1 Longimicrobium sp.
CACGTGAGGCAGGAGTGGCTTCACCACGTCCCACTGCGCGTCTGTTATGTCGGTTTGGTAGGCTCGTCTGTCCATGAGCCCACAATATAGGTAGAGCTAGTTCACTTTGTACAATTCTTAAACACACTCTGAGGGAGCGCCGCGACACACTGTCCGCCCACACCGCACCCGGCGCGCGACCGAAGGATCTCGCCTCGGCAGCGACGGGGCTCGTTCCCGCGCCACGCACCGGCGGCAACTCGTGGGCGAAGACCGACATCATGCGGTCCCAGCCGCGGATTCATTTGCCTGGGCGGTCGATGAATCGGCATGGGCGATACCGGGCCCGGGCGGGATGGGATAGGGAGGCGGAAAACTCTTCAGGGAGGTGGGGGATGGTCGCTGAAAGCAGCTTCTGCGGGTGTGGGACGATCCGGGAGATTGTCGGGATCAACACGGAAAGGATGATCGGGCGATGAGCACGATGGATGGCGTTCCCGCGGCGGCCCCGCGCATCTACATGCGCGTGAGCGAGCGGACACGGGTGGGGTTGGGCGTCGCGGGCGCGGCGGTGGGACTGGGGATCGCGGGCGACGTGCTGCTGCGCAGCGCGCCCTGGGGCATCAACCTGACGCTGTGGACCCTGGCGCTGGTGATGACGATCGGCGCGCTGCAGCGCTGGGCAGAGGTGGACGACGCGCAGGTGGGGTGGATGCCGCTGGCGCTGGCGGCGGCGGTGCTGATCGCCTGGCGCGACTCGCCCACGCTCAAGGCGCTGGACCTGGCGGCGCTGTGCATCATCCTGGGCCTGGCGATGTTCCGCGCGCGCGGCGGCGAGGTGCGGCTGGCGGGGCTGGCGCACGACGCCATCGGCGTCGTGGCGTCGGCCGGGGACGCGGCGGTAGGCGCGGCCAGCCTGCTCTTTCGCGACGTGCGCTGGAGCGAGGTGCGCACCGACGGCGCGGCGCGCCACGGCGTGTCCGTCCTGCGCGGCGCGGCGCTGGCGGTGCCGCTGCTGCTGGTGTTCGGCAGCCTGCTGGCGGCGGCCGACGAGCGGTTTTCGCGGCTGCTGGGCGGGATGACGCTGGACGTGCCGGCGCTGATGGGGCACGTGCTGTTCGCGCTGCTGGTGGCGTGGATCGCCGGCGGCATTCTGCGCACCATGACGCTGGGCGGCGAGCAGCCCGGGCCGCGGGTGAACCGGCCCGACGCGCTGGCGCTGGGGATCGTGGAGGTGGGGATGGTGATCGGCCTTCTCAACCTCCTCTTCCTCGCCTTTGTCATCGTCCAGCTTCCCTACTTCTTCGGGACGGCGGACGTGGTGATGCGGCCGGGGACGACCACCTTTTCGGAGTACGCGCGGCGCGGCTTCTTCGAGCTGGTGACGGTGGCGGGGCTGGTGCTGCCGCTGCTGCTGATGGCCGACTGGCTGCTGCGCCGCGAGCGCCCCGGTCACGAGCGCGTCTTCCGCGTCCTGGCCGGCGCGCAGGTGGCGCTGCTGTTCGTCATCATGGGGAGCGCGCTGCACCGCATGCGGCTCTACCAGGGTGCGTACGGGCTCACGGAGCTGCGCCTCTACACCACGGCGTTCATGCTGTGGCTGGGCGTGGTCTTTGGATGGTTCGGCTGGACGGTGCTGCGCGGCCGCCGCGAGCGGTTTGCCTGGAGCGCGCTGACCACGGCGCTGGAGGCGCTGGTGCTGCTGCACGTGGTGAACCCCGACGGGATGATCGTCCGCGTGAACGCCGCCCGCGCCGACGCGTCCACCCACTTCGACGCGCCGTACGCCGCCTCGCTGAGCGCCGACGCGGTGCCGCCCCTGCTGGCTGCGCTCCCCACGGTGCGCCACGAACTGCGCTGCGCCGCCGCCGACCGCCTTCTGGAGCGCTGGGACCGCTCCAACGCTGACTGGCGCAGCTGGAGCCTGTCGACCTCCCGCGCCCGCTCCGCCGTGTCGCAGCGCCGCGGAGAGTTGCTGGCGATGACGCCCTGTCCGCCCGTGCCGGTGAACACGATGACGGTGTCCGCGTACCCGTCCTCCACCTCCGCCGGGCAGCCGCCAGCCGCCGCAC
The DNA here is from genome assembly GCF_048594345.1 of Longimicrobium sp. Lineage (GTDB taxonomy): Bacteria > Gemmatimonadota > Gemmatimonadetes > Longimicrobiales > Longimicrobiaceae > Longimicrobium. The sequence continues at coordinate 2,052 of NZ_JBMDXM010000156.1, forward strand.
CGACGGCATCCCCTGCCCCGGCCGTCTCCCCCGCGCCGATCGTGACGACGACGCCGGTGGACGCACCGCTCACGGGATCCGCCGCGACGACCGCGCCCGCTTTGTCGCCCGCCGCGGCGGCGGGTGAGCCGGGGAGAGCGCCGTGAGCACGCCGGCCCGCTACGCCGAGGCGGTGGTGCAGCCGGTGTCCGTGGCGCCGGCGACGTCCACCGCCCTTGTCCCCATCGCCGGGGATCGCGGGCCGCGGCCGGTGCCCCCCGTGGAGCCGCCGACGAACGCGCACCGGCTGTTCTTTGCCATGGGATACGCGGGGGTCGCGCTAATCTGGACGTCGATGTGGCTCGGCGGGCTCGTAAGCCAGGGCGCGGAAACCTTCGCCATCCTCGGCGTTTTGTTCACGGGGCTGGGCGGATTTGGCGTGTTCATCCACACCATCTGGAAGCCGAACGAGCGCAAGGTGCGGCACCTGCTGCTGGCACTGGCCACGCTGGGGCTCACCGTCGCGTCGTATCCGCTGGTAGAGCGCGTGTCGCGGGAGATGTACGCCACTGCGGCGGTGGCCCGGCTGCAGCCGCTGGCGGAAGCGCTGGCGCAGGATGCGCGCATTCGAAACATCGGAATCTCCAACGCATCCGTGATGTTGAACGGATACATGGGTCCGGAGTTCGGCGGCGGGAGCATCGAGGGGCAGGAGGGCGTAATGCTGGGAGAGGTGCTGTCGCGCGACGGCATCTCGCGCGAGGAGTACGAGGCGGTCCAGCAGCGCCTGAGGTTGGCGGGGGTAACCCGCGCCCAGCGCACCGCATCCACCGTCGCCTTTTACCCCGACGGCCGCAGCGGGCTCCGGCTGCTGTACGTCATCCCCGGCCACGCGCTTCCCCCGGCGCACGCGCTGCTGCAGGAGAACGGCACCTATTACTCGGAGCCGCTGGGTGGGCCGTGGTACATGGTGCTGGATGGCCCCCGCTGACGCGAGAAAAGGCGGTGACCCGGAGCCCGGATCACCGCCTTCTGTCTGTCCCGCGGATGCGGATCAGCCGCCGGCGGGTGGCTGGGGCGGCGGAACGCGAAAGTGCACGCCGCGAAAGAACTTCCATCCATCCGCCTCCCTGCGCCACACCTGCATGTCTCGCAGCTGCCGCGTGGCGCGCTGCGCCGGCTCCGCCTGCACGGTGGTGGTGTTCCACGCCACGCGGACCACCGCCAGGTCGCCGGAGACGATGATCTCTTCGATGGTTGGGACGGTGGTCACCGTGACGCCCGCCGGCAGGTTCGTCATCTCGCGGTAACCGGCGTCCAGCGTGGCATAGTCCTGGTCGGGGACACCCGGATAGGTGAGAATCACGTCGCGTGAATAGAGCGCGATGATGGTGTCCGGATCCTTGGCGTTGAACGCGTCCCCGGAGCGGATGACCAGCGCGCGCACCGCCTCCACGTCCGCCGCGGGCCCGTGGGTGACGGTCTGCTGCGCCGCGGCCGGAACGTGCAGCGCGGCCGCGAGCAGAAGCGGGGCCGCAAGACGGAATCGCATCGTGATCTCCTGGAAAGGCGAAGGGGCGGAACAACCGGCATTCACGTGAGACGGTGGATGATATCCCGTTGTTGGATGGAAGTGGTGAGGGTTTTGTCATTGTTTCTCGAAGTGGGCCCTGAAAAGCTGTTGGGTACAGAGGGACAGAAAAGGGCCAGAGAAACAGAGGACGTTTTCCTCTGTTTCTCTGGCCTTTGTCTGTCCCTCTGTACCCCCCCATCTGTTCCGTAGTGGCGGGGCGCTGAAAGGATCAGTCGACGCCGCGGCCGGTCTTTTCCTGCAGCTCGTCGATCTTCTTGGACGCTTCGGCCTTGGTCAGGTCGTCGTCCACCTCCACGTGCGCCTCTTCGGCCAGCGTGTGCAGGTAGGAGCGCTGCGCGCCGGTCATCGGCTGATCGCCCGTGACCCAGTTGTCCGGGTCCTTGATCATGTTGCCCTGCTCCGCCTGCTCGGCCGTATTGCGATCCGTCATCGCCGCCTCTCCTGCTATGCGTTCAAGTGATTGGCTCCCAACCGGTTGCCCGTCCACATCCGCAGAATCCGTACCAAACAAACACCGAAGCGCGTGCGGAGAGCGTGGGGTGAAGCGGAGCAGCGGTCCCGAACGCTCCGTGCCGATTTACATCCTCCCCGGCCGCGGGGAGTGATGATTCTTGCGGGGCCCGCATCGGCGGCACCGCATCCAGCGCCGCACCGACCCAGATCCCGCAGCCGGTCCTGACGCATGGCCAACGAAAAGCCGTCCCTTACGCGCGAGCTGTTTCACGGCAGCATCGACGACTCGATCCTGTTTCCGTATCCCCGCATCAGCGACGAAGAAGACCGGCTGGTGAGCGGCTTTATCGAACGGCTGCGCGCGTACTGCGAGGCCAGCCTGGACCGCGAGTGGATCGACGAAAACGAGCGCATCCCCCAGGACGCCATCGAAGAGCTGAAGCGGATGGGGCTGTTCGGCATCTCCATCCCCAAAGAACACGGAGGGATGGGACTGTCGCAGAGCGCGTACTGCCGCGTCTTTGAGTACGTGACCGGCTTTGATCCAGGGCTGGGGATCATGCTGGGCGTGCACCTGTCCATCGGTATCAAGGGAATCCAGCTGGCCGGGAACGAGGCGCAGAAGGCGCTCTACCTGCCCAAAGCCGCCACGGGCGAATGGATGGCGTCGTTCGCGCTGACGGAGCCGGAGGCGGGGAGCGACGCGGCCGGCATCAAGTCGCGGGCGGAGCGGCAGGCGGACGGCTCGTGGATCCTGAACGGCAGCAAGATCTGGATCGGCAACGGCTCGTTCAGCGAGATCATCGTGGCGTTCGCGCAGACGGCGGTGGAGCGCAAGGGAAAGACGGAGGACCGGGTGACGGCGTTCATCCTTCGCCCCGACATGCCCGGCTTTGAGCGCGGGCCGGCGCTGCGCAAGATGGGGGCGCGCGGCAGCAACCAGGCGGAGCTGTACTTCAAGGACGTGCGCGTGCCGCCCGAGAACGTGCTGGGCGAGCCGGGCGAGGGGTTCAAGATCGCCATGCGCGTCCTCAACTCCGGGCGGCAGGGGCTGAGCGCCGGCGCGGCGGGCGGGGTAAAGCAGGCGCTGCGGATGGCGACGGACTGGGCCCGCCGCCGCGAGCAGTTTGGCCAGCCGCTGGTGAGCTACGAAAGCATTCAGGGCAAGCTGGCGGAGCTGGCGGCCGACGCGTTCACGGCGGAGAGCGTGGCCTACTTTACGACGGGCCTCAACGACCGCGGCGACGTGGACTACGCGCTGGAAAGCGCCGCGGCCAAGGTGTGGAACAGCGACGCGCTGGACCGCGCGGTGGACGAGGTGGTGCAGATCGCCGGCGGGCGCGGCTTTGTGAAGGGCTATCCGTACGAGCGGATGTACCGCGACGCGCGCATCACGCGGATCTTTGAGGGGACCAACGAGATCCTGCGCCTGTTCGTGGGCCTGTCCGGGCTGCAGGGGCCCGGCGAGGCGCTCAAGGAGGTGGCGGCGGCGCTGCGCGAGCCGGTCAAGCAGATCGGCCTGCTGACGGACTTTGCGGCGGACCGGGTGCGCATGGCGTTCGGCGGCGGCGAGCCGGCGCTGGACACGGACGTGAACCCGCGGCTGCAGACGCACTTCGACTACCTGGTGGAGCACACGCGCGACCTGCGCGTGGCGGCGGAGCGCGCGCTGCGGCGGCATGGGAAGAAGATCCCCGAGCGGCAGTTCATCGTCACGCGGCTGGGTGACATGGCGATCGAGCTGTACGTGCGCGCCGCCACCCTTTCGCACACGCAGGCGCTGCTGCAGGCACGCGCGCGGGGCGCCGCCGTCGCCCCCGCGTTCACCAGCACGCGCCAGCCGCTGGACGACGAGTCGGTGCAGCGCATCCTGCGCCTGTGCGACCTGGCCTGCATGCGCAGCGGCCTGCGCTTTCGCGCCGCGCGCGAGGCGCTCAACGGCTCGCGCGACGACCTGGTGCGCGCCGTGGCCGCCGACGTCATCGCCCAGACGGACGCGCCCACCGACGCGCGGCCCACGGGCGAGCACGGCGCGGCCGCCCGCCCCGCGGGCACGGGCGAGACGCACCCCGGCAGCCCGTCGGGCGAGCCGCGCATGGGGATGTAATCGCGCGGACCCCGCGGGTGCTCGCCGCACGTCGCGTAACGGCTGAATCCGGCCGCGGGGGACCTTCGATCGGCGGGAGTGCGACTTCGCTGTTTGCGCCGCGGCGGGAACCTTGCAATATTCTTTTGATCCAGCAGCCGGCGGAGCGTCCCGCACAGGGCGCTCCCCGGTATGCGTCCGCCCCCGGCACGTCCACGATCCACAGGGAAACCATCATGAGCGCACCGACAACTCGCGTGACAGAAACCTCCGGCATTGAATCCGGTGAGGCGAAGGTCCGCCGGCCCTTCGTGGCCCCGACCGTGGAGACGCTGGGAAGCCTGGAGACGCAGACGCTGCTCACGGTGGTCATTCCGTAGCAAAACGCTCGGGTCGCGGCTAGGCCAGAGGCCCCGCTCGCGGGACCCGCGGGACGTCCTCAAGCGAACGGTCGGCTCCACGGTTCGATGATCGGCGGCGGCACGCCATAGCGCGCCGCCGATTGTCGCATCCCGCCGTACGGGGTGCTGGCGCCGGCTTTTCCCGTGTATCCTGGTTTACGGAAGCACAACGGACGTGCTCAGTGCCGTTTCGGTCATCCCATGGTTGCGGCTGGCGGGTGATTCCGCAATAATGAGCGGCGTCCGGTACTCGGCGAGCGCGTCACGCTCGCCGGGCGCGTGCTTTCCGCCGCAGGTTCAACATCGATGGGGACCCATGACCAAGGCAGCGATGACTGACGGTACGAATACCTCCGGGATGGATCCTCGTGACAACGAGGTCCGCCGGCCCTTCGTACCGCCCGCGGTGGAAAACCTGGGGAGCCTGGAGACGACGACGCTGCTGACGCCTCCCTGACGCAGGTCACCCGGCCGCGGCCACACCGGAAGACACGAACTGGTCTTCCCGGTCAGGGCGCAGACCCCATGGGTCGATGATCGGCGGCACGCAATCGCGCGCCGCCGATCGTCGTTTCCGGCATCCGGCCCGTCCGCCGATCGACCGCGGCACCGGGCGTGCGGAGATCATCCCGCCTGATGGGCAAACCCGGACCCGCGACCCGCATTCTCCGCTCCATGACGGCTGATCCCGATACGACCGCGCCCGCCATCCGCTGCCGCGCGCTGCACAGACGCTTTGGCGAAACGGTGGCGGTGCGCTCGCTGGACCTTGAGGTCCGGCGCGGCGAGTGCTTTGGCCTGCTGGGCCCCAACGGCGCCGGCAAGACCACCACCATCGAGGTGCTTGAAGGGCTGCAGCCGGCGGACGGCGGCGAGGTGGAGATCCTGGGGATGCGCTGGGACCGCGACGAGGGCGCCATCCGCCAGCGCCTGGGCGTGCAGCTGCAGGAAAGCGAGTTTCCCGACCGGATGACGGCGGGCGAGATCGTGCGGATGTTCCGCTCCTTCTACCGCCAGGGGCCGTCCACGGAGGAGCTGATCGACTTCGTGCAGCTGGCGGAAAAGGCGGGGACGCAGGTGCGGCACCTGTCCGGCGGCCAGCGGCAACGGCTGTCGGTGGCGTGCGCGCTGGCCGGGTCGCCCGACATCCTTTTCCTGGACGAGCCCACGACGGGGCTGGATCCGCAGTCGCGGCGGCAGCTGTGGGACATCTGCGAGGCGTTTCTGGCGCGCGGCGGCACCATCCTGCTCACCACGCACTTCATGGACGAGGCGGAAAAGCTGTCGGACCGCGTGGCCATCCTGGACCGCGGGCAGATCATCGCGCAGGGCACGCCGGCGGAGCTCATCCGCTCGCTGGGCGGCGCGCACGTCATCGAGTTTGCCGCCACCGTCGTTCCGGACGACGAGCGGCTGGCCCAGCTCCCCTCCGTCACCCGCGTCACCCGCCGCGGCGAGTCCACGCTGCTGACCGTGGAAGAGCCGCACCGCTCGCTGCCGCCGCTGCTGGAGATGATCGGCGCGGCGGGCGGCGAGCTGACCGCCCTCACCACCCACCGCGCCACCCTGGACGACGTCTTTTTGTCCATGACCGGCCGCGCCCTCCGCGACGAGTAGCCGACGCGCCGGCGGGGCCGCCGGACCTGGCTCATACCCAATCCGGCGAAACACCTCACCTCATGTCGGACTACGGTAACAGAGGTCAGGGTACAGAGGAACAGGCAACAGCCAGAGGAACAGAGGAGGGAATGCGGATCACCTCTGTTCCTCTGGCGGTTCTCCGTCCCTCTGTACCTTCCGATGTTGGTTTTTCCGGATTCGGCATCAGCATCAGGCTTCGGGCCCGTTGACTCCTTGTGATAATGAGGCCATTCGTTCGGCGGATTCACCAGACTGCATCCCACCTGCGCCACCGTTCAAAAATCCACCGGATCCGTTCAATCTCTCCCCGCGATTGCCCCGCTAGCTTTTGAGCCGGGCTACCGAATGACCACGGAACCAGGGAGACGATGACCCCGATGATCTGGCCATCGGCCGACGGCACCATGGAAAGGCTCCTCGCGCGATGGCGGGCCGCCACGCCCGGATGTGCGCACAGGAACCACCTGAACAACGCCGGCTCCGCGCTCCCGCACAGGGCCGTGGTCCAGGCGACCATCAACCACCTGGAGCTGGAGAGCGAGATCGGCGGGTACGAGGCGGCCGGCCGTAGCCCCGGGATGATCCAGGCGGCGTACGGGAGCATCGCCCGGCTCCTGGGCGCGAAGCCGGAGAACGTCGCCATCGTGGGGAACGGCACCGCGGGGTTCATCCAGGCGCTGACCTGCTTTGACCTGGAGCGGGGCGACGCCATCGTCACCAGCCGGTCCGACTACACCTCCAACCAGATCCAGTACCTGGCCCTGTCGGAGCGGCTGGGCGTGCGGATCATCCACGCGCCCGACCTGCCGGAAGGTGGGATCGACCCAGGCGCCGTGCGCGAGATCCTGCGCTCCACGCCCGTGCGCCTGGTGGCGGTGTCGTGGATCCCCACGCACGCGGGGCTGGTGCAGGACGTGGAAAGCGTCGGCGAGGTGTGCGAGGAATTGGGCGTTCCCTTCGTCGTGGATGCTGTCCAGGCGGTGGGCCAGATCCCCGTCGACGTGCACGCGCTGCGGTGCGACTACCTGGTGGGGACGGCGCGCAAGTTCCTGCGGGGCCCGCGCGGAATCGGCTTTCTGTACGCGTCCGACCGCGCGCTGGCCCGCGGCGACTATCCGCTGTTCGTCGACATGCGCGGGGCCCGGTGGACGGCGCCCGTGCGCTTCGAGGTCGCGGCCACGGCGCGGCGGTACGAAGACTGGGAGTTCCCGTACGCCCTGGTGGCCGGGATGGGCGCGGCGGTGGACTACGCCCTGGCGCAGGACGTGGGGCGGTGCGGGGAGCGGGCGTTCGCGCTGGGTGCACGCCTGCGGCAGGGGCTGGAGGCGATGGACGGCGTGCAGGTGCTGGACCGCGGAACCCGGCGGTGCGCCGTGGTCACCGCGGCCGTTGCCGGCTGCACGGGCCACGATGTAGTGGCGGCGCTCGCGGCGGAGCGGATCAACGCGGTCGCCACGCTCCGCGAGTTCGCCATCCACGACTTTGGCCCGCGGGGCGTGGAGTCCGGCGTGCGGCTTTCACCCCACTACTACAACACGGAAGACGAGGTGGATGCCGCCCTCGCCGTCATCGAGCGTACCGCCCGGTCCGCACGGCACTGAAGCGCCACGGCAGGGCGCGCGCGCTCGGAACGGTTTTCCCAAACCTCGCCCTGCTCCCAACGGGGCACGGTGTCATCCTGAGGGAGCGCGCCTCCGTAACTTTCATCATCACAGAAACTTGCGCGCGACCGAAGGATCCTTGCAGGGTCGCGCGAGACCCAGCCTCAGGAGCCGGTCAAGTCCCTCGGGCGCTCAATCCTCGCCGGGATCAGCGGGCGGCACGGCGCGGCGGCGGTACGCGCCGGGGGGCATGCCAAAGGCGCGCTTGAACTCGCGGGTGAAGTGCGCCTGGTCGCTGAACCCCGCGCGCAGGGCGACCTCGGCGAGCCGCGGGTCCCCGGTGGCGAGCTCCGCCGCGGCGTTTTCCAGGCGCACGCGCCGCAGGTACTTGCCCAGCGTAGTCCCGTACGCCTGGCGAAAGCGCCGCGCCAGGTAGTCGGCGCTCACACCGGCTTCCCGGGCCAGGTCGCGGATGGCGAACCCACCGGCGGGCGCATCGTGCAGCTGGTCCCGCACGCGCGACAGCCAGCGCGGCACTCCAGCCTCCCGCGCCGGCGTGCGGCTGCGGAGAATCTGCCCAAGCAGCTCCAGCGCAAGCCCCTCCGCGATCACCGGCGTGGCGTCGTCGCGCGTCTGCAGCTCGGCGTGCAGCCGGGCGGCCAGCACGGGGACGGAGCCTTCGCGAAAGAGAAGGACCTCGTCCAGCGACCGGGCGGAGGCGCGCGAAGCGTCCGGGGGCCACTCCACCTGCAGCGTGGTGGTCTCGCGGTCGTCGAATACGTCGCTGTGAACGATGCCCGCCGGCTTGAGCAGCACGTTGCCCGGGCGGCACTGCACGCGATCCCGCTCGAACGTCTCGGTCACCCCGCCCGACATGGTGAAGGCCAGGTTGTGAAGGCCGTGCGTGTGCGGCGGGATGCGGAAGCCCCGCGGGAGCGTGGTGTTGATGATCCGGAAATCTCCCGCGTCCATCACCCGCGTCTCGCTGCCCACGGCGATCTCCCGGAACGGCGCGGAGGACTCCCGGCCCGGCGCGCGCGGCGTGGCGTCGTATCCCGGACGATGGCGTCCTTCCATGATGCTCCTGGTCGTCGGCCGGGGCCGTGTGCAGCGGTGCGCGCGTCCGGGATACCGGCAGGGACGGAGAGCCGATCTGCTCGCCGCATCATTTTCCGACCATTCATGGTCCGCGCGCAAGGGAGGGCTGCCCCGGGACCGTTCGAGTGCATCGACAAGGCGCATTCCGATCCCCGGGCACTTCGCGACGGAAGCGTAGGGCGCTGGTTCGCCCGATCGCCATCGAAATTCAGCCGACCCGGCGTTCGGCCGCCCGATGAGAGCCGTCAGCGGGAGCGCGGGGGCCAGCGCCACCCACTGCTCCGCGCCCGATCATCCCGTGTTTCCGATGGGTCCCGGTGCCGCGGACCTCATACCCATTCCCATAATTCTCCGTGCACTCGGAGTTCTACTGCCGGGCTCACGCGGAGACGCGGAGGGCGCGGAGGCGCGGAGAACATCACGCTTCTCCGCGCCTCCGCGTACTCCGCGCCCTCCGCGTGAGATTCGTTGAATAGGCCTGAATACACGTTGAATCAGCGGAAACGGTATTCAGTTATCCGCCTCTTCGTCGCCCTCGCCATACTCCTGGAGCCGCCGGTACAGGGTCTTGCGGTCCATCCCCAGGATGTTCGCCGCGATCCCCCGCTTTCCCCCCGAGCGCCGCACCACCTCCATGATGTACGCCCGCTCCACCTCGTGCAGCGGAACGCTGCGCTCCGCGGCCGACGCCACCAGCGCGGCGACCGCACCGCGTGCACGCACCCGCGGCGGCAGATCCTCGGCCCGGATCTCCCCGCTGCGGGCAAGCACGGCCGCGCGATCGATCGCGTTGCGCAGCTCGCGAACGTTCCCCGGCCACGCGTAGCCCACCAGGATCGCCATCGCCTCCGCCGACACGCGGGTGGGGCGCGACGGCTCCTGTGCGCCACGCCCTCGCGCCAGAAAGTGCTCCGCCAGCAGGGGGATGTCGGCCGTGCGGTCGCGCAGCGAAGGCACGTGCAGCGTCAGCACGTTGATGCGCCAGTATAGATCCTCGCGAAACCGGCCTTCCGCCACGGCCGTCTCCAGGTTGCGGTGGGTCGCCGCGACCACGCGCGCGTCCACCGTCTGCGCCCGCGTGGCGCCCACGCGGCGAATCTCCCCTGATTCAAGCACGCGCAGGAGCTTGGGCTGCAGCGCCAGCGGCAGCTCGCCCACCTCGTCCAGAAAGAGGGTTCCCCGGTTGGCGGCCTGGAACAGGCCGATCTTCTCGCGGTCGGCCCCGGTGAACGCACCCTTCTCGTGGCCAAAAAGCTCGGATTCCAGCAGGTGCTCGGGGAGCGCCGCGCAGTTGATCGCCACGAACGAGTCACGCCCGGACGCGTCGTGGATCGCCCGGGCCACCAGTTCCTTGCCCGTCCCCGTCTCACCCGTCACCAGCACCGGCAGCGCCGACGCCGCCGCCCGCCCCAGCAGGTCGAACAGCTCGCGCATGGGCCGGCTGGCGCCCACGAACCCCGGCGGCACCGCCCCCGCCTGCGACCGGCGCGCGAGCTCGCGGCGCAGGCGGCTCTCCTCCAGCGCGCGCCGAACGGTCAACAGCAGCTCCTCCGTCCCGAACGGCTTGGCCAGGTAGTCGTACGCGCCGCCCCGCATCATCTGGATCGCCGAGTCGATGGAGCCGAACGCGGTGATGATGACGACGTTCAGCTCCGGCCGGCGCGCGCGCAGCTCGGCCAGAAGCTCGTGGCCGCGCATCCCCGGCATGATCAGGTCGGTGATCACCAGGTCCGCGGCGGCACCCCGCACCACCTCGGCCAGCGCCGCGTCGGCGGTGGGAAACGAGGCCACCTCGTACCCGGCGTCTTCCAGCTCCTCGGCCAGAAACGCCCGCAGGTCACGGTCGTCCTCCACCAGCAGCACGCGCTCAGACATCCGCGGGGGCCCCGGCGTGAAGGGGAAGGACCACCCGGAACACGGCCCCGGCCACCGAGCCGTCGGGATGGAGCCGGTTGAAGGCCGTGATGCGGCCGCGGTGTTCCTCCACGATGCCCGACGCGATCGCCAGCCCCAGCCCGGTGCCCTGTCCGCCCGTCTTGGTGGTGAAGAATGGCTCGAACACCTGGGGCAGCACGTCGTCGGGAATGCCCGGGCCACTGTCCTCCACCTCCAAGACCGCCGCCGCGGCCTGGCCGTGGTCGCCAGCGGCCTCGCCCGCCGGCTCCATCGGCCGGATGCGCAGCGTCAGACGCCGATCGCCGGGCACCGTCTCCAGCGCCTGGATCGCGTTCAGCACCAGGTTGAGCACCGCCTGGTGAAGCAGGTGAGGGTCACCCGCCAGCACGGTGGGGCCGGCCGACTCGTGCCGCACCCGGATCTCGGCCCGCGCGAACTCCCCTTCCAGCAGGTCCAGCACGCGCCCGGTCACGGCGGCCAGGTCCACCTCCTGGACCAGCGGCTCGCGCCGTCGCGAAAAGTCGAGCAGGTTGCGGACGATCAGCGTGATCCGCCCGATCTGCTCCACGATGATCCCCAGGTGGCGGCGCCGCACCTCGGGCTGCGGCTCGGGCTCGCGGCGCAGCAGCGTTTCGGCGCGGCCGCGGATGACGTGCAGCGGAGCGCCGATCTCGTGCGCCAGCCCCGCGGCCAGGCGGCCCACCGTGGCCAGCTTTTCGGTCTGCCGCAGCTTGCGCTCCAGCTCCACACGCTCCTCCGCCTCGTCCACCAGCCGGCGCCGCGCGTCGGCCAGGTGGCCGGCCATGCGGTTGAACTCACGGGCAAGCTCCGAAAGCTCCACGCCCGTGAGGTTTTCCTCGATGCGGTACGAAAGCTCGCCCCGGCCCAGCGCGCGCACACCGCCTACCAGCGTGGTCAGCGGCGTCGCGATCAGCCGGCGCACCAGCCAGTGGATCAGCACCGTAACCGCCAGGAGCAGAAGGAAGGTGCTGACCACGAAGCGCGTGGTGACACGCGTGCGCTCCCGGTACAGGTACGAGAGCGGCTGCGCGACCTCGTACGCGCCTACCGCCCGGCCCTGGTCATCCTCGATCGCCTCGAGCACGGCGTACACGTCCCGGTCGGCGATTCTGCGCTGCATGGCCGCCCCGCGCCCGTTGCCCAGAACCTGCCGCACGCGCGCCGAGGGAAGCGAGTCCGCGAGCCTCACCGGCACCGAGGCAAAGAGGGGCCGGCCGGCCGCGTCGTACACCAGCACCCCGTAGATCTTGGGCTCACGGCTGATGCGGTCGATGATCTGCTGCGCGTCGGTGTGGTCCGGGTCGCGGAACGCCAGCTCCAGCGCCACCCCCAGCGCCACGGCGTACGCGTGCGTCTCGCGCCTGCCCTCGGTGATGAGGGTGCGCTGGCGCTCCACCAGCGACCAGCCGGCCGCCAGCATCATCACCAGCGAGACAGCCAGCAGAAGCGGCAAAAGAAGCCGCGAGCTGAGCCTTACGGGCCTTCGGTGCAGGGTGAGCTTCCTTGCAGGGGGATCGGGCGATAACGGACAAGATGGGGCATTGTGCCCCGCAATCGAAAGTACCCACGGGGCAGAACACGGAGCCTCCGCCCGTCGTAAGTGGAGGCTCCGCATACGGTTGCGCACCTTTGCCACCGGCGCACACTCCTTGCCCGGCGCAGAGGGCGTCTCCCATCCTCGATCGCGCTACCCCACGTTGCGTTCCGCCGCGACGCCGGTCCACCGTCCGTGCAGCCAGGACCGCGTGTCCGGGCGGGCGGGATGGGCAGCGGACCGCGCGAACCGGGAGCGCGGCGGATCGCGGTACAGGTGGGAGCGGCGGGCAGGGAGGGCGGCAAGCGGGTCGGGTGGGTACGGCGGCAGGTCGGACTGGGACGGTGCGGATGACGGGGACGGGCCCGGCCGCCGCGTGGTGTCCGGGGCAAGAATGCCGCAGTGGTTTGAAGGAGCTTCATGAAGGTCGTAGGAATCATACAGGCGCGGATGGGCAGCACCCGGCTTCCCGGAAAGGTGCTGAGGCCGCTGGCCGGAGAGCCCATGCTGGCCCGCTGCGTGAGCCGCCTGCAGCACGCACGGACGCTGGACCAGGTGGTGGTGGCCACCACCACGGGCGAGGAGGACGACGCCATCGTCGACCTGTGCCGGGCGCGCGGCTGGCCCTGGTTTCGTGGCGAGTGCGACGACGTGCTGGACCGCTACTACCGCGCCGCCCGGCAGTACGGCGCCGGCGTGGTGGTGCGCGTGACCTCCGACTGTCCGCTCCTGGGGCCGCGGGTGGTGGACCGGGTGGTCAGCGCCCTGGGTGACGCCGACCTGGCGTCCAACGTCCTTCCCCGCCACACCTGGCCTCGCGGCCTGGATGCCGAGGCGGTGCGCATGGACGCGCTGGAGCGCGCCTGGCACGAAGACACCAACCCCGCCACGCGCGAGCACGTGACGCTGTACATCAAGCGCCACCCTGAGCGTTTTCGGCTGGTGGAGGTGAACAACCACCATGCCCTCCCGGAGATGCGCTGGACGGTGGATACCCCCGAAGACTACGCCTTTGCCAGCCGCGTGTACGACCACTTTGGCCACGACCGTTTTTCGTGGCGCGAGGTGCTGTTGCTGCTGCGGTCGCACCCCGAAATCGCGGAGATGAACCGGCACGTGATGCAGAAGGCGCTGCCGGCCTGATGGCCGCGTCCGCATCCGCCGTGCTCCCGGTCACGCGCACGGCGTAGCGCCTCTTTCAAACCGTGCAAGCGCCTGGAACAGGCCCCGGACCGACTCGCGTCCGGGGCCTGTTTCCGCGCGGCAAGCCACGTGCATGTGGCGGCGCGGGTCGTCACGAACCGGGTAGCAAGCCCGCCCGCGAAACCCCGGCGCCGAGCACCCCGCAGGCTCCGCCGCCCGCCGGTGGCTTTCGAACTCCGTCCACAACCGTCCGACGCATGCACGGTCCCAGTCCCCTGCGCGAGCTTACGCTGGCGCGCATCCGCAGCTTTCTGCGCGAGCCCGAGGCGCTGTTCTGGACCTTTGGCTTTCCCATCATCATGTCCATCGGCCTGGGCCTGGCCTTTCGCGAGCGGCCGGCGGAGCGCGCGGTGGTGGGCATCGAGCGCGGCTCCGTGGCCCAGCGGTACGCCCCCGCGCTCCAGGCGTCGCCGGAGGTGGAGCTGAAGATCTTTTCCCCCGACTCCGCCGAGCGCGCCATCCGCAAGGGCGACGTCGCCGTGCTGCTGGCCGGGCGCGATGCGCTCACCTACCGCTACGACCCCGCCCGCGCGGAAAGCCGCAGCGCGCAGCTGGTGGCGGACCGTGTGGTGCAGCGCGCGGCGGGCGCGACGGATCGCGTGCCGACGATCCAGGACCGCGAGCGGCGGCCGGGCGGGCGCTACATCGACTGGGTGCTCCCGGGGCTGATCGGGATGAACCTGATGTCGACCGGGATGTGGGGGATGGGGTTCGGGCTGGTGCAGATGCGGCAGAAGAAGCAGATATTGCGAGGGTTCGTCCAGTGCGGCCCCCTTCGCAGCGGCGATGAGCACTGCGCAGCCCATCGTGGTGCGTTACTCATGCCACTGACCTGATGCATGCCCCACCCCCGCCGTGCTCCTGACACGCTTCTGTCACGGATTCTGTCACGGACAACAAGGGCGAAACCCCGGCAATCGGGAGTGGTGTCCCCGGCGTGCCACCCCGCATCCTGAGTTAGTTTATGCGTGCCGTCCGCCGACCGCTCACCCATCTACTTGTCACGGACATTGTCACAAGCTACGCATCTGGCCGCCGCGCTACATCCGTGCTTCTCGGTCGCAAAACCGGCTTCTTGGTGCGACGCGCAGGACCGATGGAGGTGTGACGCGAAATGAGTTGCGAAGGAGCTAAAATGGCACCATACTGCACGACCGAGGATGGCGCCGGACCCTCCTTCAAGTCGGTTCCCACCTCATCTACACGGTGTACTCCCATTCGGCGAGGCCGGAATAAGCCAGCCTTTACGATCCGCCTTTCATCGCCTCTTGAGGCAATCATGAGCGACAGCGCCTTTCCCCGGATCGAGGAGGCTCCACACGTCATTGGGCGCGTGGAGGACGGACACCAGTTCGGCGGTGCGCAGGAGGGGGAGGACACCTGCTGTATTCGCTGCGAGGAATTCGTGCTTGAACTGTTCACGGGACAGGACTTTGATGAAGCGGAGTTGGTTGAGGAGGCCCGGGAGAACGGCTGGCATCAGCCGGGCGGGAGCGCGGTGGAAGACGTGGGGAACCTGCTGGATTACCACGGAGTCGCTACGAAGCGGTACATCCACGCCAGCATCTTCAACCTGGCCAGCGAACTGTCGCAGGGACACAAGGTCATCATCGGCGTGAACTCCGACGAGTTGTGGAGCGCGCACCCCGTACTGGAGCACATTCACCATAGCTTGGGCGCGGACCACACGGTGGTGGTATCAGGGATCGATACCACGGACCCGGAGCACGTGATGGTTATCGTCAGCGACCCTGGCACCGGAGAGGCAGCCGCCCGCTATCCGCTGGACACCTTCGTCTCCGCATGGGCGGACAGCGAGTTCTTCATGGTCGCCACGCGCGACCCGGTGCCTGCATGGGCGCCGGAGATGGCCAACTTCGACTACGAGGCCGGCCACATTCCTTCCGTCGCAGGCCTTCCGTACGACGATTTCGCAGAACTGGAGGAGCAGCCTGAGGTGCTGTCTGGAATGCTGAGCACGGCGGCGCACCATTACGATTTCGGCGAATCCCATACGGAGCACCATCACCCGCACACGTCCCAAGGGGATGGCGACGGGCCGGGCGAGGGAGGGGACCTTGGGAGCGACACGCCTTGGGACCCAGCGCACGGGCCAAGCCATCAGCCACACCCCCACGGCGACGCGTCGCATCGCGACCGCGACTACGCGCATGGTCACGCGTCCCACCACCATGGGGACGGTGGGGTGGATCACCACGCGGACGATCTCGGCATCTTCTCCCACGAGGCGGACGTCGGCTCGCTCGGCCATCCCGCCGAGGAGGACCCGACAGACCACTTCGATCCTTCGAACCATTACGACCGCTGGGACGAGGGCTCCTCCCACGACGATCTCGGTCCCGGCTATTGACGGCTCTCCATCCCACGCTCTCAACCGGTAAGAATCTACATGCAGTTGGGAATGGACTTCGGCACCTGCTTCTCCAGCGCCGCAGTACTCACTGATGGCGCACCGCGGCCGGTGAAGCTGGGCCATAATCGCACCTCGCTTCCCTCCACCGTCTTCCTAAAGGATGACGGGACTCTGGCGGTAGGAGACACGGCCGACAACGAGCGGCGACGCGACGTAGACCGCTATCGGCGGGAGTTCAAACGCGCGTTGGGCGACTCCGCGCCCCTATTTTTGGGTGGGCAGGCCTTTCTGCCCGAGGAGTTGATCGCCGCAGTGCTGCGCCTGCTGAAGACACGGGCGGAGCAGCGCTTCCGCCAAGGCGAGTCCTTCAGCACGGCAGTGATCACAGTTCCCGCAGACTACGAAGGCCACCGGCGGGCATTGATGCACGACGCTGCCGCGCGCGCAGGGTTCAAGGATGTGGTGCTGCTTGAGGAGCCGATCGCCGCAGCGCAGTACTACCTGTGGCAGAGCGCCGGTCGGGATGGTTGGAAGCAAGGGGACACCATCCTGGTCTACGATCTGGGTGGTGGGACCTTCGACGCCGCGCTGCTGCGCAAGCAGGGCGCGGGATACGTCTCTCTGGCGCCGCCAGTCTCGCGTCGTATCGGCGGCATGGACTTCGATCAGTGCATCCTGCGGCACCTCCTCCCTTCCCTTCCTGAAGCAGTGCGAGAAGCGCTCGCCGACCCAGGTGCACGCGGCAAGCTCGCGCGCGATCTGCTCAGCGAACAGTGCCGGCTCATCAAAGAGCGCCTGAGTGAGGACAACGTGGCCGAGGGCGAGGTAAGTATTGAGGGACTGCACCGCCCTCGGCTGGATCGAGAGACTTTCGAGGGACTGATTGCGGAGCTGGTGGAGGAGACCGTAGTGGCCTCGCGCGAGTTGCTGGCCGCCGCAAGGATGGAGGCGGCGGAGGTGCGCGGGGTCCTGCTCATCGGCGGCAGTACACGCATCCCCTACGTACAGCAGGCGCTTTCACGGGGGCTGGAGCGACCGCTGTTCCTGGTGGATGATCCAGAGCTTGCCGTGGCGCTGGGCGCCGCGCTGCACACGGCAGAGCCCACCGTTCCCGACGCCGTGTTGATGCAATACCGCATCGCCTGTGAGATGGCCATCGCTGACGGGTCACTGGGTGCGGCGGAGGCGCGACGGCTGGACGCGCTGGAGAAGCAACTGGGGCTGGGCTCGCAGACCGCCGCGGGAATCGAGCGCGCGACGATGGGCAACACCCGCGACGCCCTGCGCCCCAGCCTCGTCGTCTCCTCCTTGGGCGGCGGAGACCACACCTCCATCCAAGCGGCAGTGGACGCGGCCGAAGGTGGCATGCGCGTGATCGTGAAGCCCGGCATCTATCGCGAGACGGTGCGGCTACGCGACGGTGTGGAGGTAATGGGCGAGGACCGCGCCACCACCATCCTCGACGGAATCGCCGGCAACGCGGCCACGCTCGCCGGCGGCAGCGCTGTCGTGCGGGAGATGACACTGTTGTGCACCGTAGAGCCGGTGCCGCGCAGCCGAGTTGAAGGCGGCGTGCGGCGGGCTACGTACTTCTGCGTGAATGTGTCGGGGGGCACGCTGCACCTCGAGAACTGCAACGTGACCTCCTCTTCTCTCTCCTGCCTAGGCGTGCACGGGGGCGGCGTGGCGCGCGCCAGCGGGTGCCGCTTTCATGACGGCGCATCCGCGGGAGTGCTGGTTTACGAGGGCAGTCGCGCCGAGCTACTCGATTGCCAGGTCGAGAGGAACCGCTTGGCTGGGGTGGAGGCGCGGGTACAGGGACATGCGGAGTTGGTGCGCTGCCGCATCACCGGCAACGGTTACGAAGGAGTGTGGGTGCACTACGGTGGCACAGCGCGCTTGGAGGCGTGCGACTTAGCCGGTAACCGTATGGGACCGGTAAAGGCGGAGCCGCCGGAAAGCGTGCAGACACTGGCGCCGGTCGGGATCTGACCCCGTACCGACGCGAAGAGACAGATACGACCCGGGCGGCGGTACCGGAACATCTAACCGAAAATGGGCGTGGAGGAACAATGGCGACATTTCAGGAGAGCAAGCAGGACGTGCTGGAGCTGTTCGGCGAGACGCTCCACTTCCTGCGCGGGCGCGGCGACACAGACGTGCTGCAGGTCGTGGAGGCTGCGCGCGAGCGGCTGGAGAACGGCCGTTTCACCGTGGTGGTGGCGGGCAAGTTCAAGCAGGGCAAGTCCAGCCTGCTCAATGCGCTTCTGGAGGAGCCCGGCTTGTTTCCCGTGGACTTGGACATCGCCACAAATCTCGTGACCACCATCGCGTACGGACCGGAGGAAAAGATCACGGTGATGGTGGGCGAGCGGGGGAAGGAAAAGCCACGGCGCATCACCCGCTCGGAGATCCCTGAGTACGTGACGGAGCAGCACAACCCTGCGCGCCGACGCAAACACCAAGCGCGGCTTTTGGTGATCGAAACGCCCAACCCGCGGCTGCGCGAAGGGCTGGTGCTCGTGGATACGCCGGGCGTTGGCGGCCTGAACGAGGAGCACACCGACATCACCTACACTTTCATCCCCAACGCCGACGCGGTGCTCTTCACCAGTGACGCCATGGCCCCGCTGGACACCGAGGAGTTGGAGTTCGTCGAGCGTATCGCTGAGCATACCAAGCATATCCTCTTCATCACGACCAAGATCGACGCTAAGCGCGACTATTCGGCCATCGTGGCCAACAACCGCGCCAAGCTAGCCACAGTGCTGGGGCGTGCCCCCGGTGACCTGACGCTGATACCGGTTTCCAGCCGCCTGCGCCTGCAGTACTTGGAGTCTCGCGATGCCGAGGACTTGGCGGACAGCAACTTTCCAGAGCTGGAGTCCACGCTTTGGCGGTTCGTGGGCGAGGAGAGCGGATTCATCCTTCTGATGCGTGCGCTACACGACCTAGCCAACGCCCTGGCGGGGCTGCAGCGACCGCTGCAGGCGGAGTGGCAGACCTACCAACAGCGCGTCCAGCAGGAAACGCGCGATGCGTTGAGGAAGCTGGAGGAACCGTTGCGTGAGCAGCAGGCCCGGCTGGACCTGCTGCAGAATTCGCGTGCGCCCTGGCGCCAGGAACTGCGCACACGCATGCAGGAACTAAAAGCCGAGTCGATGCGCGACCTGTCCGCACGGCATCGCGAAGTCAGGCGCCGCGCCCAAGGTTACCTGGCAGACAGTCGCCGTCTGCGCAACCCCGAATCCATCGCGCAGGCGCTCGAAGGCGACGTGGCTGGCGCTCTGGTGCTTGTGAGCAACGCACTCTCGGGGCGAGCGGCGGCCCTGCACGACGAGATGGCAGAGAAGCTGGGGCTGGAACTGAACCCCTTCGCGGTTTCCGCAGTTACGGTGGACGGGCAGTCGCTGGACCTGTCCGGGGTGGCGCCGCCCAAGACAGGAGCATGGGAGAAAGCGGTAGAGACCACCAGCCGCGGTTTGTTCTCCGGGACGGCTGGCGCGGTGCTGGGCGGGATCTTTGGCGCGGTGGCCGGCGCGGTACTGGGCTTCTTTGCCGGGGGCGTAGGAGCCGTACCTGGTGCGGCTGCAGGCGCAGCGCTGGGTGCGGGACTGGGCAAGGTTGGCGGCGCCACCACGGGTGTTAAGCGGCGGCTGAAGGAGATCGGCGAGCGCGACGACGCAGCGGCTCGGCGGGTGATCCACGCGTTGGTGCAGCCGTACCTGGGGGAAGTAGAGGCAGAGAGCCGGCAGGTGCTGGAGGACTCCTTGGCCGGCCTGCAGCGCTCAGTAGAGCAGGCGTTGGACGAACGCATTCTCGCCGAGCAGAGCATTCTGGGCGAGATGCGACGAGGGGTTGAGAAGGGACGCACCGCCACCCAGCAGCAAGCCGCACAGCGAATGCAAGAGATGCGTTTGCCCATGACGGTGCTGGCCCAGCTACTGCGCCGTGCGCAGGCATTCGTGGAGCAGTTGGCGGCGGGCAGTGAACCCCCCGCGGTGGGCGGAGCCGCCGCCGCGGCCCTGTAGCCCGGCCCGCCAATGTTCGACACACGGCTGCGGGAGCGTGCGGAGGAAGTATTTCGTCGCGGACAGGAGCGTACGGCGGGGCGGCCGGCGCTGGAGCCGCTGCACCACGCCTTAGGCGATGCCTTGGACCGGCTGGGGCAGCCGATGCGAGTGGCGGTAGTCGGCAAGATCAAGGCGGGAAAATCGACCTTCATCAACGCACTGCTAGGTGAGCCGCTGGTAGCCACGGGGGCGGAGGAGCTCACCTATAACGTCAATCGGCTACGATACGGAGAGCAGCAGTCGCTGATGGTGCACTTTAAAGACGGTCGCCCCCCTCAGCCGCACGCGCTGGAAGAGCTGGAGGCGCTCACCAGGCGCCGGGAAGAACACCGCGACTTCCTCTCGTCTATCCGCCACGTTGAGGTGTTCTATCCGAATGACTTCCTGCGCGCCTTCGACTTGGTAGACACTCCGGGGCTCAAGTCGTTCTTTGAGCAAGACGCACAGAACACCCTGGACTTCCTAGGCCTTTCCGCGGAGGACGTGCAACTGGCCACGGAGCAAGAGGCGTCCGGCGCCGACGCAGTGCTCTACCTGTTCCAAGGCGGGATGAGCCAGTCGGATTTGGAGACGGTGGTGGACTTCCAAGGTCCGGCGCTGGGACAGGTCACACCGATAAACGCCATCGGTGTGCTGACGATGGCGGACACCTACTGGTCGCACAACGCACCGGCCGAGGAAGGGGGCGACCCGATGGCAGCTGGCGGACGCGTCGCCCGCCGGTACGCTGAGGAACCGCGCTCCCGCGGTGTGTTCTACGGCATTTACCCCGTGGCGGGAAAGCTGGCGCTGGGGGCGCAAACGCTCACCCCGCACGCGTTCGCCATGCTGCAACGGCTGGCGGAAGTGTCGGAGCGGCGCCTTGCCTCACTGTTGGGAAGCCCCGACCGCTTCTGCGGCCGCGAGTATGAAGACGTTCCCCTTCCCGCGGAGGCGCGGCAGGAGCTATGGGACCAACTGGACCCCTTTGGCTGCTGGCGCGCCTGCGCGCTGATTAGGGATGGGGCGGTGTCGTCGCTGAACGAGTTGCGCACAGCACTCCTGACGGAGAGCGGCGTTCCCGCCGTTCACCAGTTAGTGCTCTCCCACTTCGGCAACCGGTCGCTGATCATCAAGCTCAACAGTGCCGTACAGCGAGTGGCCAGCGTGTGCCACGTGGAGAAGCAGCGGCCGTTAGGAAGCGAGCGGCGCATCGTGGAAGAGGTAGCCGCTGACGTGGAGCGCCTCGCGCGGCAGGAGCATGAGTTCTTGGAGCAGGAGGTGCTGCGCGGCCACTACCAGGGGCGGCTGGAGTTGGAAGAGGAAGAGGTGCAACAACTGCTGCAGGTGACCGGCGAGCAGGGCCGGTCGCTGCAGGCGCGGCTGGGCCTGCTCCCCGGCGACCCGGTGTATCTGGACGAGATGCTCTTCCTGGCCCGTGAGCGGCTGCGCCGGTGGCAGGCGCTAGCGAACGACTTTCTTGCCGGGCGCGAGACCGTGCGCGCAGCGGAAGTAGTGGCGCGCTCCTACGAGCGTGTCCTGCACGCGTTGCTGCAAGTGCGCCAGCAGTTGGGGCTTTGACACGCATCCCCCCGCATCCCCCAAACCTGCCGGAGACGATTTCGCACCATGTTCCTCGACCTGTTGCCGTGGGGCCGCCGCGCGCGTGAAACGCGCGCGCTGGCCTTAGAGATTGAGCGCCTGTTCCACGTGCTCGAAGGTACGCCGCCTCCGCTGACGCGTGGGGACACGCACGTGGCGCTACGCGCTGTGCGCGCCGGGCTCAGCACCTTGGTGCAGGCCCGCCGTGCCGCCGAAGAGGCGCCGCCGCCAGCGCCCTCTCCGGCCCCGCCACCGCCACTAACCTCCTCCGCAGCCGCGTTGCCTCCGCGGCCGTGTATCGCGGAATTGGACGAGGATGCGGAGTTGTCGCCGGTGGCTCGAGCGCTGATTCGCATGCGCGACCACTTGGCTTTCGCGCGGATGGACGGAAGCGGCCTGTCCCCGGACGTGGTGGAACTGGTGTACCGTGAACTGGGCGCGGCGCTGGCGCTGGAGAACGTGACGGTGCTGGAAGATGAGGGGGTGTTTGATCCGGAGTACCAGCAGGTGGTGGACCTGCGCGCCACCGCTGACCCCGCACAGGCGGACCGCGTCTGCCAGACCGTGCGGGCGGGCTACAGCGTGGGGGGGGAGGTAGTGCGGCCCCAGCAGGTCGTCATCTACGCGCGCGCGGGATAGCCCCGCGCGCCGCGGTCCGGCCGCTACGCGCCGATAACCCAGTAGCGGCCATCGTTCGTCTCCTCCGGGCGCAACCCCATCCGGCGCTCCGGCGGATTTCCGTGAAAGATCAAGTCGTGCATGTCGTGAAGCACGTCGCGTGCTTCAGCGACGTATCCATGCCCCAGCACGGTGAGGTCCACATTCGACACGTTCACCGTGTCGATGTGCGGCAACACCGTGACTGGCGGCGTGTACCCCACCCGCGGGGCCCCATGCAGCGCCAGCGACGCACTCACGGCTCGGTCGCGCGCCGATACATAAAGCGTCGCGCGCCTGCAGACGCCCTGATACGCGCGCGAAAGGTCGCGGAACACGTCGGCGTCCACGTCGGGCGCGGCGAGAATGAACTGGCCGAAGGACACCCCGGCGCGCCGCTCGGCGGTCACTAAGCTGCGGTTGACGGCCCGCAGCAGGCCGCGATTCCCCATGCTATGTGCGATCACATGCACGTGCGACGCCCCACTCTGCTCTGTGAAGCCGGTGAGGTATGCGGCTAGGGCGGCTTCGCTGGCCTCAATGCTGGCGGTGTCCGGGATGTATCCCTGCACTGTGCCCCGCGACGGCCAACTGAAAAATGCCATTGCGCGCACCTGCAGATCGAAACCCACCTGCGCCGCGCGCAGCGCCGCCTCTTGGAACGAGACGTTATAACCGTGGATGAAGACTACTGCGTGGTCTTGTCCCGCCTCCAACCCCGCGATTACCCGGCGAAGGTCCGCCCAGTGCTCATCCGCGGCAAGCGGTTCCACCGCCTGGATGCGCAAGCGGTCGTCCGTGCGGGTAATCAACCGCTTCCACCACGGCGAGCCCGTGGAACCGATTCTGTGGGATTTGGGGATGAAGACGCGGCAGCGCCCGTGGTGCACCCGATCGTCGCGCTCGGCCGAATAGCCGCGCCCGGGGTTCGCCTCGTCAACCGGTTTGCGGTTGGTGCCATACCACACGAGGTACTCCGCCCCGTCCATACGCTTTCTTCCAAGCCGCACCGTTGGCCGCAATCCTGTGATAACTTCGGCTCTCTGATCCCCGCTGTCTCCGACAATCGGTCGTAAGGCAAATACCGCCGAGACGGTGGCCCGACCTCGGTGGTCGGTCGCGGCCGTACCGGTCCAGACGACTTCCGATCTGCTCTGCCCGAACCTACAAACCACATTGATCTGGGTTGTGGGCCGCCCGAGCAGGTCGATGCTCACCTGTATCGGACCACTCGAGATTGACGGCGGCAGGTCAACGCGCAGGGTTTCCTCGTCGACCTTGCTCTCAAGCAGCAAGCGAGGGGGCACGGAGACGGAGATTCGTATCGATGTCGTGCCCGGTGCTTGGAGTAGGAGGCTAAGTGGCTCGCCAGGGTCGTACTGCAAGAGAGTCATGATAGTGTCGCACAATCTAGGATAGCGCCTCTTGGATTGTGCTACATAGTGCGCTAACGCTGCCGAGCAGACAAGAAAACCGCACATGCTGCAGAAGTGCGCGAGCCCGTACACCCGGGGACTTTCCTCCCGCTCGCCGACCTCATCAACGAAGGCAACGTCGGGATGGTGCACGCAGCCACCAAGTTCGACCCGGAGAACGGGGCGAGGTTCGTCTCGTACGTCTCTTGGTGGGTGCGCCAAGCGATCCACCGGACACTGAACGGGGCGGTAACCGTGCGCCCGAAAGGCGCGAACGAAAGAGAAGCTCCGGCGCATCCGCAAACACGCCGCGCATCAGGCGCAGCTCTACGCCCGCGAAACTATCCTCACGGAGCTCGCCGGCGCCGCCGGGGTGGAGATTCTTGATGGCCGCGCACGCCCTGAACCTGACTGGCGCGCGCCGGTCAGGCACCGACGATGATCTGCTGCTGGAGCGATGGCACTCGTCCTGAACCAAGTATCAATTTCGGCCGGCACGGCTCAGAACTTCCATCCGTCGAGACAGATCGCATGCTCTTGAAGCCTGACCGCATCGCGCGAAGGTTCGCCGTTGCCATTGGCAGCAGATCACACCCGATGCTCGCATGACCGAATGGTCCCGCCTTCAACCGTTCCGGGAAAGCAAGCGGAAGAGTTTCGAAGAACTTTGCTTTCAACTCGCCAGACGAGAGTACGGGCACGCCGGCCGATTTACCTCCATTGACGACAGCGGCGGCGGAGACGGTGTCGAGTTCTTCTTGACCCGCGCCGACGGGGATGAATGGGGCTGGCAGGCGAAGTTCTTCTATCCCAGCCCCCGGATCGGACGCAACCAGAGGCGACAGATCGAGGACTCGCTCAGGCGAGCGATCGAGTGCCATCCGCAGTTGACCAAGTGGTTCCTCTGCACACCCACCTCGTTCACCACCGGTGCGGACGGCTCGGAGCTGAAGTGGTGGAACGCACTGCAGGCGGCACACCCCGGCATCGAACTGGTCCACTGGGGCGACAGTGACCTCTCCGAGCTTCTCGCACAGCCCGCCAGCGCTGGACAGCGCGCATTCTTTTTCGGTGAGATCCCGCTCAGTCCGGAGTGGTTCCGCACCCGGCTCGCGTGGCAGCTAGCCAATCTCCGCGACCCCTTCGAGCCCGCGCTCCATGCGGTGACAGAAGCCGACATGCGCGTGCATTTCCTCGCGCAAGACCGGTTCTGGACCGCAGCACTCAAGCATACTGCGAAGGAGGCGGAATCAGTGCTCGCCTCCATGCGGATTGAGTGGCAGAAGGCCTGCGCACTGGCGGAAACTGAAGATTACCTCCCAGCAGCCACCTCGCTGCTCGCTGCCTCGGAAACGGCGCTCGCTATCCTTCATCATGTCGCGGAACATGCCGTATCCGATCTGGCGGAGAGCAACGCGCTGGTTGCGACGGCAATGGCACAGGTCGAAGAGGCGAGGCGCATCTTTGCGTGGACCGCGGTCGGCGAGTTCAAGCCCGAGATGGTGGACGGCACGGACGTGGATCCAGACCGACCGCTCCCCGGCCCTCTCCAGATCATGCTCCAGCCGGGGAGCAGGGCCGTGCAGATCCTCCAACTCCTGCACCAGTCGGCCGAGGCCCTGCGGGATTCCGGGCGGAGCGCCATGCACGTGATCGGCTCAGCCGGCATGGGCAAGACACATGGCGCGGCGCACGCGTGCCACGCTGCGATCTCGGAGGACCGGCCCGCGGTGCTTCTGCTTGGCGGGCGCTTCAGGGCAAGCTCATCGATCGAGTCGCAGATTCTGGATCAGTTGCAGATCCCCCGCTCCTATTCATGGGAAGAGTTTACTGGTGCTCTGGACGCGTACGCCGCAGCCTGCGGTTCCCCTGCGCTCCTGGTCATCGACGCGATCAACGAGGCGGAAAACCCTGGGCTGTGGCAACAGAACCTTCCTGGGCTGGAGGAGTCGATCGCGCAGCGCCCGCACGTGCGCCTCGTGACCACCTGCCGGCCGTCCTATCTGCCGGTCGTCTGGGGAGACCCACCGGCCGACATGGTGGAGGCGAAGGGCTTCACGGCAGAAGTGCTATCATCGGTCATCCAGCAGTACTTCAGCCGGTATCGGCTCGTCGTGGACATCACACTGAGTCCATTGCGCCAGTTCCAGCACCCGCTGTACCTGAAGATCTTCTGTGAGAGCGAGAACCCGAAGCGCGAGGTGCAGAAAGAGGTCTTCCTCGGGGCGCAGACGCTCTACACCGTGCTGCAGCGGTACCTGGCGACGATCAGCCGATCTCTAGCCACCAGGCTTGATCTCCGTCCTTCTGAGCGGCTCGTGGAGGACGCGCTCGCGCCACTATGCAATCAGCTATGGGAAAGCGGCCGGCGCACACTTCCGATCGATGATGCAACTCGCCTCCTGGACGGTTCCCATCCCACAGGGTGGGAACGATCTCTCACCCGGGCTCTCCTCGACGAGGGGCTGCTGATCCACAAGGACCTGAGCCAAAGCGAAGGAGAACAGGTCGGCTTCACCTATGACCTCCTCGGCGGCTACCTGATCGCGCGTCAACTGCTTGCCGACGTCCGCCAGCGAGGGCTCGGGGATCTCGTCTCCTCGGAGCCGCTCCTCACGCGGCTCGCGTCGGTAGATGCCGAGAGAAGGCACCCACTGTCCGAGGACGTGGTGCGGGGCCTGGCCGCCGCCGCGCCTTCGAGCACCGGCGCGCACCTGTTCTCTGTCACAGACAACCCGGTTCTTTGGAACGCCGGGGTGCAAGCTCTTTTCGAGATGAATCCGGCGTCGATCACAGCTCGTGAGGCTGGCGTGGTCGCTGCCTTGTTCTCGGACCCAGCGAATCGGGACGTGCTTCTCGAATTGGCCCTCAACACGGCGCTCAGCCCGAAGCATCCGCTCAACCTGAGGCTATGGGACCAGCTGCTCCGCGGGTTGAGCATGCGCGAGCGCGACTTGGCGTGGGGTGTCCATGGGCAGCAGACCCTCCATTTCTGGGAATGGCTCGCAGCCGAAACCGAGCGCACCTGCCGATCGGACCGTTCGCGGGGGGCCCACACATCCGAAAAAATGGAGCTTGCCGCCCTGGGGCTCAGATGGCTGCTCACAAGCACGGTTCGTGGCCTCAGGGACCGGGCGACGCGCGCGCTGTACTGGTACGGGCGGCGCCATCCCGATCTGCTCGCTGCGCTCACGCTCGACTCTCTGGCCATCAACGATCCGTATGTACCTGAACGCTGTCTGGCCGCGTGCTTCGGGGTGGCGATGGCCTTCTACGCGGATCCGGCGGCGCGAATATACCAGGGAGATGTGCTGCCCCGGCTCGCCCGTGACCTGTATGCAGCCATGTTCGCCCACGCAGCACCGCATCCTTCCACGCACGCACTCCTGCGAGACTCAGCCTCCGGAGTCCTGGCGCTGGCCGCCAGGATCGATCAAGACCTCTTCACCAGGCACGAGCTTGACCGCGCAGCCGCTCCCTTTCCGCGTGCGGGAGGGCGCGCTGACGTCGACCGCTGGGGACACGCGGACGACAGAGACCGGGACCGGTATCGGGACGGGAACGAGCCCATGCACATGGACTTCGCCAACTACACGGTAGGGGGCTTGGTACCCGGGCGGCAGCTGTATAACAACGACCACCCGGAGTACCGCAAGGTGATGGGCCGCCTCCGGTGGCGGATGTATGACCTGGGATATCGGTTCGACGCCTTCGGGGAGCTGGATACCCGCACGGAAACAGTTGCACTCATGGCACCGGCCGCCGAACCGCGACCCTACATCGAGCGATTTGGGCTGAAGTACGCATGGATCGCGTTCTATGAACTCTACGGCTGGCGTCTGGACCGTGGCTTACTCCCGGAGGGCTATCATGAGCCGCGGCTGCGGCCCGCCGAGGTGGACCTCGATGCCAGCTTTCCAGATCCGCCACGCAGCCTCCGCGTGGTCAGCAGCAGCCTCCTGCCCGATCAGCTCACGCCTCTGCGCGAGTGGGTCGCGCGTGGGGCCGTCCCGGAGGTTTCCTCATGGCTCACGGCCGAGATCATCGATGGACAAAGTGGTCCGTGGATCCTCCTGGACGCGGTTCTCGACGAGAACGATCCTTTGACAGGTCAAGGGATGCTCGTCATGGTTCGTACTGCAACAACAGCAAAGCGTGATGCCGCGGCGCTTGCGCGCGAACTGGCAGGCGTGGACCCCGGGCATCGAGGCCTGCCTGACCCACCCCAGGATCGCCACACCTACGCTGGCGAAGCGCCCTGGCGGAACACCTTCCCCCCAACCGAACCGACTCCGGTTTCACTGGCGCACTCCAGGACCGGTTCCGGGCGCACCTTCAAGGTGCGTTCTCTCATCCGGTACAACGCTTGGGATGCACACCATTCCGAGATCACCGCCAACTATCAAACCGCCGTTCTCGACAAGGAGATCGCGGAGAGCCTGGGGCTCTGGATAAGGCTTCCTTCGTGGGATTTCCACGAACCGGGCGGGCGCAGGGCTACGATCTCACTCCTCTACCAGGACGGCACCACGAGACACGCCATGACGTGGATCCGGCAGGACCTTCTGGAGAGTTGGCTCAATGGGGAGCGGCAAGCCCTTATCTGGGCTGTTACGGGCGAGCGCAAGCGCTCCGTCCAGCATCCCACCTTCACGCGGGATCCTGATCCCGGACCTCACTACCATGCGTTTGCGGAGGTGTATCGCTGGCACCGCCGCCACCCCGTTCGCGTTGGTTGACCCTGGCCCCCAAGAACTAAGGCGACCTGCATGGCAACGCACAGAAAGCTTGCGAAGTGAAGGCAAAATCCTCTACCTAACAGGATGGCCGTGAGCTGCCGGGTAATCGAGTTCCACGTATCGATCTACTCGCTCCACGGCAGGACCAGGGGGTTCACTTTCATTATGAGGGAGCAAAATGCGTCACTTGATGCACCGCGCACTCGCAGCACTCGCGCTCGTGTTCGCAGTCGGGAGCCCATTGGAAGGGCAGTTCGCATCTGGAGAAGCCCTCGCAGCCGAGCTTGTACCGCAGCTAAACCAATCGGCATCAGTTGTCGTCGTAGCGACGGTGAACGACCAGGTGGATTGGTCGGGACGGCTTTCTCCCTTGGCCGATGATCTCGCTGCCGCTATCCGCACACGCGGAATCGCGATTCGGACCCTAAGTGACCCCTCCCTTCAAAGCCTTGCCCGCCAGAGCTTTGGCGCGAGGGGCCCTGTCACGCGGACTAGCATTGGCAGCTTCGGCCGGGCGGCCGGCGTCGGAATGCTGCTCCTGCTGGCGCTTGCTGATATAGAGGAATCGAGGACCAGCATCACGACCTCTATCCACGCCATCTTGGATGGGGTGGTCAGGGAGGTCTGGCGTACCCGGACTCCGTGGCGGTTCCACGACGGCACGGTCAGCGGACCAGGGCAGTACGTACGTGCATGTACTGGGAACCTGCTGGTGAATGGGAACTTCGAAAGACACTGGAGCACCGGCTGGAACCGGACCTACGGGGACATCGAGCAAGGGGCAAGCGTCACCGAAGTCATCCGCGGCGCCGACAGTCACGTGCTTCACATGAGCCATGTTGGACGTTCGCACGTGACCATCCAGCAAACTGTCTCCGTACCGCTGGGACGCATCCTCTTCGGGTACGAAGGGAAGTTCAACGCTAGAGAGGGTGGAATCATCGGGATCTCGGGGACCGGAAACGCAGGCTTGAGCTTGACGCTCTTGGATTCCAGCCACCGGCCGCTGGGGCAGATGTACGCCGGAAGCTACATCAACATCTGGGAAGGATCTGCTTTCGCCGGGGCACCAGAGGCTCCCCGAAGCACAAATCGTTTCAACTTCAATCGGTTGCCAAACGGCGAAACCCTACGGGAACGCGTGGATGTTACGCGCATCGTCATGGATCGGATGGGGCAGGTCGATCTGAGTCAAGTTGCGTTCGTCACGGTCGCGGTCTCCGTGGGGGCGAATGACAGACGTGCCAGTGCGGAAGCATGGGTCGACAACTTCTCTATTGAGGTTTGTCCGCGGTAGCGAGCGACGGCCAACATGGTGCTGGAGCGACCACTCGTACCGGACACTTAGTTAGGAACAGCGGAAACGCCGCTCAAAACTGAACACATGCGGAGCAGCTTACGACGATTATACCTGCTGGGCGAGTTCGACTTGGTTTCGAGCGTGCGTATCCACCTATACGCCCATGAAAACAGCGATCAGCTTCATTACACTGAGACGCACGAGCTTAGCCATCAGAGTTTGGCGTCAAGCACCACCCACGGTCACGTACAGCAACTGCTCGCGCTGGTGATCACGCAGATGCCGCCGAGCCGCGTTCCGTGGAGTTCCAGGGCACGCGAAGTACTCGATGTAGTGCTCGACGGCAGTTGGAACGTGGACGAGGGGTACGCAGTATTCCGCGAGTTCGACCTGCAGCAGCGCTACTCGCTCGATGTACGTTCTGCCGCGCTTCAACCCGACTATCTCGCCGCCTACGAGTTGATTACAAGTCCGCTGGCAGCACTCGGCCCCGCATTCGCCGGATTCGAGTGGCTAGTCGTACGCGCGCTTGCCGAAGCCGCCCTCAACACAGACGTACTTCTCCAGGCACCGTTTGACGACCGATTCCCGGATGCGGTGTCAGCCTTGATGTGCGACGCTGCATATCGACCTGATGATAGGCTGCAGCAACTTGCATCTGCGCTCGCGCGAAATCCGTTCTCGACGGAACTTGGCTGGCTGGTGCACCAGCAGGTGATCGAGTCCGCGATCGCTCATGGCCTGCCGACCGATGGCCCACCGGCGGAAGTCTATCGACGCGCTACCGAGAGCGTTGCAAAGCAGAACCTCGACTTCATTGAGGATGTGGATCGGCGGCTCACCGAGCCGGTAGAGCACGCGCTGGCCGCTATCTGTCCAGGGGTGCGTTTCGTAGGCGCCTACGAGGCCTACCGCAGTCGCGAAGCGCACAGCGAGGCCGGCCGCATCTATGCCGAGAGTTGGGGGCTGGAGATGCCGGAGCAGCAGCGCCCTACGCACGCCCAACTCGCACTTTCGCGAGCGGATGTAGAGTACGAGGTCAAGATCCCGCTCTCCACTACTCACATCCTCCATCCACTGGCCGGGGAAATAGCAGTGGAGGCGATGGTAAAACACTACCGTGGGTTCATCATCACCGTAGGGCCCGCGAGTGTCGTGCTGGAAGAACAGTGGCTCACGTTGCTCGTGATTCCCCTTGAGCGCGTTCCCGACTCACCGCCAAGCGCAGATCACTGGATGCTTTCGGACATGCGCATGAGGTTATACGGGCCCACGGCGGATGTGGAAGCCTGGTTCCGCCGCTTTAAATCGCACCCGGTCGTAGCCATACTCGACGAGGCGGCGTTGGATCTCGAGAACTGGACGGCACACTCGGTAGTGCGTGCACTCAACCCGCTGCCTGTCGTCGTGCTTCCGTACTGGAAAGGGTCTTGGCTGCTTGCGTTCCTACGAGAATGGAGAAGGGTAGGTGTACGACACATCGCCCTTATCGGCCTTACGGGCGACCGGCTACTGCATCTGCTGGTGCGCCTGAATACCGGAATCGACATTGTTATCCGCGTGTCATTGTACCTTATGGGCGTGTTACGCGTGCACTACCCCGACGTACACGCATTTTTGGAAGAGGAGATGGAGAAGGTGGACCCAGCCTCGCTCCCCCCTCGCGCGTTCCTCGACCTGCTGGTGGCGGGCGACAGGGCCGGTGCGTTCTCCCCGGCCCGCGATACCGACGAAGCGGTTTTCGTCGACGCGCCGTTTGATGCCCGTAGAGGCAGGCCGTAGTGTTCACGACCAGTCTGACGTATCACGGCATTTAACTGAGCATT
Organism: Longimicrobium sp.; assembly: GCF_048594345.1. Classification (GTDB taxonomy): domain Bacteria; phylum Gemmatimonadota; class Gemmatimonadetes; order Longimicrobiales; family Longimicrobiaceae; genus Longimicrobium. The sequence continues at coordinate 33,524 of NZ_JBMDXM010000156.1, forward strand.
TGCCTGTCCGGGCCGCAGGGCCTTGTCCATGAGCGAGCTTGCCAAGTGAGCAGAATGAGTGCGTGGGCGCCGCCACGTAGACTTCTAAGCACCGAGCGAGTTGGATGCAAATCCGCCCTCGGATGCGAAGTGCATCCGAGGGCGGATTACCTGCCGCGACGACCGTTCAAACCCGGAGTTGAACCTGGGCTTGGATCGGCGCGAGTAGAGGGAATTGTTGGCTGACCAGCCCATACAGATCCACGGTGGCGCGCGTGCTAACGGTTACCAGCATCGCATACGGAAGCGCATCCACATCCCGCTTGATAACGCCACCATCACGCGCGATGTAGTTTAGCTCGATCGTCGGCTCGATCAGCGTCCTTGCCTCCAGCCGCGAGAAGCGTTGCTGCACGACGGTCTCCCATTTGCCTCCCTCCCTCCGACCCTGCTCTCGTCCCAACATCCGGGGTGCAGACTTCGACACTGGCATTCGACTCTGCACGTATCCCTGCCTTATGAAGCTTCGGGCGAGGTCGCGCTCCTCCCGGATATCCGCCTCCCCCATCTTCTTGTTGTTCCTCGCCGGATCATTGAAGCTGTACCGGTAGCGGTGCGGACGGAAGAGCACCTCGCATCCAGCCATCGTGTACTCCACCGCGTCGCGCGGCGCGATCGGAGCCGTGATGCACAGGGTCCACCACAGCTCGAGCTGCGCGTCGGCCGGAAGACCCGCAGGCACTGGCAGGCGCAGCCCAGCGACTCCCTCGCGGTTGAGCCGGTCTTCGTACACCACCGTCACCGAGTTGCGCGCCCCCACCCACACATCATCGTAACGCTCTCGGAAACGGCCATACCCAATCTGGTTGAGATCATGGTTGCGCGTGCTGCGCGTCGCATGGTGGATTGCGAACGCTCGGAGGAGTTCCGGTGACGCACGGGTCGGCCCGATCTCGGCCAAGAGGCCTGTCAAGCCGTGCGTCACCAGCGGGGCGGCAAAGCTAGTCCCCTCCATGATCCCAAGCGCACCGTGCGGAAGAACGCCCACGAAGGGCGCCGACGGCAGGACCCCGCCGAACGCGACACCTGCCGGCTGGACCCGCGCCCCCCACCGGCCTGGCCCCTGCGAGCTGTACGAAGCCCTGACTACCTGGCGCCCATCGCGGTCCACACACGCCCCCACTCCGAGACCATTCACCATGTCGGCCGGCACTTGGACGCGGTGCAGGCCTGATTCCGCGTCCAGATGACCATCATTGCCGGCGGCGGTTACGAACAGAACTCGCTTCTCGCGGGCGAGCGCGTCGAGGGTGCTCGTCCACGCGTCTGGCTCGCCAGCCTCATCCACCGCCATGCGCGGTCCCACGCTCAGGTTGACCAGCGCGTAGTCGCCAGCACGCACCTCGCGTTCGATCTCGCCCAGGAGCCAGTACAGCTCGCGGTCGATATCGTCCGGTCCGTGCGCAGCGGCGTACGGTAGCGGAAGCACGCGGAAGTGGTCGACGAACACATCCGGCCGGGGGACGGTAGCATCGGCCCGCACGTACCCGTACAGGGTTGTTGTCGTCACCGCTGCGCCATGGGCCACATCCTCGTCTTCCGGAGGCTCCGGGGAGAGCTCGAACTGACGCACGAACGGCCGGACGAACGGACAGGACTCGTCCACGCCGCCATCGAAGATGGCGATCCGGGTAGCGCTCCGGGGAGTTGCCCGCTCGTCTGGAGGCGTCAGCTCGAACGGTCCGTCCACCGCGCGAGTGACCGGAACCCGCAGCGGCCTCACCTTGGGCATGATCCTGATGCAGCGCAGCGGATTGAAGCGCGCCACACGCGACAATGACTCGGCCGCCAGAGAGACCGGAATGAAGCTCATCCCGTCGACGGTTCGTACGTCGTCCAGGTCGATCGCGCCTCCCTCTGACCTGACCAGCGCCTCCCATTTGGCGAGGACGCTGCGAAGCTCCCGGGAAGCGTTGACCGAGCGTGATCTCACGGGGTGGAGCACCGCTTCCCACGTGAAGACCTCGCCCGTCCCCAGCTCCACACGCGACCGGATGACGTCCTCGGGGGGCGCGAGGCGCATCTCGTCCACACGAACCATGCTCTCCCAGAACCGCGGAGCCGCCGCCTCGGGCTCCGCGCCGACAAGGCGCATCAACCGCGTGTAGCTCTCGTCCGGGCCGGCAAGGAGCAGGGTCTTCGTGGGGTAAGTCTCCTCGGAATCCCGCGTCACAAGCCGACCGGGGGAATTGCGGCTTCCGACCAGTTCGAACCCAGCCGCGCGGATCAGCTCTGCGGGGTGATGACTGCCGGCAAGATAGTTGGCCAGCAGTCTCGTCTCGAAGACGACGTCGGTCCCACGCAGCTGCTCCGGCATGCTGCGGACGGCGATCTGCAGGCCGTCAACCTGAGGGAGGAGCCGAGCCCGGGCTTCGCGCGGCGTGTACGGCTCGAACTTGTCCCCACCCCCACCCGCTCGATCGACGTCGACGGGGTAGTTCTCCCCGCCCACAAGGAACGGTCGCCGGGCCTCCGCAGCGCCGGACCCAGCACGTAGATCCGCGGGCGGTCGAGCCCTGGATCCGCGCGCTTCAGCACGATCAGCCATTAACTGTCTCCGTGTAAGTGACTACGTCAGGTGATAGCAGGCTCGTTGCCTCCGGCAGTCCCCTTCACACGGGATCTCGCGCGGCGCTTGGCCGGCCCGGCCGAGTCTGCGCGTTTTAGCCAGGTGCCCACTGTCGGGTGTGTGACTCCGAGCATCTGGGCGATGGAGCGCTGGGTCCATCCTAGTTCCTGATGGGCAATACGAGCGATTCGCTCCGCGTCCGCGCCGCCGCTGCCGCCCCGAGCGATTTCGGCGCGGGCGGCATCGGCCAAGCAATGGTCCATGCTGCGGCCGGATAGTGCGGAACTCCTCAAGGTCCCACGGACTAAGCGAGCCAGATCAGACCCTGACATGCCCTCTGTCGCCAGGGCGCAGAATTCGATAATCCTGTCGTTGGCCGCAGCGTCCCCCCAAGTACTCCCCGAGAGGGCCTCGGTCAGGATACGCCGCCGGCGGCTGGTATCCGGAAGATCGAGCGCGATCACAACGTCAAACCGGCGCCACACCGCAGGATCCAGCAGTTCCGGGTGGTTCGTGGCGGCGAGGAGCAGCCCGTGCTCAGGCCATGTCTCCAGTTCCATCAGGAGAACGTTCACGATGCGCTTCAGCTCGCCGACATCGCTCTGATCATCCCGCCGCTTGGCCAATGCGTCGAACTCGTCCAAGAGGAGCACGCAGGCGTGTTCGCGGGCGAAGTCGAGCACTTGGCGGAGGTTCTGGCCGGTCTTGCCCAAGAAGCTCGACATCACGGCGGCAAGATCCACCGTCACGAGTGGGAGCCCCAGGTCAGCTGCTATGTAGCGGGCCGTCATGGTCTTCCCGACACCCGGGGCGCCGGTGAGAAGCACCGTTCGGCTCGGTGCCACACCAGCCGCAGAAAGCGCTTCGCTCCGCCGCCGTTCCTGCAGCACGGATGTGATCGCCTCCAGTGCTTCAGTTCCTAGCACGGGCGCTTCAGCTGCCACGCCCGTTTCGACTCTTGCAAGCCGCAGCGCGCTGCCCGCATCGAAAGGGATATCCGCAGGCTGCGGACTCCGCGCGCCGCGCTGGGCGGCGGGTGCGGTGCTACGCCCACGCGAAGCGGTATCTTCCCGGAGCGCGGCGGGGGCGGCGCCACGACGAAGCGCAGGACGCACCGCGTCCTGCTGCAGGAGGAGATCTCCGATGGCGGCCCTGAACTCGCCTTCCGGGCCATCGCCTGCGGGGGCCCGCTTGAGCAGGCGGCGCGAGTATTGGCGCACGGAATCCACGTCTCCGCGCATGCCCATCCGCACCAGGTCGACGATTGCGCGCTCTAGCTCATTCATGTGTGGAATCTGGTAAGCAAAACCACTCTAGTCAAGGTTTGCTTACCAAAGGATACGAAAGTAGCGTTCAGAGGACAGCTGTTACCAGTCGATCCTGCTGTGGTAAGTAAGCCTGCCGTTGGCAATTTCACTTACCACAACGGAGATCAGGCAAGCTTGGTGCCGGGATCCAGCGGACCCGAGACCACAAGTGCGAAGGACTGGGGACCATGGAGCAGGTTGGACCCGACGACCTGCAGCAGCAGGTGGCCCGCACCCGCAACGTCCAGCCGGACCACCTCTACGTTATTGTCGCTGTCTAACTCCCCGAGCGCGAACGGGCGGCCAGCGTTGCCGGGCACCGGCGGAGCCAGCGGGGACTCGTCGGCGCGTACCCGCTGCACGATGAGGTTCAGGTCGTTCTGTAATCCGCGTCCGGGAGGATCCGTGTAAGCAAGGCACACGCGGACCTCGCCCGGTCCGCTCACATGCACAAGCCACCGCCCGACCGCCCCGGTGAACCCGATCGGCTGGTCTTCGACAGCCCATCCCCACGTATCGACGAACGCCACCTCCTCCCGGTGTCCCACCCCCAAGGACCGAGCAAGGCAGACGCGCCCGAAGCCCTGGTGCACATTCGGGAAATCGGGGTGATCAGCGACCGCATCAGCGCCCGTGAGCCACTCCGTCCCGTTCACCAGGGTGGCCTTGACCAGCGCAGCGCTGGGCCAATGGCCGCGCCGCTCCTCGTAGTATTGCCGCACGAGTGCTGCGCAGCCGGCCACCAGCGGGGCGGCCATGCTGGTCCCACCCATGTACGCGTAGTGCACGTCGGAGTGCTGCCCCCAGAAATTACCATCAGGCGCGCCCGAGGCTCTCGTGGAGAGCACGTCCGTTCCCGGTGCAACGACGTCTGGCTTGATCCGGCGGTCAGTGCACGGGCCCCGGCTGCTGAAGGCCGCAAGCCGGGACGCATCGCCCGATATGCGATCATCACCGATGCCCGCTGCTGGATAGTCATCAGGCCAAACCTCGCTGTAGGTGTGCTCGGCGAACCCACCGTGATCCCGGTCCGATCTGCTGGCACCGACCACAAGCGCGTTCTTGGAAGTGCCCGGGGAGCAGAGGGAAAGCCAGTCCACCGCGCCAATCGAGGCATGGCGCGGAGCGGCGGCCGTGCCTTCGTTGCCGGCGGAAATGACGATGAGGTAATCCGGACGCCGGTGCATGTAGGCATCCACCTCCAGCGCGTCCACCGCATACTGCGATTCCGTAGCAGCCCCCCAACTGCAGTTGTGGATGCGCGCGTTGGCATCAAAGGCTTCTTCAAAAAGCTCCTCAAGGGACACAGGAAGACCCGTCAACGCCCCGGAGTCGTCGCTCAAGGACTGGAAGACCAGTTCCGCCTCCGGCGCGATGCCGCGGATCCGTCCTCCCGATGCCAACCCAGTCCCGGCGACCGAGCCGGCGACATGGGTCCCGTGACCGTTATCATCGGTGGGATTCCCGGGCCTGCCACGAAAAATAACCGTCCGGAGCCGATCCCGGAGATCCGGGTGATCCGCGTCGATCCCAGTGTCAGCAATTGCGACAATCTGTCCGCGCCCGAAAAGGCCTAGCCCAGACGGCTCAGTCTGCACTGGAGGAACGCAGATCAGTTCCGAAGCCCGTTCATTGTGGAGCCGTCTCTCGCGATGCGGCTCCACCCATGCCACGCCTGCCATCCGGCGGACTAGGTCGAGCTTCGATCTGGACACCGTCCCGATCCTGACCCGCCGCCCGCCGTGCCCCACCACTGGTACGCCAGCAGCTTCGGCCTCCAGAAGAAAACGGTCAGCGTGATCCGCCGTATGAAGCCACACATCGTGCTCGACGGTCTCACCAGCGGCAGAAGCTCGCAAATGTTGAACGGTGTAGCGTAATCGGCCGGCGCCGCGCCGGATCAGAGTACTCGCAGACCGCTCTTGCGGTGGGGGCGATGGGGCCGTTACGAGCGGTTGCGGCGGGCGCGGATCATACCTCGTCACCTGGGTAACAAACGGCAGTTCGGCAACTGCGGCCCAACTCTCCGCGCCCATGGCGGCCACGTAGGTTTGCTCTCCTAGTCGCTCGGTCAGCCGGGCACCCACACCTGCCAACCCGTCGGCCCACTCCGGGAGCAAGGGACCTGAGATCACGATTGTCGCGTATCCAGGCTCGCCAGGTAGGCGCGCCGCGACACGCGCTCTACCGGTTCTGCCCCGCACCTGTGGACGCCGTGCCTCCTCCCTCGACCGTAACGGGGGCGCAGGCCCAAGATCCTTGACGAGGAAGCCTCGCCTTCTCAGATCGCGCTGGATCTCTGGTTCGCCATCCGCCACGAGGAGTCCGGGCCCGTCACTCACGATGTAAGTAAATAGGTCCTTGATCGAGTCAGCATCCTCCCTCCGGAGCAACGTGACTGAGAACCGATGGAGCGGCATGCGAGTGCGTGGGTCGTTTAGGTGATAAAGTGAGAACCCGCACCTAACCTGCGGTGTGCCTACCGTAACCCGCAATCCACCCCTTTGTCGTCACTTCAAGTCCCCTAATTGACCACCGCAACGGAAGCGCAGGATGCAGCTCCGTTGCGGAGGGCCGGACCCCTGCGCTGGATGCTGGCATGGCGCGGCAGGGGCCGCAGTCGACGTTCATCTTTACCGTTGCGTTGGTGGGATCGGATGCTGGACATCCGATTGTTGCGTCGCGAAAACCTCGTGCGCGTCCACGGCACGGTCGAGATTACGACAAGCGGAGCCGGAATCACGATCAGAGGCCGTGTCCTGCCGCAGAAGCGCTCCAAACTCGCTAAATCCTCCGTCGCCCAGTCTGTGCACCAGCCACCGCGCCCGCTCGCGGACCGACTCATCCTCCGATGCCAGCGCCTGTTCCAGAATGGGCCCCACCTCCTGCAGGCGAAAGTCGGGATACTCTCCGCTGAGGCGGGCTTCGACAAGATCAGCCGTCATCTCCAGCGCCGCCGCGATATCGACCGACCCAAATTCCCTCACGCGGTCCCACAGCGGGCGCAGGCGGCCCCGCTTGCTGGCCAGCGCAATGGTGCGGCGCGCGAGGGGAATGACTTCGTCCAAGGGGATGTGCGGAACATGGATCAACCAGTCCATCTCCGCAGCCTCGTCCCGCGCCCGCTCGCCCGGCTCGTTTTCCAGAGCATCGAGTCTCCACGACCACAGCCGGAGCAGCCCCTCCTGCTGCTCCCGTGGAATCGGATCGTTCGCGTCCGTCCAGGCACGGAACACGGACCAGTACACCCTCCCAAGGATGTCCGGCGCCAGATGCGCGAACAGCGCCTCCACGACGGTATCGACGGGAGCGACAGTGCCGTGGATCACCGCGCCCAGCACATGCCGTGCGGCCTCGTAGACGACCTCCGCGCTGCCCTCCTGCTGAAGCCGCGCGCGATCCACCGGCTGCAACGCTCGCAGAAAGTCGAGGTACCACGGTCGGAGATCGCAGAACAGACGACTCTCCATCTCGGCCGTCCGCAGGTACTCAATCCACCCCGGCCCTGGGCCTGTTTGGCCGTCGGCGGGCGCAAACACGCGCGGCGCGATGGCCAGCGTCCAGTGGCGATCCATTCTCCACAAACGCGGAACGTACCGACCGATCACTGCACGAGCCGCCTGGCCGCCGCGTCCGCTCTCCCCCAGCACGCCCTCCAGCACGGGGAACAGCCGCTGGCGAACCCGGGTCTCCGACTCTGCGGAGCCGGCGTGGGCGCGCCACGACCACAGTCCAGCCTGAAGCACCGCCCGTATCGCTATGTGGGTCCTGGACGTGGAGCCCGAACTGACGGGCCGCGTCTCCGGAGGCACAAGCCGCACTGCCGCGCGGCACCACCGTTCCAGCGCGCTCCACAGGCGGTCCTCCTGTCCGGAGGGGAGCTGATCCTCGCGGCACGCGGTTTCCACCAGCCGGACGGCCGCATCCGCGGCCAACGCCCAGATGGTCCCGCCTAGCGCGCCGTTTAGGCGCTCGAAGATGAAGTCGCCCAACTTAAAGGCGGCTTCCCAGGGAATGGGACGCGCTTCCTTTATCGCTGTGCGCAGGCCGCGCAGCACTCCGTCGAGGTACTCGGGGCGCAGGGCGGCGTCGCACGCCCCGACGATCAGCGGCTCCAGCGCCAGCGGATTCGTGGCCACGGCCGATTCCAGCGCGGTCCCCAGACCATATGCCGAGGGTCCGCTGATGTACGCGGGGCCGGGCTCCCACTCCCGCAGGTACTTCAGGATCTCGCGCGCATCCATCCCCAGCAGCGCCTCCGGCTGCAGGGGGCTTTCCACCCCGAAGAGGGGGCCGCGTGCCGCCCGGACGGCAAAGCCGTTCTCGTCCAGCGCCCGCTGATACTGCGGGTCCTCGTCCGCGGTTGGGTCCGTCCCCAGGCGCTCGTGCAGGTCACGGAGCGAGGGGGGAACGTTGCCGTGAAAGTAGCGCAGCACCTTGCGCTGCCACGTCTCTATCCGGGCGCGGATCGCGTCCTCGTCCAGCTCGTCCCCTGCTACCACGTGGGAAATGACAAACGGGTCCGGCCCGCGGTCCAGCGCGTAACGAAACACGCGTTGCGCCTGCCCCGAGGCGCCGGCAAACTGCGCCCGAAGGAACGCGGCGTACTCCTGCGCCGGCATCTGGTCGATGCGCGCGGTTTCCATCACCGCCAAGTCGCGCCAGATGGGGACCCGGTGCCCCGCCACACCCAGCACGTGCAGACGGATGCGGTCGAACACCTCGTCCGCACCGCTGCTCAGTAGCCGCAGCACCTGCTCCGCCTGCGCTTCACCGACCAGGGCGGTGCGCGCGGCGGAACCGGCCAGCGCTACGGCAAGGTGGGTGCGGACGTCCGCCTCGCCCTCCGCGCTCTGCAGGTCGTCCGGCGACCAGCCGCGCAGGCGTGCGCCGCGCTCCTCCTCCCGCCCCGCCACGTCGCGGATCGCGGTCTCCAAGCGGCGGAAAAGCAGGCGGACGGTCCCGGCGCCGTCCAGCCTTTCCAGCGCGGGGAGCAGGCGCTCCATCACCTCACCGATGTCGTACGTCTCCAGATGCTGCAGCCGCAGAGGAAAGAGGCCTCCGGAGCGCAGCGCCAGGGGCACGGAGGCCGGCTCCGGCTCGACAGGAACGATCTCCAGCAGAGCGCGCGCGACCTTGAACGCCTCGCGGTCACCCAGCTGCGCCAGGTGCACCGCCAATTCCAGCAGCACCTGGCCCGCCTGCACGCCCGTATGGCCGAACGCGGCCACCACCCGCCGGGAGAGCGGCCGCGCGTGTGCCTGCGGCAGCCGTGCCGCCGCCCGCGCGGCGGCGGCCCACACCGCGGCGTTCCGCAAATCGGGGGGGATCGCCAGCAGCACCCGGCCCACGACGGCCGGTTCCGACGGGGCCATGCGGACCAGGTAGGCGCCTTCGGGCCACGCGCTCCACCTCCATCGCCCGTCGGCAGCCTCTACCGCCTCGGGCGGGCTGGCGAACACCCCTTCAGCGGCGAGCGGCTCCAGCCACCCCACGTGCGCCAGGCGGTCAAAGAAGTACGCTCGCTGCGCCGGCCGCAGCAGCACGCGCCGGAGCCGCTCGACCTCCGCCCGCGACGGCTGCTCCACGGCCAGCAACTCATCCAGCTCCGCCTGCGTGTCGAAGTACGGGGCCACGCGCCCGTACAGCATCTGTACGCGGGCCGAGAAGGCGTCGCGCGTGCTGTGGGGGTCGGGCCGGGTGAGGCTGTGGTGCGATTGCTTGACGAGCGTGCGCTGGTCCTTTACCCAAGCGCCCACCAAGCGGTGCTCCGGGGGCAGCCCCAGCGCCGCCGCCACCTTCAGGCGGTTGCGTTCCCGTGCTTCGGGGGAGGGCTCCGCCCCGGCGTCTTCGTCCGGCGACGCCCCAACGTCCCCCACCAAGTGGCGCATCAGGCCGTTGCTCAGCTCGCGCCCGGCGTGCGCAACCAAGTACGAGACTCCCGGCTCGTCGATTCGGTCCATGAGCCGGATTCCGTGCAGGAACAGTCCGGCCAAAAACGGGTCCAAGCGGTGCAGTTCCCGCCATGTGGCGCGCTGGTCCTCGGTCAGGTCGTCCAGCGGGTGGGGAGGCGTGCCTGGAGATGAATACGGGGGCATGGGACGAAGCGCGTATTCCGGGATAGGTTGCGATACACCGGTCGCGGGGCCGTCTCTGGGGCTCAGCAACCGCCGGACCGAATGCCCCCGCACGCCTCACTCGCGCGGCGCGGGGCCGGCCAGGGGCGACTGTGCGCCGGGGGCCGGCCAGTTTGCCGAACCTGAGAGCCAGGCAACACCCTGCCGTGGCCCGGAGCAGCGTCGCCCTACTTCTTCTTTGAGGGCCGCTGCGAAAGCGCGCTGGCCGCAGCCGACTTGGATGCAGCGCTGGTCTGGCCGTCGCCGAGCACCTTCGAGGCGGCGCTGCCGGCCTTGGCGGAAGTGGTCTTCTTCGGCGCGCCCGTCTGCGAAAGCGCGCTTCCCGCCGCCTTTTTCGATGCCGCACCCGTCGACCCGCTGCTGAGCGTCTTCGACGCCGCCGATGCGGCCTTGCTGCCCGTCGTCTTTCCCTTGGCCATCGGAACCTCTCCTCTAAAGGTTGATGTTCAGCCCCAACCCCAACAACTGGTCAGCCATCGGCCTCAAGCCAAAACAGCCGGATACTTCGCGCGGTACGCACCGACGTAATCAGGATCCTCGCAGATGCAGGCACCGGTGCCGACCTTTCGCCTCGGAGCCGAAAGCACGGTCCCGAGTGGCCGGAGCAGGTCCATCACCGTGGTCGTCGGCAGGGGCACAAGCCGAAGCGCGCCCGCTTCGGCCACGAGCTCCGCCGCGAGCAGCACGCCCGCCATCGCCGACTGGAACGCGAGCGGGATCTCCGCCCGAGGGGCGGTCGCGTGGCCGCCCATCCGCATCACCATCCCGCTGCAGACTGCTCCGCTGTAGAACTTTCGCAGCGTCTGGCCCACAAAGCCCAGGAGGAGATCGGCGTCGACGCCCATGCAGGTGGCCGCATCTCGCACAAACGCCTCGTCGAGCGGTGCGGCACGGTGGAGCAGATCCCGAATCCGGAGGAGCGCGGGCCGGCCGCTCATCCCGATTGCGGACGCGATGATCTCGTCCTCGCTTCGCTGCACGGATTCAGGAATGTACAGGCACGTCAGGCAAGCCTCCTCGCCGTCGAACCGGTGGCGGGAGATCCCGACGTTGCGCGGCTGCGTCCAGGCGTTCGCGATCCAGCGGGGAAGCGCGCCCTGCACGTGCACACGGTCCCGTGCGCTGTCGACCGCCACGACCACCCTGTCGAGGCGCCAGTCGCCCCGCGCGTGCAGAAACTCGCCCCAGCTGCACGGATGGGCATGCACCTCTAGGGCAGACCCGGCCAGGGCCGCCGCCGCGAGCTCCACCTTGACGCTGTCCACGTCGCGCTCGGCGGTACCGGTGTAGCGCTGCACATTCGTGAGGTCCAGCTTCTCGGGATCGATGACGTGCAGCTGACCCGAGAGCCCGGGCACCCTCGCCAGCGTCCAAACCGCCGCACTCCCCACCGCGCCCCCGCCCACCAGGAAGGCTTCGCCGAGGTCCGTGTTCGTGAGCGCTGGGCTCGACGGCTCCTCCTCCAGCGGGTCCAGCGTGAGCACCGAGAACTCTACGTCGCCGTCGGGCTCGCCCGCCGGCAGCTGCGCCCGGAAGACGTGCCTAAACACGTTGGCCGCGCCGAGGCAGGCCGCGGCCGCCGCGCCGAACGGGTTGCTGCCCTGCCCGACAGCGACGGGGCGTGTCGAGGACAGCCTCGCGATCCAGCCGTCGGACCCGATATAAAAGGTAGGCGTATCGGAGAGTGCTGCCACCTCCGCCTGTCCAAGGCTGATGCGGACGGTCGCAGTGCCCGGCTCCGCGAAGGAGACAAGCCCGTTGATCTCTCCCGCGCGCTCGGCGAGCGCCGCCTGGAGAGCGTCTGCTCCCTCCCCACGCGGCTCCAGCAGCAGCGCTGGGTAGAGCCGCGCGAGCAGCTCGATGGCCATCTCGAGCGCCACGCGCCCGGCAGGGGAGGCGGCTGCCGCCGCGTCCCAGGAGATCGCTACGACGTGCTTCTCCAGGACGTCCGCGAACGCCGCGGGATCGAAGCCTTGAAGCACGGCCGAGCCGGCGAGCAGCGACTTGTCGAAGTACCTGGCGAGAGCCATCGGTCAGTCCACCACCTTCAGCAGGGTTTCGATCTCGGCGCCCGACAGGCGGATCCATCCGCGCCCGGGTAGGAGCCTGTGCGCCGCCAGATCCCTGACGTCGAACGGACGCACCGCGAAGTCCGGGAGAACGAGGGAAAGCCCTCCGGCCTGCGCCATGATGGGGTACCGGTCGTCGGTCTCCGAGTGGTAAGCCTCGCCCGGGTGCGCGTGCAGCTGCGTGACCAACTGCAGTCCGTTGTCGTACAGCCACACGTTGAGCCGGAGAAGCTCGTCTCCGTCCACCTCGACGAGCAGGCCCGAAGGGGTGCGGTGCGCCGTCTGCCTCGGCACCAGCGTCGCGAGCACCTCGAACACATCCCCGCCGCGCTTGCCGGCCCAGAGCACAAACGCCTCACAGCCCTCCTCGCCCGCTGCGCGGAGGTGCTCCCTCGCGGCTTCCGCCAAGTCCCGGGGAACCCGCACCTCGCGCACGTCCAGGAGGTCGCTCATTCCGGCCGCAGCTCCAGATCGAAGCCGACTACCTGGGCGTGGATCCGGAACGGACCCGGCGGCTGCCAGCCAGCCGTCTCCAGCCCAACCTGGACAGCGTAGCCAGTGACATTCTGAACACCGAAGCGGTGCAGATGCTCGAGCAGCACGGACATGCGGCCGGTGCCGCGGGGGCGGTGCAGCATCCAGGAGTCACCCGTATGCGCCGGGTGATCGTGGTAGGCCCGCACTCCGGGTAAGCAGATGAACGGCACCTCCTCGGGATCATGCGACATCATCAGCTGGCCCACCTCCATCTGGATCGGAACGCCGCCGGCGCCCCCTGCGCCCTGCGCCCCGAGCGCCTCTGCCACCTGGGCCTCCACCGCCTCTTGGCGGAGGCCGACGCCCCCGGCGCCGACCAGGCGTGGCAGCACGGTCGGCAGCTCCTTCGCCCGATACGGCTCCCGCGTGAACGGATCCACCAGCGTCACGTCCAGGGGGAGCAGGTCGTAGTCGCTGAAGTCGAACCGGACCCCGAAGACCACCGGCGCCGGCTTGATGTGCGCAGCCGCGAGCACGAAGACAGCGGTCGGGAACTCCGCCTCGACGAGGAGCCAGCCGCGCCCGCGGTACTCGGCCTCTAGCGCCCGGTACTCCGAGATCTCGCGGTCAAACTTCGCGCGCGAGACGGCCGGGTCCGCCAGCTTGCACTCGGCAGCCATGGGCGCCCCCTCAGCCACCAACACCCGCGCGGAGGCTCAGGAAGAGCGTTGACCCGCGGACGAGCCCCGCCTCCCCGACTTTGGCCGACAAGTCGAGCGGATTACCGCTCCGGTCCGTGAGCTTCCAGTTGTCGAACGGCTGTCCGGAGTTCTTCGTCTCGGCCAGCGCGTGGGTCACAACCGTGCGGAGCTCCGCGTTCGGGTTCGCCTCCAGCTCGACCGGCGAGCCGTTCACCACCACCGTCAGGATCAACTTCTCGGGCTTCATCTGCTTTCCCCCGCTCCCTGGGCCCGGCGGGCCGTACGGGCCTCGGGCGTCGTCGAACTCAGCAGCCCGCTGCACCAGCGTGCGAGCGGCGCTTCACCGGCCGGAACCCTTCCGGCCAGGGCCCTCTCGGGCCCTCGTCCAACTGACGCGGCTCCGTTACAGTCGGACGGCGCGAGCACCCCTCCCAGCCATGACCGGAAAGCGAATGCCCCGGCTAGGAAGCCGGGGCATCGCGCGGGGTCCATCCGGAGAACGCGGACGACAGCTACGCCGATTGAGAAGTGTCATCCTCATCGCCTGCTTCGGGCGCCTCGGCACCATCCAGCGCCGCGTCATCGCTGGTGTCCGCATCCAGTGGTTCCGGCCCATCGAGCTCGAGGTAGGCTTGAAGCATGCGCCGATCCGGGTCTGCCTCGAACTTCGCGATCTCCGGACCGGTGGGAATCCGGAACTGCGAGCGCGGCTTGCGGGGGCTCGGCTTGTCCACCCCCTCCACCGTGTGGATCACGAGCTGCGCGATGCGCGTGCCGGCGCGCAGGTGCATCGGCACCTCGCCCACGTTCGTGATCTCAAACGTCAGCACGCCGGCAAAGCCCGGCGAAACAACCGTCGCCGTCGCGATCTGCAGGCCGTGGCGGCCCCACGAAGACCTCCCCTCAAGGTACCCCATCAGGTTCGACGGGAAGCGGACGTATTCCAGTGTGCAGCCGAGGACAAATTGCTTCGGGTGCAAAACAAAGGTCTTGCCGAGCGCCACGTGGAACGGCCGGAAGATCTTAGCCACCTCCGCGGCATGCTCGTCCCTGTGGGGATCGAGGAGCGACACGTCGCTCCTAGTCGGCACGAGGAACTCGGTGCCGAGACGCATGTCCACGCTGGCGTCTTGGATCTGGTCCTCGCGCTCCAGCAGAGGCGTGATGACTAGCCGCCAGTCGAGCTCCGGAAGGTGCATCGCGGCGCGGATCGCATCGCCAGACAGCGCGCTCATGCGGCCACCTCCGCGCGGTTCTGCACCCGCGCGATGTCCTTCTGGATCTGCGCGAACTCCACGGATTTCGCGATCAAATCGAAGATCCGGTGCCTGAGTCGCTCCCTCTCGTCGGGATCGGTGGCGCCGATCTCCGTGAAGAACTGCTCAAGCTCGGCGAGCATGAACATCCACCCCGTGTTCAGGATCGCCGCCAGGCTCACAGGGATCCACGTCCCCCGATCTACATCGTACCACTCGTTCAACGGTACGAACGACTTGAGCTGCGCCAGCAGGACCTGGCACTCGTGCGCGTACTGGCCCGCAACGAATCCCGCCGGCATCGAGGACCGCACCTCCTCGATGAGGGTAGGGAGCACCCGCTCCACGTAAGCGAACAGTCCTTCCGTGCCGTCGTCACGCAGATTGGCGCCGCAGCGCTCACCTGCGGACGCGAGATCGTCCCGCCAGCCGTCGATGTGCTCCCGGAGTGCGGCCGGCATGGCGTCCAGGAAGCCCTCCGCGCCGAGCACATCCAGAAGGACCAGCATCCGCCAGTACGATGGCGGGTGCCGTTCGCGGTACGTCTCAAGCACCTCCGTCGACAGCATGCTCTGGTAGATCCCGAAAACGTACGCCGGCCCGGCAATCCTGAGCGCTGCAAGGTCGGCCGCGAACTCCCAGATCCAGGCCTCGGCGTCGATGTCCGAGATGGCTGGCGGATTGGCATGCGCCGCCATCACCCGGTCCATGATCCCGTTCCGGTAGGTGATGTGGTGGCCCAGCTCATGGAGGAAGATGCCGTGCAACATGACATTGTTCCTCTCCGCCGCCGGGTAGCTCAGCACCACCAGCCCTTGGCCAAGCGGCCGCACTAGGTCCTCCAACCGCACGTCGATGAAGTCTGCGGCCTGCTGGAGGACCTCCCTGATCTGGAGGTCCAGCGCCTCGTAGCCGTACTGCACCCCCTGGCTGTCCGGACGGATCAGCAGATCTACCGAGCTTCCCGTATACTCGCGCGCCGTGTCGCGGAGCGAGCTGATGAGCGCCGCCGGCGTCTTGGCCCGCGAGGTCTCGTTGACGATGAACATCAACGCGTGGAGGTTGCTCAGCAGGTTCGTGAGCCACCCGCCGGAGCGCCTGCCGGCCTCGGGCGCGCGCGCGAACCGCGGCTCGTAGAGCTTCAGCTGGTTGGGGATCTTCTCGAGGATCTCGCGGATGACGCCCAGTAGGTTGTGCGAAGCGGGCGTGGGATAATCCTTCTGCTCCAGCTCGATTACGCGAGCCTGGAGCGAGGAGATCCGGTCGCGGACCGCTTCCTGAAAGCCTCTCACGCGCCGGCTACGAGAACAGGGAGCGTTCCGGCAGCCGCGGGGTCTCTCGCGCCAGCGTGTATTCGCTGTACCGATCGAGGAAACCCTGCAGCAGCCGCACCTCGCCCTCCTCCGCCCGCCCGGTATCCCGCAACCCATCGATCGTGCCGAGGATTCGTTCGATCGTGGGGAACTCGCCTTCCAGCGCGCCCGATGCACGGCACGACGACAGCGACTGGAGAGCCCGGTTAGTCACGGCCAGCACGTCGACGCTGGCCGCAACGGAGCTCAGCCCCGGCCGCGCGGCTTCCTCGCGGGCCTCCTGGTACCGCTCACGAAAACGCCCGAGTATCTCCCGGCCATCCGCCGGAAGCGCCTGCTGCTGCAGGTATTCGCTGACCACCAGCAACGCGCGGTCAGCGAGCACACCTGTCCCGGACACGCCATGCAGCCGGCCTCGAACGAGCATGGATGCCATGGTCCCCTCCTCGTAGTTCATGTGGATGCGCGGAGCGGTGGGCCTTAGCCCGGCACGAGCAGGTGCTCACGTCCGCGCTCGCGCAGGATGCGAGCCGTATCGGCCAAGGTGGGGTGCGAAAAGGGAGGTCCGTCGGCCGCGAGTGATGCGGCGGCCTGGTAGAGGGTGGGTTCGGCCCGCCCGCGCGGGCGGGGGCGCCGCACAGAGGATCGGACGACGTGCAGGGGGATGTCAAGGATTTCGAGCATGTCGGCCAGCGACTCCGCAGGCCAGTCGAGCACTGCCCGTGCGGAAGCTTCCGCATCGCGAAGAAGCCCGACGCCGATCGAAAGCCGACCGGCAAGCTCGTCGTCGCTCACTGCGGCCGCCGTGCGCGCCCTCCGGAGCGCGGCGCTGAACCCACCGACGATCAGCAGATCGGCACGCGCCGCCTGGAGCCGGCGGTCGACCGCGGCGTTCCTGGCTGAACGGACAGCCTGCTCCCGGGCCCCATCTGACAAGGCGTCTTGGGAGGCGCGCGCCTGCAGCACCCGCGCGATAGGCGCGCTCGGCTCCAGCCGGGCCGAACCGGCCCGGACCGCTGCCCTGAGGGCGCTCGCCGTCATCTCGTCGTCACGATCCTGATGCGTCATTGGTCGCTTCCCGTGTCTCGATCGCCTCTGCGCGCCCATCCCCACCACCAACCCGCGCGTACGCCTTCCGAAACCGCTCACTTGCACGATGGCGCAGCACACGTGCATGTCCCGGCGTCACCCCCAGAACCTCGGCGATCTCCTCGTTCGTGAGATCGTGAGCCACGGCCGACAAGACCTCGCGGTCCCGTGGAGAGAGCGTCTCTAACGCAGCGTCCACCCGCTCCGCGCGCGCCACTACCTCGGAGCCTGGCTCCTGATCACTGGATTCGCCGGGGGCGACGAGCAGCGGCTCCCGCTCAAGTGGCACTTCGTGCCGTGCTCGTAACTTCCGGTGCCAGTCCACACCGGCCCGATATGCCAGCTTGTACAACCATCCAGCGAGGTTCTCAGGACGTTTGAGTTGATCGATCCGCAGGATCGCCCGGTAGAGCGCGTCATTGAGAACGTCCGCAGCATCGAGTTCCTCCAGCCCGACCGTGTTTATCAGGTACCCGAACAGCCGGTCTCCGTAATTGGCGACCAGCCGCCGGGCTCCCGCGTCCCTTGCATCGGCCGCCGCGGCACGAAGCAGTCCCACGATTTCTACAGCACTGTCAGCTTCGTCTTGATGCATTCGACCACCGGGCCGCGTCCCTGGGGCGACAGCCTTTTCCTACGCTGTCGCCCCAGGGACGTATTCGCGTTACACCCCCTCTGTAGCGCCGATTCGGTCACCATATTTGCGAAGGTAAGGGGCAGACGTATGACCTACAAGATTCCGAAATCCTTCTCACCCTTTGCAGATGTCGGAAGTCGGCGGGAACAACGCGTACTTCAATGCCTCGGCGACCCACGCGTAACCCGGGGCGAGCTAACGAGTGCTATACCCGCAAACACGCGATGATTAGAAAAAGTCGCGGGAGCAGCAACATCGAATTGCTGCTCCCGCGTGCGGATACCGCTGAGCCGCGGCCGCTCAGCAGTGGTCCTTGTCCGTGTACTGCGCGTTCGTGCCGGCGCTGAGATCCAGCGTGACCTCAAAGCTCTCCACGTTGAGGTCTTCCAGCTTCAGTTCTACGCGCTTCATAGAGGGCCTCCAGGGCTTCGGTGACGGAGCCACAGCGCTCGCTCGTGTCGCTGCTGGCTTCCCATGATTGACGCAGCCCCGTTACGCCCGGACCAAGTTCACACCGTCGGGCTCGATGCGACCACCACCACCGCTTCAGTCCTCCCATCCGGACGGGCGGCGGCGATGCTTACGCCCTCCACATGCTGGGTGTGCGCTTCCGCCGCGAGTTCCAGCCCAAGAATATCATTGCGATCACCGCTTCCCGTCGCATATTGCAGCAGCACACCGGATGTTCACCACCCTTCATTCATTCGCGATTATGCACTCCATCCTCTCAGCCGGCGCACGCACGGCTCTCCCGACTGTCCTGCTTCTCCTCCTCACCGTCGCCGGCGCGCACGCTCAGGACGGATCACTTCCGCCGGAGAACGCTATGGCCCGCGCCCGCGCGGCCGCGGCGCTCCGGGACTCCCTCCTGAAGGTCAATCCCAACTTTGAGCAGCAGCCCGAACCCTTGGGCGGCGATTCCCTCGTGGAACGCCGGATCCAGGCTTTCCTCGCCGCCCCCTACGACGTGTTTCCAGCGCCGACGCTCGGCGAAATCGACGCGGTCGCCGCTGCGGTCAACTTGAGAGTCGCCGAAGCACGGCACACGCGAGCCAGGGACCTCGCGCGCGCGGCGGCCGGGGGGCAGAGCGTGTCGGGACCGCTCGGCGCACCGACGGGAGCGCTCGGTGCCGGCGTGGAGGCAGCCCGTGCCACGGGCGTGGCGTGGCTGCCGTCGCAGGCCGACATTCTGCGCGGCGGAGCGGAGTTCTTCGTGAACCGGGCACAGGACGAGGTGGCATTCAGCTTTGTCCTGAACCTGCGGGAGCGCGTTCGCGGGGACCAGTGGCTGCAGGTAGCCCTGCCGCAATCGCGCGACCTGATTGAGCGGATGGACACCGAGACTTTCCAGACCTTCATGCCGCTGCTCCACGCCGCCTTCATGCGCGACCTGGACGACTTACCCGCACGTATCGATATCGTCGCGGAGGCGTTCGGGATCCGGGCCGAGCACCGCGCCTACCTCGAGGGCATGTCCGTGGTGTTCCAACGGGGGCTTGAGATCCGCGCCGGCAGCCCACCGGCGGTGGCGATGGCCAACCTGGTTCAGCTCGACGAAGGACAGGTGCAGAACCCGGTCATCCGCCGCGCGATGCAGTTCGTGGGGCTACTCGCCCGCGAATACGCAGCCGCCGGTGGCGAGCCGTTTATCCAGGAGCTTGCCAACCGGGACCGCGGGTGGCAGCGCCGGTACTTCGTGGCCCTGGTGGGCCACGACATGATTCGCCTCGACCCGGGGCTGAGAGCAACCGCATCCGATTTCCTCGAAGCGCTGCAGACGCGGGAGGCTGACGCCGTTCTCCTGCTCAACCAGCTCCACTCGCTGCCTCGCGTGGCCTCGGACGCCCGCACCTTGATGGACTCCGCGGCGACCGAGGCCCGGGCGGCCGTCTCGAGCCCGGGCGCGGTAATGCAGCTCCTGCAGGCCGGCTCCCGGTTCCTGATCGACGATCAGCAGCAGGAGGTTGCCACTGCCACCGCGGCGTTCCAGCGCTTCGTGGCGGATGCCACCACACTCTACGAGTCCGTGAGCAACCGCCAATATGGGGCCGTGGTTACGTGGCTGCTGCGGAGGCCGGAACTGGACCTGTGCCGGACAACGCCTGTGAGCTACGATGCGCTCCTGGCGACCGCACGCGCGGAGGCGGAGCAACAGGCGGACCGGTTGGATGCACTAGACGATGTTCGAGCGAACGTGCGCGCGCGGCGCGGGGCTCCGACAGAAGACCGGACGGCCGAACAGGACAGGCGGCGGGAGCGGCTGATCCGTCAAGCCGAGCGCGCGGTGCTTGGCACGTCTTCGCGCGCGGCGCGGCTCTCGGACAGGGCGTGCGAATGGCGGTTGCAGTACCTGTCGTTCGCGGCCTCGCTTGCCGGCGCCCGCACCGAAGAGGAGGTGACCGTGGCGCTCCGCACCGCCAGCGCGCCTGTCGGGTCCTATCGGTCCAAGCGCAATCAGGACACGCGCGAGCCGTTCCTGCGGCGTTGGGGTCCCACCACAGCGTCGGTCGTCGGCTACCCGGGACTGACCTTCGGGTGGGAGCGCCCCGCCGGCGGTCGCCTCCCGGGGAGAGACGACGCGAATCACGTGGGGCTGTCGCTGCCCGTGGGGATTGAGATTAGTCGGGGGTCGCCGCTGGGTGCGTTCTCCCTTTTCGCCTCAGTGATCGATTTGGGAACCCTGGCCAGCGCGCGGTTCAACGGGGACGAGGAAAGCGACGAATCCGAGCTCTCGACCACCCCCGAACTCGGATTCGGCCAAGTCTTCGCCCCAGGAATCTTCTTCATGGTCAACGCCCGAGGGTGGCCGCTCTCGCTCGGCTTCGGCCTGCAATCCGTCGGCAATCTCCGCGAGCGGTCCGTGACCGCCTCGGACGGATCAGTTACTCGCACGGAGCGGGTGGACGTTGTACGGGCGTCGGTCATCCTCGGCGTGGACGCGACGCTGTTCCACTTCCGCTTCTGAGCGGCCCGTGCCGATCTGGACTCCCTGGAAGATCCGCGGCAGCGCGAGGGAACGCGCCGCGCTCCTCCTGACGGTCCTCACCGCGGTCGCGACACCGATACTGCCCGCCCAGGAGGCACCCTTGGGTGTCCCCGCCGCCCCGATCGACACCGCAACCCTGCTCCATCCCCTGGAGGTGACGCAGGGGATGCAGGACACCGGTAACGGCGTTCCGCTCGTGGGTGGAAGGCTGACCTGGGTGCGTGTCCACCTGCGCCTAAACGAAACCGGTACTGCTTCCATACGCGGCCGGCTGCATGTGAGAACAGACGCCGGGCTGGACACGCTCCTCCAGAGCTTGAATGCTGCCGTGCTAAACCCCGACAAAGAGGGAAGGGCGGCAACGAACCGCATGCTATTTCCCGCCACCCTTAACTTTGAGCTTCCGGCCAACGCCCTGCCTCCCGGCGTCGTGCGGCTGCGCCTGGCGCACCTATTCCACGAGCAGTCGGGTGAGATGATCGCCTGCCCCGCCTGCGAATTGCCCCAAGAGGTGACGATCGGCGACTCCGCCGTGCTGCGGCTGAAGGTCGTTGCCCTGCGGGACGAGTATGGTCGCCACGCGGACGAAGACCAGGTGGTCGCGCTACGCGACTGGGCACGACGGGTGCTCCCCGTTAGCGAGGTACGGATGGAGTGGGTGTCAATGTACGTCCCCACCCCCTTGGAATGCGGCGACATCAATTTACACCTTGCCCGCATTCGCGCGCTTGACGTCCGAGCAGGCCAGGACAGCCGAACCCGCTACTACGGCATCGTGGCGGACGGCGGGAGCCTACCCATGCGGGGTTGCAGCTCGGGCCTGCCTCCCACCGCCGACGCTTCGTACATCGCCTCCGGTCCGGCAGGGGTACCCCGGCTCGGCGTGTACCCGTGGGACCGCGACGGCTCGTACACGGATTGGTATAGCTCCCATGAGCTCGCGCACACCTTTGGGGTGCCCCACCCGCCGCGCGACGGGTGCCAGCCCGCGGACACCGCCGGGACTGCCGTTATGATCTTGGAACCCCTCGCGGCTGGGATCGATCTGCACTCGGCCAACAGCATGAACGACTTGATGAGCTACACGTCCACGGGCGGATGCGTGGGCCCCTGGCTGACACCCGCAGCGTACCGGCAAATCCTGAAGCGGCTCCACGAGGAACAGTTCGACTATTTAGCCCGCGCCACAGTCTCCGCTCCGGCGGGGCGATTGTTCGAGCGGGCGGCTTGGCTGAACGTGGCCGGCACCGTAGGGCGCTCATACGGGCTGATGCACAGCAGTGTGCACGGCACCGTCGCTGTCGGGGAGCCGGGGACGGACCCGCGGCGGGACGCGGAATACCTGCAGGCCACGCCGGCCACCAGGCAGGTTACCATTTTGCTGCTGGACCCCAACGGCCTTGAGGTGGCCGCGGGTGCCGCGCCCCTGCAGTTCGATGCGCGCGACCGTACGCCGGATCAGCCGGGCACCTGGTCCGGAGCGTTCAATGCCTACCTGCCCAACCACCCCGCAGGGTCTGCCGTCCGGCTGGTATACCAAAACCTGGCCCTGGGCACGTTCCCGATCAGCCACCACGCTCCGCGGCTGGACGGCCCCGTCACGGTGCGGCGCACCCAAGGCGGCCTGGAGTTCACTTGGCGCGCGCGTGATGCCGATCCAGAAGCGGGCGCGCTCACCTTCTTCATCCAGTCTAGTTTCGACGACGGCCAAAGGTGGGTCACGGTGCAGGAGCAGACCCGGGCGCCGCTAACGGTCTCACCGGCGTTCCTGCACGGACGGGTCAATGTGCGGGTGCGGGTAATCGCCTCAGACGGACGGAACGAAACCGTGCTGTTCACCTCGTGCAACCTGGCAGAACCAGCGGCCGCCGTTGCGGCTCCGGACGAAGTCTGCCCGACGTGAGCCAGGCCACGGCGGCACTCCTTCGACAGCGCCGCGGGTGGGCAGCGTTCGCTCGCAAGCGCGGCTAGCGCGGGGACTCGTTACGGTCCACGACGAAATCCTGACCCCGACGAGCGCGGGCCGCACGTATCTCGATACGTTTGGCCCGCGCCAGCGTCGCTCAACCCCAGAGCATCCTCGCGCAACCGTCATCCGCAGGGCGGCACGGCGCCTGGAACTCGTGATCCCGCCCGGCTCTGAAGTTCTCGTCGGCAACATCATGGCCTCCGCGGACGATCTCGTGGATGCGTTTCGGAGGCATGCGGCCAAGCTTGAGCGGATCCGTGAGAGATAACCCCTATACTTTTATGTCCCACCATCCTCACCCCCCCGCCATCGCGTGATTGATGGGTGACGGGTGCTGGGGACAAGACGCTCTACGCTGCGAGTTCAGAGCACCAGATCGCCTAGCACAAAGCTGTCGCGCGAGGGGAGCGATACACTTCACAGCACGGACTCAGGCGTCATCGAGTGTAAAAACGTCTCCGACAGGCCGATCCTCTCCCGGCAGCCTCGCGAACGCTGCCCAGGCGCTGCAGCGGAACGCCCGCCCCACCGCGTCGTGGACGACGCCCCCGATGCCTGCCTCCGCAGCGAGTCCCTCCACCCCCTCGGCTATTTCCGTAGAGTCTCGGAACACGCGCGGTCCGGCCGCCACAGGAAAGACCGGCACCTCGCGCACGTACGACAAGCCGACGTCGTCGACGCGCACGGTAGCAGGAACACCGTCCAGGGCACGCTCCAGAGCCGCGCCCACCCGGCGCTGGAGCTCCTCCAGGAGTGGCTCTATCTCCTCCGGCCGGAGCGACGGGTCGGGCTCCACCGTGATCATCGGGTTGAGCGTGGCGGCGCGCGCCGGAACAGGTACGAAGGCTCGTCCGCCCCCCGGCTTCACCTCACGCCGCGCCTGCCACCGGACAGCCGTCATCCCACCTGCCAGGAACGCGGCTCCGAACTTCAGGGTGTCCAGCCCCGCCGCCCAGCCCTCGTCCGTGTTCTGCGTGCGGAGCGGATCAGGGTCATGCGGATCAAACTCCAGGAGCCCGAGGTCGCGGAGCGATGCGTACCCAGGCTCGCCCACGACCACGTGGTCGGCGACGGGGATGCCGACCAATTGTCCAACCAGTTCGAGCCCCTGGGCCACTGACACGTCTTCGGGGCTCGGCGAGGGGTCGCCCGACGGGTGGTTGTGCACCAGCACGATCGCGGCTGCGTTTCCGAGGATCGCCGCCTTGAACACCTCCCTCGCTCCCGCCTCGCTCCGCTGCAGCGACCCCACCGAGACCGTGTGCAGCCCGCTCACCCGCCCGCGGGCGTCCAAGTGGATCGCGACCATGTGCTCGCGGTCCAGCACACCGGCGTACCGGCGGTAGAGCGCCACCGCGTCCTCGGGCCCGCCGAACGCGCGCCAGGGGAACGCGAGATACCGCTCCCGCTCCAGCCGCACGCGATACACCGCCAGCCGGACCGCCGGCGCCTCCTCTTCCCGGGCCGCCGGCCGCTGGCCGTTTCCGGAGACCTGCCCCCCGTCGCCGCGGCCCATCAGCCGTCGCTCCGGCCGGAGAGACCGTCCAGGGCACCCGCGGCGAGGGAACCCGCTTCCTTGTCGCCGCTCGCGGCCGCCACCCGCACGGCGCGCCGGAGCCACCGCTCCGCCTCCCGCACACGGCCTCGCTGCTGGAGCATTCCGCCCGCCAAGTAGGCGCACCTCGCATCCTCGGGCCGCACAAGCGCGGCCGCTTCGACGAACAGCAACGCGCTTGCGGGGGCCTCGCTGCCGAGTGCCCACTCACTGATCGCCAAGCAGGCCCGCGCCAGGTGCTTCGGATCCGCGCCCGACAGGTTGGCCAGCTCACCCGCGATCACCGCAACCGGCGCCCAGAGACCCGGGGCCTCTTCCATCCGTTCGAGCGCTTCCTCCTCCCAGCGCGCCGGCTCCTCGACGTCCGGAGGGGCCACGGCCGCCTCATCGCCCTGGGCCCACGCGAGCACGATCCGGTAGGCGCGCAGCACGGTTAGCGCGTGTTCCGCCGGGACCTCCGAGGCGATCACCGACTCCTGCAACTCCGCTCCTTCGATTGAGATCGGCAGCGCGAAATCCGGCTGCTCGACGCGAGCGGCAGGACGACGAGGGGGCTCCATGCGGGTCCTTTCAGCTGCGGTGCGTGTGATCTCTGCTTCGTCCCTCCCTACTGGCGGACGAAAGCGCGGCACCGCCGCCTGCCCCGCACCTGATCCACTCTGTCACCGACCGGCACGCGCCTGCCCTGCCGGGACGTGCGCGCTCCTCGCCGCCCATCAGTTCCCGCTCCGAACATCCGCCCGGAGACCGGGGGATAGCCGTACGTGTAGGTCTGGTAGTCCATAGGCTCGGACGACTGGGGAGGGTGCTGCGCTCGCATCCGGTCGGCAGCCGCCGGTGGGGACGGGTTCGAGGGGACGGTCGCGGGCGTGGCCGCCTGCGCGCGGGGTTCCACGGGCTGGATCGTTCGGCTTCCCATGCAGAAATCTCCGTTTTTGTCCTCGTGAACGAGTGCCTCTCGGACGAAGTTCTGCCGGGAAATGCGAGGGCGACAAGGGCTCCGGTGAAAGATTCCAAGCCATCTGGCTTGTCATCTTCGGAGCGCCACCGCGTGCGGTGTATTGCTGTGTTTAAAAGGGAAGAAACCCTGATAACCTGGTCCCGATGGCGTCGCTGGCTTAGTCGGGAAGCGGCGCGTAAACAAATGGGTGTGGTGGCGCGAAGGGAACGGGCTTATGATTCAGCCCGCCCGCCCCCATGCCACGGCGGTGCTCCCACATCACATGCGCCAGAGGAGAACCCAACATGCGGAATGGAACGCGAAATCTTCGGCTCGGTGCGGCTATCTGCACCGTCCTCATCCAGGGCGCGTGCAACGCGCAGCCGACCGCCAGCCGCGCCGGTGCTGACGAGGCTGTCGCCCGGTCGAGTGGCAGCTCGAACCAGGTCTCAGGTGGAAGCAGCACCAGCGGGAGCGGCGCGACAGCAGCGCCGGGTGAAACAACTGTCGCGGGAGATACGACGGGGCGGGGCGGAGTGTTCGTAGGCTCGGGACACTAATACGCCGCCAGTGGGGGCGGCGTCAGGGTTCCATCGGCGACAGCGACTGCAGCCGCCTCACGAACCGGCTAACGAAGCGTACGACGCCCGGTGGCGGCTCCCGGGGCACGTCACCCGCGCGTTTTTCGCGGACGGATTCGATGACGTCCAGTGCCGCTTTTTCGGCGCCCCCCATGCCGCGCAAGCGGGCGATCTTCAGGGCCTCGTTCGCCGTGGCGATGGCTTTGCCGTCAAAGCCGAGCGTATGTGCGGCGCGGGCGATCTCCGCCAGCGCCGCGGGCGCGAACTCCCCCTTCTGCGCATCCTCTCGGTTGACGCTCTCGTACGCGACCCGAAAACGGTCCCGGTCCCCGACTGCCGCGGCCGCACGGGCCACGTTGGCCAGCAGGGCGACCTGCACCGCCGGGCGCGCGACGTGACGCGCCAGGGCATCATACAGGCGGAGCGCGTGCGCATAGAAGCCGTGCTCCGCGAAGAACACGCCGGCATCCAATGCGAGCAGCGCCAGCCGTTCCGGGTTGCTGTCGTCGTAGAGCTTGTAGGCCGCAATGACGTGCGCCAGGCCAACATCGAATGGATCGTCCGGCACCGACAGTGCGATCAGGTTGTGCCGCGCGGCGGCCCCAAGCTGGTGAAGGCTTCCGCGCATCGCTGCCCGCCACGCCCGCACGTACTTCTGCCGGGCCGACGCGCGGCGGCCCCGCTGCTCCTCCATCAGGCCCCACCCGAGGAATGCGGACGCGTACGCCGCATCATCCCCCGCGCGGCGCGAGAGGCCGATGGCGCGCAGGAACCACTCTTCCGCGCGCTCATGGCGTCCACAGCGCCGCTCGGCCCGGCCAGCGGCGAAGGCCAGCTCAGGGTCGCGCGGCCGCAGCCGTGCCGCCAAGCCTGCATAGAGCGCCGCGGTCTCCTCATGCCCGTGCAGCGTGGCCCACTCGGAGATGCTAACGCTGGCTTTCGCGAGCGCACGCGGCTCGACGGCGCGAGCGCTGCCGATCAGCTCACCGAAGGCGCGCAGCGCCGGGTGGATCTCCACGGCTTCCGCTGCGGCGTTCGTAAACGCGGGGTCGCGCAGGTAGGTGGTTTTCAGGAAGAGGTGGTGCCGGCCTTCGGCGGCAACCGCGTTCCAGACCACCCCGTCCCGGAACCGCTGCCAGAGCTCAATCCCGAGAAGGCCGGGGACCTCCTCCAGGATCTGCCGCGGCGCCCCGCCCCCCGGGCCCGGACCCGCGGCCAGCGCCCAAGCCCGCGAAGGCCGGGGACCCCCCCCCGGACCTGCCGCGCCACCCGCCCACCGGGGCTCAGGCGGGGCGGCGCGGGAATGGTCCACCGGCGCTTCGGCCCGCGGTTCCGCTCCCTGCCCTCCGGCTCCTGTTTGCCGATATAAGCCACTGTCGCTCGCGCATGTGCAGGGCAGTTCCATTCAGGCGCACATCATCGGACACAAAGAATGCGCGTGGCCACTTTGCCTAGCAAGTGTGCCATTCGTGCTTGCTGAGCTCATGCAACCGGCCCCCGCCAAGGCGGGAGAAGGCGCCGAAACAGACAGGCCCCCAGTCGGGGGCCCGCCAGGCATAAACACGCCGTCCACCCCCGCCGCCTCTACCAGATCAGGGTCGTGCGAGCACCCTCCAGCCATCGCTCGCGCGCACGAGGATCGCCTGGGCCTGCCGCGGAACACCCGGCCCCAGCTCCCGCTCGACCTCCGGGTACAGCCGGAGGAAGCCGGCATCCTGGGCCCAGGCCGCCACGTCCCGGAGCCGGTAGCTGTACGTCACCTCCGTCTGCACCTGCCCGGCTCCCTCTGCCGGCTCGGTGTAGCGGATGATGGAATCGACCTCCGGCGTGCCGTAGCAGAACCCCCCGGCCGGCTTTCGCGGATCCCACCGGCCGACCGGGAACTCCCTGTACGCTGACCGGCCCGCGTCCGTCAGCTCGTAGCGCATCGGATGCCCCCACGCCGCGCCTTCCACCGGCTCGGCGCGCAGCAGGCCCAGTCGGACGAGCGCGTCCAGCCGCGCGAGCATCGCGGCCCAGTCTGGTTCGAGGGTGGGATGGTGCTCGCGCCTGAGATCCGCGGGGAAGCGCCATGCGATGTCCGCGATGCACCGCGGGGTTTCCGCCAGGTGCCGGTCAATCGCCGTCCGGAGCTCGCCTTCGTCCGGACGGGCCGGACCGCCACACGCCGTGAGAAACAGGGCGACCGCGGCGGCGGCGCCCATCGTCCGGAAGATCAGCCGTCGCCGCGTCACGGGCACACCTCCTCGGACGAGTCGTCGGAGAGCTCCTGCCCCCGGTCATCATACGAACGCGCCCGATACCGATGGCATTCGTAGGCGGCGTGAGAGTTCAGGGTGGCGAAGACCGCCGGCGGGGACTCGGCCTGCTCGCCCGGCGAGAGGTCGCTGACCTGCGTCGCCGCGCTCGCGACCGTGCTGCCGTCGCGTCTCGCGTCGACCTCCAGGTTCACGGCCTCCACGCCGACGGTGCCGCGGTTCTCCACGACGAAGACGATCGCAGGAAAGCCATCGGCATACAGGACTCGCGTCGCTGAGACGACCTCGATGTCCGCTGTGCGGCCGGGATCAGCCGCATCGCCGCAGCCGGAAACCATGAGGGGCGCCAGGAGGAGACAAGCGATTCGGAGAGCCATCAGGCAGACCGGGGTGCGGGTTAGCGAAAGAGGCGGGCACACCGGCGGATCTGGTCGGCGCTTGCAACCGCGCGCGCCCAGCCCTATGCTCTCCAGTGTAACCCGACGTGTTTTATCCAGAACTTATCCAGAAGCGGCCGGGGCGGCAATGCTCCCTGACCGCTATGTCTCTATTTCCCGGATCCGCGAAGCGGCGCGTGCCCGCGCCGAGGCCAGCTCGAACCGGGCTGTCTCCCGCGAGATCGGCATCGCCCACCGCGGTTTTCTCCTCTTCCTCGAGGGCTCCCGCCCACAGGCAAAGACGCTCGAAAAGCTCTACGCGTGGTATCGCGAGCACGTCGAGCGAACCGAAGGCCCACCGATCACCGCCTCTGACGCGCTGCTCGTCCTCGTCCGCGCGCTCCCGCCGGAGCGCCGCCCCGCTGCGTCGGGCGGCGTGATCGCCTCCCTGCGCGAGCACCACGCAGCCGCAGGAATCGAATTGCCCCCCGACGTACTCGCCGCCGCCGGCAAACCCGCCGGAACCCCAGCCGGCACGTAGCTTCCGCGCCACGATGACCGAATATGTCCGGCGAGCGGCGAACCAGGCCCGCGCACCGGAAGCGCCGTCGCATTAGAATGCCCGGATTCCGTGTTTACTCTGTCTACTGGGAAGGCAGGGCAGGCACGCCTCGTCACGATACGGCGCCCCGGTGGTGCCGTGTCACCCGGGCTCCGGCGGAATGCCAGATTCAACCGCACGCACCGGCCTCGTCGAACTCGCCGCGGCCGAGAAGGACGGCTGTGAGCACGCGCTGGAGCGCCTGCTCGCGCACGTGCATGTCCATGTTGTCAGAGCTTGCCGGCGCTGGCTCGCCGGCATCGGAGATGGCGCGGCAGAAGAGGTGGCCCAGGAAGCGCTGGTGAGGATCGCCGCGGGGCTCCAAACCTGCCGCGCCGGCACCGATGAAGTCCTCTTTGCCTGGTGCCACGCCGTCGCCCGGCACGCCGCGATGGATCGGTTGCGGGAGCACCTGCGGGAGTGGGAGGTGCGCGCCCTGGGCGACGAGCTCGCGGAGGTGGAATGCGGCGCGGATGCGGACGAACGGAGCGCGGCCGTCGGCGCCCTCCTGGCAGTGCTGCACGAGGCGCTCGGGACCGAGCCGGAGGCGGTCCACGCGCTGCTCTGGCACCGCGTGGTGCGGCGCGACAGCTGGGAGGAGGTCGGCCACGCGCTGGGCCTGACCGCGGCCGGGGCGAAACGCCGGTTCCAGCGCACTGTCGCCCGCGTCAGGCGGAAGGTGGAGCGCCTGCTGGCCCAGGGCGACGACCCGGGCCGCACGGACGCGCGCCGGTGGCTGGCACGCCAGCGTCACGGGCTCATGGCGGGCAAGGCGTAGAGACGGGCGGACCCACGCGCCCAGCCTCGCGCGGCGCGCCGGCCCCGACCACTTGCCGTCACCCGTCGCTCGCGGGCGCCTCCTCCTCCAGCACGATGCGCAGCGCCGCCTCCAGCCGGGCTGCGGCGTCGCCGTCCGCGCCTACCGCGCCGCCTGCCGGCGCCAGCGCGGAGCCCGACGGCAGCGCCGCGACGTGCGCCTGGATGTGCGCCAGGCGCACCAGCGCGTCCTCCCGGGAGACGCCGGCCGCCACGACCAGCGCCACCCGCTGGTCCGGCCGCGAGATCGTCCGCGTGACGCGTCCGAGGACGAGGTACCCGCCGGGCCCTTCGCCCGCGAGCAGGATCTCCCGGGAGCAGCCCACCACGTACACGTCTTCCGGGTCGTGCTCCGCGAGGTCCGCGAGATGGACGGCGGCTTCCGCCCGGACGCGGATCGACTGCAGCGCCTCGCCGGCCGGGAACCGCCCCGCCGCCATCTCCTCCGCCACCGCCGCGTCGGTGAGCCGCTCGACCCGGCCGTCCTGGTGCCCGCGCACCTTCAGACCCGCACCGAGTAGCGGTCGGCCGCGCCGAAGGCGTGCAGCTTCCAGGGCGTGCCGCCGCGCCCGGCATAGATGGCCTCCCGGAGCCACGCCGTCTCCCCCTCCACCTCCTCCTCGCGCCGGTCGGCGTACCACGCCTTCGGCCGCCCTCCTTCTCCGGGGCTCCAGCGGTAGCCCCTCCCCTTCAGGGCCATCCGCGCCCCGTAGGGCGCGTCCAGCGCCCAGACCCGGACCGTCCGCCGGCGGCTGGACCTGAGGAGCAAGGCGAAAGGCAGTTCGCCGGACCGGAACGGCGTCGCGAGCGCGTGCAGCGCCGCATGGCAGTCCTGATCCGCCCGGTGCCCCTCGAAGAAGGCCCGGCAGTGCTTGAAGAGGACGAACTCGAGCTTCGCCGCCGCGATCCCGTGCTCGCCCCAGGGCACCTCCACCTGCGAGCAGGCCCACGGCATCTTCCGGAACAGCGGCATGCGGCGCTCCAGCAGGGGGCGGTCGAATCCGGCGTTGTGCGCGATGACGAGGCTCGCCCCGGCCGCCAGCGCGGCAACGGCGCCGTCGTCGATTCGCCGGCCGGCCACGTCGGCGTCCGAGATCCCGGTGAGCGCGGAGATCTCCGGCGGGATCGGCCGGCCGGGGTCCTCCATCTGCACGAGCGGCTCGCCCACGGCGTAGACGCGGCCCGTCGATGGCGCGTACTCGAACGGCAGCAGCGCGAGCTGGATGATGTCATCGCGCTCGGTGTCGAGCCCGGTGGTCTCTACGTCGGCGTAGAGCGCACGGTACGTGGCTGTGCCGTCCGGCTCCGCGTACCGGCCCTTCGGCTCGAACCGGCGCGCGACGCGGAACGCGCCTGTCGCGTCCAGCGCATCCGCGATGCGCTGCAGGGCAGCGTCCCGGAGCACGCAGTCAGGCATGGGACGCCCCGTGGCGCCAGCGGTACGGGCGGGGCGGGCGCGCCGGCTCCCAGGCGAGTCCCCGCGCCCGGCCGACCCCCCAGTCAGGCAGGGTGAGGACTGCGCGCTCCTCGCCGGCGAGCAGCCGCTCGATCGCCGCCTCCAGCTGGTCCTGCGAGGGGATCATGTAGGCCGAGCGGATGCGGAGCACGCGCCAACCCGCCGCGATCATGGCACGGTCGCGAGCTTCGTCCCTGTCCTGCAGGGCCCCATGGAAGTACCAGCCGTCGTACTCGACCGCGATCGGCACCCCGTCACGCTCCAGCGCGACGTCGACGGCCAGTCGGCCCACACGGCGGTTCAGCTCCCCTCCCAGCATCCGCGCCAGCCGCCGCTGGTTCTGGGAGACTGGCATGCCGTTCACGCGGTCCTGACACCCGTGGCAGCCCGCCCCCCGCTCGATGCAGGCGTAGCTCGCCTCCCACTCGTGCCCCTTGCGGCAGCGCCAGCGCGTAGGATGGATGTTCCGCCGCGCCGGCGGCCCCAGCCACTCGAACCCGCGCTCGGCGGCGAGCGCATGGTAGCGCTCGGGCGGGATCCGTTGCCCGGCGTTGCGCCTGTCGAGCCTGCACCTCGGGCACCCGCGGCCCTGTGCGAGCTTGTGGAAGGGCGCGGTCCAGATCCGCTCGCACGCCAGGCATCGCCACCGCGTCTTGCCCCAGGCGCTCCCAGGCAGCGGGCCCAGCCAGTCCAGCCCCGCTCGCGCACCGGCAGCCCGGTAGTCCGCGTCCGTGTGGCGATCGCGCGCGCAGCGCTCCAGGTGCTCGGCCCGCGCGCACCCCGGACACCCGCGGCCTTGCGCGATCCGCGTGTACGTGCTCCGCCATGCGTGCCCGCGCGCGCAGGTCCACTCCGTCCGCGCCCTCGCCGTGCCCGGGTAGCGGCCCGTCCACCGGAACCCGCGGGACTCGGCCAGGGCGTGGTACGCCCCAGGCCCGCACGTGCGCAGCTCGGCGCGGCGGCGCACCGCGCAGTCGGGGCAGCCGCTGCCTCGCTGCAGCGCGTTGTAGATGGTTCTCCACCACCTGCCGCACGCGAGGCACTTCCACCAGGTGCGCGTGTTCGCGTTCCCCGCCACCGGCCCCAACCACGCCGCGTTCCGCCGCCGCGCCATGTCCCGGTAATCGGCCGGCCTCTTCGTCTCGGGCATCCCGTCCGCTCCGGCAGGGCGGCTGGCCCGGCGAGCTTCCGCTCCGCCTGCCCACCGCTTCCACCGGAGCGGACGGGCAGGCGGCACCGGTGCCGCGCTTCCGTCCGCCAGTATGGGAGACGGATCTCGGCGACCGCGGGAGGAGCGATGAAGGGCCCGACACCCGATGGCTTGCTGGTGTGCCTGGCGGAGGCGGCGGTGCGAGGGGACGAGGACGCGATGGAGCGCCTGCTCACGGAGCTCCATGTCGACCTGCTCAGGTACCTGCGCCGGTGGCTCCGCTTCTGGCGCCAGGGCGACGAGCTCGCGATGGAGATCGCGCAGGAGACACTGGTGCGAGTGGCCCGAGGGCTGCATTCCTTCCGGGGGACGAGCAACGGCCAACTGGTCAGCTGGGCCCGCGCCGTCGCCGCCAACCTTGCGAAGGACGCGGCCCGCGAGGCCCGGGGTGAGTGGGACGCAGTGGTGTTCGGCGAGGAGTTGGACGAACTCGATGCCCATGAACCGGACCTGCCCCTTGGGAACGACGACGACACACCGGGGTCGCAAGGGCGGAAGGTGGTGCTCCGGCTGCTCGGAGAAGCCCTGCAGGGTGGAAACGAAGAGGCCCAGGCGCTACTCTGGCACAGGCTCGTCCAGGGCGACAGCTGGGCCGATGCCGGCGCGGCCGTGGGCCTCACGCACACGGCGGCCAAGCGGCGCTGCCAGCGCCTGCAGGAGCGGCTGCGCTCGCAGGTGCTCGAGCGCATCGAGAGCCTGCCCGCCGCCGATGCGGCCGCGGCGCGGCGATGGCTCGCGCACCTGGAAGCATCGACCCCCGCTGGCCTACCCTGACGCGATCCGATGCGATGCCCGACGACGGCAAAGACCTCCCACCGAGACTGCTCGACCGGCTGATCCGCGCTTACCTCCGGATGCGCGGGCGGCCGGACCGGCCGGAGCTGCCGCCCGCTCCCAGCCTGGACGAGCCGGTGGACACCAGCCCCGCCACGCCCGAAGAGCGGGCCAGCGCCGAAGCCGCGGCCCGCGAAGTCATGCGGCGCCTCCGCGAAGGTCCTCGCTGAGCCCTGCCTGAGAAAACGCGCCTCCGCCGCCCACCGGGCGGCGGGGGCGCGCCGGCTACGCTCCATGCGAGGGCCGGGCCTGTCCCCACCGAAACATCCGTATTATGATCGGGCGCCCGCCTTCCACGCCCGACCCTCGGGGGAGCCGCAATCCGGATGAACGTACACTACTGGCCTATCGGAATCAGGCCCGCGCAGCCGCTCCTGCTGTCCCATGACCAGATGGCGGGGATGCTCCTCCAGGACTGGGCCCCTCTCAGCGCACCTCCTCCCGCATCCGCGTTGTTCGGCTGGCCAGCCCACCTCATCCGCCCGCACGACGACGGCGGCACCTTCTAGGGAGATGCACGAGGAGCTGGCCGGCACGGAGCGGCAATGGAAGCGCGTGATCGCCTGGATGCTCGGCGTGGTCGGCGCACGCCACCTGCTCGCCGAGGAGGGCTATCGCTGGATCGCCCCGGTGAGCGCCTTCCTCGCCGACGCTCGACACCCCATCCGGACCTACAACTGGCACCGTGCCTTTCCGCCAGGTGCGGTCGTGGCCCAAGGGTTCCCCCGGCAGCGAGCCAACGGCACCACCAGGCCCAAGCCCACTCCCCTCCTTCCGGATTACCTCGCGATGCGTCCACGACAGGTCACCGGCGTCCGCGGCTGGGCGGCGGTCGAGGCGAAGGGCACGGAGGAGGCCCTGCACACCCCGAGAAAAGACAGGTGCCCGCGTCCATGGCGGCGGCAGGCGTGGAACCTCATCGTCACGGTCCATGGCATGCGAGTCCCGGTCCCGCGGCACATCGTCGCGGCGACCCGGGTCAACCCCAACGCGAGGAAAGCCACCACCCGCTGCCTTCACATCCGCGGGTGGAACTCCGCCGACCGGCAGCCGCCGGAGCCGCCACCGCAGCTCGCGGTCGAGATCGCGGCGGCCCACCTCTTCGGCCTGTGCCTGAGCCTCGGGCTCGTAGAGAACGCGGCCGCGCTCGCGGCTGGCGTAGAAGCGAGGAGCCGCGGGGCGTCAGAGGCCGGGAAACGCCGTCCCCGCCGGGACGAAACGCTCGCTGCGCTGGCCGCGAGCGCCGACGAGGAGCTTGGCTCCCACAGCGCTCCGGCTACCGGAGACGACCAGGAGACCCGCCGCATCCAGCGCACCCTGGTGTCCTCGCTCGGCTCCGCGGAAGTCACCATGGAGCCCGCTACGACCACGCTGATCGAGCGCTTGCGCTCTGCGGACATCGACGAGGCCAGCGCAGCGCTGGACGAAGCCGACACGCGCCTCGACGAGCTGATGGCGGCCTCGCCCCCGGCCGCGCGCGAGAGCGCGCTGCTCCAGAACGGCCTGCGGATCCGCTTTAAGCCGTGACATCTCTGGGATCCCTGGAAGGCCACGCATCCCACCCCAGCTTCCCCGTTCCCGCCTGACCGGACGCGCAAGATGCCCACGAACTGGTCCGCCGCATCGCCCTTGTGCTCCGACTGCGTGGGCGATCCCGAAGTCGGGAAATTGATCCGGGCGAATGGCGCCCGCGCCCGCTGCGAGAACTGCGGCCGCCGGCGCAAGTCGGTATCCCTGGAGCAACTCGCAGAACTGGTCGATGGGGTCTACCGGGACTTCTACTCACCCGGCGAGATGGAGCCCCGGTTCAGCCGGGATACCGACCACGTGGAGTACCAGCAGAGCGGGGAGTCGCCGGTCGACATCGTCTAGGAGATGCTCGAGGTCGACTACGAGATCGCGGAAGCGATCGTCGGGCTCCTCGCGGACGCGGAAGCCTACAGCGTCGTCAAGGACGGCGCGGACGCGTTCTACGACGATTCAGGCGGATACGTCTTCATCCCGCACGCCGTCTGGCCGTATGAGCAGAACGAAGCGTGGAGCAGGTTCGAGGAACGGGTCCGGTACGTCCGCCGCTTCTACGACGACGAAGGCCGCGCATCCCTCGACGAGCTGCTGGGCGACGTAGAGGCCGCCGGCTGGGCGGGGGCACCCTCGCCGGTGCGGGTGCTGAAGCCCGGCGAGGACCTGAGGATCTACCGCGCCCGGCGCACCGATACGGTGGCAGCCTCACGCAAGGTGCTCAAGGATCCGCGCGCCGAGCTCGGACCGCCTCCGCGGGACCTGCGCATGGGCGGGCGCATGAACGCGCCCGGCATCGCCAACTTCTACGGGGCGCTCAGCATCGAGACCTGCGTCGCGGAGATCCGCCCGGCCGTCGGCGGGCAGGTCGTGGTGGGCGCCTTCGAGGCGGTCCGCCCGCTCAAGCTGCTGGATCTCTCGGTGTTCCGGAGCCTGCCGCCGTTCGGGAGCATGTTCCGGCCGCGGTTCCGCGAGGAGCTGGCGAGGTGGCGCTTCCTCATGGGGTTCCACGACATCGTGAGCCGGCCGATCCAGCCCCACGAGGAGTTCCTGGAGTACGTGCCGACGCAGGTGGTCGCCGACTATCTCGCCAACGTCCTCGGGTTCGACGGCGTGATCTACTCATCCGCGCAGGCAGGGCTGCCGGAGGAAGGGGAGCGGCAGGATGTAGAGGAGAACCGTAACATCGCGCTCTTCAACGCGGAAGGGATCGTGGAGACCGACCCAGCCGCCCGATCCGATGCTCCTGCCGCCCACCCGCCGACGGCCGGCGGGCCCGACCTCGACCTCGGTCTCCTGTGGCAGCCCGAGCTTCCGCCGCCCCCATCCGTCCGATACGTGCCGGACAGCGCCGAGGCGTACCGCGTCGCCTCCGTCAGATACCGCCACGAGCCGGAGTTCGTGTCCCTGCACGACGACGGATCTCCGTTCGACCCTGTCGAGCTGGTCGACTTCGACTGAACCCAGGACAGCGTCGCCGCCGGGAGGCACGGCACCCGGGCTACCAGGCCCGACGACCCCCATCCGTCCCATGAGCGAGATCCGCGTCGAGACGTTCACCGGTGATCCGGCCCTGGCCCAGGCGGCGGCCGCCCACTGGAGCCAGGACGAGCAGCACGCGTTCCGGTTCAAGGTCGCGCCCATCGCCGCCAGCCTGTGCAGCCGCGTCAGGAACGTCGCGCCGCGGGTGGCGAAAGCGAGCATCGCGTTTGTGCCCGAGTGGCCCTGCAGGTCGTGCGGCGGACGGCGGCCCCTGGCCAACCGGGAAGACTACGTCAGGGGCCGCGCCGGCCCCTACGAGTGGCTCTGCAACGCCTGCCTGGAACGGCGACAGGCGGAGGTGGCCACCGCCCGCCGCGCAGCCATCCGCAGATGCTTCCCGGCCCTACCCGACCGCGCGGCTTCCCGGCTGACGCTGATGGACCGCGTCTACCTGATGAGCTTCGCCCGTCTGGCGAAGGGTGGGCCTGAAAACCCGTCAGGGGCCGTGGCACAAGCGTACCCGCCGCTCTCGCCGACACCATTCCAGGACCGCCTGATCGTCGAGCGGCTGCATGCCCAGCGGCTCATCCAGGTCGCCCCTGAGTCCGATCTCTCCGCATTCGACTGGGATGAGGACGGCCGGCCCGAGGCCTTCGACCCGCTGCACGTGTCGTGGCTCATCGCCAGCCAACCGGAGCCAGAGGCGCCGCTGGTCCCCTTCCAACGCGAGCACGAGTTCGCGTCCGCACTCCAGCTCTGCAGAGCCGTCCTGATCCAGGAATGTTTCCAATACCTGGAGTTCACTCTCGCGGAACACCGCCTCGCGTTCCGCCCGGGCAGAGGCACCCACGACCTGTTCGAGCGCCTGATCGCAGATCTCTCCGTCGCCCAGATCTACAGGCTCATCTGGCGGTCAGCGAAGGACACCGCCGCCTTCGCGGAACGACAGCGGCTCACCCCGGACCACGCTGGCGCGACCGTCATCAACCAGCTCGCGCACACCGCCAGCTACCTGCTCTCACGGGAACTCCCGGTTGATCCGTACCGCCGTGACTGGCGCGTCCCCCGCTCACGCCTCAGCGAGGTGCTCTTCGACGAGCTCTTCCCCCTCGGCGCCGAAGCGCCGTTCGCGGCCCGGTGGAGCGCCCTGGAAGAGACGATCGCCGCGATGATCCTGCCGCCCGCGGACGCCGCAGCCCAAGATGGGCCGGGATAAGTGCGGGGCACATGAGCGCACAGGAACGGAATCGGAGTTGCGCCGCAGGGGGCAGGGGTACGACCAGAATAAGGAAAGGCGATTCTACTGCAGAAGACCCTTTGCAAGACCCAGCGACCGTAAACTTAGGTGAGCAGCTGCGCCGAGTTGTCAGGAGGAATCTCGAATTTCGCTAGTATTTGGCAACGGGCGGCGATCATTGAAGCCGAGTTCGGCCTGACCATTGACCGGAGGTGGAAATCTTCTATCTCGTTAGTGTTAAAATACATAGCTTTTGTTGTGGTCAAAAACGCTGTTACTAGTGAAAATTTCTGGTCAGGCCGGCGATGGTTACACAGCGAGAGCTCCCATCCAAGGTCGGATGGGAGCTCTCATCCAGTAACGCCGATCTGGAGTCTGCGTCGGGACCAAGCCGCTTACGGGTCTATCTCCTCCCAGATGATGCGTTGCGCTTTGGCCGTCAGATCCCTGCCCCGGAGGTGACCATACGTCTTCTTGATCATCGAACGCGTGTTGTGCAGCGCGTCCGCTGCACGGTCTATCCCGTCCGGACGCGTGCGGACAAGGTGAGTCGCCACGATGTGCCTCACCGCATGCGGGTTGAAGCCACGCGGCGCGTACTCGGGGATGTACCGGACGACGATCGAGCTCAACCAGCTACCATAAGTGAAGGGCTCGGTGTTGACCCGCCGCGAACCCACTGGTCCGGGGCGAAACACCCAATCGCACCCCTCAGCCCCTAGCAGAAGCGGTCGGCACGCGGCGAGATAGTCATCAATCAGCGGCGTGAGCGCGGGATCCACGTCCGCCAAGTAATCCTCGTCTCTGAATTCAGCCAGGCTCTTGAAGTATCTCCTCGGGATGAAGATCTGGTAGTCGCCTCCTGCCCGCTTCCGCAACTGGCCAGTATTGTCCGCGCGCCACGTCATCTGCGACCAGTGCTTCTTCCGCAACGGGTTCCGCACGAGCATCGAGACGTAAAGTAGGTCCCGGACGCGAAGCGCCCGCCGCAGAGGTGAAAGGTAGTCAGCGGTATTCTCATAGTCCGCGGTCATCCGGTCTAGCAAAATCCGCAGAGCATCCATAGGACGATCCAGATCGAGGATCGCCTGGATGTGCTGATAGTCGCGGGTATGCGTGATGGAGTCGCTCAGATCTTCCAGCCACTCGCCTATCCACTCCACCATCCGCTCGCAATGCGAACGCCACTGCTGCAGTGTCCCCTGTGGACGCTCGCCGTCAGCCAAGAGCAGTGACTGAGGCGAAAAACTCTCCCATGCAACCCCGTTGGCCTGCCAGAAGAAACCCGTTTTGGGGCGGAGCAGGGCTCGAAGCCACGCAAGGAACGAGATCGTCGCCGTGTTGTAGCTCGACGCCCTCCGCGCGCGGAAGTCGATGAACCCCTGAACCTGCTCGGGAACGGCTAAGTCCAGGATGGAGAGTTGGGAGCCGTCTCTCCCCAACCCCCGCAGGCGTGGATCAGATGCGTCCGGGGGCAGCGTAAGGTAGCCAAAAAAGTGCCTGATGTCGGTGTAGACGAAATCGGCGGTCGGAGACTCGCCGTCTTCATAAACTCTCCAGAATGAGCCTGCGCGGGTACTTCGATTCGCTGGTGTCCGATTGGTTTTATGAGCCTTCAGTGTTTCCCATTCCTTCTGTTGGTCGTGAGTTAGAGCCCAAGCGTATTGCTCCGGACGCGGGGTCGGTTCAGGGAGCAGCTTGGACAGATCGCCTGGGGCAAGCTGGAGAGTCTTCTCCAGCACCGGAAGCGTCGACTCCCGGCGCTTCTCACCCGGGACATACCTCGCTTCAACCCATCCCTGCAAAGTCGGACTGGGCATGCCGACCCGGCGGGCAATTTCGGCGGCGCTGACATTCTGAGCTTGAAGAGCTTTCCTGAGTGCCAACGCGAACGGCATCGCTCCAGCGCGCGTTTTCCGGGGCGGCATCGGCCGAAGCGCGCCAACGAGTTTGGCCAGTGTGCCATCTGGCAGGCCCAGCTCTCGCTCCAGAACGGGCAACGCCTCACGGTTCTCACGATCGGGAGTGAATTGTCCGGTGATCCAGCCGTGCAAGGTAGAATTCGTAATGGCGGCCGTCCGTGCCAATGTGGTGGCCGGAATACCGCGGCGCTCCATGGCGACACGAAGGGTTTCACCGAACGTCAGCCCACTTCCCTCAACCACCGTTACCGAGGCGGCGATCTCAGCCAGCTTGTTGACTTTGGACAGGTAGGGGCCGATCGTTGCCGGCGATTTGCCCTGCCGCATGAGCTCCGCGCGGAACTCCTTCTGGTACTTCGGCAGCTCAGCCCCGAGTTCCGGCCCGACCCGCCCCTGCTCGTCCAGGCCGAACGTGCGCATGAACAGGCGCAGCCTGCTGAGGAGGCCGTCCACGTCTTTGCCGCGGCGGCGGATCTCGTCCTCGAGCTGCCCGTACGTCGGCCGGACGAGCGCCGGCCCGGATGCCCCGGGCGGAGCGAGCTCCACGGACAGCCCCGCGGCGAAGCCCTTCGCGTTTGCCTCCGCCCCGGCCACATCGGTTGTTCCGGCGTCTGCCTGGAATACGGGCCCCGTCGAGCCCTTCATGACCGCCTCCAGCCGGAGACGCCTCTCGCCCGGCCACCGCACCACGCTGACCAAAAACCCGAACGCCTCCACCACGGCGATGCGCCGTCCCTTGGGGCCGCCTGCGATGACCTCAGGCATGCCCGGCCTTCGCGTGCGCCTCGGAGCCGGACGCGCGCACCGCTTGGCGCGCCGCTGCCGCCGGGTCGAAGGCCGACTGGTCGCTGGTCCGGTCTGCGCCTTTCTTCTTCAGCTCGGACGACAGCACCCGAGGCGCTCCCCGCCGGCCGGCCTGGGTGAGCGCTCCCGACGCCAGCAGCACGCGCAGGTGCGCGATGCTGTAGCCGCTCTCGGCTGAGGCCTCCCGGAGCGTCAGCAGGCGCCCCTCCGCACGGACGAGCGCCTCTTCCAACTCGGCCGCGTGCGCCTCGCAGAGGCTGGCCAGCTGCCGCAGGCCGTAGCGCCGGCGGAGGCCGGACGCCTCTTCGCGCCACGCGCTCGCGAGCGCCTGCAACAGAGGCACGGTTGAGTCTCCATCCGGGAGACGGGTTGTTGCCATCGCACACACCGGGTCGGGACCTGCGGCTGGAAGGACGCGGCAGAACCTCCTCGCGACTGGGGCAGAATCCGGGATGGGAGGCGCCGACAGCCGGTACGCCCATGCCCCTCCCGTAGAGGCGGACGCAGGTGTGGCACCGGCCGCCCGCACACGCTCGGGGATTGTGCCGGCGGCTCCGCCGCAGTCGGATACGGCCCCCACTTCTGGTACGCTCCACCTGGTTCTCCATATCGCTGACGATCGCGGGCCGGCCCTTCCGACCCGCTCACCCGGAGAACCAAACGGATTGTGAAGGGTGGGAAACTTGCCCGCCGCATCAATCCCATCCAAGTTGTCGCTCCAACCTTTTGCGCCAGATGGTGTGAGTTGATGAGCGACAAACACAAGCAGGAACGTCCGGGCCGTGGTCGGCCTCGCAACGAGGAACAGATTGAGAGGGCAAAGAGGAGGGCAAGCCGCGAGGCCGCCCTGATCGGCGATCTCGGACAAAAAGAGAACCGTGACTGCGTGTACCGGCACCGGGCGCGGGTGCGCGCGGAGGTGCTGGTGTACGTTCTTCGGCGCCAGCTGAACGACGAGCGATGCTTTGACGAGGGATTGTTCCAGGCCTGCAGCGCCACGCTTCTGAACTCAACGCCCTCGGGCGCTACGAATCCACGCTCAGGAGCGCTGGTCAGCTCGATGGTGCGAAAGGTCATGCGGCGGACAGGATTGCCGCGGGGACCAGCTGAGTTCAGGGAGTTCTTCGCGGCCGCCAGCCAGACGATCTGGACTGGCATCCAGTCAGTGAATTCAGGTGACACGGTGTGGCAGGAGCGGTTCGGCATGAGGCTGAGAAGCCGCCTCTTAAACGTGGCCGAGGCAAGCCGCCGTGACATTCGGCGCATTGCCGCCACGGAGAGCTTCGAGCAACTCCCCCCTTCCGTGCTCTTGGCGTATGAGCGTGACGCGTCTCCAGAGATTGGTGACGCTGAGGAAGAAGAGCGGATGCTCGCGCTCGCGGTCGCAGCGCTGAAACGCGCCCTGGACCGGCTTCCGCACCCCTCTCTCCGACTCGTCTATTCCGTTGACGACGTTGGTCGGATGATCCCGACCCGAGATGCCGCCCGTCAGCTGGGCTGCGACCGGCGCACGGTAACGAACCTCCGTCTCCGCGCCCGCGAACTCCTCCGTCGCGACCCTGTCCTTCGTGAGGAGATTCAGAAAACGGGTTTCAAGGTACGGCAGGAACGTTCGTGAGCCGCATGAATCTGGAGACGGCATGATGTCGGATGCGTTTGAGCAGGTCAGGACCCGCATGGAGCGGGAGCTCGGTGAGAGCGGATTCCTGGATACGCGCCGTTGGCTGAGGGACTTTCCTCAGTACACGGCCGAGATACAGGAATTCGTGCTTGCAGGGATTGAGCAGGCTTCCGCACCGGACTGGGCGCCCGGAGAACGGGAAGCCTATGATGCCGCCGTTGCGGACGGTATCGCGGATGCGTTGAACCAGGCACGGCTTCGGGCAAGGGAGATGAAGCTCGGGGCGCGCATCGCGGCGGTCGCTCGTCGCGAACCGCTCCCGGAGGGCAGCACACGGAACTACGCCCGCGCCTTGCTCATGGCCTTCACGGTCTACCGGCTGTACGAGAGAATCCCGTGGGTGGATAGGGTAAAGCTTTACAAGGCGCTGTACCTCTTGGAGGAGGCTGTGGGGCCGGGTGTCTTCACCTCGTTCGAGGTCACTGCATACGGCCTGTTCGACCTGGACCTCCGGCACGCCGAAGACGACGCTGAGGATCGCGGCATGCGCGCCGGCTGGATAGAACTCGATCCAAAGAAGACAGAGGACCGCTCCGATCTGTTCCTCCCGGGCCCGAAGGCCGCCGAGGCGGTGGTGAGAGCTCCCGACTACCTGCCCGACCCGCCGCTCGCCGAGGAGTTCCTTGACCTGATCGCGGGCTTCGACGGATGGACGTTGGCCGCTTGGCAGACCATCCACGCCGTCGGGAAGGCGCTCGCGGAGCGCGGCGCCACCATCGACGTGGAGTCGGTCACGGCCGCAATCAGGGCAGAGGAGGCTTGGCAGGGCAACAAGCTCGGCTTCCCGGAGTTCACGGACGACGGCATCGAGGAGAGCCTGCAACACCTCGCGCGCCTCCGGCTGCTCCCGGGCGAGAACATCTCCTACCGGTAACTTCCGGTCTCATCCGTAGATCAAGGCGGCCTGTCACGCGGACAGGCCGCCTTCATTCGCGTACACGGGCGCTGAGTGTACGCTTTCCCCATCTGCTGAGCGCGTTGGTTCACCTGGACAGGTGGCAGGACAAAACGCTCCCTGGCGACGGTGCGATCATGCAGATCACGGATCTCGAGCAACTGGTGCGTGACGCTCCGCCGGGCACCCGGGTGGAGTTCATCCAAATAACGATTCACACTCCAGGCGACGCCGACGCCCTGGGAGTTGTCAAAGCCGATACTGAGTGGGAGCCGCGGCAGATCGCGGAGTGGGTCCGCCGTGAGCACGGCGGAGACGGTCTGAAGCTGAAGCAGTGGGCAGTTATGCTGCCGGGCGTTTCGCACCGGGAGCTTCTCCGTGCCGCTGGCGACGGCCGACTCGCCTGGCACGCGAAGCCGGGCGGCCGCGATCACGGCGCGCGCATGGCTTCGCCAGACGCGATGCTCGCCTTCCTCTCGGCCGAGGGCCTCATCGAAACCGACGCGGCCGGAGAGGCAGCCGCGGCATGAGGCGCCAGCCAGCTGCTGTCACACGGCCCGCGATCCCGGCAGGGCGGCCACCAGGCGCGCCGCCGGTGCCGCGCCTCCGTCCGCCAGTAGGGGGAGGTACGAGGCCCCCGCACCCGCGGGGGCCGGCCCCCACGGCCCCGCGACGGCGCGCGCCCATGGCTGAGAGAAAGAAAAAGCGCGACACCAGCCCCTTCGCGGAGCGGCTGCTGAAGCGCCTGAAGACCCGCCCCAGCGCGCAAGGCGCGGTGTTCGTGCTGGACCTGCGCGGCCGCGAGTGGTCCGGCGCGCAGCTGGGCAAGTCCGGGTTCCTGACGCTCCGGAACCCGGCCGACGAGGGCTGGCCGGCGAAGGGCGCAACGACCCTCGACCAGGCCGTGGCCGAGCAATGGGTCCGTGACCACTACGCCGCGTGGATGGAGCGGAAGCTCCAGATCGCCGAGGATGGCCCCGACTCCGGCCTCACCGTCGCCG
The DNA here is from genome assembly GCF_048594345.1 of Longimicrobium sp. GTDB lineage: Bacteria > Gemmatimonadota > Gemmatimonadetes > Longimicrobiales > Longimicrobiaceae > Longimicrobium. Next base: position 77,244 of record NZ_JBMDXM010000156.1, read on the forward strand.
AGGCCTGCGACGCCTACCTCGAGCACCTGACGAAGCTCCTCGGACCCGACCACAACACCGTCAGCGTGCGGCGCAGCGTCGTCCGCGTGCACCTGAAGCCCGCGTTCGGGGACCTCCCCCTCGCGGCACTCACGCGCAAGCGGCTCCGCGAGTTCCTCGAGGGCCTGCAGGTCAGGAAGTGGGAGCACGGCACCGTTCGGGAGACGCCCGCGATGCGGCGCACCAAGGAAAACGTGCGCTCCACCCTGCAGGCGCTCTGGCACCACGCGTACCCCGACACGGCCTGGCCCTTCGGCACGATCAGCGTCGCGGACCGCGGCGCCAGCCGCCGGCGGCGCGAGGCCGCCGAGACCGGAGAGATCTCCGCGATGATCGCGAGCAAGACCTACACGTACGAGGAGATCGCAACCCTCCTCTCGGCGGCCGTCGAGTACGACCGGGCCGTCCTCGGCCGGGTCAACCTCCTGCCCTGGGTGCCGAACACGGCGGAGACGATCGCGCTCCTGCTCGGCACGGCCGCGCGCATCGACGAGCTCATGCTGCTGCGCTGGAAGCATGTCTTCTTCGACCAGGAGGCGATCTTCATCCCGGGAACCAAGAGCGCCGGCGCGGCGCGGTGGATCCCCATGCAGCGGAGCCTGCGGCCCTGGCTGGAGCGGCTGCACGCCATGCACGGCGGGAACCCGCACCCCGACGACTACGTGCTGCACCTGCGGCGCGGCACGCCGCTGTCCCGGCCCAGCAGGAAGAGCTATGGCGCGCGCCTCGGGAGACTGGAAACCATGGCCGGCCTCAAGCGGCACCGGAAGACCACCCACATCTTCCGCGCGACCCACCTCTCGTGGGCGGCGCCGCACCTGCCGGAAGGGGTGCTGAAGGCGTATGCCGGCCATAGCCGCCCCCGCGGCGGGGCCACTGACGCGTACGTCGAGACACGCCCCCCGTTCATGCCCGCCGCGCACCGCGAAGTGATCCGGATCCCCTCGCCGGAAGAAGTCGGAGCATCGGAGCAACACGACCAGATCTGACCTGGTCACTGACTCCAACCTGATTCGCCCATCCGCCAGGCTGCTTGACCAGCAGTCCTGGCGGATCCGTTGCGCTCCGGCCAGTCCAGCCACTCGATCATCCCCCGGCGCACCGCCGGTGCCGCGCTTTCGTCCGCCCTTACGGGAGGGGTCCGCTCCCCGTGGACGGAAACGGCCGCCACGGCCCGCAAGTGCGCGCGCATGTCCCACAACACAGTCCAGCCGGCCCATGCCCGTCGTCGAACGCGAATTCAAGCATTCGGAGACACGGGCCGCACGAGGCGCGCTTTCGACCCGGAGAGCCCGACCTCCCTCGATCTGTACCTCCGTGAGATCGGCGACTACCCGCTGTTGACGGCGGCCGAGGAACGTGCGCTCGGGCATCGGATCCGCGCGGGAGACGCCGCCGCGGCCGAGGCGCTGGTCAGCTGCAACCTGCGCTTCGCCGTGATGATCGCGAAGAAGTACCAGCACCTCGGGCTTCCGCTCGCCGACCTGATCAACGAAGGCAACGTCGGGATGGTCCACGCGGCGACCAAGTTCGATCCGGAAAACGGGGCGAGGTTCGTCTCCTACGCCTCGTGGTGGGTGCGCCAGGCCATCCACCGTGCGCTCGATCGTGCCGTGACCGTGCGCCCGAAGGGCGCAAACGAGGAGAAGCTCCGACGCATCCGCAAGCACGCCGCGCGCCTGGCGCAGCTCTATGCCCGCGAGCCCACCCTGACGGAGCTCGCCGGCGCCGCCGGCGTGGAGGTCGTCGAGGCCGCGCACGCCCTGAACCTGACCGGGGCGCGCCGGTCAGGTACCGGCGACGACCTGCTGCTGGAGTGCCTGCCGCACCCCGACCAGCCGCTGCCGGACGAGGACGCGTATGTCCGCGAACGCGCGGGGCGGATCGACGCGGTGCTCGGAACCCTGCGGGAGCGGGAGGCGCTGGTGCTGCGGCGATACTACGGGCTGGGTGGATGCGCTGCGATGACGCAGGCGGAGATCGCCGAGGCTCTCGGCATCTCCCACCAGCGCGTCCAGCAGTTGCTCGTGCAGGGGCTGAACCGGCTGAAGGAGCCGGCACGACTAGCCCGGCTGGAGGCCTATCGGTGAGTTCGCGGTCACCGCCCGGGAACCGTGATACGTCGGTTGCTGAACGTGAGGTATTCCCCTGCACGTGACCTGTCCCTGATGATGAACTCGTCACCACGGATCTCGGCGATGCCCTGGTCAAGGAGCCGGTGTAGATCGGCGCGCAGCAGAATACCGTCGGTAGCTTGGTTCGCCACGCGCCAGTCGCGGCCGGGGAGGTGCGCCGCCTCGAGGACCTCGCGGACCGCGGTACCTGAAACGACACATCGCCAACCGCAGCGGTTCCCAACCAGAACTCTGAAGCTCTGCTGCCTCAGACGGCGTTCAACCTCGACGGTGACCTTTCTTGACCCCGATCCGTCCGGCGCCACCATGGTGACAGGAGGCACACCGGAAACCTTTTCAAGCGGAATCTCAAGGTTCGTCACACACTGCACTGATGGGGAATCAGGCAGATCCCGGGAATCTTCAAACCAGAGTGTCGGTGTCTTCGTATTGCGAGCGCGTTGCGGCCAATCGCGAATCTGCCGCCGATACGCCTCCGCGACATCGTCGATCGCAACCGCGACATAGTTCTGGATCACTGAGTCGACCATGTGCACCATCAACGCGTGCGTGGCACCCAGATCCTTCGCGCTGGCTGTGCGTGCAGCGACATAGTCCACGAAGTAGTCATCCGGCAACGACCGTGGATCGGAAACCCGAGAGATCATTCCGAACTGGATCGCGGAATAGCGCTTCGTATCGGTCCAGCCCTGCTTCAGCCAGAACGTCACCGAGCCGCCGCTGACCGTCCGCGCTTGCACCAACTTCATGCCTTTCGGCTTACGAACAGCTACTGAGTCGAAACCCTTTGCGCGCAGCAGCACAGGGACTTGCGCCGACACCAGCTGCTCGTTGAGATACGATTGTGGCTTCCGCGCGATCTGTTTCGACATCGTTCACCATCCGATTGTCCTCGTCGCGGCCCTCTCAGCGGCTTCCGCAGCCGCGAGAACCCTGCACTACCCGCACCCTTCCTTCAGCGGCCTTTCCGGCGTCGAACCGCGGGACGAGGTCTACCGGTCGGCATGTTCGCCGCGACAATCAGAGATCGGTCACCGTCCACCGCGGTATTCACCAGCTGGGTCACGGCCTCGGTGTGCTCCAGCCGCGAGCCTATCCACCCGGCCTGGAGCAGGTCGACAAAATGCGAGTTCGTCAGATAGCGGCCCGCATTTTCGAACGTAACGATTCGGCCGCCGCGCGGGCCCTGGACCTCCCCGGATTCCAGCAAGACGTCCCAGTAATCGAGCGGCAGATACATGCCTCCGATCATCTTCGTCGAATGCGGCTCCAGCACGATGGAACTGCAGAGCTTCAGGTAGAATAGGCCGGGATGCAACCGGTAGCTGTGGCGCTCCGCTGCCGATGGGGTCGGCGGGTGCTCGCGCATGAACCTCCGCATCCGCTCCATTTCACGCTCGTAAGACTTGCCCCCCGGCCGATATCCGAGGACCTTCCCTTTCTTGCGCATGCTCTTGTACTGCACCAGCACATACGAGCGGTACTGGTGGTGGTAATACAGGAGGTCCACGCCGAGCGTGTGCTCGACCTTGGTACGGTTCACGTTCATCACCGTCAGCCGGGTGCCCTCCTGCTCGAACACCGCGGTCCCTACCTGGTATCGGTCGAGCATGCGCCAGCCGCTGCCGAATACGCCTGCGTCATGGCCGATCGCCTGATCTTCGGTGATTGAGGCTTCGCGCAGCCCCGTTAGAAACGGCGCCGTCCCGTCCACATCTGGATCCACGTCGACCAGGCGAGCGGGGTCGAACCCCGATGCGCGAAGCGCCAGGTTGACCGCATCGCGCTCCTGGGCGATGACAGCCTGGGCTTCTCCACTCACCCGCTTCGGAGTCGCCAAACGCCGCAGGCGCTCAACCACAGGATGGAGATCGGGGCGGATCGCGATCAGCGCATCGAGTACGTGCGCCCAGGTCGCGGGTGGGACGGCCGATCCGGAATTGATCGCGTCCTCGAACGGCCGGCGAAACCTCTCAGGGATCCGCCTCAGGATCTCGTCCACGCCAACCGGCTGGTCGAACGGCTCCAGGTCGGAAACCCGGACCCGCCTCTTCCCCGTCGCGACGGGCGCCGACCGGTGCACAAGGCCGATGAACTCGAACTGCGTCCCGTAGCTCGAGATCAGCACCAGTGACGTCTGCGGCAGCTTCCAATCACTCGTGCTCACTACGTCGGTGAAACCGGCGGTCCGTTCGATCGAGGACATGATTGGTCCCCCGAACGCGTCCACATCTTCCCCGATGACGATCACCGCACCGACAGCCTCGGCCATTTTGGGTCTCTCCAGCCTTGCGGCGCCGGCACCGACGCCGTTTTCCTTATGCAATCTCCGCGGCCCGGAGAAGGTGCCCAAACGCATAGTGGGACGGCAAGGCCCGTGCGTCTGATAACCCGGCCTTGTCACGGATTCTGTCACGGACCCACATGTGGAGCTTCTTCCCAAGGCATTGCAGCGCCACCGCCGCGGCCGCTGAAATTCGGAATTTTCCCGGCGAGAAACGACTCACGGATGAACAGCCCCAACCCGCTGAGAGAACTCACGCTCGCGCGCATCCGCTCATTCGTGCGCGAACCGGAGGCGCTGTTCTGGACCTTCGGCTTTCCGATCATCATGGCGCTAGGGCTCGGGATCGCCTTCCGCGAGCGGCCGACGGAGCGAGCGGCGGTCGGCGTCGAGCGCGGTTCCGTGGCCGAGCGGTACGCGCCGGCGCTTGGCCGATCTTCCGAGGTAGAGCTTGAGATTCTCTCGCCGGATTCTGCCGAGGACGCCATCCGCAGAGGAGAGATCGCAGTCCTGCTCACCGGGCGTGACGTGCTCACCTACCGCTACGATCCCGCGCGCGCCGAGAGCCGGAGTGCGCAGCTCGTCGCCGACCGCGTGGTGCAGCGCGCGGCGGGGGCAACGGACCGGGTGCCCAGCGTCCAGGACCGCGACCGGCGCCCCGGCGGCCGGTACATCGACTGGGTGCTGCCGGGTCTAATTGGGATGAATTTGATGTCGACCGGGATGTGGGGGATGGGCTTCGGGCTGGTGCAGATGCGGCAGAAGAAGCAGCTCAAGCGCATGTCCAGCACGCCGATGCGCAAGCGCGACTTTCTCCTGGCGCAGATCCTGGCGCGGCTGTCGTTCATCGTGCTGGAGGTGCCGCCGATCGTGCTGTTCGCCTGGCTGGCGTTCGGGGTAAAGGTGCAGGGGTCGCTGGCGGCGCTGGCGCTGGTGATTACGCTGGGCGCCATGACGTTCGCGGGGCTGGGGCTGCTGGCGTCCACGCGGGCGCGCACCATCGAGGGCGTGAGCGGCGTGCTTAACCTGGTGATGCTGCCCATGTTCGTGCTCTCCGGCGTCTTTTTTCCCGCCAGCCGCTATCCAGACGCGCTGCAGCCCGTGGTCCAGGCGCTCCCGCTCACCGCGCTGAACGATGCCCTGCGCGCCATCTACAACGACGCGCTCCCCTTCAGCGGCTACGCGGGCGAGCTGGCCATCCTGGCGGCGTGGATGGCGATCGGCTTCCTTCTCTCCCTCCGCTTCTTCCGCTGGCAGTGAACCGGGCGGTCGGATAAGTACGGGGCTTCACGCACAAACGTGGAGGCGCGCAGAGGACATCCTCCCTCGCGCCTCCACGTTGCCGTTTGTGCCGATCCAGAGCAGGCCGACGACGGGAGAGGCCGCCGCTCACCTCGCTCGCCGGAGTGGCGGATGGTTCACAAGATCGCACATCAGGTGGTGCGATAAGCCTGGTATCGTGCACAGTGAAAGGCCATCCACCGATCCGCATCCTCCTCAAAAAAACGCGGATGGCCCCCTGCCGCATTCCATCTCTCTCCCGTTTCAGACACTCCTACAAAAGATCGTGCCTCGTCGACCGCCCCACCCGCACCCGACACTCTGAAATCCGTGCTCCGACCGTGAGGCCAGAGGAAACGGCACGAGAAAACTCCGTTGACTCCGTTAACTCCGTGTGAGGCATAGTCTTTCGTGCATCCGCCGCGAACGCCGAGGAATCGGCACGAGAAAACTCTGCTGACTCTGCTAACTCTGCGTGAGGCCCCTTCTCTTACGGAGGCAGCCGAACACAAGACGCGAAGGCTCCAACCGTGCGCTTCGTGGGGCCCGGAAACGGGGCGAGAACGGCGACGAGCCGGCTACGGCGCGCGCTGAAGCGTGGCCTCGAGCGTGACGGTGTTGGGGCCGCAGCGGGCGCCCTGCACCACCACGTTGCTCTGCACCCATTCCACGTGGCCGGGCCGCTGCACGCGCACCTGGTACACCCCCGGCGGGCCGTACGCGTACAGCTGGGGCACGCCTTCCACGCGCACCCCGTGGCGCAGCGAGTCGGTCACGCCGCCCACGGTGAACCAGCCGCGCGACTCGTCCGTGGCGGAGGCACGGGTAATCCCGTCCAGCACGCCCACGGCCACCGACGGCTGCTGATCGTCGGGGCAGACGAACGAAAGGGCCACGTCGTTGCAGGCGGCCAGCGCCAGGCACGGCACCAGCAGCGTGAGGATCTTCATCGTTCCTTCAAAGGCCAGTGAGGTGGTGCGGGCGCGGCCGGCACGGTGCGGCCGCGCGGTCCTGCACGGGGAGAACGATCCACCCCCGCACCTCGTGACACCGTAAAGGGTTGCGCGGGCGCACCGGCCGTGTCACGATTCGCCCGGGCGGGGCGTTCTTTCCACGTCGCCGGACGCGGAGCGCCCCACAAACCCCGCGTACCGGTTCGTAATTCGGCGTTTCTCCAGCGATGACCTCGTGCCAGCCACGCATGCAGACCGTCCCGCCGGGGGCGCCGCCGCGAAGCCTGCCGCGCCCGGAGCAGCCGTGAACGCCATCTCGGGAGGCGGCGCGGACTACGACGCGCTCTTTCGCGACGTGTATCCGTCGCTGTTCCGCTACCTGCACCGCCTGACCGGCGACCAGGACGGCGCGGAAGACATTGCGCAAGAATCGTTCGTGCGGCTTCTGGGCCGCACCATGCCGGAGCAGGAAGCACGGTTGTGGCTGTTCACCGTGGCCACCAACCTGTTCCGCGACGGTACCCGAACCTCCCGGCGCCGCGAGCGGCTGCTCTCGGCCACGCCGTGGAAACCGTCCGCACTTCCCGCGCCCGACGAGGAGCTGGAGCGCGGGCGCAAGGTGGCTTCGGTGCGCTCGGCGCTGGAGCAGATCCCCGAACGCGACCGGCAGATGCTGCTGATGCGCGAAGAGGGATTCAGATACGACGAGATCGCCCAGGTGGCCGCGGTGGCCCCGGGCTCGGTAGGCACGCTGCTGGCCCGCGCAACCCGGCGGTTCCTGGCGGTGTATGACGCCCGACTGGAGGAAGGATGACACACCTGGGTGAAGGATCGTTGCAGGAGCTTCTGGACGGTGAGATGCCGCCCGGCGCGCGCGCCGAGGCGGAGGCTCACCTGGCCTCCTGTCCCGCCTGCGCCGGCGAGCTGGCGGAGCTGCGCGGGCTGACGGCCCGCGCCTCGGCCCTGCTGGGGCTGGTGGAGGCGGCGCCGCCGGTGCTGGCCGCCCAGGCCCGCTTTGCGCGCCACCGCCGCGGCGGCGGCGCCATGAGCGAAGCCCGCCGGGCGCTTCCCCGGGCCGCGGCGCTGGTGCTGCTGCTGGCCGGCGCCGCCGCGGCCGCCGCCATCCCCGGCTCGCCCGCGCGCGAGTGGGTGCGCGGTCTGGGCGTTTCCCAGCGCGAAGAGCAGCCGGCGCCGCCGCAGGCCGCCCCCGAGGCGCCGGCCCCGGCCGTGGTGGAGGTGGCGCCCAAGGCCGTGTCCATCAACCCCTCCGAAGGGCGGATCCGCATCGCGGTGACGGCGTCGTCGCCGGAGCTGCGGGTGCGGGCCCGGCTGGTCCCCGGCGCCAAGGCCGAGGTCACGGCCACCGGCGCGGCCTCCACGGCGCGCTTCCGCACCGGGCCCGGGCGCATCGAGGTGATGGGCGCCGGGCCGGGCGAGCTGGTGATCACCCTTCCCGCCGACGCCGACGCGGCGTTCGTGGAGGTGAACGGCCGGGTGCTGGCGGCCAAGCAGGGCGCCGCGCTGCGCTCGCTGGCGCCGCGGGTGGCGGGCTCCGCCACCGAGCCTGTGTTCCGCGCCGGCGGCAACTGATCCACGGCCCGCCCCCGCGGCGGGCCGCCGACCACGGACGTACGGCCCGCCCCCGCGGCGGGCCGCCGACCACGGATGTACGGCCTGCCTCGGGGCAGGCCGCCGACCACACCAAGGGCGCCGCCGGGCCTGTTCGGGCCCGGCCGCCGGATCGATAGAAGTCCAGGCTTACGGATGCTGATCCCCCTCGTGCTCGCGCTGTTCACGGCCGCCGCCCCGCCGCAGGACCCGGCGCGGGGGGTCATTCGTGGAACGGTGGTCAGCGAGCCGTCGGGGTTTCCCGTGGCGCGCGCGGTGATCGAGGCGGACGACGGCAAGACGACGGTGCACGCCATCGCCGACAGCGCCGGCGTGTACCGGCTGAACGTGGCCGCGGGAGAGCAGATGCTGCGCGTGCGCCACCTGGAGCACGCGCCCATGGAGCAGGGGGTGCGGGTGCCCCCCGGCGGCGAGGTGTCGCTGGACGTGGCGCTGGTGCACCGCCCCATCGCCCTGGCCACGGTGCGGGTCATCCGCATCGACCCCCGCGCCGACAGCACCGCCGCCGAGCGCCCGGACATCGGCGTGGTCATCGACCACCAGGCGGTGGAGAACGCGGCGGCGGTGACGACTCCGCTGAGCGGCGGCCTGACGCCCAATCCGGCCGAGCCCGGGACCGTGGGGGACGCGCTGTACGTGCGCGGCTCCTCCGCCAACCTGCAGCTGGTGCTGCTGGACGGCGCGCCGGTGTACGCGCCGTTCCACATGGGCGGGCTGATCGACACCTTCGAGCCGGACGTGGTAGGGTCCGCGCGTCTGTACCTGGGCGGAGCCCCCGCCCGGTACGACGGCGGGCTTTCGTACGTGATGGACCTGTCCACGCGCACCGGGCGCGAGCGCATGGGCGCGGCGGGGACGGCCGACATGGTGAGCGCCACCGCCCGCGTGGAAGGCCCGCTGGGGCCGGCGCGATACCTGGGTTCCGTCCGCACGGTGCACGGCGGCACCTTCAGCCAGCTGCAGGGCGAGCCCTTTCCCTACGACTTTGGGGACGGCCTGTTCCGCTTCGACCTTCCCCTTCCCGACGGCGGCGTTTCCACCACGCTTTTCGCCAACACCGAGGGGGTGCGGGTGGACAGCACCCAGACGGGGGGGCGCGACGAGGCGCGGTGGGGGAACCTGGCCGGCTCGGTGCGCTACCGCGGGCGGCACGAGGGCGCGGACATGGAGCTCACGCTGGCGGCCGGCCGCTACAACGCCGACATGCCGCTGCGCTTTGGCACCCGCTGGTTCCAGCTGGCGGGGCGCAGCGAGCGCCTGCGCGCGGGGCTGGACTTTACCCGCACCAGCGGCGCGCTGCTGCTGCGCTACGGCGCCTCGTACGAGCGCACCTGGATGACGCAGATGGCCACGGCGCCGGCGCAGTACAAGCTGCTGATGCGGGGCGAGGCGTCGGGATCCACGTGGGGCGGCTACCTGGACGGCAGCTGGCAGCCGGGCTCGCGCGTGGTGCTGCGCGCCGGCCTGCGCGGCGACGCGTTCTCGGTAGGCGGCAGGGCCACGGTGGCGCCGCGCGGCTCGGCCACGGTGCTGGTGGGCGACGGCGCGGCCCTCACGCTGGCGGGCGGCCGCTATCACCAGTACATCCGCGTTCCCCGTCCGCTCCCCCGCGGCTCGCTGCTGCGCAACTTCGCCGACTCCGCCCGCATCCCCACGCACATGGCGGTGGCCGGCGCCACGCACCTGTCGCTGGAGCTGGACCAGCAGATGGGCGGCGGGGTGCGGCTGGGGCTGGAGGGCTTCTACAAGCGCTACGACGGCCTGCCCCCGGCGGTGGCGGTGGACAGCCTTTCGTCCACGGCCCACAGCTCCGGCGTGGACGTGTGGGTGCGGCGGACGGGCGCCGCGCTCACGGGGTGGTTCGGCTACTCGCTCAACTGGGTGTGGAGCTCGGGCGACTACACGGGGATCGCGGGCGACTTCGTGGGGCGGCAGACGGTGAGCGCGGGGGTACGGGGATTGGGGTGGAAGGGCAGCGTGGTGGGGGTGCGGGTGGCGTACGGCGCGCCGATCTCGTCGCGCGACTTTGGCAACCTGGTGGAGGGTGCGCTGGGGCCCGGCTCCATCCCCAGCTCCGAGCTGAACAGCGGCGCGGACCTGGACACCGACGCGCCGGTCTCCACCTTCTCCAGCGCGTTCCTGCGCCTGGACGCCGAGATCTCCCGCACCTGGGCGCCGCGCGTGGCCGGCCGCGCGACCGAGTTCACCCCCTACCTGCGCGTGATCAACGCGCTGGACCAGCGCGACGGCTTCTTCTACCGCTACACGGAAGCCGGCAACGGCGAGAACGGCGTGCAGCCGATCGCCACGGTGCCGCTGGTGCCGGTGTTCGGGGTGACGTGGAAGATCTGAGGTGAACGGGTGTGAGGGTGAACGGGTGATGGGGTGACATGGATTGATGGCCGGTGGATGCGGACCCTTCCTCGCGTGATGCGGGGGAGGGTTGTTTCGTTGGATGGACATCGTCTGGGTTCGCCAACCGTCTCGGCTCGCCGAGAGGGATCACGCTGACGTCCGACGGGGTGCCCCTCCCCCGGCCCCTCCCCGTTCGTACCTCAGGTTGAGGGTATAACTTCTATCCCGCTCCGTATGGGGGTTCCAACCTCCCGCCCCCGCCATGTTGGGGGGGTTGGGCCGGGGAGGGGGGCGGCTCACCATCTCGCACCACCCCATCCGAAGCACTCCAAAAACTGCTTTATCCAACCTCCCCCAGGTTTTTTTGGGGGAGGTGCGAGCCTAAGCGAGCGGAGGGGGCGCGGCCCTGGCACCCAACGATCCCAGGCTCACCGCTGCCTGCCCCCCCCAACCTCCCCCGGCAGTTTCGGGGGAGGTGGGCCGGTGGTGCCGGCCCGGAGGGGGCCTGCGCCAGACCGTCCGCAGCGCACCGATCCCCCACATCGACCGTCATCCCATCAGCCTGGTCGATTCGCCGCAGTCCGGGGTGCGGTACGTACGAACTCCGTTGACTCCGTTGACTCCGTGTGAGGCCAATGCCGTAAAACCGTCCGCCCGCGAGAAGTCCGCCGGCACGCGGCGAACAGATTTTGCGCAGCGGCGTGCCAAAATCCACCCCGATGATTACATTGCTGCCCCCGCCGGACCGCCCGGCGCGAGAACCCGGCATAACCAAGCATAAAGCCGCATGAGCACGACGCTTACTCCGCCCGCCCACGCCGTCACGGTGGACGAGCTTTGCGCGCACCTCACTGGCCTGGGGCGCACCGACACCCCCCTGCTCTGCCAGTTCGCCCGCGCCTTTTTCGCCAAGTCGCCGCGCCACCTGCTGGAAGAGCGCGACACCGGCCAGCTTGCCGCCATGACCCTGGGCGCGTGGGAGTTCCTGCGCGGCGCCCGGCCCGACCAGGTGAACGTGCAGGTGGTGAACCCCGAAGAAGAGGGGTGGAGCGCCGGCGTCACGGTGCTGCGCGCCGAGGTGGGCGACCGGCCCTTCATCGTCGACACCATCCGCGAGTACTTGGCGGGGCAGGACCTGCCCATCCACCAGTACGTGTACCCCGTGCTGCGCGTGCGCCGCGACGCCGCGGGCGAGATCGTGGAGATCGGCGGTGAGGACGGAACGCTGGAGGCGCTGACCCACGCCGAGGTGGCCCGCGTGCACGACGACGCCCGCCGCGACGAGGTGCGCGAGGGCGTGCGGCGCAGCCTGGCCGACGTGGTGGAGGCCACCAGCGACTTTGGCGCCATGGTCGACCGGCTGGACCAGGTGGCCCGCGACGTGGAGGAGTACGCCGCGCGCTTCCCCGACCGCGCCGGCGAGGTGCGCGAGGACGCCGAGCTGCTGCGCTGGCTGGGACGCGGCAACTTCGTCTTTCTGGGCTACCGCGAGTACGCCATCGAGGGCGAGGGCGACGCGGCGACCATCTCCGTGCGCCCCGGCAGCGGGCTGGGGATCCTGCGCGACGCCAGCACCAGCGCGTACGAATCGCCCGTGCCGGTAAGCCGCATGGACGACGACCTGCGCTCGCGGCTGTTCGAAGGCCCCGTGCTGATGGTGAGCAAGACCAACCGCGAGGCCACGGTGCACCGCCGTGCGCGGATGGACTACGTGGGGGTGAAGATGCTGGACGCGCAGGGGCGCATCCGCGGCGAGCGGCGCTTCCTGGGCCTGTTCACCTCGCAGGCGTACAGCACGGCGGCCGAAGACATTCCCATCCTGCGCGGCAAGCTGCAGCGCGTGCTGGACGCCAGCGGCGCGCGCCCCGGCGGGCACGACTACAAGGAGATCGTCAGCGTCGTCAACAGCATGCCCAAGGAGGAGCTGTTCGAGGCCTCCGAGGCGCAGCTGGCGGACGAGGTGCAGGCGGCGCTGGCCTCGCTGTTCAGCGAGGACGTGCGCGTGGTCGTGCGCTCCGACGGCGCCCGCGCCGAGGCGGCGGTGATGGTCATCCTTCCCCGCGGCCGGTTCAGCGGCGAGGTAAAGCGGCTGGTGGGCGAGCGGCTGGCGGCCGAGGTGGGCGGCCACGTGCTCAGCTCGCACGTGGCCATGGCCGCGGGCGACCGCGCACGGCTGCACTTCTACCTTTCCACCGGCCCCGGCGCGCGGGTGCCCGACGCGCGGGCGCTGGAGCGGCAGGTGGCCGGGCTGGTGCGCAGCTGGGAAGACCGGGTCGAAGACGCCATGCGCGCCTTCATGGACGACGACACCGAGGCGTACCGCCTGGCCCGGGCCTACGCCCCTTCGTTCAGCCCCGAGTACCGCGCCGCCACCTCGCCCGCCGCGGCCGTGCACGACGTGCTGCACATGGAGGCGCTGGACCGCCGCGGCGGGCCCGTGGCGCTGCAGCTGCGCCAGCCGCTGGAGGGCGAATCGGCGCCGCAGGGAAGCTCGCTGCTCAAGCTGTACCTGCGCGGCGAGCGGCTGGTGCTTTCCGACTTCATGCCCATTCTGGAGGACGCGCGGGTCAAGGTGCTGGAGGTGGACACCTTCAACGTCCGCACCGACGGCCCCGGCTTCATGATCTACTCCTTTGCCGTGCAGACGCGCGAAGGGGCCCCCATCCCCGACGACCTGGCGCCTCTGCTGGCCGAGCAGCTGCTGGCCGTGCGCGCCGGCGACGCGGTGGAGGACCCGTTCAACGGGCTGACGCTGGCCGCCGGGCTGCGCTGGCGCGAGGCGGACCTGCTGCGCGCGTACTCCGAGTACGCCTTCCAGGTGGGCGCCATCCCCAGCCGCATCGCCGTGTCGCGCGCGCTGGCGGCGTATCCGCAGGTGACCCGTCTCCTGGTCGAACTCTTCCACGCCCGCTTCGGACCGGAGGCGGGGAAGGAGAAGGAGGCGGAGGTGCGCGGGCGGCTGGCGGCGGCGATCGAAGGCGTGACGTCGCTGGCCGACGACCGCGCGCTGCGCCGCATCCTGGCGCTGATGGAGGGCACCGTCCGGACGAACTACTTCCGCACCGGCGGCGCGGACCCCACGGCGCGCAGCGGCGGCGTGCCGTACATGTCGTTCAAGGTGCGCTCGGCGGACGTGGACGAGCTGAAGAAGACGCGGCTGCTGTACGAGATCTTTGTCCACTCGTCGCGGATGGAGGGCATTCACCTGCGCGGCGCCCCGGTCAGCCGTGGCGGCATTCGCTGGAGCGACCGCCCGGACGACTTCCGCACCGAGGTGCTGGGGCTGGTCACCACACAGATGGTGAAGAACGCGGTGATCGTCCCCAACGGCAGCAAGGGCGGCTTCATCACCCGCAAGCGCTTTGATGACCGCGACCAGATGGGCGCCGAGGCGGCGGACCAGTACCGCACGCTCATGCGGGGGATGCTGGACATCACCGACAACCTGGTGGACGGCAAGGTGGTGCCGCCGCAGGGCGTCGTCCGCCACGACGGGGACGACCCGTACCTGGTGGTCGCGGCCGACAAGGGGACGGCGCACCTGTCCGACGTGGCCAACGGTGTGGCGGCGGAGTACGGCTTCTGGCTGGACGACGCCTTCGCCAGCGGCGGATCCAACGGCTACGACCACAAGAAGGAAGGGATCACGGCGCGCGGCGGGTGGGAGTGCGTCAAGCGCCACTTCCGCGAGATGGGCAAGGACATCCAGAAGGAGCCGTTCACGGTGGCCGGCATCGGCGACATGAGCGGCGACGTGTTCGGCAACGGGATGCTGCTTTCGAAGCAGATCAGGCTGCTGGCCGCCTTCGACCACCGGCACATCTTCATCGACCCCGATCCCGATCCGGCGATCAGCTTCGAGGAGCGGCTGCGCGTCTTCAACCTCCCCCGTTCGTCGTGGGAGGACTACGACCGGGCGAAGATGTCGGCGGGATCGATCCTGGTGCCGCGCGGATCCAAGGAAGTCGAGCTGACGCCCGAGGCCCGCGCCGCGCTGGGGCTGGGCGACGAGGTGACGGTGCTGGACGGCGAGTCGCTGATCCGCGCGGTGATCAAGGCGCCGGTGGAGCTGCTGTGGAACGGCGGCATTGGCACCTACGTAAAGGACGGGGAAGAAACGCACGCCGAGGTGGGCGACCCCACCAACGATCCCGTGCGCGTGAACGCCGAGGAGCTGCGCTGCAAGGTGATCGGCGAGGGCGGCAACCTGGGGTTCACCCAGCGCGCCCGCATCCAGTTTCACCTGAACGGCGGCCGCATCAACACCGACGCGCTGGACAACAGCGCCGGCGTGGACATGAGCGACCACGAGGTGAACCTCAAGATCCTGCTGAACCCGGTGGTGCGCGACGGCGACCTGGACGCGGAAAGCCGCAACGCGCTGCTGCGGGAGATGACGGACGAGGTGAGCCGGCTGGTGCTGCACGACAACGTGAGCCAGTCGCTGGCCGTGTCGCTGGACGAGGGCCGCTCCGCCGAGTCGCTGGACGACTTTACGGCGCTGATCGCGGCGCTGGAGCGCGACCGGCTGCTGGACCGCGAGGCCGAGGGCATTCCCACGGCGGCGATGATGACGGAGCGCCGCACCGAGGGGAAAGGGCTGACGCGCCCCACGCTGTGCGTGCTTCTGGCGCACTCCAAGATGTTCGCCAAGACGCAGCTGCTGGCCAGCAAGGTGCCCGACGACCCGGCGACGGAGTCGTACCTGGTCAACTACTTTCCCCCGCAGGCGGTGCAGGCGGCGGGGCCGGAGCGGCTGCGCGCCCATCGGCTGCGCCGCGAGATCGTCACCACGCAGCTGGTGAACGACCTGGTGGACCTGATGGGGAGCAGCTTTCTGCACCGCCTGGCGCGCGACACGGGGCAGGCGGTGCCCGACATCGTCCGCGCGTGGCTTGTGGCCAGCCGCATTAGCGGGGCGCCGGAGATTCGCGCGGACGTGGCGGCGCTGGAGGGCAAGTACCCGTCGGAGGTGCTGTACCGCTGGCTGACGGGGCTGGCCCGGGTGCTGGAGAGCACGACGGCGTGGATCCTGGCCAACGTGCCCGGCGACGGCGCCACGGACGCGCTGATCGAGGACGCGCGGCGCGGTCTGGCGGTGCTGCGCGGCAACTTCGCCAAGGTGGTGAGTGGCGAGGACCGCTCCATCTTCATGGCGCGCCTGGGCGAGCTGCAGGACCTGGGGGTGGAGCGCACGCTGGGCGAGCGGCTGATCACGCTGCGCTTTCTTCCGCAGCTGCTGGAGATCGTGGAGGTGGCCCGCCGCGCCGGCACGGACGAGGTCAAGACGGCCAGGGCGTTCTACGCGGTAAGCGAGCGCTTTGGCACGGCCATGCTGCGCGAGGCGGTGCGCACGGCGGCCGGGCGCGACCCGTGGGAGCGCCGCTTTGCCCAGGCGCTCAGCGACGACGTGCAGCGCGCCCAGCGCGGGCTGGTGCAGGCCGTGCTGGCCCGCAACGGTGGTGACGGAAAGCGAGCGCTGGACCAGGTGGAGAAGGAGCATCCGCGGCAGGTGCGCGCCTACCGCGAGCTGGTGGGCGAGCTGCGCGGCGGCGACTGTCCGCTGGCCGCGTACGCGCTGGCCATCCACCAGCTTCGCGAGCTGGCCGTGCAGGCCCAGGAGCACGCCGCCGTCAACTCGTAGGCTGACCGGCGGCAGGATGGAGGGTGGATGACGACGGGGCCGTCGCGCGAGCGGCGGCCCCGTCGTGCGTCTGGAGGTTTGTGCGAGCCGAAGGCTTTGCGCGCGGTGCCCCTCCCCCGGCCCCTCCCCGTTCGTTCCTCACGGAGAGGGGTGACGCGAGCGGAAGCTACGTGCGTGGGAACGGCCGAGGACGGCCCGCACGCCAAACTGTCATTTCGAAGGAGCGCCGCACGAAACCGTCTTCACCACCACACCCGGCGCGCGACTGAGAAATCTACCGTCCGATTTCTCGTGACTTGTCGAAGCGCGAGAATCTCGCGGCCACAATCCGCGCAGGCGGATTTCGTGATTTTCCAGCCGCGGTTTCAACCGCCCCAGGGCAGAGCCGGTGACTTGGTGTGATATTAATCTCTCACCTCTCGCGAGATGATGGATGAACGACGGGGCTGTCGCGGACGCGGCAGCCCCGTCGTGTACGTCATGGCTCGGGCATCGGGAGCGATCGAATCAACCCATCTCATTAACGACGAGATCGCAACCTGATTCCTCGACTTCGATCAAGGAGATCCTTCTCCGCATTGCCGGATGAGAAAGACGAAAGCGCCGGTCCCTCAATGTGTGAGACGGATATGAGCCGACGCTACGACTGACAGGATCTGGTGAGATGGAATGCGTCATTACAGAACGTGCGTCCGTGGAGGTCGCTCGACGCCACATCGTCCGGACAGCGCCTGCGCTGCTGCTGCTGACAGGGGTGGCGTGCGGCGGTGACGCTCCAACACCGGAACCCACCGAAATCACGTACGCGCAGGCGATGGTGGTGGATGACTCTGTACCCGTCTGGCCCACGACGGAGGCGGGAAAGCCGGTCATCCTGTACGTGGACCGCAGCCAGAGCATGCGCGGATTTCTGGATTCCGCGTATCGCGCCCGCGTGGCCACGGACTATCGCTCGGTGCTGGACGGCTTCGACGCGCGGCTGCGGCCGGCGCAGGTGTTCGGCTACGGCAACGAGGTGCGCGCAGAGGGAAGCGGGCTGGGAACTCTCGGCGACAAGGATTTCTACTCCGACGGGAACACCCAGCTGGAAGAGATTTTCCCGCGGCTCCAGGCGGATTCCACGCTGGGCTCCACGCACGTCATCATCGGCGACGGCAGGCGAGGCGACCCCGACGCAGCCAACCGCCAGTTCGTGTCCATGCGAACGCAGGCGGAACGCTGGATCGCCGCCGGCGGCACCTTCATCGTCGCCGCGTCAGCCGCGCCCTTTCAGCCCGTGAAGAACGATCCGGCGGGGTGCCGCGCGTCCGGCGAGGCCGCCGAGCAGACCTGTCCCCTGTACGCCTTTGCCTTCGTGGCGCCGGGCGACCAGGGGCGGGTGGCCGCCGCGCTCGCCGCCGTGTTCCAGAACCTGTACGTCACCCCGCTCCCCGCAGTGGGGGAAACGGACGTAAGGCTGAGTTCGCCGGGAACGGAGCACATCACCCTGGAGCCCGCCTGGGCCACCGCGCCCGACGGCACGCCGATCGTCCGGGTGCGCGGGCGCGTGGCGACGAACATTCCCATTCGTGCGTCGCTCGCACTGCGCGACACTGTGTCACCGCTGGGGCGCGCTACGCTGCTGGTGATCCGGGGCCGCCGCTTGGTGCCCGCCATCGACGTCCGCATGCTGGTGAGCGACCCGGCGGCCTCTCCGTGGCGGCCTTCGCCGGCGACCGGCGCCCTTATGCGCGCGACGAGCGATCCGTTCACGTACGAGTTCTCTTCATTCGGTGAAGGTGAGGGGGTCCCCCGCTACGTGTACCGCCTCGAACTGCATCCGGGTGGCGAGCCGTCATGGCTGAAAGCGTTCGACGCCGAGAGCGCCAACGACGCCCTTCGCACTTATGGCTTGGGCAGCCTCTTCGAAAGCTTCCAGGCACGAGATCCGTTCACCGCTCCGCCCATAATTCGAGCTTTCATCGTCGCCAACTGACCGGCTCACTGCCCGGCAGCCTTCCTCCATCGTGCTTAGAGGATCGTTATGTGGCAATCCTTGCTGCACCTGTGGGCTTCGCCGCCCGCCAACGTCAAGCTCACCTGTCCGCTGCCTGCGCCCGGTGATCCGCCGGACCTGAACGGTTTCTTCGACCCCGCCCCGGTGAACGCCGCCTACGGTTGGACGGCGCTGGCGACCGGGCTGCTGGTGCTGCTGGCCGTGCTCGCCTGCTACCTGTTGGACCGGCGCAGCCTCAGCCGCGCGTTTGTCCTGCGCTGGTGGCTGGTACTGGCGATTGCATCGGTGGTAGGCGCGCTGGTGCCGCTGGTGATGCTGTATGTCGTCGTCCCGCAGCACGCACTGGTGAGAACCTGCGACACATTTCCGCTGGCCTTCTCCGAAACCTATCCGGTGGGGCTGGCGCTGAGCCGCGCGCTGGCGGGCCTGGTCTGGAGTGCGCTGGCGTTCGGCGTCTTCTCGTTCGTGCTCACCCGGGCAACCGGGTGGCACCCGGCGTCGGGCGGCTTCTTCCACAACCGGGGCTGCCCGTGGCCCCGCATCAACCCGTTTGGAGCGTAGCCATGTCCACGGACCTTGTCGGCTCGGGGATCGCGCAGCGGACGCTCACGTATCTCGCCCTGGGCGGGAGCGGAATCCGCAGCATCGAGCCGCTGCTGTACCTGTGCGCCTTTGGACTGGGGCCGCGGCAGCTGCGGCTGGTGCTCATCGACCCCGACCAGTCCAATGCCGCAATCAAGCGCGCCAGCGAGCTGATCGACCTGTACCGGGACACCCGCGCGGCGCTGGCCGAGCAGGGCGCGGCGGATGTGTACTTTCGCACCGAGGTGGTGGACGCGGTGGGAAGCTCCCTTGTCTGGTCGCCGATCACGGATGATGAGGGATTGGCCGATGCCCGCTTTGCCGTGCGCGTGGACCGCACCCTGATGCGCGGACGCAGCGCGCCGCTGGGACACCTGTTCGACCTGCTGAACCCGGAGCGGGTGCGCAACATGGACCTGACGATGGGGTTCCGCGGCGTCCCCTCCATAGGCACGGTGTTCATGAACCGGCTGCGGGACGAGCGCTTCTTCGCGCAACTCCTGTCGCAGGGGCAGACGGAGGCCGACGCCGTCTTCTTTGCGGTGGGCTCCATCTTTGGCGGCACCGGCTCGGCCGCGTTCCCCGTGGTGGGCCGCGCGCTGGCCGACGGGCTCAAGGAGCGCGAGGGCACGTCGGCCATCGCCGGGGTGCCGCCCCAGCGCATCGGCGGGGCGCTGTTCCTTCCCTACTTCACCCTTCCCGCGCCCGACACCCGCGACGCGCCGGACGGCGGCCCCCGGCCCGAAACCGTGCTCTTCGCGCAGAACGCGGCGGGAGCCCTGCCCACCTACCTCACCACCAGTACGGGCTACGGCGGGCTGTACATGGTGGGAGATTCGGAGCCGCGCGAGCAGCTGAAGAACGAGGTAGGTGGCGAGCGCCAGGCCAACCACGCGCACTACGTGGAGCTCTTTGGCGCGCTGGCCGCCCTGGACTTCGCATCCCGTTCGGGCGAGGACGCGGCGGCGCGGCTTCCGGTGGTGCGCGCCACGGCCATCGGCGGGCGTGACCCGGGGTGGGCGGACCTGCCGCTGAACGCCCCGTCGCGCGCGCGGCTGGTGGGCGGGATCGTGGCCGCGCACCACTTTCTGAACGCGTTTCGCCCCGACGGCGCCGCCCACCCGGACCTGCCCGCAACCCTTCGCGGCGTGACCTGGCTGCAGCTGCTCAAGCTGAAGCCCGAGGAGCTGGCGGCACGCACGCAGGCGCTGGACGGCATGGGCCGCTTTTTCCACGCCGCGTGGGAGTGGCTGGCGGAGATGCGCCGCTCCAGCCCGGCGCTGGCGCTGGTGCCCGCGTCCAGCGGCCCGCCCACCCGCATTCGCCCCGACGAGCTGGTGGAGGGGCGCGGCGCGTCCGCCGCCGAGCGCCGGTCGCGCCACGATGAGTCGATGGTCTTTCGCCACTGGAACGACGCGGCCTGGGCGCACCGCGGGACCGGGTTCCGCGGCTTCATGCAGGTGATGCGCGAGGGGAGCGAGCGGTACGCGCGCGCCGCGTTCGCCGAAAACGTCAGCCTGAAGGGGGCCGCATGAGCCGCAACCTGCTGCCGCGGTTTCGCGAGAAGCCCAACCCGGCCAACATCGAAGCGCTTCCGCCCGGACGCTGGACGCCACTGCAGAACCCGGTGGAGTTGGCCAAGCTGGAGCTGCCGGCCGAAAACGCGACGGAAATCCGCACCCGCATTCAGTCCATCCCCAGCCCGTGGGCGCGACTGCACCTGTTCCGCAACGCGCTGGAGGACCCGCAGCACCCCGCGCACCGGCTGGTTCAGAACGAGCTGCTGGACGCGCTGGAGTTTCTCTGGTCGCAGGGCTCCGCGCGGGGCGCCCACGTCACCGTGGAGCGCGTTCGCCTGGAGGACCTGCGCGCCATGGCCCAGGACACGGGGTCCGTGCGCGTGGAGGACTTTGCCGACGCCCTGGTGGAGCTTTCGCCGCGGCGCACGGGCGGCAGCGCGCAGAGCGCCGTTCCCACCCTGTCGGTGCTGCTGGTGAACGGCACCCCCATCGCCGCGTCGTCGCCGTACACCGTGCTGTTCACGGCCGAGGACGCCGCGCGCGGCGAGGCCACGCGCGGCCTGTTCCGCTACGCCGTGGGCGCCGAGCACCGTCCGCTGCCGGCGCGGCCGTTCCAGTTCCAGCGCTACGTGGCGCAGGTCCTTCTTCCCCAGCTTGAAGCCCCCGCGCCCGAGTCGCACGACGAGTACGTGGCGTGGAACACGGTGCAGGCCTGCGTCACCGCCTGGCTGCGGAAGGAGATCCGGGAGTGCCGCACGGGGCGCGGCGAGCGCGTGGCTGATCAGCTCACCCCCTCGCCCGACGCGGAGGGGTGGCGCACGGCGGCGGCGGCGCTGCACCTGGAGCCGGTGGGCTCCCAGCGCTTTGGCGGGCTGGTGCTGTACAAGCGCCGCACCGGCGCCGAGCTGGACGAGAGCCGCTGGCGCCTGCGCGCGTCGACCGGCGCACAGCCGGCGCCGATCGTGGTGGATCCTGCCAGCTTCGACGGACGCTTTTACGAGGGTGCCCCGCCCGTCAAGCTCCCCGCCGACCTGGCGCGGCTGGACCGCGGCGTTCTTCCGGGGGTGGACGTGCATCACCCCTGGGTGAATCCGCAGACGGACTGGCTCACCGACCAGGTGTTCCTGCTGGGCGAGCCGCTTCGCCCGGAGTCGGTCAAGGGGCTGCGGGGATACCGGGTGCAGTCGCAGGGCGGCGATCCCCGCTTTGCCCAGGCGCGGCTGGCGCTGCCGCTGCGGAGCGAGTTCTTCCGCTTCTTTTCGCCCGACGACGTGGACCGCCTGCTCACGGTGGAGGTGCTTTCCAACGGCTCGGTGGCCGTGGCGCTTACGGTGCCGGTGGGAAGCGACGACGATCCGGGCGAGGTGGTGGTCCGGCGCGTCTATCCCGATACGCACATCCTCAAGCAGTACGGCCCGGAGCTGACGGTGTGGCCCGCCTTCGCGCACCCGGCGTGGAGCGAGTACACGGTCTTTCGCACCGACCGCGAGCAGTTTGTGGCCGAGCACGTGGAGGTGCGCGCCTACAGCGCGGGGCAGGCGCTCGCCCTCATTGGCCAGCAGGGGGTGCGCACGCCCCTGGTGCGGGCCGCGGCATTCGCCGCGCGGCCGGAGATCCTGGAGTTCCGCAACACCGCCAGCGGCGCGGGCGACCGGGCCGAGCCGCTGGGCGTGGTGCTGCCGCGCTTTCCCCGGTCCGCCGATCCGCACGAGACCCGCTGGGCCGTCGGCGTCGACTTCGGCACCTCCAACACCATCGTCAGCGTCCGCGAGAACCAGGAGTCGGCGGCCGACATCTTTTCCGCCCAGGGGCTGGTGCTGCCGCTGACGGAGGAAGGGGCGGACACGAAGGAGTTCCTGGCCGGCTACTTCTTTCCCGCGGCCGTCCTGGCCGAGCCGTTTGGCACGGCGGTGGTGCACGTGGCCGGGCTTCCCCAGCTGGACCTGGCGCGGGAGCCGGCGGCGGTGCGGGTGAACGTTCCCTTTTCCGGGATGGTGCGCAACGACGGAACGACCAACCGGGTCACCGGCGACCTCAAATGGTCGGCCGAGCGCGAGGCGTACTTCCTTTCCTCCGCCTTTCTGCGCCACGTGGTCGCCACGGTGGTGGCCGAGGCGCTGCGGCGCGGGGTGCAGCCGGGCAACGTCGCCATCGCCTTTTCGTGGCCGCGCTCGTTCAGCGAAGACCAGGTGCGCAGCCTTGAGGGGCAGTGGCGCGACGTGCACCAGACGTTCGTGGCGCGCGGGCTGGGGGACCTGAAGATCGAGCGGGGGCTGGATGAAAGCCGCAGCGTGCTGCGCCACTTCTTCAACGCGGCGGGGACGGGGACGCTGGGCGCCGGCAACGTGATCATGGACGTGGGCGGCGGAACCACCGACCTGGCGGCGTACGGCGAGGGGCGCACGCTGCTGCTGGACTCGGTGCTGCTGGGCGGCAAGAACCTCACGGGCCCGCGGCAGCAGGCGGCCGGCAAGGAGGGGCTTACCAATCCGTTCGTGCAGGCGCTGGTGCGCTGGGCGCAGGCCAACGACCTGCCCCACACGCACCGCGACGTGCTGGACAAGTACATGGCCGAGGGGCAGATCCACCTGGCCTTTACCTACCTGGTGCGCACTCCCTGGTTTGCCTCCGGGCAGGCGTCGCGGTTCTGGGTCACCCCCGAGTTCCGCGCGTTCCAGTCGATAATCTTCTACTTCTTCGCCTCGCTCTTCCACTACACGGGCCTCGCCTTCCGGGCGCTTCCGCCGCGGGAGGGCGCGGAGGGGCCGCGCCTTCCCGAGTCCATCACCCTGGCCGGCAACGGGAGCCAGTACCTGCACTGGCTTTCCAACATGCACCCGGGTTCGCCGGGGGATGCGTATCGCCGCGCCCTTTCGGACATCCTGCTGACCGCCGCGGGCGCGGAATCCGGCCCCGCGGTGCGGGTACAGGTCACCGAGAAGCCCAAGGAAGAGGTGGCGCGCGGGCTGGTGGCGCCGGTGGTGAACCAGAGCCTGGCCATCGATCCGCTGGCCGCCGGGCCCGTGCTGGGCGAGCGCCTGACCGTGCAGCTGCGCGCGGAGGGGCAGCCGCGGCAGATGGAGCCGGACACGCGGCTGGGCCCGGCGGAAAAGTTCACGCCCGACCGGTTGCCCACGCTGCGCTGGCCCGACGGGGAGATGGAAGGCGAGCGCTTTCACGCCTCGCTGCTGCGGGCCGCCGAGGGCCTGCTGCCGCTGGGCGGAACCTGGGCCGAGCTTCCCGACCGCTACCGCACGGTGTTCTTGGGCCTGGGACGCGCGGGTCTGCGCAACGCGACCGCGCAAAAGCTGGAGTACTTGGTGAACCGGGGGGGCGGATACCGCGGCTCCGTCTTCATCCTGGAAGCCACGGTGGTGCTGGAGCGGATGATCGACGAGTGGTTCGGGAGGCGGGCATGAGCGTTCGCGACCTCCCGTGGGTGTGGATCGCCGGTGCCGTCCTCGTCGCCGCGCTGGTCGTCGTGCTGATGACGCGGAGGCCGGCGAGGAAGCGGCACCGCTCCCCGCGATACGAGGGCGATCACGGCTCCGGCCATGGAGACGGATCGGGGCCGCCGCCCACCGGCGAGCAGCGGGCGTTGCTCAACGCGGCCAACCAGCTGCGCGACGCGCTGGAAAAGCAGGCACGGCAGATGGAAGAGCTGCGGACGTTCTGGTCCCAGAAGCTCGACGAGCTGAACGGAAAGATCGGCGAGCTGGCCCGTGCGCAGGCGCGCAGGCTGGAGCGCGCGCCGGATCCGCCTCCGCGCGTCGAGGCGGACGGCGGATACGCGGCGCCGTACGACGCCGGGATGTACGGCTCGGAGAGCCTGGGCATGCAGTTCCCGGCGCCGGAGCCGGCGTGGAGCCCCGGCCCCGGCCCCGGCGACCAGCCGGTGGAGATCCGCGACGGCGTGCTGGTGGTCAGCCGCTCGCTCCCTCCGGCCGGGTACGTGTCCGTGGGCGGATCCGGGCAGGCGCGCGTGTACCTGAACGCCGAGGTGCCACTCACGGAGTTCTCGCTTCCCAAGTGGGCCGCGTTCTTCGACCTGCAGGGCGCTCGGCCCTACACGGCGTACCGTACGCGCCGTCCGGCCGAGGTGCGGTGGGACGAAGGGTCGGGGCGGGGTGAGCTGATCAGCAAGGGAACGGCGGAGGCGATATGAGCGTGATCGAACCGCCGGAGGCGCCGCGCCCAGGCCACGTGGACGACGACGCGCAGGCGCCGGCGGCAGCGGCGCAGCCCGCCACGCGGAGCACGGCACACGCCACCCAGCCGATGGGGATGATCGGCGTACCCACGCGGGGCGACGGCCCGGCGCGGCTGTACCTGTGGGTCGGGGCAACGTTCTACGCCGGCTTCGCGCTCCTCTTCATCGCCAGCCTGCTGGGGGAACGGGAGGACAAAGGCCGGGCACTCCTGGAGCTGCTGGGCATCTCCGACGGGGTGAACTGGATCATCTTCTCCCTCATCGTCGCGGGAATCCTGCTCACCGTGGGCGCGGGGTGGACCGTGTGGCGCGACGCGGAGCTGCTCCGGCGCGAAGAAGACGACGTGGACTGGGTGCTCGGCCGCAAGCGCGAAGGGCTGATGCTGGTGTTCGCCCCCGCGAAAGACCGGGAGGCGCGCTTTGCCCGCGGCGAGCGCACCATCCGCCCCGGTGAGTCGGCGCACGTGGAAACGCTGGTGGACGACCGCGTGCGCCGCGTGCACCAGGCGCAGCTGGAGGGCGGAGGCGCCCACATGCCCGTGGAGGAGCTGCGCGGGATCGCCGAGACGCGCACCGCCAGCTTTGGGCACGTGGCGCGCTTTGCCTCGTCGCTGCTCCTGCTGCTGGCGGTCCTGGGCACCTTTGCGGGGGTCAAGACCGCGCTCCCCAGCCTGATCGACGCCATCGGCGCCACGGAAGGGGCGGGCGCGGCGGCAGAGACCATGATGGGGCCGCTGCGCGCGGTGGCCGATGCGTTCGGGGGCAACGCGCTGGCGCTGGTGGGCGCCATCGCGGTGGGGCTGATGGCGCAGGGGCTGTCCGTGGGGCGCCGCCACCTGCTGGAGCGGCTGGAGCTGGCGTCGGCGGAGTACATCTACGACCGCCGCCGCGCCAGCTCCGCCGATCCCATGATCGCGGCCGTGGAAACGCTCGCCGCCACCGCGCGCGAGGTGCACGAAGCGGGCACCGCGTTCCTGGGGATCGAGGATTCGCTGGCGGGGCTGAGCGAGTCGTTCCGCACCTCCTTTGGCAGCCTGAACGACAAGCTTGCCGACGTGATGACGCAGCAGGACGAGCAGCTGCACCGCCGCACGTCGCAGGCGCTGGAAGAGCTGCAGAGCCGGGTGGTGGCGCTGGCGGGCGTGGTGGACGCCAACACCCGCGCCTACCAGGGGCTGGTGGACCGGGTGGGCGAGCGCTCCGCCGAATCGCGCGAGGCCGTGCAGCAGATGCGGGCCGCATCCGATTCGCTCACCCGGGGACTGCAGGGCATCCTCCAGCTGGGCACCGTCTCGGCCTCCGCTTCGGCGCGGCTGGAGGAGGGGATCGGCGTGATGGTGAAAGGCACGGAGCGCATCGAGGAGCGGATGACCGCCGTGGCCGACGCGGTGGAGCGTACGCGCCCCGCGCTGCAGGAAGTGGAAACCGCGGTGGCCGGCGCGGCGGACCGGGTATCCAGCATCGACGCGCGGGCGGCGGCCAGCTGGAAGGCGGTAGCGGACGACGTGCGCCGCGAGTTCGCGGAGCTGGCGAAATCGCACGCCGTGGCGCCGGTGTCGTACAGTGGCGGCGGATCGCCCCTGCCCGCCGACGCCGTGGGGCTGCTGCGCCGCATTGCCGCCGCGGCCGAGGCGCAGCGCGGCCCGTCCCCCCGGCTGATCGCGACGAGCGCGGGGGCGGGTGTGCTGGGCGCCGCGGGCGTCGTCTACGTCATGATGGAGCTGGGCGGCTGGCTGGGCACGCTCGGCAACCTGGTGGGGCTGTAGGATGGCGGTCCTGCACGACGACGAGGCCGCCGGCGGCCCTTGGCCCGCCTTCGCGGACCTGCTGGGCGCCACCACGCTGCTCTTTCTGATCCTCTTCGCGGCCGTCGCCGTCCCCGCCATGCGCCGGGCCGGCGCCGCGGACGCCCGCGACAACACCCTCGACACGCTGGAGCAAAAGCTCCGGGGCACGGGGGACGGGCGGGAGGTAGAGGTGCTGCGCGTGGGCGACTACCTGCTGGTGCGAATCCGGGGGGACGCCACCTTCCGCAAGGACCGGTACGCGCTTTCGGATCTCAAGTCCGAGGGCAAGCAGATCCTGCGCGAGCTGGGCGCGTCGCTGCACCGCGACGGCCTGTTGTCACTCATCGACCAGGTGCAGGTGGTGGGGCACACCAGCAGCGAGGGAAGCGAGGAGCGCAACTGGATCCTTTCCGCGTCTCGCGCAGCCACGGTCTCGCTGTTCCTCATCGACAGCGTCCGTATCGACCCGTGCCAGGTTTCCGCGCTGGGCCGCAGCCGCTACTACCCGGTAGATCCCGTGGCCGCGCGGACGTCGAGTGGCGCGAACGCCGAAGACCGTCGCATCGAACTCGAGATTCGTCCCATGGTGGTGGACGACACCGTGCAGAAGCGCCGGCGACGCAACTGCGTGGGTGGAAGGCGTGGGCCGTGACCATGAGGGCGGACGGCGTGCTACACGTGGACCGGGTGCTGGCGGACCCGCTGGCGGTGCCGCGGGGGCTGGACCAGGCGTTGCGGCGCATCGAGCGGGGCGCGCGCGAGCAGC
Source organism: Longimicrobium sp. (assembly GCF_048594345.1). Lineage (GTDB taxonomy): Bacteria > Gemmatimonadota > Gemmatimonadetes > Longimicrobiales > Longimicrobiaceae > Longimicrobium. Next base: position 104,425 of record NZ_JBMDXM010000156.1, read on the forward strand.
GGGACGTGCTCGCCCCCCTTGCCGCGCGGCCCGACGCGGCCGAGCCGGTGCGGGCCGCCGCGCAGCAATTGGAGCGCTTTCTGGAGAACGGGGACCGCAGCCCCCTGCTGCGCGCCCTGCGGCGTCCGCTGCGGCAGATCGCGCCGGGGACACCGGGGTGGCGTAACCTGGACAGTGCCTGGAAGGGACTCAAGGCGCGCGCCGAGGCCGCGGTGGAACTGCAGGCGGCGCTGGATGGCATCCGCGCTGCAGTGGCGCGCGTCCGCGACCGCTTTGCCGACGAGCTTCCCCGCGCCTCCGCCCGGGTGCTGCGACGCGAGCAACTGGACGAAGATGACCTTGTCCGCATCGCGCGCGCGGAGGACGTAAAGCGCCTGCACGCACGCCTGCGCCGCGCCGAGCACGAGCTGGAGCGGCTGTGGGAGCGGGTGGACGGCGCGGCGGATGCGCAGCTGCAGCGCGGACAATCCTGGGCCGAAGAGGCCGCCCCGGGCGAGGTGCTGGCCCTGCTGCGCCTGCGGGAGCGCGAGCGCCTGCTGCACGAGCGCGACCGGGCGCAGAAGCTGCGGGGAATCGCGGCGCGGCAGGTCCAGGCGCTGGGAAGCGCCGGGGCGAACGCGTGTCCCCGGCGCGACGCCTCGCACGCCGTGGCGGAGCGGTTGGGCACGCTGCTGCTGCGCGACGAGGGCGGCACGCCCACCGCGGAAGACCTGGCGCTGTGGAGCGAGCTGCTGGGGGCGGCGTCCGATGCACTGCATCAGCCGGAACGTGCCGGCTGGGCCGCGCACCTGGATCCGCCGCCCGTCCCGGTCGAGCGGGATTTTGGCGCCACGCACTTCATCGTCCCCATCGACCCGACGTACGCTCTCGTCACGCAGGAGATGCAGTCGTGCGTGCGCGTAGCGGGACGGGCGGTAACGATGGACGGCGCGGTGGAATGCGCGGTCTTTCTGGAGCCCGGCGACGTGGAGACGCTGCCCCTGGCCCGGATGGACGTGGAACCGCTCTTCGATGGGCTCAACGTGGAGCCGGCGTGGTACGCCACAGGGCGCCGCGCGAAACTGCGGATCATCGCCCGCTACAAATCCGGCTGGATCGCGCGGATCGAACGGCGCGGCGAGCTGGTGCGCAGCCGTGTGGCCGCATGGCAGCCCGAGCGCGGCGGCGATGACCGGCTGCGCGTGCTGGGCACCCTTTCCGCCCCCGCCCCGGCCGAGCCCCTGGTCGTGGGTCCCGCCGGCGGTGAGCCATACGGGTTCTGCGGACTGGTCACCCTTCCCGTCGCGACACCGCTGGCGGAGTGCGCCACCGGGTGGCTGCGGCTGGCGGGGCACGGCGCGTGGTCGCTGGACGCGGTGAAGGCGGAGGAAGCCTGCTTTCGCGCCGTGGCGCGGAAGATATCGCTCACCGTCCCCGTCTGGGCGGGCCGGGGCCACCTGGAGGCGCGCGGCGCCAGCGGCCCGCTGTACGTGCAGCCCCTGGGGCTGCGCGCCGCCGCCCTTCCCCCGCTCGCAAGCTGGCTCACCTCCGCGGCGTCGCGGCCGCTGCTGCAGGCGGTGGCCCGACTGTGGCTGCGGATCACGCAGGCAGGGTACGCGCTGGGCGTGTACCACACGGACGCCCTGGTCTTCACCATGGATTGGACGGACGGCGGCAGAGGCCCCGCGGCACACGCGACCGTCACCCACGCCCCCTTTGCGGCTCCGCTGGGCCAGTACCACCGCCGCCCGCCGGCGGAGGAATCGCTTCTCCCCCACTACGCCGGCCTGGGATGCGGGGTGCTCCCTCCCGCCGCGGCATACGGTGACGTGGCCCTGCCTGCCTCAGAGGTACAGGCGTTCGCGCTGTTCGCCCTCGACGCGCTGGTCCGAAAGCCGCTTTCTCTCTCCGGCATTGTGGCGAGCGAAACATTGGTGGAGATGGTTCCGCGTTTCGCGGACCACTTCGTGTACCCCGAGCCGGCGGCGCGCCTGGCCGCGGTGCTGCGGCCTGGCGCGAAGACGGATGGTGTGGCCAGCTTCATCCAGCGTATGGCCGGGGAGTAGCGGGGTATGGGCGAGCTGCAGTCATAGATGGATGACGACGGGGCCGTCGCGCGAGCGGCGGCCCCGTCGTGCGTCCGGAGGTTTGTGTGGGCGGAAGGTTTTGCGCGCGGTGCCCCTCCCCCGGCCCCTCCCCGTTCGTTCCTCACGGAGAGGGGTGACGCGAGCGGAAGCTGCGTGCGCGGGAACGGCGAGGGCGGACCCGTGCCGAATTGTTATTTCGAAGGAGCGCCGCGCATCTATTCCCCATCTCCACACCCGGCGTGCGACGGAGAAATCTGCCATCCGCATCTGGTGAATTGTCGAAGCACACGGATCTCGCGGCCACAATCCGCGCAGGCGGATTTCGTGACTTTCCAGCCGCGGTTTCAACCGCCCCAGGGCTAAGCCTGTGACTTGCTGAACGCCGTCAGGTGCGCATTCTTGCATCATCCGCATCCCGCTCCAGCTTCCCTTGGCCGGTGCTGAACCGAAAGAACGAAATCGACCGATGCCCATCGCCACGATCAATCCCGCAACCGGTGAAACGCTGCAGACCTTCGAGGCGCTGACGGCGGGGGAGGTGGATGCAAAGCTGCAGCGCGCGGCCGACGCCTTTGAGCGGCACCGCCGGACCTCGCTGGACGAGCGTGCGGGGAAGATGCGGCGCGCGGGTGAAATCCTGGACGCTGACAAGGACCGCCTGGCGCGGCTGATGACCACGGAGATGGGAAAGACGCTGGCCGCGGCGCGCGCGGAAGCCGAGAAGTGCGCCTGGGTCTGCCGCCACTACGCCGAGCACGCGGCGGGGATGCTCGCCCCGCAGGCGGTGGACGTGGGCGGCACGGCGCGCGCGGAGGTGCACTTTCTCCCGCTCGGCGCCGTGCTGGCGGTGATGCCGTGGAACTTTCCCTTCTGGCAGGTCTTCCGCTTCGTGGCGCCGGGGCTGATGGCGGGGAACGTGGGGCTGCTGAAGCACGCCTCCAACGTGCCGCAGTGCGCGCTGGCCATCGAAGATGTTCTACGCCGCGCGGGATTCGAAGAGGGCGTGTTCCAGACGCTGCTGGTGGGATCGGACGCGGTGGCGGGGATGCTGGATGACGAGCGCGTGGCGGCGGCCACGCTCACCGGCAGCACGCCGGCCGGGCAGAGCGTGGCGGAGCGCGCGGGGCGCAACCTCAAGAAGACGGTGCTGGAGCTGGGCGGCAGCGACCCGTTCATCGTCATGCCCAGCGCCGACCTGCACGCCGCGGCGACCACGGCGGCCAAGGCGCGCTGCATCAACAACGGGCAAAGCTGCATCGCCGCCAAGCGCTTCATCGTGCACCAGGACGCGGCGGACGAGTTCGAGCAGCTGTTCGTGGCGGCCATGGAGGCGCTGCGGGTGGGCGACCCGATGGCGGACGGCACCGACGTGGGCCCGCTGGCCACCGCCGCCATCCGCGACGAGGTGGACGAGCAGGTGCGCACCTCCGTCGCCGCCGGCGCGCGCCTGCTGACGGGGGGACAGAAGATCGAAGGTCCCGGCTTCTTCTATCCGCCCACCATCCTCACCGACATCCCCGAAGACGCGCCTGCCTACCGCGAAGAGGTGTTCGGCCCCGTGGCCTCGCTCTTTCGCGTGGCGGGGATCGATGAGGCGATCGCGCTGGCCAACGACTCGCAGTTCGGCCTGGGCAGCAGCGTGTGGACCCGCGACGAGGCCGAGCGCCGCCGCTTCGTCGCCGAGATCGAGGCGGGGATGACGTACGTGAACGCGATGGTGGCCAGCGACCCACGTCTCCCCTTTGGCGGCGTAAAGCAGTCCGGCTACGGCCGCGAGCTGGGCACCTTTGGCATCCACGAGTTCGTGAACATCAAGTCCGTGTGGATCGAGGAGCACGCCCCGACGGACCTTCCCGACGCGGAGTAACCCGATCGGCGGCCGAAAAGACAAAGAGGCCAGGGTACAGAGGAACCGACAAAGGCCAGAGGAACAGAGAAAATCAGGTTCTCTGTCCCTCTGGCTGTTCCCCGTTCCTCTGTACCCTGGCCTCTGTTGGGAAGGCTGCCTCGCGTGAAAGCTGGATGACGAAGCGCGAAGGCTCAGTATCCGCCGCCTTCGCGGTAGCCGTGAGCGACCACTTCGCCGGTGCGGCGGGCGTTCACCTGCATGTAGCGCTGGCCGCGCGAACGGGTGACGGAAACGTAGAACTCGTCGCGGCCGTCGTTGATGGTAAAGTAGCGCACACCCGGCTGCGCGTCGCGGCGCGGGGTGTACGGCACCAGCTGCCCGCGCAGCGTGCGGCCGTTCTTGCGCCAGGTGTAGGCGCCGCTCTCGTCGATGGAAAGAATCCCCATCGGCGCGTTGGCGCTCACGCTGCTCCAGTCGTCGCCCTGCACGCGCGCGCCGGGAAGGGTGAGCCCCCAGCGGCCCACCAGGCGCCGGTCCACCTCGCCGTCGTGGTACTCCTCCTCGTAGTCGCCGGGGCGCGGACGGGGGTTGTTCCCGTAGCCGCCGCCCAGGCTGCTTTCCACCTCCAGCGTGTACTCACCCGTCTCCGGCAGCAGCGAGTTCACGCGGATCACGTACTCGCCAGGATTGGGCAGTGCCACCTCGATGCGCGCGTCGTGGCCGCCCGCGCCGTCGTCGTCGCGCGCCACCACGTTGCCGATGCCGTGGCGCCCGCCGCGCGTGCCGATCACCAGGTACGCGTCAAAATCCTCCGAGCGCAGCGTGAGCGTCAGCCGCTCGCCGCGGCGCGCCTCGTACGTGTACAGGTGGAACGCGGCGCCGTTGTCCAGCTCGGGATCGGCGTCCGAAAGCCGTCCGCGCACCCGGTCGCCGGCACGCAGCGGCCCGCCGTCGCGGCGCTCGTAGTCGCCGCCGCCGTAGACGGGGTCCATCGGCTCGCGGTCATCGTCCCATCCCGTGCCCGAGGTGGCGCGGCCGCCGTTGAGCGTGAGCGTGTACGGACCCGTGCGCTGGCGCAGCGAGCTGGCGCGGATGACGTACGTGCCGTCTTCGGGCAGCCGCACCTCCAGGCGCGAGTGGGTGCCGTTGCCGCCGTCGTCGTCGCGCGCGATCTCCTGAAAGTTGCCGCGGCGCAGCGTGCCCAGGTACAGGTACGTGTCGAACGCGCCAGACTCCATGTTCACGATCACCGTCTCGCCGCGGCGGCCGGCGAACACCCACTCGTCGTAATGGCTGTCGCTCTGCCCCCGCGGGTCGCTGCTGCTCAGGGAGCCGCGCGTAACCTCGCCGGGGATGATGGATTGCTGCGCGGCCGCGGAGCCGGCGGTGAGCGCCACCGCGCCAAGAGCCAGAAGGAACGTCTTCATCAGTGGATCAGGATGGGGATGGTTGATCGGGAAGGTCCGGAGGTGGGCGGAAAGTCGCGGCGCCGGCGGACATTCGCAATATCCTCGTTCCGAACGGGGGCGATGTACGGCCCCGTTCCCCCGCCGGTTTCGCCGCGCCCCCTTACCCGGCCCTCATCCCGCCCCGGGAACGGGGCGCAAGGGTTGATGCCGGGCATCCAGCAACGCCGCGCGCCACGTCCGTCCCGCTCCCCAAAATCAACCGCCGCAATGGTGCCCAGCGGCGCGGTCCTTCCGGGCCGCTCGCCGGGTGGAGGGATGTCGAAACTGTTGTGCCGGCGCGGGTACGGCCGCAAGTTGAGCGCAGCCCACCCGTTCACGCCGGCCCATGCCTCCGTCCGCCACCCTGCTCCTGCTTCCCTACGTTCTTTCCACCGCCATATCGGCGGGGGTCGCGGCGTATTGCTGGCGCCGCCGCGCGCGTCCCGGCGTGGCGGCGTTCGCCGTGCTGGCGGCGGGCGAGGCGTGCTGGACGCTGGGGCTGATCTGCGAAGTGGTGTCTCCCGGAGTGCAGGCCAAAGCTTTCTGGGACAACGTGCAGTACCTGCCCATCGCGGTACTTCCCCCGGCGCTCCTGGCGTTCGCCAACGGGTTCAGCGGGCGGACCGTGCGGCACCCCGTGCGCCTGTACGGCGCGCTGGCGCTGCCGCTGCTGGCGGTGGCCGCGCTGGCCTTTACCGATCCGTGGCACGGGCTGGCGCGCGCGGGCGTTCAGCCCGTCACCGCGCCGTACACGCAGCTGGTGTACGGCTTTACGTTCGTCGACGTGGCCGCCGCCATCTACATCTACGTGGTGCAGGCGTGGGCCTACGTGGTGCTGGCGGCGGGGTGGATCCGCGCCCATCCGCTGTACCGCGCGCAAATGAGCCTGGTGATGGCCGGGGTGCTGATCCCCGCGCTGGGCTCCGTCCTCACCTTTACCGTGCTGCGCGAAAGCCCCTACCGCGACCTGTCGCCGTGGACCTTCGCCATCGCCAACCTGGTCATTGCCTGGGGGCTGTTCCGGCGCCGGCTGTTCGACGTGGTGCCGGTGGCGCGCCACGCGGTGGTGGAGAGCCTGGCGGACGCGGTGTACGTGCTGGATGCCCAGGGGCGCGTGGTGGACCTGAACCCCGTCGCCCGCCGTACCGCCGGCGTGGCCGACGACGCGGCGCTGGGCCGTCCCGCGGAGGAGGTGCTGCCCCTGCCGGCGGACGTGGTCGCGCGGCTGCGGGAGAACGGCGCCGCGGGGGTGGACGTGGCGACGGGCGGGCCGGAGGGGGGACCGGTGCACCTGAGCGTGCATCCGCTGCACGGCCCCCATGGCGAGCCCTGGGGGCGCGTGGTGGTGCTGCGCGACATCACCGACGCCAAGCGGGCGGAGGAAGAGCTGCGCGGCAGCCGCGACCGGCTGGAGGCGGTGGTGAGCGAGCGGACCGCGGCCCTGGTCTCCGCCAACGAGGCGCTGCGCTACAGCCAGGAAAGCCTGCGGCAGATCGCGGAAAACAGCAGCGAGGTGTTCTGGCTGCTGGAGCGGGACGGCCACGCGGCGTACGTGAGCCCCGGCTTTGACCGGATGTGGGGAACGCAGCCGGGCGAGGTGCGCGACGCCGCCACCTCGTTTCTGTCCGTCGTCCCCGAACACCGGGCGGCCGTGCAGGCCATGTTCGAGGAAGCGCACCTGCGCCCGGCCGAGGCCACCTTCCGCATCGTCCATCCCGACGGCTCGGAGCGGTGGCTGCACACCCGCGCCGCCCCCGTGCACGACGAGCACGGCGTGGCCTACCGCGTGGCCGGCGTGACGGAAGACGTGACGGAGCGCAAGCGGATGCAGGACCAGCTGCTGCACGACGCCTTTCACGACGGCCTTACGGGGCTGGCCAACCGCGCCCTTTTTCAGGACCGCCTGCAGCACTCGCTGGACCTGTCCCGGCGCCACACCGGCCGCGCCTGCGCCGTGCTGATTCTGGACCTGGACCGCTTCAAGCTGGTGAACGACAGCTTTGGGCACCTGGCCGGCGACCGGCTGCTGGTGGACGTGGCCGGCCGGCTGCGGGCGCGGATGCGGGACGGCGACACCGTGGCGCGCTTTGGCGGCGACGAGTTCGCGCTGCTGCTGGAAGGCGTGGCCGACGCGGGCGAGGCGCTGCGCCAGGTGGAGCGCATTCAGCGGGGGCTGGCGGAGCCGTTCGAGCTGCAGGGGAACGAGGTGTTCGTCACCCCCAGCATAGGCCTGGCGCTCAGCGCGCCGGGGGTGGAGGAGCCGGAAGAGCTGGTGCGCCGGGCCGACACGGCCATGTACCGCGCCAAGGAGCTGGGCGGCGCCCGCTGCGAGGTGTTCGACCGCGCCATGCACGCCCGCGCGCTGGCCCGGCTGCGGCTGGAGACGGAGCTGCGCCGGGCGCTGGAGCGGGGCGAGATGGAGGTCGTTTTTCAGCCGATCGTCTCGCTGGCGGGTGGGCGGGTGGTGGGGTTCGAGGCGCTGGTGCGGTGGCGGCATCCGCAGCGCGGCGAGCTGGCGCCCGGCGCCTTTCTGGACGTGGCGGAGGAGACGGGGCTGATCGTGGCCATCGACCGCTGGGTGCTGCGCGAGGCGTGCACGCGGCTCCGCCGCTGGCGCGAGCGCTACCCGGAGCGCGGCCTGTACGTGACCGTCAACGTTTCCGGCAACCAGTTCACCCACGGCGGGCTGGTGGACTTTGTGCAGCAGACGCTGGCGGATACGTGCGTAGAGGTGGACGGGGTGCGGCTGGAGATCACCGAGCGCGCCCTGGTGGGGCGCACCGGGCAGGCGGTGCTGGGCGAACTTCGCGCCCGCGGCGTGCAGATGCTGATCGACGACTTTGGCACCGGCTACAGCAGCCTGGGGTACCTGCACCGCCTTCCCATCAGCGCGCTCAAGGTGGACCGCTCGTTTCTGGGCGGCGACCAGCCCAACTACGCCATCGTGGGCGCGGTGCTGGCGCTGGCGCGCAACCTGGGCAAGGACGTGGTGATCGAGGGGGTGGAGCGCGCCGACCAGCTGGCGCGGCTGGTGGAGATGGGGGCCGGCTGCGCGCAGGGGTACCTGTTCTCCCAGCCCCTGGACGCCGCGGCCGCCGAGCCCCTGCTCACCCGGCGCTTCGACGGCGCCGCGTGGGTGCCGATGGAACCGGCGTGACGCGGCCGGGTTTCACCCTGAATCCCCCGGCACGGCGGCCGGAACCGCCGTGGTACAGGCTTCGCAACAGTGGCGGACCGGCGCGCGCATCGTCCGACCGCGCACCTGTTTGTTCCGCGCGACGCGGCCCAATCGGCTCCTCAGGACAGGAGGTGTGGAATGATTCGATTTCTCTCGACACGCGGGGCCATGCTGGCCGCGGCGGTCTGCGTCCTTGGCGCATCAGCCGCCTGCGAGGAGGACAGCACCCCGCCCACGACGTCCAGCCCGGGCCGCCTGGCGGTGATGGTGAACGCCACCGGCACCAGCGTGGACAACCAGTTCACCGTCCAGCTCAACAACGGCGAGGCGCTGTCGTACGTGTCGGGGACCCCGTTCGAGCGCGAGCTGCCGGCGAGCGTGTACACGGTCAGCCTTTCGGGGATCGCGCCCAACTGCACGCTGCAGGGGGAAAACGACGTCCGGGCGGTGGTGTACGCCGGCCAGCGCATCGTGGTGACGTTCACCCTCACCTGCACCACAAGCCCGGTCGGCGCGTGAGCGGCCGGCGGCAAGCCGGCCGCCTCGCCACACGCCCCGTGATCAGCGGCGGCCCCGTTCGGGCCCGCCGCTGCTTTCGTTTGCGAGAAGGAACTTCTGATATGAATCGTCCCCCCGGAGGCACGCTGTCATCCTGAGGGAGCGCTCACCCGTAACGTTCATAACCACACGGGCCTGCGCGCGACCGAAGGATCTTTGTCGGGTCGCGCCGGACCCAGCCCCTCGGGAGCTGTTCAAGTTCCTCAGCCTGACAGACAAGGTCCATCAGTCGCGCGCAGGCCCTTGTGTGAGTTCTGGTTGCACGTGGTGCGCTCCCTCAGGCTCAGGATGACACCGCTTCGTTACGTGTCTTCAGGGTCGGCGGCACCCTCTCTGGAAATCGACCTTGGCGAGTCGCAGACACTCCCCGCCGGCAAACGCTGGGGCGGTCTTCCGCATCACACATCCACGCACCTACTTTTTCCGTGCAACCGGGAGCGCCGCGGCGGGTACACGCCTCTCCCGAACCACGCACGCACGTCCATCGACCAAAACCCCGTCTGCAGGATGCAACGCACGACGCTGATCCCGGCCTTCGTACTGCTTTCCGCGCTCGCCGCCTGCGGAGGCGCGGCGTCGGGTAACCAGACCGCCCGCGAGCGCGAACTGGAAAGCCTGGAAGCGCCGCCGCAATCGAAATCGCCCGAGGCCGCGCAGGCCAGCGCGCGCACGCAGGACTCGCGGCGCACGGCCATCGTGGCCGCGTCGGAGCGGGTGGCGCCGGCGGTGGTGAGCGTGAACGTGGTGCGGCGCGAGCGGGTGGTGCCGCGCACCCTGTGGGAGGAGATGATGCTCCCCCCGGGCGCCGAGCGCGAGACTGCGGGCCTGGGCAGCGGTTTCATCATCACCGCCGAGGGGCTGGTGATCACCAACGAGCACGTGGTGCGCGCCGCGACCGAGGTCGTGGTGACGCTGCCGGACGGCCGCGAGTTCGACGCCGACGTGGTGGGCAGCGACGAGGTGAACGACCTGGCCCTGCTGCGCATCCGCGTGCCGCGGGGCGAGCGGGCGCTGCCGGTGGCGCCGCTGGGCAACAGCGACGACCTGATGATCGGCGAGTGGGTGATCGCCATCGGCAACCCGTTCGGCTTTCTGCTCAGCAATCCGGAGCCGTCGGTGAGCGCGGGGGTGGTGAGCGCGGTAGGCCGCAACATCCTGGGCGGCGACGGCCCGCGCAGCTACTCGCTGGACATGATCCAGACGGACGCCTCCATCAACCCCGGCAACAGCGGCGGCGCACTGGTGAACGCGCTGGGCGAGGTGATCGGCGTCAATTCGTCCATTCTTTCCAACTCCGGCGGCAGCGAGGGGCTGGGCTTCGCCATCCCCATCAACCGCGCGCGCCGCATTGCGCTGGACCTGGCGGACGACGGGCGGTACCGGCGCGCCTGGATTGGCGCGGAGGTGGAGGCGGTGCGCACGGAGGGCCCGCGGCGGCTGGCGGAGGTGCGCATCAGCGTGGTGGCGCCCGGCTCGCCGGCGGAGCGCGCGGGGCTGCGGACGGGGATGCGCGTGACGGGGATTGGCGGGCAGCGGGTGCGCACGCCGCTGGACTACCAGGCGGGGCTGCTGAACGCGGCGTACGGCGAGCCGCTGGAGGTGCGGGTGATGGAGAACGGCCGCGAGCGCACCGTCCGCGTGCAGCCCGGCGACCTGCCCTCCGTGAACGCCGAGCGCATCCAGGCCCTGCGCGACTTTCAGCTGGTCACGCTGACCCCCGCCATCCGCGCCGAGCGCGGGCTGACCAACGAGCAGGGCGCGCTGATCGTGGGCCTTTCCGACAGCGCGCGCGGCATCGGCCTGCAGGAAGGCGACCTGATCCTGCAGATCAACCGCCTGCGCATCACCAACGCCGAGAGCGCCGCGCAGGCGCTTCAGCAGCTGAGCGGCCGGAGCGTGGTGATGTACTTCGAACGCGGCGGGCGGGTGGGGAGCACGCAGTTCGTGATCGGCGGAGGGTGAGGGTGAGGGTGAGGGTGAGGGTGAGGGTGAACGGGTGAACGGGTGAACGGGTGAACGGGTGAACGGGTGACAAAAGGACGGACGCCTGCGCCAAATTGAAGCGTGAGCCGCATCCCCGAAAGCCTGTCATCCTGAGGCCCGGCCGCGCAGAACCGTCCTCGCGCAGCCGTCCTCAGGGTCGAAGGATCTACTTTCGGCTTGCTGGAGGGCGGATGCGGCAGCCCGCGCAGAAACAGCGGCTGCGACGCAGTCGGACAGAGCCTTTTGTGGGCGCGGGAAGGGGCACGGGCGAACCGCTCGTGCCCCTTCTCACGTCTGCGCAGTCGGCGGTCACACATCCGTCCGTGCTTTGCTTCCAAACCGTTACCGCGCGTCCGCTTGCGTGTGGAGCGGGTGAATGATCTTCGGGGCCGGGAAACCGACACCGGAGACACATCCAATGACCACCTGGATCATCCGCCTGCACCATCAAGACGAGCGCGTGTTGCACGCGATGGTGCTGCGCCGGCACCCGCGGCTGAACCGCGCGATGCACGCCGTCACGCACCTTGGCGATGCCGCGGTCACCATCGGCGTGACGCTGGCGCTGCTGCTCGGGACGATTCCCGCGCTGCGGCAGGCCGGGATGCGGGCAGCGTTCGCGCTGGTGGCGTCGCACGCGGTGGTGCAGCTGCTCAAGCGCACCGTCACGCGCGCGCGCCCGCGAATGCCCGAAGGCTTCGCGGCGCTCGTGCAGCCCCCGGACCGCTTCAGTTTTCCCTCGGGACACGCGGCGTCGTCGCTCTCCGTCGCGCTGGCGGTGGCGGCGGTGCTGGCCCCGGTCGCGTCGGCCGCTCTCGTGGCGCTGGCGCTGGTCGTCGGCCTCTCCCGCTGCTACCTGGGCGTGCACTACCCTGGTGACGTGATCGCGGGATGGATGCTCGCAGTGCTCGGCGCCGTCGCCGCGGGGCCGGTGCTGGGGATGCTGATGTGAGGTTGGGACGCGCGGTACGACGCCCTCCGATCAGTCAATCACTTAACCTCAGACGGCATCGCGCGGGTCCGGTCAGCGGAGCGAATGAATTCGCCGCTGGAAAGTCGCAAAGTCCGCCTGCGCGGACTCGGCGGCCCGGCGACGTCGGGCGTTCCAGGCACCTGCGCGTCCGCGACCGGGTGCGTTCAGCCGACGTCGTGTGTGTCTAAGCGCCCAGCACCCGCGGCTACAGTCCACGGAGGTGGACTTTGCGTTTTCCCAGCGGCGAATTTATTCGCTCCTGCGACGGACTCCGCGGACTCGGCTGCTTGAGGGCGTCGGGCGTTCCAGGCACCTGCGCGTCCGCTCCTTCACGGACCGGCGTCATCGCGGGGGGTCGATCGACCGGGTTGATCTACGAGGCCGTTGCCGCTACTCATAGTGCGGGTGCGGAGACTTTCGCACTCTCGTACTCTCGTACTTTCGTACTCTTTTTCCGAGGCGCCTCTGCGTACCGCCGCCATCTCCGGAATCCGCCAGGACGCGCACCGCGCGCGCTGAGGAACGGAGCCGCTGCACCCGGGCACTCTGCCCGGTTACATCCTGGTCATCCCTCCCTCAGGGCATCGCGGCCGCGGTCCTGGCGTGGTCACCCACGCCGTCCGGACACCGCCGGCGGCGCAGCCGTGCCCATGCGGGCCGCGCGCGATGCACTCGCCGCGCCCGCGGACCAGGAGATCCATCCAGTGTCATCTCATCTTTCGCCGTCCAGCGACGGTTCCTGCACACGACTCGCACCGTTCGGCTGGGACGAGCAGCTTGCGCGTGACTTCCATTCCCTGCATGCGCCGGGCACCGTTCCCGCGCGGGTGATCGCCGAGCACCGCGACCGCTACGTCGTCCGCGCGGCGGCGGGGGAGCGCGCGGCGGTGCTCGCGGGCCGCCTTCGCCATCACGCCAGTCGCCGCGAAGACCTGCCCGCCACCGGCGACTGGGTCGCGGTGGATGAGGGAGCCGGCACCGCCGCCATCCACGCCGTGCTCCCGCGCCGAAGCATCTTTCGCCGCAAGGCCGCGGGCGAGACGACGGAGGCCCAGGTGCTGGCCGCCAACGTCGACGTGGCGCTGATCGCCGCCGCGCTCCCCGGCGACGTGAACGCCCGCCGCATCGAGCGCTACCTGGCGCTGGCGTGGGAGAGCGGCGCCGTTCCCGTCATCGTGCTCACCAAGGCAGACCTGGTGGATGACGTGGATGCGGCGGTCCGTGGCGTACGCGCGGTGGCGCCGGGGGTGGACGTGGCCCCCGTCTCCGCCATCACCGGCGCGGGCGTGGATGCGCTCGCGCGATGGCTGCTTCCGGGGCGCACCGCAGTGCTCCTCGGCTCCTCCGGCGCCGGCAAGTCCACGCTCACCAACCTGCTGGCGGGGGATGATGCGCTGCGCACCGGCACCGTGCGCGCGGATGGCAAAGGCCGGCATACCACCACGCACCGCCAGCTGGTCCAGCTGCGGAGCGGCGCGCTCCTCATCGATACGCCGGGGATGCGCGAGTTGCAGCTGTGGAGCGCCGACGCGGGGCTGGAGTCAGCCTTTGCCGACGTGGAGGCGCTGGCCGCGCGCTGCCGCTATGGCGACTGCGCCCACCAGGCGGAGTCGGGGTGTGCCGTCCGCGCGGCGGCGCAATCCGGCGCGCTGGACCCGGCGCGGCTGGAAAGCTGGCGGCGGTTGCGGCGGGAACTGGCCTGGCTGGAGATCCGCCAGGACCAAGCCGCCGCGGCCGACGAACGGGCGCGGGTAAAGACCCTCCATCGTGCCCATCGCGCCCACACCCGCCGTAAGTACGGGTGATATCGAATCCGCAAAAACAATGGGGCACGCAGAGGAAGCGGGGGAAGCAGAGAACTTCATGAAGAAACTCTGCTTCCTCTGCTCCCTCTGCGTGAGAACCTGCCGCTGGAAAATACGGAGTGTATTTGCGGATCAGGTATGAGCATGAGGCTGCTGGGTCTTTTCACCGGTTGCGGACGCGCAGGTGCAAGGGGCACCGCATGCCGCTTGGCCGCCGAGTCCGCGCAGGCGGACTCGGCGAATTTCCAGCGGCGAATTCTTCATTCGCTCCCGTGGGGGGACGGCACGAGAACGGCCAGTACCGCGCGGCTAACTACGCACGCTACTTCGTCAGCCCGTACATCCGCACGTATTCCACGTCGACGTCATCCGTCCACACCCCCAGCACAAAGTCCGCGCCGATCTGCGTCGCGCGAAAGCCGGCGGGCATGGTCACCGTGCCCAGCAGCCGCCCGTCTCCGTCAAACACGTCCCACGCCGCCGGCACCGCGCCCGGCCAAGTGGTCTGCTGCACCCACAGGTTGCCGCCCTGGTCCACCAGCAGCCGCTCAAAGGCGGGAAGCCGCGCCGGCACCTGCACCTGGTCCAGCGACGTTCCCGCCTCGGGCCCGTGCTCCGCCACATGCAGGCCGCGCAGGCTGTCCAGGTACGCACCGCGCACCGGCACCGGCTTCACCGCGCGCCGCACGATGCGCTGCGGCGTGCCGTCCGCCCGCCGCAGCACGATCTCGTACGCGTCCGTGATCCCCTGCCAGTAGCGGTCGCCGGCCGCGGCCGTATGCACGTTCCGCATGAACGGCATCGCCATCACGTTCATCCCCGTCACCCGCCCGCCCTGCGTAAGGATCTGGAGCGACGCCTCGCTCCCGGGGGTGACGGGGAGCGAATCTACCGGGACGCCCGCGGCATCCGCGCGCAGCCAGAGCAGCGTGTCGCGGCGCATACCCGACCGCGGCGTCTCGCCACCGGTGCGCACGGAACTGGAAAGGAGCATCGATCCGTCCGCAAACCGGTCCACAAACCGCGGCGGCACCTCCCCCACCGGCTGCAGCGGCGCGGACCGCACGAAGCGTCCGTCCGGACCGAACCACGAGAGCCGGAACGCCCCCAGGTCGTACGCCAGCACCGAGTCGCCCGGCAGCAGCCGCAATGTCCGGAGCGTGCGGAACTCGCCCGGGCCTCCGCCCTCGCGCCCGGCGCTGGCGGCGTGCCGGCCGTCCGCACCGTACCAGCGAAGCTGGTGGCTCCCCCCGTTGGCCACCACGATGCGCCCGTCGCCCAGCCGCACGGCATCGCGCACGCCGTCCAGCTGGTAGAGCGTATCCCCGTCCGCCACCCCGATCTGCAGCGTGGGCTCCTCCGAAAGCCGCCATCCGCCGTCCTCGCCCCACACCCCGCCGCGGTTCTCGACGATCTGGATCCCCGCACTGTCCCGCACCGTCGAACCGCCCCCGCCGGCATCGCCGCCTCCGCCGCACGCCGCCAGAAAAACGATCAGGAGGTTGGGGACGATGCGGATCGGCTTCATGGGCGTGGCGGGAGGCAGGAGAGACGGATGTGGATCGCTTCTACTATATTCTTAGTTGATCATGGCGTGCAAGGGTGTGATCTGACGATGGAATGGGGAGAGCCCCAGACCATCGCCTGCCGGAACAGAGCTTCGACCCAGGGTGGCCGATGCCGCTATCGCCCTTCCGCCTCCAGCATCTGGACGATGGTTTCCAGCGAATCCGCGTTTTCCGGCTTTTTGTCCGTGCGCCAACGCAGCATGCGGGGAAAGCGCACCGCCACGCCGCTCTTGTGGCGCGGCGAGCGCTGGATCCCCTCGAACGCCAGCTCGAACACCAGCTCCGGCTTGACCGTCCGCACCGGCCCGAAGCGCTGCAGCGTGCTGCGGCGCACGAACGCATCCACCTTGCGCATCTCCGCGTCCGTGAGCCCGCTGTACGCCTTGGCAAACGGCACCAGCTCGCCGTCCTTCCACACGCCGAACGTGTAGTCGGAGTACAGCGACGCGCGACGCCCGTGCCCCCGTTGCGCGTAGATCAGCACCGCGTCGATGGTGAACGGCTCCACCTTCCACTTCCACCATCCGCCCTTGCGCCGCCCTACGCCGTACGGCGCGTCCAGCCGCTTGAGCATCAGCCCCTCGGCCGCGCGGGCGCGGGCGTCGCGGTGGGCCTGCAGCACGGCGTCCCAATCGTCCGCGTGCACCGCCGGCGACAGCAGGATGCGCCCCGCGGACGGCGTGGCGCGCACCATCTCCTCCAGCCTGGCCCTCCGCCACGAGAGCGGCTGCTCGCGCACGTCCGCGCCATCGACCTCCAGCAGGTCGTACGCAAGCAGGACGACGGGGACCTCGGACAGAATCTTGGGCCCCAGCACCTTGCGCCCAATGCGCCGCTGCAGCTGCGCGAACGGCAGCGGCCCGTCTCGCCACGGCATGATCTCGCCGTCCAGCACGGTGCCATCCGGCAGCATTGCCGCGGCGTGCGCCAACTCGGGAAAGCGCTCGGTGATCAGCTCCTCGCCGCGCGACCAGAGGAAGGTGGCGCCGCGGCGGCGGATCATTTGCGCGCGAATGCCATCCCACTTCCACTCCGCCTGCCAGTCGCGCGCCTCGCCCAGCGCCTCCAGGTCGCTTTCCAGTGCGTAGGCCAGAAAGAAGGGATAAGGGCGGCTGAGGTCCGTGTCGCTGGTGTCGGCCGCCAGCAGGCGCAGGTAGAACTCGGGGGTGGGATCCCACGCGCCCATCAGGCGGTGCGCGACCGCCGCCTCGTCCACGCCGCTCACCCGGGCCAGCGCGCGCACCACCAGGCTCTGCGAAACGCCCACGCGAAAGCTGCCGGTGATGAGCTTGTTCCACACGTACGCCTGCGGCCCGTCCAGCTCTGCCCAGGCGCGCTGCACCTCCCCGCGCTGCGCGCCCTCGTCCTCGCCGCGCAGGGGGAGCAGGCGCTCCTCCACCCAGTGCCGCAGCGGCCGGTCGCTGCTGGCGCCGGAGTCCGGCAGCAGGAGCGAGATGGTCTCGGCCAGGTCGCCCACCGACTCGTAGCACTCGGTGAACAGCCACTCGGGCACGTCGGCCGATTCCATGGCCCACGCCGCCAGCTTGCGCGCGCCCACCAGCCGCTTGGGCCGGCGCCCGCTCAGAAAGTGCACCGCCCACGCCGCGTCCTCCGGCGCCGTCGTCGCAAAGTACGCCACCAGCGCGTCGACCTTCTCGCCGGTCCTGGTCGTTTCGTCCAGCTCTGCGTACAGCGCGGCGAATGCCTTCACGGGACGGACCGGGGTCAGGGGAATCGGTTCGCTCGAGGCGGTCGGCCTGATGAGAGTCGCAGACAACGGGCCGGAACCAACCGCCACAGGGCCCGATGGCGTTCAGAGTGTGACGCTGGGGGGCTCCAGCGCAAAGAAATTGCACAGCCACCGGTCAATTTCGGAGAGGGCGAAACCATCCAGGACCGCCCTCGTTTCTCTGAGAATGGCTGCGGGATACCAGGCAGACTGGACGGCGGGGATCGGCATCAGCACGGATGTGGGACGGGGACGAAAGACCGACATCCATTCCCCCTCGGAGATGCGGAGAACGGTTTCTCCGGCGGCTTTCCTATCTCCCGCGACCATGGGAAGGATGACGTGATGGTTCTTTCTTCGAGAGTACTCCGCTTCCGTCAACAACACGGCAAAGCGAGCCCGCACGTCGCGCGAAAGCGATGGCCGAAGTTCCACGATCCTGCCCCGGCGCGAACCTGCGGGCACGTCAGGGCCAAGGCACGAGCCCTGATCGATCCCAAGCGCCCGTCGCAGACACACTTTCAAGCTCTCCGTAGCTCTCCCGAGCGTCCCGGCCGACGGCGGCAGGGTACCGGTGCCTTGTCGGAGCAGGATGCCCGGACAGAACTGGGTCGTCGCCCAGAGCCCGTTCCTGTTCACGCCCTCCTGTTGCGGAGCTACCTCGAAGCAGGCGGCGCCGAGGGACTTTTCTGCTGCACGCGTGCTCCCGTAGGCCAGCGTTGCGTTCGTGAGCGTGGGAGGCGCAGCCACGACTGCGAAGGGTCGCGCTTTGTCGCGGTTGAGCCATGAGTCTCCGCGTGGCAACCACACTACTTGCCCATGCCTGAATCGCGGCGATTGTCCATGGCGTCTCGCTATATCGTTCATCGTGACCCATCGTGTCGTAGGTGGCGTAAAGGGACCGCGGGATTACTCCTGGCCCAAAAACGGGAAAAGGCCGGACCCCGATGGTCCGGCCTTCACAACTCGAAGGGCGCCGCGGCTACGCGGGCCTGATCAACTCATCCAGCTCACGGCCGGTTACACGGAACGACTCCCTGCTGAGCTGGAGGAAGATGCGTAGCTCCTCATCCCGCGCCAGCATCGGCGGTACGCTCCTCCTGCAGCCAAGTCTGTGGTGTAGCGGTACTCGCAGGCGTTTGACGCGCGTCTCCATCCGACCTCCTCTTCTCCGTACGGCTCGTCTCAACGCTAACCGGATCGGCAGCCTGCGTCAAGTACGTCTATTTTTGCGCGTCTGTGGCGCCTTCCGTGCTGGTTTCGCCCTCCGCCGTACCCTCTTCCGCGACCGCCACGTCTCCCTCGTCCGTTTCACCTTCCCAGCGGCTGGCGACGGACTGGGCCTGCAGGCCATGCTCGCGAAGCCAGCGCACCACGGGCTCGCGGTATCCGTGCGTCACCCACACGCACTCGGCCTCCGTCGCGGCGATGGCGGCCAGCAGCGACGGCCAGTCCACGTGGTCGCTCAGCACGAAGCCGCGGTCCACGGAGCGGCGGCGGCGGTGGCCGCGCACCCGCATCCATCCGCTGGCAAAGGCCGTTGAGGCGTTGCCAAAGCGCCGCATCCACGGGGTGCCGTGCGCGGAGGGTGGGGCCACTACCATCGCGCCGCCCCAGTCGTGCTTGCGCGGCTCGCCCATGGGGTTGCGCGTGGGCGGCATGGGAATGCCGGTCTCGCGGTAGTCCGCCGTCAGCCGCTCCACGGCGCCGTGGGTGTAGATGGGGCCGATGGAGGGGTCGATCCCCGCCAGCAGGCGCTGCGCCTTGCCCAGCGCGTAGCCAAACAGCAGCGACGCGCGCCCCTCTCGCGCGTTGCGCCGCCACCACGCGTCGATGCCGGCAAACACCTCGCGGTCCGGGCGCCAGCGGTAGATGGGAAGGCCGAAGGTGGACTCGGTGACAAAGGTGTGGCAGCGCACCGGCTCGAACGGGGAGCAGGTGGGGTCCGCCTCCGTCTTGTAGTCGCCCGAAACCACCCATACCTCGCCCCGGTGCTCTACCCGCACCTGCGCGCTGCCCAGGATGTGCCCGGCCGGGTGCAGGGAAACCCGCACGCCGTTGATCTCCACCGGCTCCCCAAAGTCCACGGTCTGGATGCGCGCGTCGGCCCCCATCCGCGTGCGCAGCACCCGCTCGCCCTCGCGCGAGCCCAGATACGCGCGCGAGCCCCAGCGTGCATGGTCGCCGTGCGCGTGGGTGATCACGGCGCGGTCCACCGGCAGCCAGGGATCGACGTGAAAGTCACCCGCCTCGCAGTACAGCCCGCGATCCGTGGAGCGTAGCAGCATTCTTGGCACCGGAAAGGGAAGCGGATGGATTCCGCGCAGGTCTGCAGAATCTGTGTTCAGGGTTCGTGCCGCGCGAAAGGGGCGTGAAAAAGAATTACGGAACGTTTGACGGCGAGAGAGACATATGTTGTAAACGCATGAATGGTAAACAGTTGGCGTGCTTGCATCCCGGGGAACTCAACGGTATCCTGTAGCCGTTGCGCAGATTTTGTGATAGCGAACCATCTGATACATCGCTGTTACGGACGGACTGCGACGCCTCTTTGCCGCGCACGGTGCCTGGGCCGCTTCGCCGGTCCATGCCCCCCTCCGCGCCCGGTCCCGGCCGTCGCCCCCGCGTGTTTCCGCACGCGGAAGCTTGCGTCCCCTCGCTCCGGGGGGGCCGCACCACGCACGACAACCAGGACGGAACCGTGAAACCCCTCAGGGCCCTTCACGCCGTAGCCGCGTTCGCGCTGCTCACGGCCGCCGCGTGCACGGACAAATCCAGCCCGCTGGGGCCGGACGGCGATCCCAAGCCACCGCCCGACGGCACGGGCGCGCCGCCTACCACGCTGGCCGCGCTGGACTGCGTGGGCCACAAGGAAAGCCTGGTGGTGAGCTGCAAGCCGTCCGCCAGCCAGGCGGGCACGGCGGCCGGCGACCTCATCGTGGGCAACCAGAACGTGTACGTGCGCCTGGTGTCGTCCAACATCAACTACAACTCCGGCACGGGGCAGTTCACCTTCGACGCCACGCTCGAGAACCTGATCGAGCAGCCGCTGGGCACGGTGGACGGCACCACGCTGGACCCGGCCGGCATCCGCATCTTCTTCTACACCGGGCCGGCCACCTCCGACCCCGGCACCGTGGCGGTGATCCCCGACGGGTTCGCCTTCTTCACCTCGGCGGCGCAGCCGTACTACACGTACCCCTACGTGCTGGACCAGAACGAGGTCTCGCCGGCGGAAACGTGGACCTTCATCGTGCCGCCCACGGTGAGCACCTTTCAGTTCCAGGTGTTCGTCTCCGCGCCGGTGGAGTACCCCACGGGCTACGTCACCCTGGACGGCGAGCTTCCCCAGTACGACTACGGCAACCTGCACCCTACGACGCCGCACGCCCTGACCGCGGTGGTCAAGAACCCGCTGGGCGAGGTGGTTCCGGGAACGGTGACGTTCGCCACCACCAACCCCAACTGCGCCACCGTAAGCGCGGGCGGCGTGGTGACGGGGGTGCAGGCGGGCACCTGCTCCATCACGGCGACCGCCGGCGGCCGCCCGGGCGAGATGGTGTTCGACGTGACGGGAATGACGCGCACCTGGAACGGCTCGGTGGGGAGCGACTGGTCCAACGGCGCCAACTGGAACCTTGGGCGCACCCCGGTTGCGGCCGACTCGGCCGTGATCCCCGCCGCCATGCCCAACAACCCGGCGCTCACCGCGGCCTCGGCCATCAGCGGGATCACGGTGGCGGACGCGGCCACCCTTAACCTGGGCGCGTTCAACCTGACGGTGGGCGCCAACCTGGTCACCGGCTCCACGGGCGGCATCACGGCCAGCGGCGCCGGCGTGCTGGACCTGAACGGCACGGGCACCGCACGGGGCCGCGTTCCCTCGCTCTGGGTGACGGGCGATTACGTGCTCAACGGCGACCTGCTGGTGGTCGCGCCCCAGAGCATCCGTGCCGGGCGGCTGCGGAACCCGTCGTACCAGCTGCGCATCGTCTCCCAGTGATGAACTCCTTCTCTCCCTTCTCCTACGGAATGCGTCCCATGAACGCCAGACGACTCTTTGCCGTTGCCGCCGCCGCGGTGCTCTGCGCGGCTTCACAGGCACACGGCCAGGCCAGCACGCTGCTGGAGATGCAGGCCGGCGGACCGCTGGGCGACCGGTTTCAGGTAGACAGCAGCGGCGCCTTTACCGCCTACGGCTTTGTACGCGACGTGGGCAACACCAGCGGGTGCGCGGCGCAGCTCATGGCCAGCGGCGCCGGCACACGCTTCATGTGGATTCCCTGCCGCGGATCCGTCCGCTTTGGGCGCGCACCCATCGGCGGCGGCGCCACCAGCTGGGACGACGCCAACATGGACGATTTCACCTTCGCGGGCGGCAACCAGGTAACCGCCAGCGACTATGGCGCGTTCGCGTACGGAGACCAGGTGACGGTCAGCGCCACGGTGGGCGTGGGCTTCGGCTCGGGGAGCACGGTCAGCGGCACGGCGGGTTTCAGCGCGGGGGCGCAGAACGTGTGCTCGGGCTTCGCCTGCACGGCCATCGGCTACACGGTGCGCGCGGGCGGGCAGGGGTCGGTGGCGCTGGGATACCGCACCACGGCCAACAACGACTACGCGGTCGCCCTGGGGTACCGCGCCTCCAACAACACCCACACGGGCACCATGGTGATGGGTGACGAGTCCACCACCGACTCCGTGCGCAACCAGGCCGACAACGAGTTCCGCATCCGCTACAACGGCGGCATTCGCCTGCGGGTAAGCACGGCGGCCAACGGCAACACGCCGGGCGCCGGCGGCAACGTGGGGTGCGACCTGACCACCGCCGTCCCCAGCTGGACCTGCGCGTCCAGCCGCACGCTCAAGGAGGACTACCAGGCGGTGGACGGTGAAGACGTGCTGTCGCGCATCCGCACCATCCCCATTACCACCTGGACCATGATCGGCGGGGACCGGACGGTGCGGCACCTGGGGCCGGTGGCGGAGGATTTTTACGCGGCATTCCCGCTGGGGCTGGGCGAAACCACCATCGGCATGGGCGACATCGACGGGGTAAACCTGGCGGCGGCCAAGGCGCTGGAGGCGCGGACGGTGCGCCTGCAGCAGCAGCTGGATGACCGCACGGCGCGGGTGCAGGCGCTGGAGGCGCTTCTGGCGCAGGCCATGGCGCGCCTGGACCAGATGGACGCACGCCTGCGCGCGGCCGAGGGCACGCCCTGACGGCTCGCGTCGCTGGATGAAGGGAAAGGGGCGGCGGACCATGATGGTCCGCCGCCCCCTTCTTCATCGTCCGGCTCCGCAGGTCAGCGCGTGGCAGGCTCCACCGAAACGTGGGCGTGCGCATCCCGCATCCGCCCGGTGCGCGTCATCCCCTCCCATCCGCAGCCGGGGCACCAGCGCTTCTGCAGCGTGCCCAGCATCAGCTTCGACATCATCCGCCCCGCCACACCCATCCGCACGGGAAGCGTGTGGCTGTTGCAGGCGTCACAGGTGCGCTCCGCGGGAAAGATCAGGTAGCACATGGCCGCCGCCAGAAGCAGCTTGCCGATGAACGCGAGAAAGAAGAACGCCAGCCACGTGAGCAGCATTGGGCACCGCTGGAACGTCAGGTCGTAGCAGAAGGCGACGAGTACCATGCATCGCTCGTGCCATATGTTTCCGGGTACGCTCCGGCGGCGGGTTGGTTCCGGCGGCGGTGTGAGGGTGTGAGAGTGTGTTTAAGAATTGTACAAAGTGAACTAGCTCTACCTATATTGTGGGCTCATGGACAGACGAGCCTACCAAACCGACATAACAGACGCGCAGTGGGACGTGGTGAAGCCACTCCTGCCTCACGTGGAGCGTAAGCG